>NZ_JBLYPK010000005.1:0-390708 GCF_051861585.1 Stenotrophomonas sp. ATs4 | reverse complement strand
AGCGGCCCGCTGGCCGCGCTGGGCGCCACCGTCGCCGGCATGGGCATCGAATCGGAAGTGTCGGCCACCGGCATCAAGAACATGCTGCTTACGCTGTCCTCGGGCGATGCGGCCACGAAGCGACAGGTGGAATCGTTCAAGAAGCTGGGCCTCAGCACCAGTGACCTGGCGCAGGCCATGCAGAAGGATGCCGGTGGCGCCATCCTCGACGTGCTGGAGAAGCTCAGGAAGCTACCCAAGGCCGAGCAGGCGGCGACGATGACGCAGCTGTTCGGCCGCGAGTCGATCGGTGCGATTGCACCGCTGCTGACCGACCTCGATCTGTTGAAGAAGAACTTCGGCAAGGTCGCCGATGCGCAGAAGTACGGCGGTTCGATGAACGCCGAGTATGCCGCGCGGTCGGGTACGGCAGAAAACAGTTTGATTCTGCTCAAGAACAGCGCCACCGTGCTTTCCCAGCGCCTGGGCAAAACCCTGTTGCCGACAGTCAAGGAGCTGGCCTCGCGCGTGGCCAAGGTCGCCGACCGGATGGCCGAATGGGTGACGAAGAACCCGCAGCTGGTGGCCACCATCGCCAAGCTGGCCATCGGCGGTACCGCCCTGGCTACCGCGCTAGGCGGCTTGCTGGTTGCTGGCGGCGTGGGTGCCATGGCGCTGGCACAGATCCACAAAGGTGTGATGCTGCTCAGCGGTGGCGGGGGCATCGGCCGACTGGTTGGCCAGGTGCTGTCGCTGGGTGGCCGGGCCTTCCCCATGCTGCTCAATGTCGGCCGCATGCTGCTACCGATGCTCGGCGGCATCAGCCTGCCGGTGCTGGCCATTGGCGCCGCTGTGGCGGTGGTCGCCGCGCTGGTGTGGAAATACTGGGAGCCGATCAAGGCGTTCATGATCGGCGTGTGGCAGGGCGTGGTGGACGTGGTCAACCCGATCATGGCCGAGCTGATGACCGCGCTGGAACCGCTGGGGCCGGTGTGGGCGCAGGTGTCAGATGCCATGGGCAAAGCCTGGGCGTGGGTGCAGAAGCTGCTCACCCCCTTCAAGGCCACCAGCGAGCAGCTGCAGGGCGCCACCACTGCCGGCCGTGGTTTCGGTCAGGTGCTGGGCCAGGTGCTGACCGTAAATCTGCGCATGGCCGTCGTCGCTGTCGGCTGGCTGGTGAAAGCGTTCACCTTCATGCTGCCGATCATCCAGAACGCCGTCGGCGGCGCGTGGACCTACCTGCAGGGCGCATGGCAGTTGATCGTCGGCCTGTTCACCCTCAACGGGGACAAGATCCGGTTGGGCCTGACAGCGATGTGGGACGGCGCCAATCAGATCCTGCTCGGCTGGCCAGCAAGGATGATGCAGGCTGGCATCGACATGGTGCAGGGCCTGGTCACCGGCATCATCTCCAGCGGCAGTGCAGCGATGGATGCGGTGGCCAGCATCGCCTCGGGCGTGATGGATCGCTTCAAGGGTCTGCTGGGCATCCACAGCCCATCGCGTGTGTTCGCAGAGTTCGGCGACTTCACCATGCAGGGCCTGGCCGGCGGCATCGACCGCAGCCAGGGTGAGCCACTACAGCAGGTCACCAGCGTTGGCGACCGCATCACACAGGCCGGTGCGGGCATGGGCGAGCGCCTGCAGCAGGCGGGCGTCGGTGGCCCTGCCGAGTCAGCCAGCCGTCTTGATGAACTGCGGCAACGCCGCATCGCAAGGAATGGGGCCGATGCTGACACCGATCGTGCCACCGCCAGCCGTGACCGCCTGCGTACAGCAGCGGTTGGCGGCGAGCACCTGACCCAGATCAGCACCGGCATGACCCAGCGCATGCAGCGCACCGCGGCCGACAACGCTGCCGGGCCGACCCGACTGGACCAGCTGCGCGAGCAGCGCATTGCGCGTCAAGGCAACAACACCGACACCGCACGCGCCACGGCCAGCCGCGACAGGTTGCGTCAGGCATCGGCCGGATTCGCGCTGGGCGCCGCTGCGCTGCCCCTCATGGCCGCAGCTGCCCCGGTGGTTACCCCGGCTGCTGCGCAGGCCTCAGCGGGCGGCACAGGCCCTTCCAGCTACACCATCAACATCCACCCGCCAGCCGGCGCTGACTCCCGCGAAATCACGGCTCTGGTGCGGCAGGCCATTGAACAGATCGAGCGCGACAAGGCCACCCGACGCGGTGCCCGGCTCAGCGACTGAGGATCACCACCATGATGATGACCTGGGGCACATTCGTGTTTTCCCTTTCCACTGCCGCTTACGGCGACCTGCAGCGCCAGATGACCTGGCGCCACGCCAGCAGCGACCGCGTGGGCGCCCGTGCAGCCCGGCAGTATGTCGGGCCGGGCGATGACACCATCAGCCTGCAGGGCACCATCGCCGGCGAGCTGGCCACCGACCTGCAGGTGCTGGACACGCTGCGCGAGCTGGCCGACCAGGGCAAGCCGCAGGCGCTGGTAGAGGGCACGGGCCGCGTCTACGGCGCCTACCTGCTGACCAGCCTCAGCGAGACGCGACGCGAGCTGTTCAGCGACGGCACGCCGCGCCTGATCGACTTCCAGATGCAGCTGGAACGCGACGATGACGGCGCAAGCGAGGTCATCGCATGAGGGCCAGCCCGTACCCGATCCCCGCGTGGCGGGTTGTCCTCGACGGCGTGGATCTGACCGAGCGGCTGGCCCCGCGCCTGCTCGATCTGTCGCTGACCGAAAGCCGCGGCGACGAAGCCGACCAAGTCGATCTGCGCGTGCACGACCACGACGGCAGGCTGGCCCTGCCAGGCCGGGGCGTTACGCTGCAGGTAGCCATCGGCTATGAAGGTAGCGGCCTGTTCGACAAGGGCACCTTCAAGGTCGATGACGTAGAACACAGCGGCTCGCCCGACATCATCACGATTCGCGCGCGTTCGGCCGACCTGACGGGAGCAGTTCGCCGCCGACGCGAACGCAGCTGGCACAACACCACCCTGGGCGACATTCTCGGCGCCATTGCGGGCGAACATTCGCTGCGCGCATCCGTAACCGCGGATCTGGCGGGCGTGCTGATTCCACACCTCGACCAAGCCAACGAGAGCGATATCAACCTGCTGACGCGGCTCGGCAAGCGCTTCGATGCCGTGGCCACGGTGAAGGCCGGAACGCTGATCTTCGCGCCCATCGGCGCAGGCACCACGGCCAGCGGCCAACCACTGCCAGGCGTGCAGATCACCCGTGCATCGGGTGACCAGCACCGCTACAGCGTCGCCGACCGCGAGAAGTTCACCGGCGTGCGCGCCTACTGGGGCGACCGCAAGTCGGCCCACCGCGCAGACGTGCTGGTGGGCACGGCCGACAACGAAAAGAAGCTGCAGCCGACCTATGCCACGGCGCCGGAAGCGCAGCAGCACGCCGAGGCCGAGTTCAAGCGACTGGACCGAGGTTCCGCACAGCTGAGCTACCGGCTCGCCGTTGGACGCGCCGATATCTACCCGGAGCAGACGGTTAACGTCAGTGGCTTCAAGCCCGAAATTGATGGCACTGACTGGCTGGTGGCCAAAGCCACGCACACCATCGACGCCAGCGGTGGTTTCGTTACCGCCTTAGAACTTGAACGAGGCGGCGAAGCCAGCGCAGAACCTTCGGCTTGAGGTAGCGCATGGCCGCACCTGCGATCAGGAACAGCGCAGCGTGGAGGAGTGTCGAGCCGCAAGCGGCTTCACCGCTAGGGGCCGGGTAGGTTGCCTGCCAGATTGCCAGCGCGACCAAAGCGGTGGACAAAGGGCGCCCCGTTTCCGTGGGCGCCCTTTCTGTTGCGGCATGTGCGGAGCAGCGATGCTCCGCGTGCGGGCACTGAATCTGCACGTCGCCCGTGAATACTTGTCCGATCACTGCATCCTTGAACACGGTCTGATCATTACAACCGCACTTCGCTGCAACACACTTCACCTCACTGCAACTCATTTCCTTTAGCACCCTGTTCCACGCCATCCCGGCGCATCGTGCGCGCGATTAAGCACTGGGCAGAGCATTAGTTCAGTAAGTTCAGTCTTTCCGTTTCGTTATGCGCTTCGCCGGCTTTACGAGAACGGTTTGCCCACGCAGATCCACATCGCCACTGATCTGCTGGCCGATGCTGGTGTTCTCGAAGGAGGTACGGGGCGAAGCCGCCGTCGTTGCTGCCGCAACACCACGCAACGCTGCCATCACTGCCGCCCGTGCCGAAGCCGACGCAGTGCGCCAGGCATCGAGCAGATCCGCATCGGCCTCGTCCAGGCGAACATGCCGGCCGACCAGCACATATGTCACATCCATGCCGAGTTCATCGGCTGCAACGAAGTACGCGCCACCGGGCACGTGTGCGTCTTGCTCGAACAGGATCTGTGTGCGCTTGGAGACACCGCAGGCCAGTCCCATGGCCTCCTGGGTCAGACCCAGCCGCTTCCGTTCTTCCTTCAGGCGAATACCCAGAGACACGCAACCCCCTTGACAGGTGCAGTTAACTTCACCAACATTCCGCTTAGAAATACACAACGGAAACGGAATGAACGCCAGACGACGTACCACTGCGCTACGCACTGCCGGACAAGCCCGACAGTGGCTCATCGACAACGGTCTCTCCGTAACCGCCTTCGCGGAAAGGCACGGGTTGGACCGAAACGCCGTGAACAATGCCCTGCGCAGCACAAGCAAGTGCCGGATAGGCAAGACCCACGATGCTGCTGTCGCTCTCGGCATGAAATCCGCCCCTGATTCTCACACAGATTTGCTCTTTTCCACCCGCGTTTGCACGGCCAAGCACACCACCGGCAAAGCCCCGGTTAAGAAGACGGCCGCCACAAAGGCGAAGAAGGCATGGGGTAAAGCATGAGTGCCGCAGTCGGACAGCGCGCTGTGTTCTGCTGCCCCGCCTGCAATGCCCGGCTGGTGAAGCGCACCAGTGCGTTGCAACACCCGTTTCTCCGTACTGACGCCTACGTCTGCCCGAACCCCATGTGTGGTGCCACCTACACCGGAAGCACGGAACTAACCCACGTGGCCAGCCCCAGCGGCCTCCCCAACGCTCCTGCCTGCGAGCTGCCGCCGACACCTGGCTACCAACGGACGATGCTGCAGTCGCGCTGGAATCAGGACCGGGGCGGCCTGCAGACCAACTGGATTGACGCAGTCGAATCCCATCCACCCGACGGCGACCAGCCCTCCGCCTGATCTACCTTTCCCCTTCCAAAATTTACTGACCTGGCGCCCTATGACGCCAGCAAGGGAGTGCTGCGCCTGTGATGCGCCTGTGATGCGCCACAACACTCAATTTGACGGCTGGTCCTTGGCAATGGAGCCGAGCTTTGTCACCTCGCCAATGCGTGTCAAATGCGTGCCATATGCGCAGAAGCAGCCCGACGCTGCCGACCTTCGCGCCCTACCCGGCCCCGACAACGCGCCAACGCCGCTGCGGTTGGTCAGGAGAAACCATGCAACACCACTGCACCGCCGCGCACACGGCGAACGAAGGCTGAGGCGCCATGCAAGAAGAAATCCGTCAACAGGTACTGTCACGCGTCGAGCGCGACTATGGCCTCAAGCACCGCATTGGTACCGGGTACATGCGCGGGGGCAGGTGCCCGCACTGCGGCAAGAGGGAGCTCTACACCAGCTACCAGAAGCCGTGGGTGCTGCGCTGCGGCCGACAGGCCAAGTGCGGCCAAGAGGTGCGCGTACGCGACCTCTACGACGACCTGTTCGACGACTACTCCAAGAGCAACCCGCAGACACCGCAGGCACCGCATGCAGCTGCCGACGCATACCTGGCCACCGGCCGCGGATTCAACGTGACCGCTTTGCGCGGACTGTACACGCAGGAGAGCTACTACGACCGCACGAAGCGCGAAGGCACAGCCACCGTGCGATTTCCGCTGAATAAAGGAGGCTGGTGGGAGCGGCTGATCGACCGCCCGCACCGCTTCGGCAAACAGAAGGCCCGCTTTGCGCCCGGCGAAAGCTACGCCGGGGTGTGGTGGGGAGCAGCAACACTGGACCAACTGCGCACCACCCGCGAGGTGTGGATCGTGGAGGGAATCTTCGACGCCATCGCGCTACTGCAGCGTGGCGTCTGCGCGGTTGCCGCTATGTCGAGCAACGCCTATCCCGAACTGTCCCTCAGGGAACTGAAAGCCGCGCGCCCCAACGATCTGCCGGTGCTGGTGTGGGGGTTGGACAATGAACTGGGTGCTCGCACCTACACGATCAAGCACGCCCGCCGTGCCGAGAAGCTGGGCTATCAGTGTTTGGCCGCCCAGATCGAGCAGGTGGGCGAGAAGAAGACCGACTGGAACGATCTGCACCTGCGCGCGCAAGCGGCTGAGGACGGCGACGCACAGTGGCAGGCCGACCTCGACCTGGCACGCCACAACGGCGCCGTACTCATGGCGCGCACGGCGGTAGACAAGGGGCTGGTCATGTACCAGCGCGAGCAGAAAACCGAGTTCTACATCGAGTTCGCCTCGCGCCTGTTCTGGTTCGATTTCGACGCTGTGCGCTTCGACAAGATGATGCGGGAGAAGAACCCCGACGATGAGGAGAGCGCGGTCAGCGAAGGAGCCGAAGCCAAGATCCAACGTGCCTGTGCATCGGTGCAGCAGATAGCCAATTGCTATCCCGAAGCCCTCTATTTCCAGCGCCACGAAGCGACCGACGAAAGCTGGTACTACTTCCGCGTGGACTTCCCCCACGACGCTCCGTCGGTCAAGGGAACCTTCACCGGCGCACAGGTGGCCAGCGCAACCGAGTTCAAGAAGCGAATCATCAGCCTCGCGCAGGGTGCCGTGTTCAGCGGCAGCGGCCAGCAGCTGGACCGGATGATGGAAGATCAGCTGTTCAACATCAAAAAGGTCGATACGGTCGATTTCGTCGGCTACAGCCCCGACCACAAGGCCTACATCTTCCCCGACCTTGCAGTGCGTGCCGGCGAGGTGACCCTCGCAAACGCCGAGGACTACTTCGAGTTCAACAAGCTACGCATCAAGACCACGCAGCGGTCGATCCGGATGGACATTCAGCGTGACCATGATCAGTACACCAGCCAGTGGCTTGAGTGGCTGTGGATGTGCTTCGGCACGCATGGTGTTGTGGCCCTGACGTTCTGGTTCGGCTCGCTGTTCGCCAACCAGATCCGCAGTACGCATAAATCCTTCCCGTTCCTGGAAGCCACGGGCGAGGCCGGCGCTGGCAAGACCACACTGCTCAACTTCCTCTGGAAGCTGCTGGCTCGCGCCGACCATGAGGGCTTCGACCCTGCCAAGTCCACCAAGGCTGGCCGCGCCCGCGCCATGGGGCAGATTTCCGGCATGCCCATCGTGTTGCTTGAAGGCGACCGCAGCGATAGCAACGACAAGGCGCACGCCAAATCGTTCGAGTGGGACGAACTGAAGGATTACTACGGCGGTGGCACCCTGGCCACGCGAGGCGTGCGCAACGGCGGCAACGAGACCTACGAGCCGCCATTCCAAGGAACCATCGTCATCAGCCAGAATGCGCCGGTGGATGGCAGCGAGGCGATCCTGACACGCATCGTCAAGCTGCATTTCAAGAAGCCAACCGCAACGACCGAGAGTCGACAGGCCGCCGACAACCTCAATGCACTTCCGGTCGAGAAACTGAGTTACTTCCTGCTGGCCGCGCTCAAGGCGGAAACCGCCGTGATGGAGAAATTCGCAGAGCGCGTGCGGCTCTACGAAGCCAGGTTGCGCGAGGAAAAGGAACTGCGTGTCGAGCGCATCATCAAGAACCATGCACAGATGCTCGCGCTGCTCGATGCACTGCGACTGGTGGTGAACCTGCCAGAAAACATGGTGCGCGATACACGGGACGCCCTGGCCAAGATGGCCACGGAGCGCCAAGACGCTATCGGCGCCGATCATCGCATCGTTTCTGAGTTCTGGGATGCGTTCGAGTACATCGAGATGCAGGCCTGTGGCGACAAGCGAACGGTGCTGAACCATTCGCGCGACAAGAACCGAATCGCCATCAACCTCAACGAGTTCATTCAGAAGGCCGGCCACTTCGGCCAGCAGGCGCCTGACATCGGCGATCTGCGCCGGCTGCTGGTCGAGTCGAAGCGCCACAAGTTTGTCAGCGCCAATACCGCCGTGAACAGCGCGATCCGGTCCACCCCAATGCTCAGCAGCACCGTGAAGTGCTGGGTGTTCCAGAAGTAAGGGCCGTGGCAACAGTAAAGGCCTGGCGGGGAGTGCGCCAACACCGCCCCCAAGGCCATCCACCAACGAAGTTCAGGAGAGAACCATGCAACAGGTGACAGGCGAAGCCATGACCATCCTTGCAAAGTCGCTGGATTCCAGCACCGGTCCCGGAGCAGAGGCTATCACGGGTGTGCATAACCGGTTCCCAGCCGCTGAGTTCGAGAGCAACGGCCCGCCTCACGCCGCTGGCAGCATCCTCGCCGGCATCAGCCCCTACGGCAAAGGTGCGGACATCGCAGCCATTGCTAAAGCGCTAGCTTCATCCGCCCCCGGCTCTGCCTTTGCACGTAGGCTCATCGAATCTGCGGCAGAGAACTACATCGGCAAGGTATTCGACACTGAATGCGGAGAAATTGAAGTGGTCGCCCACTACGTGTCGAGGTTGACCCTGGCTGACAAGCTGGCTCAATTGGAAGCCGCCTGCGTCCTGCGGCCTGATGCGTTTGGTGGGTGGTTGGAGGAAGCCACCGGTGTGGGCTACTTCATCCGGAAGGTGCAACCGGCGACGCTGTATGCGTACCGCACGACGCCCGGCTGCTCCGCGACGGCGCTTTACGCTCGTAAGGGTCTGGGGGCTGCATGACACAGGTTCAGAAAGCGCCACCTCGCGTGCTTTTCACTTGCCCGGGTCGCCACCCTGTCCGCTACATCCATGATCTGCGCCGCGAGAGCGCAGGCGGCGGCCACATCATCGAATGCCGTTGCAGCACCACCGCAAAGCACCCGTCGTTCAATATCGCGTGGGCGCATTGGTACAAACAGCATGGCCTGCAGCCGACTGCCGCGGCGGTGGAGGAACCTTTGCCGAGCAACGTGTTACAGATGAAATTGTTCGCCGCAGGGAGAGCTTGAGCATGGCGCAGATCCTGCACTTCACAGACCTGCAGCGGATCTGCGCTCCCGACGGCCCTTCCCCAAGGGCCGTCACCGTCCGCCGCTGGGCAGACAGGGAAGGCATCCGCTACAAGTACGACCGTCAAGGTGGGATCTGGACGACCCTCGACGCAGTGAACTCGGCGCTGGGGTTGATCGACCCGCAGCACGAAGACGTAAGGGAAGAGGACAACATCTGATGGCACGCGGCAGAAAGAGGAAGTTCAACCCCGACATTCCGGGGCACATCGAGCAGGACGCGCTGCCGCAAGGGATCTACTGGCACGACAACCGTTGGTACGTGCTTGAGGATCACGCGGAGGGCGGCCGTCGCGTCAAGCGCACGGTCGCCCACGCGACTGCGCGATTGTCGGAGCTACATGCCATCGTGGAATCACTGACCACCGGCCAACAGCGCGGGACAGTTCGCTATCTGTTCGACCGATTCCACGAATCCAGCGAGTTCAAGGAACTCTCACTGGACACCCAGGACGACTACAAGCGATACGCCGATAGCCTGGCCAACTATGTGCGCAAGTGCGGCACCCCATTTGGGCGCATGCAGGTGGACAGGATCACCACACCGGTGGTGCAGCGGCTGGTGGAGGTATTCGCCAGGGGACGACCGGCCACTAAGACTCAGCCCGCACTGCCGGCATTCCCTAGCAAGGCCAACCACCAGTTCCGCTACCTGCGCCGCACCTTGGCGTGGGGAGTCCGGCACGGCTACTGCAAGAGCAACCCAGCACAAGGCGTCAGACAGGCGAAGGAAGCACGCGAGCACAAGATGCCAAGCCCAGATGCTTTCGCGAAGGTGCTTGCCTTCGCGCGTGAGCGTGGCGCCCGGCGCCCTCATACAAAGGGCAGCTGCCCGGCATACATCGCCCCGGCGATGGTGCTGGCCTTCAGTGCGCGTCTGCGCGGCATCGAAGTCTGCACCCTTACCGACGCCCACCGCCTGGACCAGGGCGTACACGGCGAACGGCGGAAGGGATCGCGCGCATCAGTCACGGAATGGAACGAGGAAATGATCGAGGCATGGGAGGCGCTGGTCACTCGACGTAACGCGATCTGGAACCGCAAGGGTCGCAACTTCCCTGTGCCCATCAGGCCGGAGCAGCGCTTCCTCTTGGTGGAACAGACAGGCAACCCCATCGCCCGGTCTTCAATGTCCAGTGCCTGGCAACGCTTCATTCGCATGGCAATGAGCGAGGGAGTGATTGAGGAAGACGAGCGGTTCTCGATGCACGGTCTCAAGCACCGGGGCATTACCGACACCGAAGGCAACCGTGGCGACAAGCAGGACGCGGCCGGGCACAAATCACCGACCACGACGGGCCGCTACGATCACGACGTGCCAGTCGTGAAACCACCGCGCAAGCGCTGAATTTTCCCGGCAATTTTCCCGGCGACACAAAAAAGGCACTTGGGCAGAAGCCTAAGTGCCTGTTTTTTATGGTGGGCCCATCAGGATTCGAACCTGAAACCAAGGGATTATGAGTCCCCTGCTCTAACCGTTGAGCTATAGGCCCGGCGCAGCGTCACAGTGTAGTGGAGGCCGCGCTCGATCGGCTACTCGTTGAGACAATCTGCCAGATACGTCATCGCGAACGGCAGCCGAGCATGGCTCGGCGCTACTGAGGAGCCGGCAAAGCAGAGGCCACCCAAGAAAGAAAAACCCCGCACCAGGCGGGGTTTCTCTCAACGCTTCAACAGCCGCTGGAAATCAATCGATATCCAGGAAGCTGCGCAGCTGCTCCGAGCGGCTCGGGTGACGCAGCTTGCGCAGGGCCTTCGCTTCGATCTGGCGGATGCGCTCGCGGGTCACATCGAACTGCTTGCCGACTTCCTCGAGGGTGTGGTCGGTGTTCATGTCGATGCCGAAGCGCATGCGCAGCACCTTGGCTTCCCTCGGGGTGAGGCCGGCCAGCACGTCGCGCACGGTTTCAGACAAGTTGATGTTGGTGGTGTTCTCGATCGGGGACTCCACGTTGGTGTCCTCGATGAAGTCGCCCAGATGGGAATCCTCGTCGTCGCCGATCGGGGTTTCCATCGAGATCGGCTCCTTGGCGATCTTCATCACCTTGCGGATCTTGTCTTCCGGCATGTCCATTTCCTTGGCCAGCTCCTCCGGCGTAGCCTCGCGGCCGTACTGCTGGAGCATCTGGCGGGAAATGCGGTTCAACTTGTTGATCGTCTCGATCATGTGCACCGGAATACGGATGGTGCGCGCCTGGTCGGCAATCGAGCGGGTGATGGCCTGGCGGATCCACCAGGTCGCATACGTGGAGAACTTATAGCCGCGGCGGTACTCGAACTTGTCCACGGCCTTCATCAGGCCAATGTTGCCTTCCTGGATCAGATCAAGGAACTGCAGGCCACGATTGGTGTACTTCTTGGCAATCGAGATGACCAGGCGCAGGTTGGCCTCGACCATTTCCTTCTTGGCCTTGCGCGCCTTGGCTTCGCCATAGGCCATGGCACGGCTGATTTCCTTCAGATCTTCCAGATCCAGCTGGGTCAGCTTCTCGATGTCGATCGTCGCCTGCTGTTCGGCAATGATCTGGTCCTTCACTTCACGCAGGGCCGAAGACCACTTCTGCTTGCGCTTCAGTGCGTCTTCCACCCACTCCAGGTTGGTCTGGTTGCCTTCCCAGGAACGGATGAAATCCTTGCGCGGCATGCGTGCGGTGACCGTAGCCAGGTTCAGCACGCGGCGCTCATGGGCCTTGATGCCGGCCATGGTGTCGCGCAGCTGCTTGGTCAGCACGTCGGTCAGCGGCAACGGCAGCTTCAGGGTGACGAACACCGCCGACATCTCCTCACGGAGCTTCAGCAGGTTCTTCTTGTCGCCCTTGGCCACAGCCTTCTTGAAAGCAGTGAAGGCATCGCTCAGCGCCTGCATGCGCGCGGCGACCTCCTCCGGGTCCGGACCGGTCGGTGCGGCTTCTTCATCGCCACCCTCGACATCACCGTCCTCTTCCTCGTCGCCATCGGCGTCGGCATCGTCGCCGTCGTCAGAGGCGGCGGGTGCGGCCGGGGCAGCCACTTCGTCAGCCAGGTCGTTGAAGCCGACGATCACTTCGGCCAGGCGCTTCTTGCCTTCCTTGTGGGCTTCGTAATCGGTCAGCAGCGATTCGACCGACACCGGGAACTGGCCCAGTGCGGCCTGCACCTGCGAAAGGCCTTCCTCGATGCGCTTGGCGATGGCGATTTCGCCTTCGCGGGTCAGCAGCTCGACGGTGCCCATTTCGCGCATGTACATGCGCACCGGGTCGGTGGTACGGCCACCTTCGGTATCGAGCGCGCTCAGTGCGGCGGCAGCTTCTTCAGCCGCCGTGTCGTCGACCTCACGGTTGCCCGTGTTGCCATCGTTGAGAAGCAGGGTTTCCACATCCGGCGCAACTTCATGGACATCAATGCCCATGCCGTTGATCATGCCGATGATGTCTTCGATCTGTTCCGGGTCGACCATGTCGTCCGGCAGATGGTCATTGACTTCGGCGTAGGTCAGGTAGCCCTGTTCCAGGCCCTTGCTGATCAGTTGCTTGATTTCGGATTGGGCAGGACGTTCGTTGGCCATGTAGTGCTCGCGCCACCGGCAGGGTAGGAAATAGGGAACGTAGCATTATACCAGCCCGGGGCCCCGCCTGCCGGGCGGTGGTCCCGCAGGCTCAGGGCCGGAGAAGGAAGGTCACAGGACCGTCATTGACCAGGCTGACGACCATATGGGCACCGAATTGGCCCGTTTCCACCCCTGGCGCGTGATTTTCACGGCAGATCTCGACAAATCGATTGAACCCGCGTTCAGCCTCGTCCGGCGGTGCGGCCGTGGTGAAGCTTGGCCGCATGCCGGAACGGGTATCCGCGGCCAGGGTGAACTGGCTTACCAGCAGCAGGCCGCCCCCGGTATCGCGCAGCGACCGGTTCATTTTTCCGGCATCGTCGGCGAACACCCGGTAGCCCAGCAGGCGCTCGGCCATCCGCTGCAGCTGGGCTTCGGTATCGCCCGGCTCCATCCCTACCAGCGCCAGCAGGCCAGGGCCGATCTGCCCCACGGCTTCGTCATCGACATGGACGGCGGCCTGGCTGACACGTTGGATCAGGACGAGCATCTGTGGGCTTCCAATGAACGGGCCGGCCACGATAGCAGCGCCCTTGGCTAAACTGGCGCCGATGAATCCGCAACGCAAAGCCCGGCTGGTCTACCGCGCCACCACCCTGTTCGCCCGCCTGCCCTGGCCGCTGCTGCGGGGAGTCGCGCGCGCCCTGGCGTGGGCGTGGATCACGCTCAACGCCCGCGAAAGCCGCGTCACCCGGCGCAACCTGGAGCTGGCCTATCCAGAGCTGGGCCGCACAGCGCGCGACCAGCTGCACCGCGAGCTGCTGCGCTCCACCGCCCTGCAGGCCATCGAGACCCTGCGCCTGTGGAGCCAGGAACCCGCCGACAACCTGCGCCTGCACCTGAAAGAGCGCCATGGCGAAGCCCTGTACGACGCAGCGCTGGCCAGTGGCAAGGGGGTGATCGTGGCTGCGCCGCACTTCGGCAACTGGGAGCTGTTGAACCAGTGGCTGGCCTCACGCGGGCAGATCGCCATTGTCTACAAGCCACCGGAGGACGAGGCCAGCGACGCTTTCCTGCAGCTGGTCCGGGGTGGACAGAACGTGCAGCAGGTGCGGGCCGAGGGCCCGGCCGTGCGCCAGCTGTTCAAGGTGCTCAAGGACGGCGGAGCCACCGGCATCCTGCCCGACCAGCAGCCCAAGGCCGGCGATGGCGTGTTCGTGCCGTTCTTCGGCGTGCAGGCATTGACCATGACCCTGGTCAACCGCCTGGCCGAGCGCACCGGCGCCACCGTGTTGTATGGCTGGTGCGAGCGGATCGGCCCGGACATGGAGTTCGCCCTGCACATCGAGCCGACCGACCCGAGCGTGGCCGACCCGGACCCGCAGGTGGCCGCCACCGCGCTCAACGCCGGCATCGAGCAGATCGCCCGCCGCGACCCGGCGCAGTACCAGTGGACCTACAAGCGCTATACCCTGCGACCACCGGGCAGCGACGAGGAAGACCCGTATGCGACCGAAGAACATCCGCACTGAAAGCCGCTCCCGCCGGCCTGCGACAGACCGCCGCAGCATGTTGAATACGACGCTGGCGCCCCCATAGAGACACCGATGTCTGCCTCCCCCGGTCCTGCCATGTCTGCTTCTTCCCTGTTCGGTGATCCGGCCGCGATCCGCTGCGAGCGCGCGGTGGCCGAACTTCGCGCCGGTCGCCCGGTGCTGCTCCATGATGGCCAGGGCCAGCGCCTGGCGGTGATCGCGCTGGACAGCGCCACGGCCAGCAGTTTCGCGGCCTTTGCCAGTGCCGCGCGGGAACGCCACTACCTGTTCCTGACCGCTACCCGCGCCCGCGTACTCGGCGTGGAGGCACCGGAAGGTGCGCGACTGCCGCTGGCCGGTGTCGCCTTCGATGCCCTGCCCTCGCTGGGCTACCTGCGCGAGCCGGGCCCGATGCCGGACGGCTGGAGCGCCGGTGACGCCTTCGATGCCGGCGCAGTGGAACTGGCCCGCCTTGGCCTGCTGCTGCCGGCCATGGTGGCGGTACGTCTGGACGCCGATGACAACACGTTCGACGGCGCCGCCGACGTGGCCCTGTGCGACCTGGCGGAGGGCGCAGCACATGCCGCCCACGACTACGAACTGGTGGCGCGCTCGCCGGTGCCGCTGCGCGACGTCGGCATGACCACCTTCGCCGTGTTCCGCGGCGGTGTGGCCCAGCGTGACCAGGTCGCGATCATCGTCGGCGAACCGGACCTGTCGGCCGTGGTGCCGGTACGCGTGCACTCCTCGTGCCTGACCGGCGACCTGTTCGGTTCGCTCAAGTGCGACTGCGGCGACCAGCTGCGGCGTGGCCTGCGCAAGCTGAAGGAACTGGGCGGCGGCGTGCTGCTCTACCTGGACCAGGAAGGACGCGGCACCGGCATCGCCGCCAAGATGCGCGCCTACGGCTACCAGCACGACGGCCTGGACACCATCGACGCCGACGCACAGCTGGGCTTCGGCGCCGACGAGCGCCGCTACGGCAGCGCGGTGGCGATGCTGCGCGGCCTGGGCATTTCGCGCGTGGCCCTGCTCAGCAACAACCCGACCAAGGCGCAGCGCCTGCGCAACGCCGGCATCGAGGTGCTGGACTGCATCCCGGTTACTGGCGAGATCACCGCCGAGAACGAACACTACCTGCGTACCAAGGCCGACCGCGCCGGTCACATGCTCGATGTGGACGCGCTGATCCAGGCTGCCCAGTAATACGGCCGACCTGCTACCGTCTGCGCGGTGCGGCCGTCGCCGCCATCGCCTGTACTGCTGCCTGACGGAGCCCGCGTGACCGAAGCCTCGATTCCTGCACCGCTCACCTCTGACTGGCAGGCGCTGCCACCACGCGCCGCGCGCCTGGCAGCGCTGGCAGGAGCATTCGGCGGTCTGTTCGTGCCGGGCGTTCCGCTGGCAGCAGCCTGGTGGTTCTTCGATCTTCCTGCCGGCCTGTGGGGCGCCGTGGTGGGGCTGCTGGTGGGTATCGTTTTCGGCGCCTGGCTTGGCCGCCGGCGCCTGACCCGCACCCGCTGGCGCTTGGATGCCCAGGGGCTGGGCCTGCGCCGCGATCTGATGTGGCAGCTGGAAACCCGCATTCCCATTTCGCGCGTACAGCACCTGGACCTGCGCCGCGGCCCGCTGGAACGCCGTGCCGGGTTGGCCACGCTGATCGTGCACACCGCCGGCACCCGCATGAGCGCGGTCACCGTGAGCGGCCTGGACCAAGCCGATGCCGAGCGCCTGCGCGACACCCTCTCGCACCAGCTCGACCAGGACGCCGACGCCCTGTGAGCCAGCCGCCGCCCCTGCCTGCGTCGCTGCCCAATGGTGGCGAGGATCATCGCCTGCACCCGTGGTCGTGGCTGTTCGTGCTGATGATGCAGCTGCGCCACTACTTCCTGCCGCTGGTAGCGCTGCTGGTGTTCGGCCAGCGTAGCGACCGCGATCCGATGTGGGCGCAACTCATCCCGCTGTCGGCAATTGCCGTGCTGGTGCTGGTGTCGGTGCTGCAGTACCTCAGCTACCGCTACCGCATTGGCAACGATGCGATCACCGTGCGCAGCGGCCTGCTGGCACGCAACCGGCGCGAGATCCCGTTCGCCCGCATCCACAACGTTGAGGTGAGGCAGAATCCGCTGCATCGCCTGTTCGGTGTGGCCGAGCTGCGCCTCGAATCGGCCGGCGGCGTGCGCCCGGAAGCCGAGATGCGGGTGCTGAAGCTGGACCAGGCATTGGCCCTGGAACGGCTGGTGCGCCAGCGCGGACAAGCGCCGCAGGCCGCCGACGCGGTCACTTCCGGGCAGGTGCTCGACACCGACAGTGAGCGTGTGCTGCTGCGCATGTCGAGCTGGGACGTGGTGCGCATGGGCCTGCTCTCCAACCGCGGCTGGGCGCTGGCGATCGCCGCGTTCGGTGTTCTGTTCCAGACCGTGCCGCGACCGGTGATGGACGATGCCCTGCAGCGCGGCGGCCGCGAGGCCTTCGGCTATGCCAGCCACCTGCATCCCGGCGTGGCCGGCGCCTTCCTGCTGCTGGCCGCGGCGCTGTTGCTGGGCTGGCTGGCGCTGCGTGCGCTGTCGGTGGTGCTGACCCTGCTGCGCTACCACGGCTTCACCCTCAGTGAGCAGGAGCGCCGCCTGACCGTGTCGGCCGGCCTGCTCAGCCGCACCCGCAGCAGCGTGGCGCGACGCCGCATCCAGGCCTGGACGCTGCGCGAAAGCACCCTGCATCGCTGGTTCGGCCTGCGCCAGCTGCGCATCGACAGCGCCGCTGGTGGGCCCGCGCGCGATGAGGACCGTGCCCTGCGCGAACTGGCACCGCTGGCGTCAAATGCGCGTTGCGAGCAGCTGGTGCAGCACCTGCTGCCACAGTTGCAATGGCCGCCACTGCAGTGGCACGCCATTCCCCAGCGTGGCTGGTGGCGGCTGTGCCTGGGCGCGCTGCTGCTGGTGCCTCTGCTGGCTGCAGCCGGGTACTGGCGCTGGGGGCCATGGGGGCTGGTGATATTGGCCTGGTTGCCGGTGGCCCTGCTGGTCGCGCACCGGCAGATGGCACGCATGGGTTGGTACCTGGACGATCACTACGTCGCGGTGCGCGGCGGCTGGTGGAAGCGCTGGTGGCGCTGGGCCGAGCTGGACAAGGTGCAGGGCCTGCGCCTGCAGCGTTCGCCCCTGGACAAGCTGCTGGGCACCAGCAGCCTGCAGCTGGATACCGCCGGCGCACATGGCGACGTGGCACTGACTCTCCACCACCTGCCGCGCGCGCAGGCGCAGCAGGTGATGGAACAGCTGGCGGCAGCGCTGGCACGGCGCAAACTGCGCTGGTGATGCGGGGTCGGATCCCGGCCGTGAACAGGTAGTGCCGGCCGCTGGCCGGCAATCGCAGACACCCCGAGGTTGCCGGCCAGCGGCCGGCACTACTGCAAGCGGGCTCGCGCATCCACGCATGGCGTGGATCTACTGTAGCCGAGCCGATGCTCGGCTTACCGCTGCGACGGGCCCCAGTAGCCCAGGTCCTTGCGGATCTGCAGATCACGCAACCAGGTGCCGAACGGCTTGCGCCGCAGCGCGCCCATCTCGCCTGACAGGAAATCCTCGGTCGCGGCGATCACCCGCTCGCTGGAACGGCCATCACGGTACGGGTGGATGGCATCGGCATAGCGCATGATTTCCGCCTGCAGGGTGGCATCCGGGTGCAGCGCACGCTGCAGCATCGCCGGCAGCTGTGCAGCATCGTCGAAATCAATCATGTGCGGCTTCGGCACGCGGTTGCGGAAGGTCACCACCGGCTTGTGCTGGACGATGAACTCCGAGACGATCGATGAGGTATCCGAGACCAGCACGTCGGCCGCGCGCTGCGCGGCCATCACCTGCTCCGGCTCGATGAAGCACGCATTGGCACCGGCCAGCGCGCGGTAGCGTTCGAACAGCTCCGGCGGGCACTTCGGGTGCAGGGTCAGCAGCCAGTAGCGCTCACCGGCGGCGATGTCCGCGGCGATCGGCTCCAGCAGGTGCGGGGCCGCGCTCAGGCGCTCGGTGAACGTCGAGCCGAACAGGATGACCGGACGCCCGCCGGCCGGTGCACGCAGCGCGGCACTCTCGCCACCATCGTCGCGGAACAGCGGGTCCAGCTTCGGCCAACCGGTCTCGGCCACCGCGAAATGGCCCTGCTGGGCGGCGATCTCGCGGAACGGTGCAGTGGTGGCCGGCCCCTGGGTGCAGTACAGGTCGAACATGCCGCGCACCCGGAAGTGGCCGCGCGCGCTGTCACGCTTCTCCACGTTGAAGCCATGGAACAGCTGCACCTTGGCCCCGGACAGGAAGGTCGGCACCCAGTTGGCGGCGCTGAATACCGCACGCGGGCGCATCGCCAGGGCCTGCTTCAGGCCGATGTTGGGCACTCCCGGCAGGCTGCTGCCGGCCGCGCCGCCCTCGAACCAGGCGGCCACCTCCTGCCCGGAGGCGTGCAAGGCCTGCGCCAACGGGGCGAGAATAGGCAGCGCATAGCGCTCCGTCGCAAACAACAGGTACCCGGCCATCATGTCCTCCACGACCGCTCCCAACGAACGGCCTCGCATCTCGGCGTGCATTATCGCGTTCAACGAGGCCGGCCGCATCGGCGACTGCCTGGCCTCGCTGGCCTTCTGCGATGAGATCATCGTGGTGGACTCGTATTCCACCGACGCCACCGTGGCCATCGCCGAGTCCGCTGGCGCCCGCGTGCTGCAGCGCACGTTCGAGGGCTTCCGCAGCCAGAAGGCGTTCTGTGTCGAACAGGCGAGCCACGACTGGGTGTTGTGCCTGGACGCCGATGAACGCATCAGCCCGGCGCTGCACGCCTCCATCGAACAGGCCCGCCAGGGTGGTTTTGCCGGTCATGCCGGCTACCGGTTCGCCCGCCTCTCGGAGTACTTCGGCAAGTTCCTGCGCCATGGCAACGCCTACCCGGACCGGGTGATGCGCCTGTTCGACCGCCGCCACGGTGGCTGGCGTGGCAAGCGCGAGATCCACGAGGCGGCCAGCGTCGATGGAAGCGTCGCTACCCTGCATGGCGATCTGATCCACTACCCCTACCGCTCGCTTCAGCAGCAGCTGGCCAAGACCGAGAAGTACGCGCGGATGATGGCCGAGCACGAATTCGCGCGAGGCAAGCGGGCCACCCTGGGCAAGCTGGTGCTGGCGCCCGCCTGGCGGTTCTGGCGCGGCTTCGTGTTCCGTGGTGGCTTCCGCGATGGCTGGCATGGCCTGGTGTATGCCTACGTGCGCGCCAACTACGTGCGGCAGAAGACCATCATGCTGTGGATGCTGGGCAATGGGCAGGCGGTGGCCGACCCGGCGCCGCCGGTGGAACGCTCCTGAGCGTGCTGTGTCACACTGCCCGCGCGTTGGCTGAAGGCCCCCCATGAAAATCCTGTACACCAACTTCCACTACGGCGACGGTGGCGGTCATACCACGTACATTGTCTCGCTGGCACGTGCGCTGCATGGCCGGCACACGCTCCATGTCGCAGCCCCCGCCGACAGCCGCCTGATGCGCACCGTGACCGAAGAAGGCATCGCCACCGCGTTGCCGATGGATTTCGGCAGCGGCGTACCGACCCTGCCGCAGCAGCTGGCCGAACAACGCGCGCTGCGCCGGCTGGTCCGCCAGGAAGGCATCGACCTGGTCCACGTCAACGGTGCGCGCGATCATCGCTTCGTGATGCAGGGCCTGCTCGGCATGCGCCGCCCACCGATCCTGCTGACCAAGCACAACAGCAAGCCAACCAACACTTTCGGCAATGTGCTTCGCGCGCGCTGGGCCACCGACCGCGTGATCGCGGTATCGGCCGACACCAAGCGCCTGCTGCAACGCGGGCCCTACCGGCGCTGTCCGATCGATGTGGTCCGCAACGGTGTCGATCTGGAGCGCTATTCGCCGCTGCCTGCCGGAAGCGGCCACGCGCTGCGCCAGCAATGGACGCAGGACCCACAGGCACTGGTGCTGGTCAGCAATGCCGGCACCGACGACTACAAGGGCTGGATCGATCTGGCCCGGGCCATCGCGCGCCTGCCCGATGCGGTCCGCCCGCACGTGCATATGGCGGTGGCCGGCCATCTGCCCAGCGCGCAGCAGCGCGAACAGGTGCAGGCGCTGGGCGAGGCTGCTGCGCAGGTGCACTTCACTGGCCTGCTGGCCGATACCCGCGAGTTGATCGCCGCCGGCGATGTCGGCTTCGTGCTGTCCCACGATGTCGAGACGATTTCCTTCGCCTGCCGCGAAATGATGGCCAGTGGCAAGCCGATGCTGGTCAGCGACTACGCGGGCCTGCCGGAGAACATTGAACAGGATGTCGATGGCTGGGTTGTTGCCACCCGCGACATTGATGCCATCGCCGCACAGCTGCAGACGTTGTACGCACAGCGCGCGACGCTGCCGGAACACGGTCGGGCGGCGCGCCGCCACGCACAGCGCGAGTTCGGCCTGCAGACGTTCGCCGACGCCACGCTGGCCAGCTACCAGACGGCGCTGGCCGGGAACTGAGCGCCGGCACCGTCGCACTCATTCGGCAGCGACGGGCCCCTGCAGACGACGCTCCCGCTCGAGTTCCGTCACCGATGGCCTGCATGGCCCCATGATCGCCGTCGCTGGAACCAGCCACCAGCGGCGCCGATTGGAGATACCTGCCATCTCTGCGCGCGATCGATCAATGCATGCCTGCATCGCATCCTCGTTCACCAGCAACCAGCGTCGCTGCGGCACCAGCCGCTGCCAGCGAACGGCATCCTGCAGTTGTTCATGCCAACGGTTCTCGAAACCAAAGGTCGCCGCCGGGCGATCGGCCATCAACAGGTTCTGTTCCTTCCATGCCACCAATCCAAGTTCGGCCTGCGGGCCGATGCGTGCGCTGACGTCGCGCATCAGGCCACGGGCCGAACTGGAATCATTCAGCACCGGATAGCCCACCACGGCGTACAGCACCCACACCGCGGCCAGGGTCGAGACCAGGGCGTAATGGCGGCGACGGCGACCACACACCCCCAGGCTCAGGGCCGCCCAGATCCCCATCGCCAACGCCGCCCATGCCAGCGCATCGGTGCCACCAGGTGCCAGGCCTCGTCCATGGGTCAGGCGCACTTCGAAGCCCGGATCACCCAGCAGCGCCAGCGCGCCGACCACGGCCAGCGCCGTCGCCAGCAATCCGGTGAATACCGCCAGCACGCCCTGTACATCACGCCGCCTCAGCAAGCCCGGCAGCAACGGTGCCAGCGCCAGGCAGAACATCGGCAGGGCCGGCAGGATGTAGACGTCGCGCTTGCCATGGGGAATCGAGAAGAACAGCACGACCAGCAGCCACCAGGCCAGCGGCAGCAGGTAGCGCGGGTCGCGGCGGCGCAGCCGCCGGCACCAGGCCGGAACCGCCCAGGGCAGCAGCAGGAAGGCGGGGATCCACATCGCCGGCATGACCCCGAGGAAGTACCACCACGGTTGGTGATGGTCCCAGGATTGCGTATAGCGCTGTGCCGTCTGCCGGAACAGGATGTCTTCCATGTAGGCGCGGTACTGGTCCGAACCTGTCGCCAGACCCGTCAGCAGCATCGGTACCAGCCACAGCGACAGCGCCAGCAGGAATGCCAATGGTGCCAGCCAGAAGCGGCCGCCATGCACATGCAGTCGCACCCTTGGCCAGTGCAGCGCCGAGGCGATCGCCGCTGGCACGATCATCATCAGCGCGAGCATGCCCACGCCCTTGGTGATCACGCCGAGACCAGCGAAGAACCAGCCCAGCCACCACCAGCGCCAGGCAGGGCCCAGCAGCAGGTGGCGCAGCAATCCATAGTTGGCCAGGGTGATGAACAGCACCAGCAACGGATCGATCTGCGCCTTCTTGGCCTGGAAGGTGAAGTGCAGCGCGAACAGCAGCGTCCAGCCCGCATACAGCCCGACCTGCCGCGTCCACAGGCGCCGGCCCAGGTCGACCACACACCACAGCGTGCCCAGCGCAGCCAGCAGCGAGGGCAGCAGGAAGGCCACCCGCCAGTGCCCGACCAGGCCGTAAAGCGCGGCCTGCCACCACATCAGCATCGGTGGCTTGTCCGAATACAGCTCGGTGCCACGCAGCGGAAACAGCCAGTGGCCACTGTCAACCATCTGCCTGGCCACAAGCGCGAAGCGCGGCTCGTCAGAAGGCCACGGATCGCGAAGGCCCAGCCCGGCCCCGAGCACCAGCAGCGCCGTCACCACGAACAACCCGGTCTGGCGTGACGCGGGGGATTTCAGCATGGGCCTCGAAGCGGCAGCGGGGTCAGGCTGCTTTTAACAGACGCGCGTAGAAGAAACCGTCAGCATCGTTTTCACCCGGCAGTCTCTGCCGCGCCACACCTTCGCAATCCACGCCGAAGGTGTCATCGAGTGGCTGCGCCATCGCGTCCGGATGCCACTTCAGGAATGCCCGGACCTGATCGATGTTCTCGGCACGCAGGATCGAACAGGTGGCGTACAGCAGCACGCCGCCTGGACGCAACATCGACCAGCAGGCTTCCAGCAAGCGCGCCTGCACGCCGACCAGCGCGTCGATGTCCTCGGCGCGGCGGTGGAACATCACATCCGGCTGACGGCGGATCACGCCCGTGGCCGAACACGGCGCATCCAGCAGGATCGCGTCGAAGGGCACGCCATCCCACCATGACCCGGGGTCACTGGCATCGGCGGCCAGGGTCTGTACGTGCTCACCCACGCCGGTGCGGATGTAGGTATCGCGTGCGCGCGCCAGGCGGCGGGCATCGATGTCCAGTGCCAGCAGGCGCAGGCTCGGATCGCGCTCGAGCAGGTGCGCGGACTTGCCGCCGGGCGCCGCGCAGGCATCCAGCACGCGCGTGCCAGACGCCGGTGCCAGAGCATCGGCCGCACACTGCGCCGACAGGTCCTGCACCGACAGTGCACCTTCGGCGAACCCCGGCAGCTGGTTCACCGCAACGGGAACCACCAGCCGCAGCGCATCTACGCTGAGCGCGCTGGCTTCGGCGGCGATGCCGGCCTCGGTCAGCGCGGCCAGCGCCTTGTCGCGGCCACCCTGCTGGCGGTTGGCGCGCAGCCACAGTGGCGCCGGTTGCAGGCTGGCGCTGAAGATCGTCTCGGCCTGTTCCGGCCAATCGCGTTCAACCGCATCGGCCAGCCATTCCGGGAAGGCATCGCGCGCCGGCTGTTCCGGGAAACCTTCGCGCTGCGCCCGACGCAGGATCGCGTTGACCAGGCCCGCCTGGCGCTCACGGCCCAGAGCACGCGCGGCATCGACCGTGGCCGACAACGCCGCGTGCGCCGGCAGCTCCAGCACATCCAACTGGGCGAACCCGACCATCAGCAGCGTACGCAGGTCGGCGTCACGCGCCGACAGCGGCTTCTGCATCCAGCCCTGCAGGGCAGCGTCATAGGTGCTGCGGCGTCGCAGGACCGCGAAACACAGCGCTTCCAGCAATGCACGGTCGCGACTGTCAGCCAGCTTCGGCAGCGCCCAGGCCAGTTCGGCCTTCAGCGAGCGCCCACGGGTGAACACCTGGGCCAGCACACGTGCGGCCAGCATGCGCGTGGCTGCGCCCGGTGCCGCCTTGGCGACGGAGAAATCGTTCTGCTTCGACACCGCTTACGCTCCCACGCGCAGGTCGCGACGGGCGTTGAGGTAGTCGGCGGCGGTAATCGCCTTGCCACCCTCACGCTGCAGCACACGCAGGCGTAGTGCGCCCTGGCCACAGGCGATGTCGATGCCATCGCGGCTGGCCGCCAGCACCGTGCCCGGCGCCTGGCCGTGGGCCTCATCCAGCGCCACCGCGCCATGGATGCGCACGCGCTCGCCGGCGAGGGTCGCCTCGGCGATCGGCCACGGATTGAAGGCGCGCACGGTGCGTGCCAGCGCCCCTGCATCCTGCGACCAGTCCAAACGGGCTTCGGTCTTGTCCAGCTTGTGCGCGTAGGTCACCCCCTGCTCCGGCTGCGGGCGCGCCACCGGCTTGATGCCCGCGCGCAGCAGGCCCAGCCCATCGGACAGCACCTGCGCACCCAGTTCGGCCAGCTTGTCGTGCAACTGCCCACCGGTATCGGTGGCGGCAATCGGCAGCTCCTGGTGCAGCAGCACCGGGCCGGTGTCCAGGCCGGCCTCCATCTGCATCAGGCACACGCCGGTCTTGGTGTCGCCGGCCTGGATCGCACGCTGGATCGGTGCGGCACCGCGCCAGCGCGGCAGCAGCGAGGCATGCACGTTCCAGCAACCATGGGTCGGAATGGCCAGCACCGCCTTGGGCAGGATCAGGCCATAGGCCACCACCACCATCAGGTCCGGCTGCAGGTCGCGCAGCTGTTGCTGGGCCGCTTCGTCCTTCAGCGACTCCGGCTGGTAGACCGGAATGCCGCGGGCCACGGCTTCAAGCTTGACCGGCGACGGGGCCAGGCCACGGCCACGGCCGGCGGGGCGATCAGGCTGGGTGTAGACAGCGACGACCTCGTGATGGCGCGCGGCCGCGCGCAGCGACGACACCGCGAATTCCGGCGTACCGGCAAAGACAATCCTCATGGCTACCCCACTTGCAGGATGGATTCGTGCAGAAAAGAAAAACGGCGCCGTCGGGCGGCGCCGTACAGCCCGCGCGTGCCGCGCAGGCACGGGCCACCCGAAGGGCGACCCGGATTGGCGATCACGCCACGTGCTTGCGCTGCTTGGCCAGCTTCTTGCGGACCATCTCGCGCTTGAGCGGCGACAGATAGTCGATGAACAGCTTGCCGTCCAGGTGGTCCATCTCGTGCTGGATGCAGGTGGCCAGCACTTCACCGGCCTCCAGTTCCTGTTGCTGGCCGTTGCGGTCCAGGTACTTCACGGTGATGGTGTCGGCGCGGGTCACGTCGGCGAAGATGCCCGGCACGGACAGGCAGCCTTCCTGGTACACACGGCCCCCGTCCTTGGCGACGATTTCCGGGTTGATGAACACATGCGGTTCATTCTTTTCTTCGCTGACGTCGATGACCATGAAGCGTTTGTGCACGTCCACCTGGGTGGCGGCCAGGCCGATGCCCGGGGCGTCGTACATGGTCAGGAACATGTTGTCGATCAGTTCCTGGAAGGCCGGCGTGGTGACTTCGGCGGCTTCGATCAACGCAGCCTTGGTACGCAGGCGCGGATCGGGGAACTCGAGGATGGGGAGAAGAGCCATGGCAGTTTCCGGATTGGGGGCCGGCACGCCGGCATACGTCGCAGATTCTAGCTCCAACGCTTGCCTTGCGCCCCGGTTTCTGGACTATAGTGCGCGGACCTGTTGGGGAATCAGGGCTTCACACCTATGTTGCTTCGTTTTCGTACGGTCGTCGCCGCGGCGATGCTGACCGTGGCTGCCTATGCTACCGCCGTGGAAGTGAATGGCGGGCACCCGGACACCTATGTGGTCCGAAAAGGGGATACGTTGTGGGATATCGCCGCACGTTTCCTGCAGAAGCCGTGGCTGTGGCCGGAGATCTGGCAGGCCAATCCGCAGATCGCCAATCCGCACCTGATCTATCCCGGTGACGTGCTCAGCCTGGCCTACCTGGACCGGGTGACCGTGGCGTCCCAGCCCGGGCCGCGCCAGGACGCTCCGATCGACGCCATTCCGCTGGCCCAGGTCGAGCCGTTCCTGAAGCAGCTGAGCGTGGTCGACAGCATCGAGCAGCTGCCCGCCGTGGCCGGCCTGGAAGAAGAACGCCTGCGTGCCACCAGCGGCCATGCCGTCTACGTGCGCCTGGCCGACGCCCAGCTCGGCCAACGCTGGGCCGTGGTCCGCCCGACCGTACGCTACGCCCAGCCCAAGCCAACCGAGGACCTGACCGCCAACGGCGATGTCACCCCGGGCAGCGGCAACCTGTGGCGGGACTACAGCGCCCCCAACCCCCGCCGCGGCGTGCTCGGCTATGAACTGGCCCAGGTCGCCACCGGCACCATCACCCAGGTCGCCGGCGGCAAGGTCCAGGCGTCCACCCTGGTGCTGGACAAGAACGAGGGCGGCCGCGAGGTCCGCGTTGGCGACCGTCTGGTTCCGGTCGAGGCCCGACCATACGACCTGCAGTTCGTGCCGCATGTACCGGCGGCCAGCGTCGAGGTCGTGGACGTGCGCGTGCTGGCGGTGACCGACATGTTCACCGCGGGTGGCCCGCGCGACGTGATCGCGATTTCGGCGGGCCGCTCCCAGGGCGTGGACAACGGCACCGTGTTTTCGCTGTGGCGGCCGGGCCGCCATGTAGCGGATCGCATGAAGTACCCGACCTCCTCGCGCACGGACGAGGCGCTCAGCGGCACCGTCGGCCGGGTGGTGATGCCGGATGAGTATGCCGCGCACGCAATGGTGTTCCGCACCTTCGACAACGTCAGCTATGCGCTGGTGATGCAGGGCGTGAAACCGGTGCGCGTGGGCTACAACGCGCTGCATCCGGACGCGAAGTAACCATCGCCGGGCTGCCCGGCCACCCCGGGTAGTGCCGGCCGCTGGCCGGCAGGCATTCCCGGCAAAGTCTGACAGCCACACGCGAAGGCGCCCTAGGGCGCCTTTGTTGCATGCGGTCGATAGTGGGGAATGACCAAGCAAATTGATGAGGCGCTGCTGCGCCTGCTGATGGCAGGCGGCGCGTTGGCGCCACGGCGGGCCCTGCTGCAGGCCGCGGGGAGCGCGGAGATTGCGATCACGCAGGGCGCCGCGAACTGGCGCGCGCACGGTTGCACGCCAGAACAGTGCGCGGCACTGGAAGGCCCCGATACCCGAACCTCGGCCGCAGGCCTGCGCTGGCTGCAGGACGACAACCACCATCTGCTCGCCTTCACCGACCCGGCCTTTCCTCCGTCCCTGCTGGACGTCCCCAACCCGCCACTGGCGCTGTTCGTGGCCGGCGACCCCAGCCTGGCGTGGCGACCCTCGGTGGCGCTGGTCGGCAGCCGTTCGCCGACGCCCGGTGGGCGGGCGCTGGCAGCGCGTTTTGCCAGCTGCTTCGTCGAGGCAGGCCTGGCCGTGACCAGCGGACTGGCCGCCGGTATCGATGCCGCCGCCCACCAGGCCACGCTGGACGCAGGCGGCTGCACCGTGGCAGTGATCGGGACCGGACCCGACCGGGCCTACCCGGACAACCACGCCCGGCTGCAGGCGCAGATCGCGGCCGAAGGCGTGGTGCTCAGCGAATACCTGCCGGGCACACCGGCACGGCCTGGCCATTTCCCGGCGCGCAACCGGCTGGTGGCCGGGCTGGCACTGGCGACGGTGGTCGTCGAGGCCGCCCAGCGCTCGGGCGCCCTGATCACGGCACGCTTGGCCGCCGAGGCCGGCCGCGAGGTCTGCGCCCTGCCCGGCTCGGTGCTCAATCCACGTGCGGCGGGCTGCCACCGGCTGATCCGCGAAGGCGCCGCGCTGGTGGAGCGCCCCGAGGAAGTGCTGGAGCTGCTGGCCCCGGCCCTGCGCCAGCAGCTGCCGGACTTGCAATCGCGGTTGGCCACCCCCACTGAACAGGCACCGCCGGCGCTCCTGCCGGCACGCTGGGCCGACGACCCTGACTACCAGTGCTTGTGGCGGGCCCTGGACCACAACCCAAGCGGTATGGATTCACTGATCACGCGCTGTGGATTGACGGCGTCCGAGGTGTCCTCCATGCTGCTGGCCATGGAACTGGCGGGAATCGTGGTGTGCGTACACGGCCGCTACTGTCGAACTCCCTAGTTTCTTCACCTCCACAGCGTCGCGCGACGCAGGCCGAGGGGCAATGAAAGAGAGCATCCTGGACGTACTGCTGTACCTGTTTGAACACTATTTCAGCGAAGATGCGGACCTGATCCGTGACCGCGATTCGCTGCAGAACGGCCTGATCCAGGCCGGTTTCAGCCCAACCGAGATCAACAAGGCATTCGACTGGCTCGATGCCCTGGCCGCGCAGCGGCCGAGCGTGGCCCAGGCAAGGGTCGATGGCCCCGTGCGCGTCTACCACGGCCCCGAGCTGGACAAGCTGGACGTGGAATGCCGTGGTTTCCTGCTGTACCTGGAACAGCACGGCATCCTCGACGCCGACCAGCGTGAGCTGGTGCTGGACCGCGCCATGGCCCTGGACCAGGACGAACTGGACCTGGACGACCTGAAGTGGGTCGTGCTGATGGTGCTGTTCAACCAGCCCGGTTCCGAAGCGGCCTATGCCTGGATGGAAACGCAGATGTTCATGGACGAGCCAGAACCCCTGCACTGACCGTACACTTGGGGGCATAGCGCATTCAGGAGCGTCCCCGTGAGCGAGTGGTTCCATGCAGAAGGCAACCGGCAGCAAGGCCCGCTGCCGGCGGAACAGTTGGTCGAGTTGTTCCGCAACAACCAGATCTCCCTGGACACCCTGGTCTGGCGCGACGGGCTGCCGCAATGGCAGCCGTTGCGCACGGTCGTGGACGAACTCGGCCTGATCGTGCCGGCGCTGGACGCCGCCGCACCGCCGGTCGATGTCGAGCCCGAACCGGAACCCGTCGCGCTGCCGCCGCAACCGCCGGTGCTGCCCCCCTCCACACCCTACGCAACCAGCGCATCGGCTGCGGCGCTGCCGCCTCCGAAGAAGAAACTCTCAGGTTGCGCACTGACCGCCATCATCGGTGGCGCCCTGTTGCTGGTGCTGGTGCCGATCGTGGCCATCCTCGCCGCCATCGCCCTGCCTGCGTACAACGACTACACCCTGCGCAGCAAGGTCTCCGGCGCGGTTACCGTGCTGCAGCCGCTGAAGGACCAGGTCCAGCATTTCGCCGATGACGAAGGCCGCTGCCCGGGCGCCAACGACGCAGGCTTCCCGGCACCGGGCGACTTCGCCCATGCCGGCCTGTCAGCCGTGAACATCGGCCGCTTCAACAACGGCCATTGCGGCATCGAAGCCACGCTGGCCGTGCCGGGCAAGAGCATCGACGGCGACCTGCTGTGGCTGGAATATGACCGCGACAGCGGCCGCTGGGAATGCACCGGCGAAAGCGACGACAAGTATCTGCCAGCGTCGTGCCGCGGTTGAGCCGCACGTACGCCATCCCCTCCAAGGACGACCCAACAGGGAACATGCAATGACTGAGTGGTACTACGCCGAAGGGCAGCAACGCCAGGGCCCGCTGCCGGTCCAGGACATCCGCCAGCGCTTCCAGCGCGGCCAACTGAACCTGGACACCCTGGTCTGGCATGAAGGCATGGCGCAGTGGGCCGCGCTGCGCCAGGTGGTCGACGAGCTCGGGCTGCAGACGCTGGCCGATGCCGGCACCGCCAGCAGCAGCGGCGGCTTCGACCTGCGCGGCGACTACGCTGCCATCGACAACGGCACCGCTCCCCTGCCCGGCACCGGCGCCATCAGCAGCTCGCCGTAC
Source organism: Stenotrophomonas sp. ATs4 (assembly GCF_051861585.1). Classification (NCBI taxonomy): domain Bacteria; kingdom Pseudomonadati; phylum Pseudomonadota; class Gammaproteobacteria; order Lysobacterales; family Lysobacteraceae; genus Stenotrophomonas; species Stenotrophomonas sp. ATs4. Next base: position 361,186 of record NZ_JBLYPK010000005.1, on the reverse strand, counting down.
AACGCGCCGGCCGCCGCCGGTGCTGCGGGCAATGCACAGCCAGTGGTGGGCGGCGAAGTGATCTACGCCGGCTTCTGGAAGCGCGTGGCGGCCTACATGATCGATTACCTGGTGCTGGTCATCCCGGGCAGCATCATCGGCGCCATCCTCGGCGTGGTCCTCGGCGCCAGCATGGGTGCGGTCGGCAGTGGCGAATCGTCCATCGAAATCGTCGCGCAGCTGGCCAGCGCGCTGATCAACCTGGGCATCGGCATGGCGTACTACACCTGGTTCCATGCCTCGCGTGGCGGCGCCACGCTGGGCAAGATGGCCGTCGGCATCAAGGTCGTGCGCGGCAATGGCGAGCGCCTGACCAAGGCCCGCGCCTTCGGTCGTTACTGGGCCATGCTGCTGAGCAGCTTCACCCTCGGCATCGGCTTCCTGATGGCGGCGTTCACCGAGCGCAAGCAGGGCCTGCACGACATGATCTGCGACACCCTGGTGGTCGACCGCTGGGCCTATACCGACCAGCCGCACCTGCAGCGCCGGGAGCTGGGCACGGTCACCATCGTGGTGCTGGTGCTGACCGCGCTGCTGTCGCTGGCGGGCCTGGTCCTGCTGGTGGCCGCGGTCGGCTTCATCGCCAAGATGGCCTCATGAACGGCCATCCTCACGCCTCGCTGCTTGACATGGGCTGGCTGGGCGTGATTCCTCTAATAAGGTGAAACCTGAACGCCCGGCACACTACCGGGCGTTCAGTTTATGGATTTGCCCGTGGCCGCTTCACTAATGCGGCCGTTTGCTCCACCCTAGCGGCCCCTTCCCCCGGTCCGCCCACAGACCTTTCCCGACATGCCCAAGCACCTGCTCATCGTTGAATCGCCGGCCAAGGCCAAGACGATCAACAAATACCTCGGCAAGGACTACACCGTCCTGGCCTCGTATGGGCATGTGCGTGACCTGATTCCGAAGGAAGGCGCAGTCGACCCGGACAACGGGTTCGCCATGCACTACGACGTGATCGACAAGAACGAAAAGCACGTCGATGCGATCGCCAAGGCTGCCAAGGGCGCCGACGACATCCTGCTGGCAACCGACCCGGATCGCGAGGGTGAGGCGATCAGCTGGCACATCGCCGAGATCCTGAAGGAACGCGGGCTGGTCAAGGACAAGCCGATGCAGCGCGTGGTGTTCACCGAGATCACCCCGCGCGCGATCAAGGAAGCCATCAGCCAGCCACGCGAAATCGCCACCGACCTGGTCGACGCCCAGCAGGCGCGCCGCGCGCTGGATTACCTGGTCGGTTTCAACCTGTCACCGGTGCTGTGGCGCAAGGTGCAGCGCGGGTTGTCCGCCGGCCGCGTGCAGAGCCCGGCGCTGCGCATGATCGTCGAGCGCGAGGAAGAGATCGAAGCCTTCATCGCCCGCGAGTACTGGTCGATCGCCGCCGAGTGCGCGCACCCGTCGCAGCACTTCAACGCCAAGCTGATCAAGCTGGACGGGCAGAAGTTCGAGCAGTTCACCGTCACCGACGGCGACACCGCCGAGGCTGCCCGCCTGCGCATCCAGCAGGCCGCACAGGGTGCGCTGCACGTCACCGACGTGGCCAGCAAGGAGCGCAAGCGCCGCCCGGCACCGCCGTTCACCACCTCCACGCTGCAGCAGGAGGCCTCGCGCAAGCTCGGCTTCACTACCCGCAAGACCATGCAGGTGGCGCAGAAGCTGTATGAAGGCGTGGCCATCGGCGACGAAGGCACCGTCGGCCTGATCTCGTACATGCGTACCGACTCGGTGAACCTGTCGCAGGATGCACTGGCCGAAATCCGCGACGTGATCGCCCGTGACTACGGCATCGCCTCGCTGCCGGACCAGCCCAACACCTACCAGACCAAGTCGAAGAACGCTCAGGAAGCGCACGAAGCGGTGCGCCCGACGTCGGCGCTGCGCACGCCCGCGCAGGTATCGCGCTACCTGACCGATGACGAGCGCAAGCTGTACGAACTGATCTGGAAGCGTGCGGTGGCCTGCCAGATGATCCCGGCCACGCTCAACACCGTCAGCGTCGATCTGTCGGCCGGCAGCGACCATGTATTCCGCGCCAGCGGCACCACCGTGGTGGTGCCCGGCTTCCTGGCCGTGTACGAAGAAGGCAAGGACAACAAGAGCGCCGAGGACGAGGACGAAGGCCGCAAGCTGCCGGCGATGAAGCCCGGCGACCGCGTGCCGCTGGAACGCATCGTGGCCGACCAGCATTTCACCCAGCCGCCGCCGCGTTTCACCGAAGCGGCGCTGGTGAAGGCGCTGGAAGAATACGGCATCGGCCGTCCCTCGACCTACGCCTCGATCATCCAGACCTTGCTGTTCCGCAAATATGTGGAAATGGAAGGCCGCAGCTTCCGCCCGTCCGATGTCGGCCGCGCGGTATCCAAGTTCCTGTCCAGTCACTTCACCCGGTACGTGGACTACGACTTCACCGCCAAGCTCGAGGACGAGCTCGACGCCGTCTCGCGCGGCGAGGAAGAGTGGATCCCGCTGATGTCGCGCTTCTGGGAGCCGTTCAAGGAACTGGTCGAAGACAAGAAGGAATCGGTCGACCGTGCCGAGGCCAGCGGTGCACGCGAACTGGGCACCGACCCCAAGACCGGCAAGCCGGTCAGTGTGCGCCTGGGCCGCTTCGGGCCGTATGCAGCCATCGGCAGCACCGCCGAGGACGCCGAGGAGAAGCCCAAGTTCGCTTCGCTGCGCCCGGGCCAGTCGATGCACACCATCACTCTGGAAGACGCGCTGGAGCTGTTCCTGATGCCGCGTGCCCTGGGTGAGGACAAGGGCGAGGATGTCAGTGTCGGCATCGGTCGCTTCGGCCCGTTCGCCAAGCGTGGCAGCACCTATGCCTCGCTGAAGAAGGAAGACGACCCGTACACCATCGACCTGGCCCGCGCCGTGTTCCTGATCGAAGAGAAGGAAGAGATCGCGCGCAACCGGATCATCAAGGAGTTCGAGGGCAGTGACATCCAGGTGCTGAACGGCCGCTTCGGTCCGTATATCAGCGACGGCAAGATGAACGGCAAGATCCCCAAGGATCGCGAGCCGGCATCGCTGACCCTGGCTGAAGTGCAGCAGCTGATGGAAGAAACCGGCAAGCCGGTGCGCAAGGGCTTCGGCAAGAAGGCCGCCGCCAAGAAAGCGCCGGCCAAGAAGGCGGCCGTGAAGAAGGAAGCCGCGCCGAAGAAGGCGGCAGCCAAGAAAGCCCCCGCCAAGAAGGCCGTCAAGAAGGCCGCCGCGAAGAAGGCCCCGGCCAAGAAGGCCGCTGTAAAGAAGTAGATCCACGCCATGCGTGGATGCTCTGCCACGCCATGCGTGGATGAGGGTCAAGGTGTGCGGACCAACGGTCCGCACCTACCGTCCGCACCCACCACCCCTTCTGCACACAGCGGGGGGATAATGAAGGCCCACGCCGGGCCGGTCGCTGCCATGAAAGAACTCACCCTGCACTCTGCTGTCGCCTCGCTCCGCGCAGGCGGCGTGATCGCCTATCCGACCGAAGCGGTCTGGGGCCTGGGTTGCGACCCGTCGCACGAAGCTGCGGTGCACATGGTGCTGCGGCTGAAGCAGCGCCCGATCGAGAAGGGCATGATCCTGGTCGCCGCCGAGCTGGCGCAGCTGGAAGGTTGGGTGCGCCTGCAGGCGCTGCCCGATGCCCGCCAGCGTGCAGTGCTGGCCAGCTGGCCCGGCGCCAATACCTGGATCCTGCCAGCCGGTCCGCGCGCGCAACCCTGGGTCACCGGCGAGCACAGCGGCATCGCCGTGCGCATCAGTGCCCACCCGCTGGTGGCGGAATTGTGCCGCGCCTGGGGCGGCCCCCTGGTATCCACCAGCGCCAATCTGGCCGGTGAACCGCCGGCACGCAGCCGCGAAGAGCTGGACCCACGCCTGCTGCGCCTGCTCGACGGCATCCTCGACGGGCAGACCGGTGGCCTGGGCCAGCCAACCCCGATCCGCGATGCGCTCAGCGGCAACGTGCTGCGCTCCTGAGCCGGCGATTGCACAGCCACGGACAATCGCGCACCCTGCGGCCATGAACCTGCTGCGCACCACCCTGGGCCTGTGCCTGCTGCTGCCATGCACTGCGCTGGCCGCCGAGGACGTCCGCGTGTACCGCTGCGTTGCCAGCAATGGCGCCGTCGCCCTGCAGGACACGCCCTGCAACAGCGGCCGCCAGGAAGTGCGGGACATGCAGCGTCCGCGCGATCCTGCGCCGCGGGTGGTGCGCAGCGATGCCACGCCACCCGCCCCTGCCGAAACCCCGGTCATCCGCGAGCGCGAAGTACGCCACGTCTACATCCAACCGCCGCAGCCGATGTACGAGTGCGTCGCCGAGGATGGCCAGCGCTACACCAGCGACAACAACGAAGGCAATCCACGTTGGGTCCCCTTGTGGACCAGTGTCTGGCTGCCGCACGGGCATCGCGGCCACGCCCATCCCGGCCCGCGTCCAGCCTTTGGCACACCGGTCGGGACCGCCATCGGTGAAGGCGCAGGTTATCGCCCGCCCCCGGTCGCCATGGGGGTGCAGGTTCCCGCCGGCAGCGTCCTGGTTCGTGACAGTTGCCATGCGCTGCCACCGCAGGACGTGTGCGCGCGCCTGCGCGACCGGCGCTGGGAGCTGGATCGTCGCTACAACAGTGCGCTGCAGAGCGAGCGTACGGCCATCAGCAACGAACAGCGCAGCATCGACGCGCGCATGTCGCGCGATTGCCAACGCTGAGCGCGGCTCCGCATCACAGCCTGTACGCTGTGCGCATGAACAAACTGATCTGGCTGGCCCTGGCCTTGCTGCCTGGCAGCGCACTGGCCGAAACGGGCGTGGTCTATCGCTGTACTTCCAGCAGCAGCGACGTGCCGACCCTGCAGCGTACGCCCTGCCCCGCCGGCAGCAAACAGCAGGTGCTGCGCGTTCCAGACCCCGCCAGTGCGCAGCCGGCAGTGATTGCGCCCGAGCCCGAGCCCGCACCCGCTGCCGTCGCCGCACCGGCACCCGCACCGCCCGCACTGCCCGTGCCGGCCCTTGCCCCCGCAGCCCCAGCGGCACCTCGCCGCGCGGACGAAGGGCGCACGATCATGGAAGCGGGAATGGTTGAACGCGAAGGCGGCAACCAGATCCTCGACAGCGCGACGCTGCGACGCGACGCCGAAGCCCAGTCCGCCGCCAGCGACGGCCCGCCGAAGCCGCCGCTGCCGCCGATCTTCCAGTGCACCGACGGTCAGGGCGGGGGCTATCTGTACGAGTACGAGGCCGCGCCCGGTCGCTGCGAACTGATGACGGTGCAGGGCCTGGGCGGTGTCACGCCGGTCAACGCCGCCGGCTGCGAAGTGGTGCGCGACCGCTGCGAGGAACTGCCCGAGGCACAGCGCTGCGGCAGCTGGCAGCAGCGCTTCCGCGATGCGCGCGGCCGCGAGCGCTTCGTCACGCCGGAGAGCCGCGATGCCGCACGCGACGATCGCGAACGCCTGCAGCGTGTGCTGGAAGCCAGCAACTGCCCGGTACCGCGGTAACTGCATCCACGCATGGCGTGGATCTACTCGACCTCCGCCGGGCCGGTACCGCGGTGACTGCATCCACGCATGGCGTGGATCTACTCGACCTCCGCCGGACATGCCGCGGCGATGTCCGGGCAGCGCCGGGCCATGCCCGGCGGGAGGCGGTGATCAGAACCCGTAACGCAGGAACCCACCGTCGACGGCGATGCACTCGCCAGTGACATAGCTGGCTGCTGGCAGGCACAGGAAGCCCACCGCCGCGGCCACTTCCTCCGGCTCGCCAATGCGGCGCATCGGCGTGCGGTTGATCACTTCCTCGTAGTAGTCCGGGTCCGACAACGGACCGGACGTGCGCCGCGTGCGGATGTACCACGGCGCTACCGCGTTGACCCGGATGCCGTCTTCGGCCCATTCGACGGCCAGGTTGCGGGTCATCTGGTGCATCGCGGCCTTGGTCATGCCGTAGACCACGCCGCTGCGCACATGGGTCAGGCCGGACACGCTGCCGACATTGACGATCGCTGACGAGGCGTGGCGTGCCAGCAGCGGGTGCGCATAGCGCGACAGTTCGAACGCCGAGAACAGATTGGTCTCGAAGATGTTGCGCCACTCGTCTTCGGAGTACTCGGTGGCCGGCTTGCTGATGTTGCCACCGGCGTTGTTGACCAGGATGTGCAGGCCATCGCTGTGGTCTTCCACCCAGTCCAGGATCTGCCGGCGGTCCTCGTCATCGGAGACATCGGCGGCCAGCGCGTGCACCTGGTGCTGCGGATACACGTCCAGCAGTTCGTCGCGCACCGTCTCCAGCATGTCGATATCGCGCCCGACGATCATCAGGTCGGCGCCGAAGCCCGCCAGTTCATGTGCGATCGCAAGGCCGATGCCGGCGCTGGCACCGGTGATCAGGGCGGTCTGGCCGTCCAGGCGCCACCGTTGCTGGGTCATGTGTCCTCCGGGGCCGCGCCCGATGTGTTTCGATGCGGCAAGGATACGCGCTCACGGCAGCCCCCTGCCCGGAATGCGACACTGCGCGCACGCCCACTGCGGAGAGCCGCCATGCGCATCCTGATCGTGTCCACGCCGCTGCTGGCCACCGTGCTGCTGGCAGCGTGCCAACGACCGCCGACGCCCAACCCGGAGAAGCCACCGGCACCACAGGCGATGGCCCGTGCGATGCAAGAACCGCTGGATCGCGCCAAGAGCGCGCAGAAGGCCGTGGAAGATGCTGCCGCACGCGAGCAGAAGGCCGAGGCCGACGCGACGCAATGATCTACAGCGGTAGCGCCAGGCCATGCCCGGCGCTGCCAAACAAAAACGCCCGGCCAGAGCCGGGCGTTTCCAGTAGATCCACGCCATGCGTGGATGGACGCTGCGATCAGAACCCGCAGAAGCAGTACGCCAGCGCCTTCACCGGCGCGCCGTTGCCCTTGTCGCGGGCCGCGTTCTCGACGAAGCGCAGCTGAGTGTCCACTTCCGGCATCGCACGCGCCAGCATCATCCGCGCCATGCCCGAGTCGGACAGCATCCAGGCGCCGGCGCGGCTGCCGGCGAAGCCGCCGACAAACTGCGCGAACGGCGTGGCAGCCTTCTCGATGTAACGCACCCGGTAGGCGTCGGCCTTGCCCAGCTTGGCACGGCTGGCGGCATCGGCCACGGCGTCCTTCAGGCCACCGAAGGCGTCGACCAGGCCGCGTTCCTTGGCCTGCGCACCGCTCCACACGCGGCCACGGGCCACTTCGTCGACAGCCTCGACCGGCTTCTTGCGGGCGTCGGCAACACGACCGGTGAAGTCGGCGTAACCCTTGTTGATCACCGACTGGATGACCTGGCCCACGGCCGGGTCCATCGGGCGGGTAACGTCGAAGGCACCGGCAAAGCGGGTCGTACCGACACCGTCGGTGTGCACGCCGATCTTGTCCAGCGCGCGGCTGAAGTTCGGCACCATGCCGAAGATGCCGATCGAACCGGTGATGGTCGACGGATCGGCGTAGATGCGATCGGCATTCATGCTGATCCAGTAGCCACCGGAGGCGGCCAGGTCGCCCATCGACACCACCACCGGCTTGCCGGCGGCCTGCAGGGCCACCACTTCGCGACGGATCTGCTCGGAGGCGAACACTTCACCACCCGGCGAATTGACGCGCAGCACCACCGACTTCACATTCTCGTCGTCACGCGCGGCACGCAGCAGCGCCGAGGTCGACTCGCCACCGATGCGGCCGGCCGGCAGGTCGCCACCGCTGATCTCGCCGGCTGCCACCACCACCGCCACCTGCGGACGCGAGTCCACCGGGTTGCGGCGCGCGTCGAGCAGGGCCAGGTAGCGGCCGAAGTCGACGTTGCGGAAACCACCGTCGGCATCTTCGTCGGCCACGCCACGCTCGATCATCAGATCCTCGAATTCCTCGCGGGTCTTCAGCGCGGTCACCAGCTTCTGCTGCAGGGCGAACTTGGCCAGGTCACCACCGGCGGCAGAGATGCCTTCCGGCAGTGTGTCGATGCCGGCGGCCAGCTGTGCCGGATCCAGGCGGCGGGCCTTGGCGATGTCGCCCAGGTAGCGCTGCCACACGTCGTTCATCCAGAACAGGTCGGCTTCCTTCGATGCCGGCGACGCAGCATCGAGCACGTACGGCTCGGCGGCGGACTTGTACTCGCCCACCTTGAACAGGTGCACGTCCACGCCCAGCTTGTCCTGCAGGCCGGTGCGGAAGTACTGGCGGTAACGGCCCAGGCCCTCGAGCACCACCGACCCCATCGGGTCCAGGTAGACCTCGTCGGCCTGCGCCGCCAGCAGGTACTGCGACTGGCCCATGCTTTCGCTGTAGGCCACCAGCTGCTTGCCGGACGCACGCAGGTCCTGCAGCGCAGCGGCCACTTCACGCAGCGAAGCGAAGCCGGAGGGCTGCAGCTTGTCCAGCTCCAGCACCACGCGCTCGACCTTCTTGTCTTCCTTGGCCGACTCGATCACCCGCAGCAGGTCGCGCAGCTGGATCTCTTCGGCGCCGTTGTCACCCACCGCCTTGGCCAGCGCGCGGCTGACCGGGTCGGCGCTGAACTGTTCGACCAGGCGGCCTTCCGGCGCGATCACCAGGGTCGTGCGGTCCTGCAGCGATTTGCTGGCACCGGCGCCCATGCCGGCGGCGATGACGAACATCACCAGCAGCAGGAACAGCAGGCCGAAGAACACCAGGTTGAGGATCAACCGGCGGGTGAAATTCATGACGTCCCACAGCCCGATGAAGAAACTGGCGACGGGGTTGCGACGCGCCGGGGGCAGCGGGGGCACGGGTTGATTCATGGAACGCTCCGGAAGGCTTCTTGCCGTAGTGCCAGCATAGCCGGTGCCGCGTGATGCGGCATCGGACACAAGTCAGGGGATCGCCCGCCACGGGTCATCGGGGCGGGCGGGAAGGATCAGGACAGGCTGGACTGGCCGATGCGCAGGCTGCTGCGACGCAGGCGCCAGCCCATCAGGATGGCGGCGGCGGTCAGGCCGACGATCAGGCCGATCCACATGCCCTGCGGGCCCATGCCCAGCCCCAGGCCGAGCCCGGCGCCGAGCGGCATGCCCAGGCCCCAGTACGCGAACATGGCGATGAACATCGGCACGCGGGTGTCCTTCAGGCCGCGCAGCGCACCCGCCGACAGCACCTGGATGCCGTCGGGGAACTGGAAGGTGGCCGCGTACAGCAGCAGGGTCGAGGCCAGACCGGCCACCGCCAGGTCGTTGGTGTAGACACCGACGATGGCATCGTGGCCGAACAGCAGTACCGCCGCCGACAGCGTCTGCGTACCCATGATGATCGCGTAGCCGGCCCAGGCCGCGCGGCGCACGCCGAAGCCATCGCCGCGGCCGACCGCATGGCCCACGCGCACGGTGGTGGCCTCGGCCACACCCATCGGGATCATGAAGCACAACTGCGCGACGTTGATCGCGATCTGGTGCGCAGCCGCTTCGTTGGCACCCAGGCGGCCGATCAGCAGCGCGGTAACGATGAACAGTCCACCTTCCATCAGCACCGTAATTCCGATCGGCAGGCCGGTGCGCAGCAGGTCCCAGATGGCCGACCAGCGAGGGCCTTCGAAGTGCGAGAACAGCTGCAGGTGGGCAAAGCGCTTGGTGAACCACAGATACGTACCGAAGGCGATCGCCTGCAGCCACATCATCACCGCCGAGGCGATGCCCAGGCCTTCGGCGCCCATTTCAGGGAAACCGAGCTTGCCGTTGGCCAGCACATAGCCCATCGGCGCCAGCACCACCAGGCCACCGAAGCCGATCAGCATGGTCGGCAGCGTCCAGTGCATGCCCTCGCTGAGGTAGCGCATGCAGAAGTACAGGGTCAGCGCCGGGCCACCCCAGCGCACCGCATGCAGGAACGCGGTCGCGCCGGGCACGATGTCCGGCGCGATGCCGAACGCGGGCAGCAGCGGCGGCACCACGGTGAGGAAGGTGAACATGATCAGGCCCAGACCCAGCGCCAGCCACAGTGCCTGCCGGAACAGCGGGCCGATCTCGCGCTCGCGGCCCGCGCCATGCAGCTGCGACACCGAGGCGGTGAGCGAGATCAGGGTGCCGATCGGGATCAGCATCGGCAGCCACAGCAGCGCCGTGCCGATAGTCACCGCGGCCAGGGTGGATGTTGCGTGGTGGCCGGCAATCACGTTGTCGACGAAGGAGATCAGACCGGTGGAGACATGCCCGAGCACAAGCGGCAGGGCGAGCAGACCGGTAGCGCCGACTTCCTTGCTGAAGCGCGGCGTGGAGGTTGCAGTAGACATAAGGTGCTTGACGCGAACTACGGTTGCGCGCGAAGGGCACAGGCACCGGGTTGCGGGCCGCCATCTTACGCGTGCCGCGCGCGCATTCCCATGACATGGCGTGAATGCTGGGTTTCAGCAGGCCCCACAGAAAAGGGGACGGAGGGGATTAAGTCGCATCTGGCACTGACGGTCCTGAAACGACTTAATCCCCTCCGTCCCCTTTTTAATGCCCGGCTTGACGCTTGAGCCAGGTGTCGCGCTCGGTGGCCGGCACGACGAGGAAGGCGCTGCGCACCGCTTCGCGTTCCTGCGGCGGCGTGCGCTGCGCGACCAGCGCCAGCTGGGCCAGCTGCGCCGGACTGAGTTGGCGCAGCACGGCCAGCGCGGCCTCACGCTGTTCCGCCGGCACGAAGCCGAACAGGCCGTGCAGCTTGGGGAACTCCAGGCCCAGCTGCGGGCCCAGCCGCCAGCCTTCACGGAACGCCTGGTCCTGCGCCTGGAACTGCTGGCGCAGTCGCTGCTGCTGATCGGCCGGCAACGCATTGAATCGCGCCGCGGCCTGGCGGATGCGCTCACGCTCGCCCTCCGGCAATGCCCGCCACGCGGCATAGTCGGCACGGCGCTGACGCTGCTGTTGGGCATCGAGCTGGGCAAACGCCGACGGCGCAGCGGCGGGAGCCGGGGTAGCCACCTCGGTCCCGGGCGACGGCGGCGGCAACGGCACGTTTACGGTCTGCGGCGCGGCCGACAGCGACAACGGCAGGGCCAGCAGCAGGCTGGCGAACACGGTCTTATTCATCGGCAGCAGCAGTTTCCAGCGTGGCGCTGGCCGGCTCGGGCCGGCTCGGCTTGGATTGCGATTCGTCCACCGGCAGCGGGCCGCCAGCGGCGGTCCAGGCATACAGATTGGCATCGGCCACCAGCGGATAGTCGCGATCGGCCAGCATGGTGGCGTCGTCGGCGGCCTGGGCCGGGGTCGCAGCCGGCGTGGCGTTGACCTTGCTCGGCGGCAGCGCTTCCACCGTGACCGGACCGGCATCGCCCACGACACCCTCCGGCAGCGGTGCATCACTGCCGAGCGCATGGCCCTGCCAATGGCGCCAGCCCAGTGCAGCGGCAAGCAGCACAGCCACGGTCACCAGCAGGATCAACGGACCGCGCCAGCGCGGCTTGGCGTTCGCACGGCGGCGCTTGCCGTTGGCAGGCGCACGCTCATCCCGCTGCGGTGTGCGCCAGCTGGCGGTCGGGGTTTCATTGTTGGCAGCCGGTGCCGCTGGCTGCTGCAACTGCTGCAGGCGCTTGGCCGGCAGGTCGCGGATACGCGCCTGTACCTGTTCGGCCAGTTGACGCCAGGCCGAGGCATCGGGCTGGCCGTAGGCATCGCGCGGGCAGGCGTCGGCCAGCAGATGTTGGTAGCTGGCCTCGTCCTGGTCGAGCACGCGCATGGCGATGCCCTCATCCAGGCTGCCGCCCACCCGCAGCAACAGCGCCAGGCGCGGCAGGGGCTCCATCCCGCCCAGCGCGGCCAACGGTGGCGCCCACTGCCCGCCCACCGGCTCGCGTAGCGCCTGGCGCTGCCCCAGCAGGGTCCAGAAGCGGGTCGGCCACTGCGCCATCGGCAAGTCGCTGGCAACGGCAGCGAAGGCGCGCATCACCGCCACCAGGGTCTGCTCGGCACGGGCGGCTTCACCGCACTGTAGTTCAGCCACCACCAGGGCACGGCGTTCGACGCCACGCAGGAACGCCGACAACGCGCCGGCCGCGGTCGAGGAAACAGGGGCGGGCACAGCCGTCATCGGTCACTCCAAAGGTCTACCGGCATGATAGCGGCAGGCCATCGGCGCCCGGCAGGACTTGCGTCCTCAGGCGCTTCGTGCTGCAGGTTGTGCACAGCACCACGCCCCCGCTGCGGAAAACTGGGGCATCCAGCTGAATTCACTCTGTTTCAGCAATGTTTCACACTTAAATTATTGATTATGAAAGCATTTTATATATGGCGATTTTTTGACCAACCCGAGCATGAGGCCGTCGCCATCGGCTTCCTGCGTTCCCGCTGACCGGTAACACACAACGTTATCCACAGAACATGTGGATAAGACTGAATCTCCAATGGACACCGATATTTAGGTGACATTTATGATTCAGCGGACGTCGCCCGGCCGCCTCGCGCTCCGCCATTCGCGCGCGCATGGCCCGGTACACTGGCCCGATGCTTTCACCGATTCCGACCCTGCAGGTCGCCCTGCCCGTCCCCCTGCCCCGTCTGTTCGACTACCTGTCGCCGGAGGGTGAGGCCCCCGCGGTCGCGGTCGGCTGCCGGCTGAAGGTGCCGTTCGGCAACCGCGAGCTGGTCGGCGTGGTGGTCGGCCACGGTCAGACCGACGACGGTCAGGGCCTGCGCCAAGCGCTGGCCTGGTGCGACCCGCATCCGCTGCTGCAGGGCGAGCTGTGGCAGAGCCTGCAATGGCTGGCGCGCTACACCCACGCCCCTCTGGGCGAGGTGCTGAGCACCTCCCTGCCCGGCCCGCTGCGCCATGGCGAGGCGCTGCCCGACACCCATCACTGGGGCTGGCAGCTGACCGCCGAAGGACGCGTCCAGCGAGACAAGCTGCGCGCTGGCAGCCGCCCCCGGCAACTGGCGGAACTGCTGGCCGAGGCCATCGTGGATGAAGACGTGCTGGGCGAACGCATGCAGGACTGGCGCACCGCTGCGCGCAGCCTGGCCAAGCGCGAACTGGCCGAACGCGTGGCTATGAGCGTGGCGCCCCAGCATGCGCAGCCGCTGCCCGGCCCCAGCCTGAACCCGGAGCAGGCCGAGGCCGTGGCCGCGATCAACGCCGTCACGGGTTTCCAGCCGTTCCTGCTGGATGGCGTGACCGGCAGCGGCAAGACGGAGGTCTACCTGCAGGCGATCATCCATTGCCTGGCACAGGGCAAGCAGGCGCTGGTACTGGTGCCGGAAATCGGCCTGACCCCGCAGACCCTGGCGCGCTTCCGTGGCCGCCTGGGTATCGCGGTGCACGCCCTGCATTCCGGCTTGAACGACAACGAGCGCGCGCGTGTCTGGGCAGCGGCCTCACGTGGCGAAGCGCGGGTCATCGTCGGCACCCGCTCGGCAGTATTCACGCCGCTGCCGCAGGCCGGCCTGCTGATCGTCGATGAGGAACACGACGGCAGCTACAAGCAGCAGGACGGCATCCGCTACCACGCACGCGATTTCGCCCTGGTGCGGGCCAAGGCATTGGGTATCCCGGTGCTGCTGGGCAGCGCCACCCCTTCGCTGGAAACCCTGCACAACGCCTACGCCGGGCGCTACGCCCACCTGCGCCTGAAGCAGCGCGCCGGTGATGCACGGCCACCTCGCGTGCGCATTCTGGATGTACGCAAGCGCCCGCTGCATGACGGCCTCTCGGCCGACGTACTGGCCGGCATCGGCGAGCATCTGCAGCGCGGCCAGCAGGTGCTGGTATTCAAGAACCGCCGCGGCTACGCGCCGGTGCTGCTATGCCATGACTGTGGCTGGACCGCCCCTTGCAACCGCTGCGATGCGCCGATGACCGTGCATGGGGGCGGCCGCCGCCTGCAGTGCCACCACTGCGGTGCGCGGCAACCTGCACCGCTGGCCTGCCCGGCCTGCGGCAGCCTGGCGCTGCAACCGCAGGGCATCGGCACCGAGCGGCTGGAAGAACATCTGGTCAGTGCCTTCGCCGATTTTCCGGTGGTGCGCATCGACCGCGGCACCACCTCGCGCCGCGATGCGCTGGAACAGCAGCTGGCCAAGCTGGGTGACCAGCCTGGCATCCTGGTCGGCACGCAGATTCTGGCCAAGGGCCACGACCTGCCCAAGCTGACCCTGGTGGTGGTGGTGGGCATCGATGAAGGCCTGTTCTCGGCCGACTTCCGCGCCAGTGAAAAGCTGGCGCAGCAGCTGATCCAGGTGGCGGGCCGTGCAGGCCGCGCACGTGATCCTGGTGAGGTCTGGCTGCAGACCCACCATCCCGGGCATCCATTGCTGGAAACGCTGGTGAGCGGCGGCTACCACCCGTTCGCACAGGCCGAGCTGAACCAGCGCGAGGCGGCAGGCTTTCCTCCGTTCGCACACCTGGCGCTGATGCGTGCCGAAGCCCAGCAGATCGAGCACGCCAATGGGTTCCTGCTGGCCGCGCGACAGTTGCTGGGCGAACAGAACGTGGTCGAGGCCTACGGGCCGATGCCGGCACCGATGCCGCGCCGTGCCGGCTACCAGCGCACGCAGTTGCTGCTGTCTGCGCTGCAGCGGCCGCCGTTGCACGGCGTGCTGGCGCAGCTGGTGCCGCAGCTTTACGCGCTGCCGGAAGCACGCAAGGTGCGCTGGTCGCTGGATGTGGATCCGACGGATCTGTATTGAGGGGTCAGAGCCCACCCGTCGGGTGGGATCCGCCCCTTGGCTATCGGGGTCGGATCCCTTTTCGCAGAAAAGGGCTCTGACCCCGAACGCTTTCGCTTACGTCAGCGGCGACATCACGCCGCGCTGGTAGGCCGGCCGCTCGCGCAGGCGGGCGTACCAGTCGGCCAGGTGCGGCAGCTCCGGGCGCTGGATCGGCAGTTCGAACCAGGCATAGATCAGCGAGCCCAGCGGGATATCGCCCATCGCGAAGTTCTCGCCCGACAACCACGGCTGGTTGGCCAGGGTCGCATCTGCCATCGCCAGGTAATCGCCCGCACGCACGACGGCGGCGTTGATCCGTGCTTCGTCGCGGTCCGCCGGGGCGGTGCGCATGATGCCCCAGATCAGGTCGGTGTACAGCGGCGCCATCCGCGAGGTGCTCCAGTCCATCCACTTCTCGGCCTGGGCACGCTCCATCGGGTCCTCGGCGTACAGCGTGCCCAGCGCATAACGCGCGCTCAGGTAACGCACGATGGCGTTCGATTCCCACAGCGGCAGGCCGTGGTCTTCGATCACCGGCACCAGGCTGTTGGGATTCATCGCCTGGTACTCCGGCGTCTGCGTGCCGCCGTGGCTGCCACCGACTTCGATGGACTCATACGGCAGGCCGATCTCCTCGGCACACCACAACACCTTGCGGACGTTGCTGGAATTGCGACGGCCCCAGATCTTCAACATGCGGGTTTTCCCTTGCTGGCAATGCGAGCGGCAACGATACGCCTGATCGGTTGGGGTGTGTGCGTGCCCGATGCGGGATCTGGATCTGGGGATTGCCGGCCAGCGGCCGGCACTACCGGTTCCTTTCCGGCCAGCGGCCGGCACTACCGGTTCTTTTTCGGCAGCGCGCGCACGTAGGACGACTTGCCGTCCTTCTTCAGCTCGAACAGGCCGATCGCGGCCAGCAGGTCACTGAGCTTGCCATAGCCGTAGTTGCGCGGATCGAACGAAGCCTGGTTGCCGATCTGGCTGCCAACCGGCCCCAGATGCGACCAGCCATCCTCGCCCTCGGCCGAGGACACCGCGCGGCGCAACATCTTCACCAGCCGCGTATCACTGCGCATTTCCGCGCCGCTCTTGCGTGGGCGCGCATCGTCGCTCGCTGGCTGCTCGCTGGGCGTCTGTTCACTCGACGGTTGTTCACTCGATCCCTGCTCGACATCCTGCACGCTGGCATGGGTCTGGCCCAGCGCTTCCAGGTAGGTGAACTTCGAGCACGCGTTGACGAACGGCTCCGGGGTTTTCTTCTCGCCGAAGCCATACACCTTCACGCCGTCGGTCAGCAGGCGCATCACCATCGGGGTGAAATCGGCATCGCTGGAGACGATGGCGAAACCATCGAGATTCCGCGCATAGAGCAGGTCCATCGCATCGATCACCATCGCCATGTCCGAAGCGTTCTTGCCCTTGCTGTACGCGAACTGCTGGATCGGGCGGATCGCGTATTCGTGCAGCACCGCTTCCCAGCCTTTCAGCCGCGGGCTCTTCCAGTTGCCATAGGCGCGGCGCACATTGGCCACGCCATAGCGGGCGACTTCAGCCAGGACCTCGTCGATCTTCGAGGCCGGCGCGTTGTCGGCATCGATCAACAGGGCGATGCGCTTTTCGGGTTCGCTCATGGATTCCTCGCGGGCGGTTGCCTGAACCCGAGTATCGCTGATCCACGCAGGCGCTGACGTGACAACCACCTGCCGTGCGAAGATGCCAAACGCTTCCCCCATGCCCCCACTGGAGTGAGTCGATGAGTCGCGAGCGCGTTCCCCACCTGGTCGTTGTCGGCGGCGGTTTTGCCGGGCTCTGGGCCACCCGCGCCCTGGCCCGCGAACGCATACGCATCACCCTGGTCGACCGCCGCAACCACCATCTGTTCCAGCCGCTGTTGTACCAGGTGGCCACCGCCGGCCTGTCCGCACCGGACATCGCCGCACCACTGCGCCACATCCTCGGCCACCAGCGCAATGTGGAAGTACGCCTCGGCGAAGTGGTGACCGTCGACAAGCAGGCCCGGCAGATCCGCATGGCCGATGGCAGCACGCTGGACTACGACAGCCTGCTGCTGGCCACCGGCGCCACCCACGCCTATTTCGGCAACGACCAATGGGCCGATGATGCCCCCGGGCTGAAGACGCTGGACGATGCCATCGCGCTGCGCCGCAAGCTGCTGCTGGCCTTCGAGCGCGCCGAGGCAGAACCGGACCCGGCGAAGAAGGCCGCATGGCTGAGCTTCGCCGTGGTCGGTGGCGGCCCCACGGGTGTTGAACTGGCGGGCACCCTGGCCGAGATCGCGCGGCATACGCTGCGCAACGAGTTCCGCCATATCGACCCGGCCAGCGCCAAGGTGCGCCTGGTGGAGGCCGGCCCACGCGTGCTGTCCTCGTTCCCGGAAGTGCTTTCGCTGAAGGCACGCCGGCAGCTGGAAAAACTGGGCGTGGAAGTGCTGACGGGTACTCCGGTGAGCGACATCGACAGCCAGGGCTTCAGGCTCGGTGATCAGTTCGTACCGGCACGTACCGTGGTCTGGGCCGCGGGCGTGGCCGCATCGCCGCTGGCGCGCACGCTGGAGGTGCCGCTGGACCGCGCCGGACGCGTACAGGTACAACCCGACCTGACCCTGCCTGGCCACCCGGAACTGTTCGTGGCCGGCGATCTGGCCGCCTTGAACCAGGCCAACGGCAAGCCGGTGCCCGGCGTGGCGCCCGCCGCCAAGCAGATGGGCAAGTACGTGGCCGAGGTGATCCGTGCACGCCTGCACGGCAAGCCCGAGCCCGGTCCGTTCAAGTACGCCGACTTCGGCAACCTGGCCACCATCGGCCGCATGGCCGCGATCGTGCACCTGGGCCGGCTGCAGCTTTCCGGCGTACTGGCCTGGTGGTTCTGGCTGGCCGCGCACGTGTTCTTCCTGATCGGTTTCCGCAACCGCATCGTAGTGCTGCTGAACTGGGCCGTGGCGTACTGGAGCTACCAGCGCAGCGCGCGCATCATTTTTGGTGATGACCAGGAAGACCGTCGACCAAGGCGGTAGATCCACGCCATGCGTGGATGATTGAATTACGTTGGGGTCGGATCCCTTTCCGCAGGAAAGGGCTCTGACCCCGTCAACACCATCCACGCATGGCGTGGATCTACCGATTCATCGGGCCGCCCGGCACCCGCCGTTTCGACCATGCCCGGCAGAAATCTTCCTTCCTTGCGGAGTCGGCAATCTGCGCCGCACTCCAGGCTCACTTCGCCTTCGGCTTCGGGTACCACAGCGCGTTGACGATGACCCAGCGCTGGTCGAAGCGTCCCATGTGGAAGTAATCGACGAACCACGGCGTTTCCAATCGCACCGAGGCGGCATTGCCAGTCACGTCCAGCACCGTGCAGCGGCGGTCCCATTGATCCTTCGGGGTCTTCAACGCGCCCTGCTTCGTCAGCGAGACCAGCTCCTCCTTCGACATCCGGCGCAAGCCGAGTCGCTCGTCTGGCGTATCGCCGAGGACCGCGCGCTTGGCCAGGTCCGGGTGCAAGGAGCGGGCGACGCGCTGCGGGTCGGCTTCCAGCTGACCGTCCACGTAGTCATGGCAGGTGGCTTCGATGGCCGCGATCGTAGCGGCGTCGGCAGCGGGGCTTGCTGCTGCGGAAAGTGCGAACAACAGGGCAACGGTGGACATCCGGGTCTCCAGCGCTGAGGGCTGGGCGATCATGGCATGGCCGGATGCGCCCATCCACGCATGGCGTGGATCTACTGCATCAACCACGCCAGCTTGCGTTCGCGCGGCTGCTGCTTGAGTTGCCACTCGGCCCGCGAGGCGGCGGCCCGGTCCGGGTACTCGCGCACGGCCAGCACGCGCAGCGGCGGCCGCGATCGGGTGTAACGGGCTCCCTTGCCAGCCTGGTGGGCGGCAAAACGGGCCTGCACGTCGGTGCTGATGCCGGCGTAATAGCTGCCATCGCGGCATTCGAGCAGGTACAGGAACCACGGGCGGAGGGACGGGGCCATACCCGGATTATGCCGTGCTGCACTGCAGCGGATATACTGGCGCCCGAATGCAGGAGAGAGGCGCCGCGCTGGCGCCCGCCGAAGGCGCAGGCTCCCATGATCGCTCAGGCCGGTGGGCTGGAATCCCACCAACCATGCATTCGACTCGCCGAGCTGGAGAGAGGTCACCGGGCACGCCCGGGACGATCCGCCGAAGGGGCACGCGGCCCATGCCGCTGAACTCTCAGGCAAAAGGACAGCGGGAGCGGCACCGGTCATCGTCATCCCGTCATTGCGCAGGCAGTGGCGGTGGTCGCGCATGGCCGGCCCCACCGCGCCCGGAGCCTGCCCCATGCTGCTGTCCATCATCTACCTGATCGCCATTTCCGCCGAAGCCATGACCGGCGCCCTGTCTGCGGGCCGCCGCCGCATGGACCTGTTCGGCGTGGTCATGATCGCCTGTGTCACCGCCCTCGGTGGCGGCTCGCTGCGCGACATCCTGCTCGGTCATTACCCGCTGGGCTGGGTGAAGCACCCCGAGTACCTGGGCTTCACCGTGTGCGCGGCGCTGATCGCCACGTGGGTCGCACGCTGGATGCATCACTTCCGTCGCACCTTCCTGGTACTGGACGGGCTGGGCCTGATCGCCTTCACCCTGATCGGCTGCTCGATCGCGCGCGAGGCCGGTCATGCCACGCCCATCGTGCTGATTGCCGGCATGCTGACCGGCGCGTTCGGCGGCGTGCTGCGCGACATCCTCTGCAACGAGGTGCCGCTGATCTTCCAGAAGGAGCTGTACGCGATCATCTCGCTGCTGACCGGTGCGGTGTACCTGTTGCTGCTGCACTGGGGCGTGGCCGACGCTACGGCGATCCTGTGCTGCCTCGGCGGTGGCTTCGCAGTGCGGCTTCTGGCGATCCACTACCGCTGGGAAATGCCGAAGTTCGTCTATCACGACGAAGTGCATTGATTGTCTGACGGTAGTGCCGGCCGCTGGCCGGCAACACGGCACATGCCCGCGGATTCCAGCAGGTTGCCGGCTAGCGGCCGGCACTACCGAATGCGTTGCATGACGATGGTCATGCGGCATTGGCCGGGGTGATTGGCTACCATTGTCACCCCGTTGCTGCCGCGACGGCATCCAGCCACGCCGCGCCCGCGGCCCCGCCAGACACTCCCTCCCCGCTGCCCGTGGTGCCTTGAGCGCGCCGACGGGCCCGCATGTCCCTGCGCGCGCAGGGCGCAGGATGCCCCATGTCTGTCGCCGAAAATTCCCGCTTCCGCCGTGCCCGCCCATTGCGGGTGGTGCTGGCTATCGCCCTCGTCGCCCTTCTGGCGTGGTGGCTGTGGCCCCGGAGCGGATCGGGCAGCAGCGACGATGCGCCGGGCAAGACGGTCCCGGTACGCGTGGCGCGTGCCAGCGCCGAGCCTCTGGTGCTGCGCCTGAAGGCGGTCGGTACGGTCACGCCACTGCACAGCGTGGTGGTGCGCAGCCGCGTGGATGGCGAACTGCTGCGCCTGCACTTCCAGGAAGGACAGCAGGTGAAGGCAGGCGACCTGCTGGCGCAGATCGACCCACGCCCGTATGAGGTGAAGCTGGCACAGGCCCAGGGTACCCAGCAGCAGAACCTGGCCGAGCTGGAGAACGCCGAACGCCAGCTGCAGCGCTACCGCGAACTGCAGAAGCAGAACTACGTGTCCGGGCAGGAACTGAGCGACCAGCAGAGCAAGGTGCGGCAGCTGCAGGGTCGGCGGATCAGCGATCAGGCGTCTGTTGACGAAGCGCGCCTGCAGCTGCAGTACACCCGCATCGTCGCCCCGGTCAGCGGTCGCATCGGGCTGCGCCGGCTGGACGTGGGCAACCTGGTGCGTGCCAGCGATACCGAAGGCCTGGTGACGCTGGCCCAGACCGCACCGATCAGTGTGCTGTTCACCGTGCCCGAACCGGAACTGCCCGCCCTGCTCGATGCCGTGCAGGCGCAGCCAGCGCTGGCGGTGGAAACGTGGGACCGCGAAGAACGCCGGCAGCTGGCCCGCGGCTCACTGTCCAGTGTCGACAACCGCATCGATACCACCACCGGCACGCTGAAGCTGCGTGCGCACTTCGAAAACGACGACCTGGCCCTGTTCCCCAACCAGTTCGTCAACGTACGCCTGCAGCTGGGCGAGCAGCCCGCGCTGCTGATTCCCGATGCCGCCGTGCAGTTCGGCAGCCAGGGCAACTACGTGCATGTCGTCGGCAAGGACAACAAGGCGCAGCGGCGCAACGTGGTGCTTGGGCCTGCCGATGACGGACGCGTGGCCGTACGCTCCGGCCTGGTGGCCGGCGACAAGGTGGTGATTGAAGGCATCGACGGACTGGAAGACGGCACCGCGGTGGAGATCATCACCGAGGAGGCCGTGACCAAGGCCGGCGCATGAACCTCTCGCGCGCCTTCATCCTGCGTCCGGTCGCTACCACGCTGCTGATGGTGGCACTGCTGCTGTCCGGCGTGCTGGCCTACCGCCTGCTGCCGGTGGCAGCGCTGCCGCAGGTCGATTACCCGATCATCCAGATCACCACGCTGTACCCGGGCGCCAGCCCGGAGCTGACCACGCGCACCATCACCGCGCCGCTGGAGCGTCAGCTGGGGCAGATTCCCGGCCTGAAGCAGTTGTCGTCGACCAGTTCCGGCGGTGCGTCGGTCATCACCCTGCAGTTCGGCCTGGAGGTGTCGCTGGGCGTGGCCGAGCAGGATGTGCAGGCGGCGATCAACGCAGCCGGCAGCTTCCTGCCCGGCGATCTGCCGGTGCCACCGGTCTACCGCAAGGTCAACCCGGCCGATACGCCGATCCTGACCCTGGCGGTGACCTCAGAAGGCCTGTCGCTGCCGCAGGTACACGATCTGGTGGATACGCGCATCGCGCAGCGCCTGGCGCAGTTGCCGGGCGTCGGCCTGGTCAGCCTGGCTGGCGGCCAGCGCCCTGCCGTGCGCATCCAGGTGAATCCGGCGGCACTGGCCGCCAATGGCTTGGGCATGGACCACATCCGCACCGCCATCGCCGCCGCCAATGTCAACCTGCCCAAGGGCAGCTTCGATGGCCCGATCCGCGCGGTGATGCTCGATGCCAACGACCAGATGCGCAGCGTGGCCGAGTACCGTGCGCTGGTGCTGGCCTGGCGCGATGGCGCGCCACTGCGGCTGGGCGATGTGGCCACCATCAGCGATGGCGCCGAGAACCGCCAGCTGGCGGCATGGAGCGGCACCACGCCCGCAGTGCTGGTGAACATCCAGCGCCAGCCGGGGGCGAATGTGATCGCCGTGGTCGAGCAGGTGCGTGCGTTGCTGCCGCAGCTGCAGGCCACCTTGCCGGCCGGCGTGCAGATGGCCGTGCTGAGTGACCGTACCGAATCGATCCGTGCGTCGGTGCGCGGCGTACAGAAGGAGCTGGTGCTGGCCATCGCGCTGGTGGTGCTGGTCACCTGGGTGTTCCTGCGCAACCTGCCGGCCACGCTCATTCCCAGCGTCGCGGTGCCGCTGTCGCTGGTGGGCACGTTCGCGGTGATGCTGCTGGCCGGCTATTCGCTCAACAACCTCACGCTGATGGCGCTGACCATCGCCACTGGCTTCGTGGTGGACGATGCCATCGTGATGCTGGAGAACATCGCGCGCCACCTGGAAGAGGGCGAAAGCCCGCGCGAGGCAGCGCTGAAAGGCGCCAGTGAAATTGGATTCACCCTGATTTCGCTGACCGTTTCGCTGATTGCGGTGTTGATCCCGCTGTTGTTCATGGCCGATCTGGTGGGCGCGCTGTTCCACGAATTCGCGGTGACGTTGGCCGTGGCCATCGGCATCTCGCTGCTGGTCTCGCTGACGTTGACGCCGATGCTGTGTGCGCGGTTCCTGAAGCCGCATGTGGCGGGGTCGGAGCCCCAAGGGGATCTGGCCCCTTCGCCGCCGAAGCGCGATGTCTTCGACCGCGTCATCGCCCTCTACGACCGCCAGCTGCGTTGGGTGCTGCAGCGGCAACCGCTGATGCTGCTGGCCACCGTCGCCACACTCGCGCTGACCGTGGCGTTGTACTTTGCCGTGCCCAAGGGCTTCTTCCCGGTGCAGGATGCCGGCCTGGTGCAGGGCATCAGCGAGGCACCGCAGGCCATCTCGTTCCAGGCCATGCGCGAGCGGCAACTGGCACTGGCCACGGCCATTGAGCAGGACCCGGCCGTGGCCAGCCTGTCGTCGTACATCGGCGTGGACGGCAACAACGCCACCCTCAACACCGGCCGCCTGTTGATCGAATTGAAGCCGCACGGCGAACGTGACAGCGCCGAGGTGGTGATGGCGCGCCTGCAACAGCGCGTCGCGAAGATTCCCGGCATCACCCTGTATCTGCAACCCGTGCAGGAACTGGGCATCGAAGACCGCATCAGCCGCAACCAGTACCAGTTCACCCTGACCACGCCGGATCTTGAAACACTGGAAACCTGGACACCCAAACTACTGCAGGCGCTGCGCCAGTCACCCGCGCTGCGCGATGTGGCCAGCGATCTGCAGATGCAGGGCCGGCAGGCCCGTGTAGCGATCGACCGCGACGCCGCAGCGCGCCTGGGCGTGAGCGTGGAAGCGGTGGCCGATGCGCTGTACGACGCCTATGGGCAGAGGCAGATTTCGACCATCTTCACCCAGGCCAGCCAGTACCGGGTGGTGCTGGAAGCCGATCCTTCACGGCAACCGGGACCGGAATCGATCACGGGCCTGCGTGTACGCAGCAGCAGCGGGCAGACCGTGCCGCTGGGCGCTGTCGCCCGGGTTGAGACTGGCCCAAGTGCACTGCTGCGCAACCACGTGGGCCAGTTCCCGGCGGCCACGCTGTCATTCAACCTGGCCCCTGGCGCATCGCTGGGCGAAGCAGTGGAAGCCGTGCATGCCGCACGTGCGCAGGTGCACCTGCCACAGAGCATCGAGCTGCGCCTGCAGGGTGCAGCGGCGGCGTTCAGCAGCTCGTTGTCCAGCACGTTGTGGCTGATCCTGGCTGCGGTGGTGGTGATGTACATCGTGCTGGGCGTGCTCTATGAGAGCTTCATCCATCCCATCACGATCCTTTCCACCCTGCCTTCGGCCACCGTGGGTGCCCTGGCCGCACTGTGGCTGAGTGGGCGCAGCCTGGACCTGATCGCAGTGATCGGCATCGTGCTGTTGATCGGCCTGGTGAAGAAGAACGCGATCATGATGATCGACTTCGCACTGGACGCGCAGCGCACACGCGGCATGACGCCACGCGAAGCGATCCACCAGGCCGCGCTGCTGCGTTTCCGGCCGATCCTGATGACCACGCTGGCCGCACTGTTCGGCGCGGTGCCGCTGATGCTGGCCAGTGGTTCCGGTGCCGAACTGCGGCAGCCGCTGGGCTGGGTGATGGTGGGCGGCCTGCTGGTCAGCCAGGTGCTGACGCTGTTCACCACGCCGGTGATCTATCTGGCCTTTGATCGCCTGCAGCGCGGTCGCGCAACGGCCACCGCGCCAGCCGACGAGGCGCGCGCATGACCCCTGTTGCACGCCTGGCACAGGCCTGCGTGCAGCGCCCGGTGGCCACGATTCTGCTGGCAGTGGCGCTGGTGCTGGCCGGTCTGCTGGCATTGCGGCTGCTGCCGGTGGCGCCGCTGCCGCAGGTCGATTACCCGGCCATCGAAGTGAGCGCCAGCCTGCCCGGTGCGTCACCCGAATCGATGGCGGCCACCGTGGCCACACCACTTGAGCGGGCGCTGGGCAGCCTGCCCGGCATCTCGCGCATCGACTCGGCCAGCACTCAGGGCCAGACCCAGATCGAACTGAAGTTCGTGCTCGGCCGCGATATTGATGAGGCCGCGCGCGAAGTACAGGCCGCCATCAATCTTGCACGCGGGCAGTTGCCCAGTGGCATGCCGGGCATGCCGCAGTACCGCAAGGTGAATCCTTCACAGGCACCGATCCTGGCGCTGGCACTGACCTCGGACACGTTGCCACCCGGCCAGCTGTACGACCTGGCCTCCACCGTGTTGGCGCAGAAGCTGTCGCAGGTACCGGGCGTGGGTGAAGTACAGGTGGGCGGAAGCGCGTTGCCGGCGGTACGCGTATCGCTGGACCCGAATGCACTGAACCATGCGGGCCTGGCACTGGAGGACGTGGCCCAGGCCATCGGCCGCGCCAACGCCATGCGCCCGCTGGGTGCCGTGGGCGATGACCGCCAGCAGTGGCAGCTGGAAGCACCGATGCAGCTTCGTCAGGCCGCGCAGTACCGCGAACTGGCGTTGAAGGTGAGCGACGACCGCACGCTGCGGCTGGGCGATGTCGCCGCCGTTGCCGATGGCGTCGAGGACCGCTATGCCAGCGGCTTCCACAACGAACGCCCGGCAGTGCTGCTGATCGTCAGCCGTCAGCCCGGCGCCAACATCATTGCCACCGTCGATGCCATCCAGGCGCAGCTGCCGCAGTTGCATGCACTGCTGCCAGCCAACGTGGACATGCGCCTGGTGATGGACCGCTCGCCAGTGATCCGCGCCACCCTGCGCGAGGCGGAACTCACGCTGGTGCTGGCGATCGCCCTGGTGGTGCTGGTAGTACTCGGCTTTCTTGGCCACTGGCGCGCGGCACTGGTGCCCAGCGTGGCGATTCCGGTGGTGCTGTTCGGCACCCTGGCGTTGATCGCGCTGATGGGCTTTTCGCTCAACACGCTTTCGTTGATGGCCCTGATCGTGGCCGCCGTGCTGGTGGTGGACGATGCCATCGTGGTGCTGGAGAACATCGCCCGCCACCGCGAACTGGGCGCCGACCGCTGGCAGGCCGCCGTGCGCGGTGCGTCGGAAGTTGGCGCCACGCTGTTGTCGATGAACCTGGCACTGGCCGTGGTGTTCATCTCCATCCTGTTCCTGGACGACTTCGTCGAACGCCTGTTCCGCGAATTCTCGCTGACCCTGGTGGCGGCGATGGCGGTGTCGGTACTGGTGGCATTGAGCCTGGTCCCGATGCTGTGCGCGCGCCTGTTCGTGGATGCCGCGCAGCAGCCCTCGCGCTGGCAACGCGGCAGCAATGCACTGTTCGAGCGCGTGCGCGGCGCTTACCTGCGCACGCTGCAGGCCAGCCTGCGTCGGCTTCGGTGGCCGTTGCTGGCGTTCGTGGCCGTGATCGCCCTCAATGCGTGGCTGTTCCAGCAGGTGCCCAAGGGCATCGTGCCGCAGCAGGACACCGCACAGCTGCGTGGCTTCGCCCGCGGCGACGACGGACTCTCGTTCCAGGCGATGCAGCCGAAGATCGATGCCTACCGCGCACTGCTGCTGTCCGACCCGGCCATCGAGGACATCATCGGCTACATCGGTGGCAGCAACGGGGTCAACAATGCCTTCATCATGATCAAGATGAAGCCACTGGCCGAGCGCAGGGTCTCCAGCCAGCAGGTGATCGACCGCCTGCGCGCGCGACTGCCCAAGCTGCCCGGCGGCAATCTCTACTTGTGGGTAGACCAGGACATCCGCCTGGAAGGCGCCGGCAGCAGCGGCAAGTATGAGTTCCAGCTGCTGTCGGCCGATACGGCGCCCCTGCGCGAGTGGGCACCGAAGGTGGCCGCCGCACTGCGTGGCCTGCCGGAGCTGGTGGACGTGGAAGCGCAGGGCGAGGCCGGCATGCGCCAAGTGATGCTGGACATCGACCGCGAAGCGGCCGCGCGACATGGCGTGGACCTGCGCACCGTGGCCAACATGCTCAACAACTCCTTCAGCCAGCGCCAGGTCGCCACGCTGTACGACAGCCTCAACCAGTACCGGGTGGTGATGGAGCTGGACCCGAAGCACACCCAGGACCCTGGCACGCTGGCGCGGCTGCAGGTGATCGACGGCAACGGCCAGCGCATTCCACTGTCGAGCATCGCCAGCTGGCGCTATGGCATGGCACCGGACCGGGTGTATCACAGTGAACAGTTTGCTTCGATCTGGATCGAGTTCGCGCTGGCGCCGGGCGTGGGGCTGGAGCAGGCCACGCAGGCGATCGAGGGTGCGATGTCGAAACTGATGCTGCCACGTTCGGTGCAGGGCAAGCTGTCCGGTGAGGCCGGAGGCCTGGAGCAGCTGCGTTCGCGCCAGCTGTGGCTGGTGCTGGGTGCCACGCTGGCGGTCTACCTGGTGCTGGGCATCCTCTACGAGAGTTTCCTGCAACCGCTGGTGATCCTGTCCACCCTGCCCTCGGCCGGTATCGGTGCGCTGCTGGCGCTATGGGTGTTCGGCAACGAACTGAATCTGATCGCCCTGCTCGGCCTGTTCCTGCTGGTGGGCGTGGTGATGAAGAACACCATCCTGCTGGTGGACTTCGCGCTGGCGGGTGAACGGCGCGGGCTGAGTGCGCAGGACTCAGTGATGGAAGCTGCGCGGTTGCGCCTGCGGCCGATCCTGATGACCTCACTGGCGGCGCTGCTGGGCACCCTGCC
This sequence comes from Stenotrophomonas sp. ATs4, assembly GCF_051861585.1. NCBI lineage: Bacteria > Pseudomonadati > Pseudomonadota > Gammaproteobacteria > Lysobacterales > Lysobacteraceae > Stenotrophomonas > Stenotrophomonas sp. ATs4. The sequence continues at coordinate 334,091 of NZ_JBLYPK010000005.1, read as the reverse complement.
GCTGATGCTGGCCAACGGCGAAGGCTGGGAACTCCGACAACCGCTGGGTATCGCCATTGTGGGCGGGTTGCTGGTCAGCCAGTGGCTGACGCTGTATACGACCCCGGCGATGTATCTGGCGTTGGCGAGGGTGCGGGCCAAGCGGTGAACGCGTGCGGTTCATCCACGCATGACGTGGAGCTAGTGGGGAGCCACGGTAGAGCCAAGTCATGCTCGGCTACTTTTTTCGTTAGTCGAGCATGGCTCGACTGTACAGAAGGACGGCATCAGCGCATGGCATGGATCTAGAACCTGGACTTGATAGGACTGCACCCCGCGCGTATCCGCTCTGGATAGCCAGCAGAAGGATATAGCTCGGGTTCGCGTGCGAAATCGGCGCCGGAATCGTCGACTTCCAGCAGCGCAGGATCAATCCATTGGCAAAGGTAGTCGCTATCAGATCGCCTATCGAAGCCCGGGCAGTTCACTTCACCTTCCACTTCAATGCAGTTGTGAGTGCTGCCGACGCAGCTCGCGGTCAGGCGCCCCGCCACTTGTGTGTAGGTGCCGGTCTCGAGGAAGGTCTGAACAGTCATGTTGCCACCTACAGACAGAATCCCATCATTGAGTGAGCACGCGTACAGATGATCGCATTCCAGCTCATCACGCACGAACACCCAACCACCACAGTCGAGATTCCGGGCCCTGAGGCTCCCCAGTACGATCACGCAGAGCGTCTCGCTCAAGTCGTTCAGTATCAGCGTGCCGTCTACGATCAGGTCACCATCGACAATCACGCAGTCGGTCTCGCAGTCGGATTGCCAGTCGCCACCTAGCGTCGTCGCAGGCACTACTTTGAATGAAGGCTCGTAGTCATCGGGCGCGGGCTCGGGGGATGCCGCGATCACCGCCCGGACCTTCAGCGCAGGCCGCAGCAGCCCCTGGTCCCCTTCGCTGCTGTGGATCCTGATTCTTTCATCAAGATCCGCCAGCAGGCGCGCCTTCTTGAGGGACGGCTCAAACCAGTCTTCGATGACAGATACGGCATCTTCTGCGATTCGTCCGCCTTTCAAGCTCACGAGCGCCTTGGCAGCTTCACCAGAAATCGACCGACAAGCTGGATCCAGAAAATTGTCATCCGGGAAAACATGCATCGGCGGGGTCCAGTCAGGCGAGGAACCCCATCTTCGGCCGAAGTTGCAGGAGGACTCCATACAACTCTTCCGAAATCCTGTCGTGTGGTTCGCCGATATCCACGCATGGCGTGGATCTACCGGTTCGACCGCGTCGCGGCCGGGGTTCACACCACCCCGGCGATGTACCTGGCGCTGTCGCACATACGCAGCGCCAGGCGCATCGCCGGTGCGGACGGGGCGACCTCCAACTCCGATCGCCCCTGATCGCGGCCGCACCCCCGCAGGTGCTGGCCGCCATCCACACACGTGCCGCACTCAAGCGGCTTCGGACACCTTCACGTCGCGACGGGCGCGCACGGCCGCGGCCAGTCGCTCCAGCACCGTCACGGTGGTGTCCCAGTCGATGCAGCCATCGGTGATGCTCTGCCCGTAGACAAGCGGCTGGCCTTCCACCAGTTCCTGGCGGCCACCGACCAGATGGCTCTCGATCATCACGCCGACAATGCGCTGTTCGCCGTCTTCCAGCTGAACGGCGATGTCGTCGATCACCTTCGGCTGGTTCTCCGGGTTCTTCAGGCTGTTGGCGTGGCTGGCGTCGATCATCAGGCGCGTCGGCAGCTTGGCCTTGGCCAGCACCTGGCAGGCCTCGGCGACACTGCCGGCGTCGTAGTTCGGCTGCTTGCCGCCGCGCAGGATCACATGGCAATCCGGGTTGCCGGTGGTCGACACGATGGCGGTGCCACCCTGCTTGGTGACCGACAGGAAGTGATGCGGGTTGGATGCCGCACCCACCGCGTCAGCGGCGATCTTGACGTTGCCATCGGTGCCGTTCTTGAAGCCGACCGGGCACGACAGCCCCGAGGCCAGCTCACGATGCACCTGGCTTTCGGTGGTACGTGCACCGATCGCGCCCCACGCCACCAGGTCGGCGATGTACTGCGGCGAGATCACGTCGAGGAACTCGACGCCGGCCGGCAGGCCGAGCTTGTTGATGTCGCGCAGCAGGCCGCGGGCGATGCGCAGGCCCTTGTCGATCTTGAAGCTGCCGTCCAGGTCCGGATCGTTGATCAGGCCCTTCCAGCCCACCGTGGTGCGCGGCTTCTCGAAGTACACGCGCATGACGATTTCCAGTTCGCCGGCCAGCGCATCGCGCAGCGGCTTCAGGCGCTGGGCGTACTCGATGGCGGCCTTCGGGTCGTGGATCGAGCACGGGCCGACCACCACCGCCAGGCGGTCGTCACGGCCATGCAGGATCTGGTGCAGGGCCGCGCGCGAGGCGCTGACGGTGTCGGAAGCTTCATCGTCACAAGGCAGCATCGCCAGCAGCTGGGCAGGCGGTGTCAGCGGTTCAATGGTGCGGATACGCAGGTCGTCGGTGTGCGGGGGCATTGCGGGAGATCTCCGGAACGTTGGGGGTCCCCAGCGTGGCGGCATGAAAAAAGCCGCCAGGTTCGCTGGCGGCTTTCGGGAATGCGTCTGAAGCTTTCTTCAGGGTGAGCGCAGTCCTTCCTCCGCCAGTGGCTTCGGAAAGTAATACCAGTAAAAGCTGGTGGGGGCTGCGTTCATGGGATCTATTGATAGCACAGCTTTTGCGCAGTGCAAAATGTTTCATCCGCAACTGGGGACGCGGTTCAGCGAGGTACGCGCCAGCCCTGCCCAAGCGGCGGCAACCACGCGAAATCGCTCATTTGCCATGCACTTCCACATCCAGCAGCAGGCCCTCGTGGATGTCGGCCCAGCGTTCCAGCACGCGGTCCAGTTCCAGCCTGGCCTCGTCCAGCTGTTCGGGGTTGAGCAGGGAACGCGCGGTGTAGAGGTCGGAGACCAACCGCCGCAGGGCCGGTTCCGGGATGGCCACCGACGGCCCCTCCAGACCCGGCAACTGCAACGCCGGGCTGTCGCCAAGAGGGCCGAACAGCGTGACCTGGAGCGTGCTCTGCATGATCGACTTCCCTGCGGACGGACATGGGCAATGCACTGTTTACCGTGTCTGGGTGACAGGCGCATGTGCCACCCATGCCAATGGCCAGAATCTGCAGATGTCTGCCGCGCCGTTACAGCGCGGCCAGGTCGGCCAGGTGCTGGTCCATGCCGTCCACCGCACCGATGGCATGGGTGGTGGTGAAGTACTCATGCCAGCCGGTGGCGGCGATACCCGCCACCAGCGCATCGGTCTCCTCGCGGCTGGAGCAGTGCCAGACCGCATAGAACTGCTCGTTGCTGCCGTGCGGCACACCCGTGGCAATGCGACCCATCGCCAGCGGCGTGATGCGGGCTGGATCGAACTGCTGCATGCCGGCACCGATGCGGGCGAAGAACGCGGTGCGCTGCTCGGAACTGAGCGCGGTCCAGGTGGGGGTAGCGGTGTAGAGCTCGATGAGGGTGTGCGACATGGTGGTTCTTCCTTGAGGGTTCGGGGTTGCCGGCCAACGGCCGGCACTACCAGAGCGAACGCGTTGCGCGTTTGCGGATGTAGGCGTTGGCGTCGCTGTGGTGCTGGTGTTGCCAACGCGTGCACAGCTCACGCAGCCACTGCGGCTGCGTTTTGCCAGCGTCGTTGAGCCAGTTGCCGACTGAATCCTGCACATAGCGCTCCGGATCGTCGGCCAGTGCCTCCAGCAGCGTCCGTGCGTGTTCCGGCTGCTGCTTGAACAGCGTGATATGCGTCGCCCAGACACCGCGCGGGCGCAGCGCCTCGCAGGCAAACCGGCGCAGATTGGGCGATGCCTCCTGCGTCCACGGCTGCAGGTGTTCAAGCGCCTGCACGGGTGCGGCGACGATGTCGGTCCGTAGCGCCAGCCATGCCCATTCGCGCACGCCGAAGTGCGGATCATCGGCCAGCGCTCGCATCGCCTGCAGCTTCATCCCAAGCGTCGCGTCAGCATCGCTGCCGATTAGGTAGCAGGCCCAACCACGCACGGTATCGGACGTATGGTCCCGCCATTGCGCTGGATCGCCCTGCCCGGCTTCTCGCAGCAACCGGGCAGCCAGTGCCATGCGCTGGGTGATGCCCTTGCCTGAGGCGCCACGCATGCGTTGCAGTGCTCCCGGTTCCAGCGCGGGCACCACCACCTGCAGCAGCGCGGCGAAATCCACTGCCAGGCATTCGGCCAGATGGGTGGCAGCAGCATTGCCGCTGTTGAGCGCACGCAGCCGTTCCGTCGAAATGGTCATGCTCATGAAGCGGATTCGCGCCCGGCGTCGGTGTGCTGCCATACCTTGTGCAGCAACTGCGACAGCTGCTGCTGTTCATCCGTGTCCAAACCATTGAACAGGCCACCGATCCACTGCGTGTGCTGCTCGAACAGCGACTCGGCCAGGCACTTTCCCTGTGCGGTCAGCACGATCTGCAGGCGACGACCATCTTCGGCATCGCTGCGACGCTGCAGCAACCCTTCGCGCTGCAGGCCATCAAGCAGGCCGCTGATGGTGGCGCGGGTCACGCCTGCGTGCTCGGCCAGCAGGTGCGGCGGCAAGGTGCCGCCGGCCCCGTGCAGCAGGAACAGCACGATGAAGCGGCCCTCGCTGAGACTGTGTGGTGCCAGGCGGGTGGCGCAGTCGCGGTCGATCGAGGAGGACAGCGAGAGCAGCTGGAAGCACAAGCGCAGCTGCGCGATGTTGGCGTGGCCGCGTCGCTGCGCTTCATCCAGCAGGGCATGGTGCTTGGCTTCGATCATCGTGCGCGCCGATATGATTAGGCGGCTAATCATACATCCAAAAATTGGCTGACTGTAAACCACAGCCGGTATCAGGAGAGCCTTCCCAGCAGCAGGCGCGCGATCAGCCCGCCGCCCTCCCGGTGCAGCAGCTGCAGTTCGCCCGCGTGCCGCCTCGCCACATTGGCGGCCACTGCCAGCCCAAGTCCCGCACCACCGGTGGTGCGACTCCGAGAACGCTCGCTGCGCTGGAACGGTTGCAGCAGGCGTACACGGTCGCCCTCAGCGATGCCCGGGCCTCGATCCATCACCTCCAGCTGGACCCCTTGTTCAACAACGGCGAGCCGCAGCTCCACCGTCCCGGCATAGCGATCGGCATTGTCGACAAGGTTGTCGAACGCGCGCCGAAGCAGCAGCGCGTCGCCGTGCCAGGGCAGACTGTCCGGCCCCTGGATGGATATCTCAACGCCGCGCAGCAGCGCTGACTGCACGCACTCCTCCAGCAGCGCGGCCAGATCCAACGAGTGCATCTGCAACGGCTGCAGTTCACCCCGTGCGTAGTCGAGCACCTGCTCGATCATCGTATTCATGCGCTCGATGTCCGCCACCATCCGGGCCGCCTGTGGCGCGGGCGCGAACTCGGCGCGCAGTCGCAGGCCGGTCAAGGGGGTGCGCAGGTCATGCGCCACTGCAGCCAGCATATGGGTCATGTCCTGTGCCTGCGCACGCAGGCGCTCGCGACCGGTGCTGATCGCGGCGGCCAACACCTGAACTTCGCGTGGGCCGTCATCCGGCAATGGCGTTTCGGCCTGCAGGTCCACACGTGCACTGGCTTCGGCCAAGCGTCGTAGTGGGCGCCCCAGCCGGATCGATGCCCACGCCGCCAGCGGCGCCAACAACACGGCACCGCCCAGCAGCGCCAGTATCACCTGTCGCCGCCAAGCTGCCAGATCACTGTGATCGCTGCCGACCACCTGCCAACGACCATCGGCCTGGCGCCTGCCCAGTTCAAACGGAGGCCATTGCATGGCGGTCAGCGCCGCAGCCTGTGCCCTCAGTGCGCCGGCCCGCACCGCAGCATCGAGCACGGTGCCGCCTTCAATGACCTGCACAGCGGGCGCCTTGCCCTGCCTGCTCCAGACCAGGCGGACATCCCTCACCGGCACGCCCATCTGCAGCGCCGCCAACTGTGTAAGCCAGTCGCTTGCGCTGCCCTCTGGTGGCGCGTCCTGCGTCGCCAGATGCAGGCCCAGCGGCGCTGGGGCCTGTTCGCCACGCAGCACCTGCATGGCCTGGTCCAGCCGCATGGGCGGTGGCGCGGGCCGAGGCATCCAGCCGACCACGGCCACGCTGACCAGCGTCGCCAGCAGCAGGTTGGCCAGGGCCAGCGCCGCGATCCAGCGCGCAGTAGACCAGCGGGTACTCAAAGCACCTCTACCTCGGCGTCGAAGCGATAGCCTTCGCCGCGCAATGTCTGCACCAGGGCTTCTGCCCCGGATGACGCCTGACCCAGCTTGCGGCGCAGCCGGCTGATCGCGAGGTCGACGGCACGGTCGACACTGTCGCTGGCTTCGCCCCGGCTCAACTGCAACAACTGTTCACGCCCCAGCACTCGCCCGGGTCGTTCCGCCAGCGCCAGCAGCAGGCTGAATTCTCCACGGCTGAGCATCAGATCAGTTCCATCGGGTGCGAGCAGGCGACGCGCGTCGGGCAGCAGCCGCCAACCGGCAAAGCGCAGTTCGCTCGCAACCTGGGTACGCAGTTTGTCCTGCCGGCGCAGGAGAGCACGTACCCTTGCCAACAGCTCGCGCGGATCAAACGGCTTGGCCAGGTAGTCGTCCGCACCCATCTCCAGGCCGATCACCCGGTCCGGTGCACTGCCCATCGCCGACAACATCAGGATCGGAATGGCCCGTGCCTGCAGCCGGCGACAGACCGACAGGCCATCCTCGCCGGGCATCATCCAGTCCAGCACGATCACATCAGGACGTTCGACCTGCAGCAGCACATCCAGCGCCGCGGCATCTGCCGCCACACGCACCCGGAAGCCGTGCAGCAGCAGGCAGTCGGCGATGGCGTCGCGGATGCTGGCGTCGTCGTCGACAACGATGACCTGGGCGGGAGCGTTCATGCAGGCAGTATCCGGCAGGTGTGTATCAGGACGGTATCAACGCCGATATTCCCGCGATACGCGCGTGCGCGCCAATGGTCGTCCCTCGATCATCGCGGAGACCTCCCTTGCGCCTCACCCTGCTTCCCCTGCTTGCTGCCTCGCTGCCTGCCTTGGCTGCCAATCCTCCCGAACACGTACTCCCGATGTGGATGCAGGGCGGCCATCCGGCCGTGGCCGTATCACTGGACGGTCGCGCCGAACCATTGCGCTTCGTGGTCGACAGTGCGGCGGGAGCGACGCTGGTCGATGGACGCGTGGTTCGACGCTACGGCCTGGACGACCCCGACGGGGCCGTTTCGCATGCCCAGGGGGCGAGTGCCAAAGCTGCCGAGCTGCGACGCATGCGCTCCACGTCCTGGCAGCTGGGTGGATGGCAGCTGCAAGCCAGTGGCACCCAGGTTGATCTGTCCTCATTGGTGAAAGACGATGAACCTGCCATCGACGGCCTGATTGGAAATGATCTGACCGGGCGTTGGGATACGCGCTGGGACTTCGGCCGCAGCGAACTCGCGTTGTGGACAGCGGGACGTCTCGCGTTCGGCGGAAGCGGCTGCCAGGCCAACGCTCTGCCCGATCGCAGTGCGGGCCTGCGCCAGTTCGCCTTCATCACGCTGTCGCTGGGCGAGACCGGTGTGGAGGCTATCGCCGTGGTCGATACCGGCGCTGCGCAGACCGTGCTCAATGCAGAAGCCGCCCGTGCGCTGGGGGTACGAACCGATGGCAGCGATGCGCGGGTACGCGTGCGTGAGAAGGGCACCGAGGGCCTGGGCGGCGGCAAGCAGGCCACCTGGCTGTACACCCTGCCAGGCATGATCAGCGCCGGATGGCAGCATCCGCCGATGGAGATCCGTATCAGCGAGTTGTCCGTATTCAAGGCGATCGGCCTCGATTCACGGCCCGCATTGATTCTCGGCGCCGATGCCATGCGGGGTGGGCAGGTGGACATCAGCGCCGGTGCAACACGCATCTGCCTGCGTCGGCCGGCCAGCTGAGCACCGGCCGACGCCTCTCCTGCTGCGTTACCAGTCCATCACCTTCGGCGTTGGCCCCGGATGCGAAGGGAACAACGGCAGCACCTCTTCGGCCAGCTCCTGCAGCACGTCGCCGGCAGGACGCTCGGCGAACTGGATACCCAGCGCCGCGTGATTCACGCCCGCACGTTGCCAGGCCTGCAGCAGGTCGATCAGGCCCTTGCGGCCGGTGCGCAGGGTATAGCCCCCTTGCAGCGGCGTGCGTGGATGATCCGGGTCGTCCACCAGATCGATCCATTCGTTGGTCGTGTGTGGACGAAAGCCCCCGTCCGGGATCAGCGCGCGCCAGGCTTTGATCTTCGCAGCCAGACGTTGTGGCCCGGCGTCGTCGTGGGTGGATTCGGGATAGGTCAGCCAGCCATCGGCATGCTGGCCTATCCATTCCAGTGACTGGCGCGCACCGCCGGTGACGATCAAGGGAACACGCCCGCTCACCGTGGGTGGCAGCAGCTGCACCCCCTGCCCGGCCCACGCATGCGTCATGCGGCCATCGGTGCCCGCCTGCAGCCAACGCCGGATCTCGCCCACGGCGCTGGCGAAGCGTTCACCACGTGCAGCGTGCTCCAGCCCATAGGCCGGGAACTCAAGCGGCCGATCACCGGACGCCACGCCCATCACCAGCCGTCCGCCGGAAAGCTGATCGATCGACGCCGTCGCCTTGGCCAGGTCGATCGGGTGGCGCAGTGGCAGCACCACGCTGCCGGTGGCCAGGGCCACGCGCTGCGTGCGCGCCGCCAGCCATGCCAGGTAGGTGAATGGGTCGAACAACTGTCCTGCATCGCCGAACATCGGGTCGAACAGCGGCACGTCGCGTACCCACACCGCAGCAAAGCCGCGGCGGTCGATGTCTTCCACCAACCGTGCCTGGCCCTGCAGCACGCGCATGTCGCCCTGGTAGAAACGCAACGGCAGGTAGATACCCAGGGTCAGTGCATCGGTGCGGAACATGCGCTGGTAGCCGGGGTGCGTGGCAAAGGCGGGAGCTGAAGCGCCCGGCATCGCAATGGAATCACTCATTCGCTGGGCCTCCTTACGGACCGGTGGCCGGTTCGGGCAGCTGCACGCCACGTTGTACCGCAGGGCGTGCCGCCACTCGCGCGAACCACGCGGCCAGATGGCGATGCCGGGAGAAGTCGATGTCGATGATGCGCGCGATATGCAGCCAGCCGAAGTGGGCGATATCGGCAATCGAATACTGATCACCGGCCAGCCACACACGCCCCTGCAGGCGCTGGTCAAGCACCGCGAACAGGTCCTCGCTCAGCCGGCGGTAGCGTTCGATCGCCATGGCATCGGCGGCCTGCGCGAAGTGTTCGAAATGCACGCGTTGACCGAGGATCGGGCCGACGCTGGCGGCATGGAACATCAGCCAGGTCAGCGCCTCCCAGCGAGCGGCGGGATCCGTGGGCAGCAGCGTGTTGGCGTGCTCCGCCAGGTACATCAGGATCGCGGCTGATTCGAATATGACGATGCCACGCGCACGATCCTCCAGCACCGGAATGCGGCCATGCGGATTGAGCCGCAGGAAATCGGGATGGCGATGCTCGCCGTCGGCGATGCGTACGTGGTGCATGCGATACGGAACGCCCAGCTCTTCCAGTGCGATGGTGGCCTTGAAGCCATTGGGCGAGCTGTCGGTATACAGGTGCAGCGAAGGTTCGTTCATGGGGATTCCTGGACGGCAGGGAGCGACGGCATGCACCGGTCTTGGATGGACGAGGACAGGTGATGCGGAAACAGGCGCTGCAGCAGCCGTGCAACCAGTCTAGGAATGCGCTGCTCGAGAAGGAAACGATGTCTCCTGCACGGGGAGTTGAGCGCAGCTCAACGTCCGCGGGAAGCGGGCGACAGCCTGCACTACGCTCGATATGCTGTCGTCGCGCGGCGCGTGCCGACACAGCTACAGGAGAGTGGAAATGGGTGCGGTGCTGCCGCTGCTGGGCTTGAGGGCCTTCGTTGAAACCGGCCGTCATGGCAGCCTGACCGCTGCCGCCGAAGCGATGGGGGTCACGCCCGGTGCGATCAGCCAGCAGCTTCGGCAGCTGCAGGAGCGGCTGGGCGTGAGCCTGTTCGACCGCACCCGGCATGGCGTGGTGCTCAGCGCCGCCGGCGCTCGCGTATACCCGGAACTGCTGCAGGCCTTCGAGCAGATCTCGCACAGCCTGCAGACCCTGGAGCGCTGGGAAATGCGGCGCACGCTGCGCATCAGCGCGGCACCCAGCTTTGCCGCACAGTGGTTGGCACCGCGATTGGGCGCGTTCAGTGCGTTGCATCCGCAGGTGGACGTACAGCTGGACTCGAGCGCGGCGCTGGTCGATCTGCGCCGCGAGGGGGTGGACATCGCGATCCGCCATGGCTTGGGTCGCTACCCAGGGCTGCACGCTGAGCACCTGATGGCGCCGGTGCTGCTGCCGGTGGCCAGTCCTGCATTGTTGGCCGGCACGCCGAAGATGGGCTCGGTGCAGGATTGCCTGCACCTGCCACTTCTGCAGGACGCCGACCGCAGCGATTGGCGGCTGTGGTTCCAGGCACTGGGGCTGGCCGCCGATGAACGCCTGGAACGCGGCCCTGCGTTCGATGATGACGTGTTGCTGATCCGCGCGGCGGTAGCCGGGCAAGGCATCGCTCTGGTACGCGACATCCACGCAGCCGAAGAACTGGCCAACGGCCGCCTGCAGGTGGTGATCGACCAGCCATGGCCGCAGGCCTTCGCCTACTACGCAGTCACGCGTGCTGATGCGGAAGGCAATCCTGCACTGCCTGCCTTCCTGGCGTGGCTGCGCACAACACTGCAGGCCCGGTAGATCCGCGCCATGCGTGGATGATTGACCCGCTTACCGCGCCTGCTCGAAGAACATCAGGTACACCAGCCGGCCATTCTCCGGGCGGTCACCGAATGCCGGCCCGGCGGTATGCCAGAACCAGGGCCGCAGCAGCACCAGCCGGTTGAAGCGCATCGGGATGCGCATCGTCATCTCCCACTGGCTGTCGTCGATGCTGTCGCGCTCGATGATATCGCGATGCATGTCGCCGCCATTGGCATAGCCCAATGCAGCCAGCTCATGGGCATCCAGGGCCATGCGTTCGGTGTTGGTGCGGCGGTGGCGGAAGAACTCGGTACCGCCCTGGCAATGCTCGGGCGCGCTCAGGTAAAGGATGCCGGACCAGTGCGAGTGGTCGGCGTGCACTTTGGCGCGGCCGGTGTCGCCGGCCAGGGTCAGTCGGAACTTGCCGTGCGACTGCAGCGGGTTGACCGGCCGCAGCGGTTCGTTGACCAGTCGCGAGACCGCGCCGGACAGTCCATCCAGATCCAGCCGCTGCTGCGAATTGCGGCCGGGGAACGCGCCCTCCTGCACGGGATAGGTCAGGCCCAGCGCCGCCTGGCGCAACCCCTGCGCGTCGGCGGGAGAGAGGAAGTCGTCAACGACGATGAACGAGGTAGGCATGGTTACCGAGCGTAGCGATGCGCTGACGCGGCGGCAACCGGGCAACGAAAAACCCCGCCTTGCGGCGGGGTTCTTCTTTACATCGGGGAAGGCGTGCCGACCAAGGTCGGCGACTACCTCCGGGGGCGTGGACTTAGAAGTCCATGCCGCCCATGCCACCCATGCCGCCCATGCCACCGGCGCCACCCATGGCCGGCTCGTCCTTCTTCGGAGCTTCGGCAACCATGGCTTCGGTGGTGATCATCAGGCCAGCGATCGAAGCGGCGTTCTGCAGGGCCGAACGGGTCACCTTGGTCGGGTCCAGGATGCCGAACTGCAGCATGTCGCCGAACTCGCCGGTGGCGGCGTTGTAGCCGAAGCTGCCGGTGCCTTCCTTGACCTTGTTGACGATGACCGACGGCTCTTCACCGGCGTTGGCAACGATTTCGCGCAGCGGGGCTTCCATCGCGCGCAGGGCGATCTGGATGCCGTGGTTCTGGTCTTCGTTGGCACCCTTCAGGCCGGACAGTGCCGACACTGCACGGACCAGGGCAACACCGCCGCCCGGAACCACGCCTTCTTCAACGGCCGCACGGGTGGCGTGCAGGGCGTCGTCGACGCGGTCCTTCTTTTCCTTCATTTCGATTTCGGTCGAAGCGCCAACCTTGATGACTGCAACGCCACCGGCCAGCTTGGCCACGCGTTCCTGCAGCTTCTCGCGGTCGTAGTCCGAGGAGGTGTCTTCGATCTGGGTCTTGATCTGCGCAACGCGCGAATCGACCGCAGCCTTGTCACCCACGCCATCGATGATGGTGGTGTTTTCCTTGGAAACCTGCACCTTCTTGGCGCGGCCCAGATCCTTGATGGTGGCCTTTTCCAGCGACAGGCCCACTTCTTCGGAGATCACGGTGCCGCCGGTCAGCACGGCCATGTCTTCCAGCATCGCCTTGCGACGGTCGCCGAAGCCCGGCGCCTTGACGGCCACGACCTTGACGATGCCACGGATGGTGTTGACCACCAGGGTGGCCAGCGCTTCGCCTTCCACTTCCTCGGCAACGATCAGCAGCGGCTTGCCGGCCTTGGCGACGCCTTCCAGCACCGGCAGCAGGTCACGCACGTTGGAGATCTTCTTGTCGTGCAGCAGGATGTACGGGTCATCCAGGTCAGCGGTCTGCGACTGCTGGTTGTTGATGAAGTACGGGGACAGGTAGCCGCGGTCGAACTGCATGCCCTTGACCACGTCCAGCTCGTTGTCCAGGCCCGAGCCTTCTTCAACGGTGATCACGCCTTCCTTGCCGACTTCCTTCATCGCGTTGGCGATGATCTGGCCGATCGACTCGTCCGAGTTGGCCGAGATCGTGCCGACCTGGGCAATGGCCTTGTCGTCAGCGGTCGGCTTGGAGATGTTCTTCAGCTCGGCGACGGCGGCCACGACGGCCTTGTCGATACCGCGCTTCAGGTCCATCGGGTTCATGCCGGCGGCAACAGCCTTGGCACCTTCGCGGATCAGGGCCTGGGCCAGCACGGTGGCGGTGGTGGTGCCGTCGCCAGCGTCGTCGTTGGTGCGGGAAGCCACTTCCTTCACCATCTGCGCGCCCATGTTCTCGAACTTGTCAGCCAGTTCGATTTCCTTGGCGACGGAGACGCCGTCCTTGGTGATGGTCGGAGCGCCGAAGCTCTTTTCCAGCACAACGTTGCGGCCCTTCGGGCCCAGGGTGGCCTTGACGGCATTGGCGAGAACGTTGACGCCGCGCACCATGCGCGAACGGGCGTCTTCACCGAAACGAATATCCTTGGCAGCCATTGCGATTACCTCATTGGTAGCGCCGGGGCGTGCCCGGCGGCTGGGAATTGGAAGTCAGGTTGAAACAGGTCGCGCCGAGGCTCAGCCGATGACGGCGAGCACGTCGTCTTCGCGCAGGACCTTGTACTCGACGCCTTCGCTCTTGTACGAGCTGCCGGCGTACTGGCCGTAGATGACCTTGTCACCGACCTTCAGCGACGGAGCGCGCACGCTGCCGTTGTCCAGCGGCTTGCCCGGGCCCACGGCCACGACTTCACCCTTGGTGGACTTTTCCTTGGCCGAATCCGGAATGACGATGCCACCGGCGGAGATTTCGTCGGCTTCGATCGGCTTGACCACAACGCGGTCGTGCAGCGGCTTGATGCTCATGAGAGACCTCTTAAGTTATTGATTGGTCTGAAAAAGTCTGGCGATGTTAGCACTCACCCAAGGTGACTGCCAGCATCGCTCGCGAAAAAGCCCGACGAATCGGGAGCAGGACAGAGATGGAGCTGGCCCCGGGCCTTTCAAGGCCGATCCCGGAAAAAATTTCGCTGCCGCCAACGGTGCAGGTTCCTGCCCTGCGCGAAGGCCTTGATGCCGGTGCAGCGCGGCACCGCCATGTCCGCACCCTCGACATTTGGTGATCCACGTCGCACTGTCAGATATCTGACGTTCATTTACGACAAAGTGTCACTGGATCGGCCTTAGGCTCGGCCGCGCATTCCCAATCACAAGGAGTAGTCGATGCGATTGCTGTCCCCGCTCGCCGCCGCCTGCCTGTTGGCACTGGCCGCCGCGCCGGCCCAGGCCGAAGTCTTCATCAACGAACTGCACTACGACGACAGCACCGCCGCCGGTGACGTCGGCGAAGCCATCGAAGTGGTCGCTACTGCCGGAGAAGACCTGTCCGGCTACCGCCTCTACCTCTACAACGGCAGCAACCCTTCGGCCGCCACGGTCTACGCCAACAATCCGGTCCCGGCCGGCACCACCGCCGGCTGCGGCAGCGCCAGCATCGCCGTGGTCAACTACCCGACCAACGGCCTCCAGAACGGCCCGAACGACGGCATTGCCCTGGTCGATGCCAGCGGCAAGGTGGTCCAGTTCCTCAGCTACGAGGGCGCCATCACCGCCTCCGGTGGTCCTGCCGCCGGCATGACCAGCCAGAACATTCCGGTGGCCGAGACCAACAGCACCGCAGCGGGCACCTCGCTGCAGCTGACCGGCAGCGGCAGCCAGTACGCGCACTTCACCTGGGCCGAATCGGCCAGGCAGACCTTCGGCAGCTGCAACAATGGCCAGACCTTCAGCGGTGGCGGCACCCCGGGCCCGAACACACCACCGTCGGTCTCCACCACCACGCCGGCACAGGGCAGCAGCACCTTCCCCGCCGCCGCCGACCTGGAAGTGGTGTTCAGCGAAACGGTGAACCTGGCCAGCGGCGCCTTCGCCCTGAGCTGCGGTACCTCCGGCAGCGTGCCGCTCACGTTCCCGGCCAGCGGCCGCAGCGTGAAGCTGTCCACCAACACCGCTCTGGTGGCCGGTGAGGCCTGCCGCTTCGACATCCGCGCCGCGCGCATCACCGACCTGCAGGGCGCACACCCGGCCGCCGACAGCCGCATCGCCTTCACCGTGGCCAGCACCGGTGGCAATCCGGACCCGGGCAACCCCGGCGTGCCCGCCGGTTACTACTCCAAGGTCAACACCAGCAGCCCCAGCCAGCTGCGCTGCTCGCTGCACGCCACCATCAAGGGCCACACCGCCTACCCGTACAGCGGCTCGGGCACCAGCACCTGGACCATCCTGGAGATCGCCGACGAGGATCCGAACAACAGCGGCAGGATCCTGGATGCGTACCGCAACCGCAGCTACGCCAAGGTGACCGACCGCGCCGGCAGCGGCGGCGGCCTGAAGTACAACCGCGAGCACACCTGGCCGAACTCGCTGGGCTTTGCCAGCACCACCGGCGACAAGGGCCTGCCGTACGCACCGTATACCGACACCCACATGCTGTACCTGACCGACGCGCAGTGGAACGCCGATCGTGGCAACAAGCCCTTCGGCAAGTGCGACGCCAACTGCGGCGAGCGTGCCACCGAGGCCAACAACGGCCAGGGCGGCGGCAGCGGCGGCTACCCGGGCAACTCCAACTGGGTACGCACGCCCGACGGCAACGGTGGCACCTTTGAAGTCTGGGGTGCACGCAAGGGCGACATGGCGCGTGCGGTGCTGTACATGGCCATCCGCTACGAGGGCGGCAAGGATGCGGCCACCGGCCAGTCCGAGCCGGACCTGGAGCTGACCGATGACCGCAGCAAGATCGTCAAGACCAGCAGTTCGCCGGCCTACATGGGTCTGCTGTCGACGTTGATCGACTGGCATCTGGCCGACCCGCCGAGCGCTGCGGAGCGTGCCCGCAATGACGTGATCTACAGCTTCCAGGGCAACCGCAACCCGTTCATCGACCACCCCGAGTGGGCCACCCCGGCCCTGTTCACCTCGGCCAAGCCGGCCACCTGCCAGCTGGCCAACTGACCGCGCAACGCAGCGGTCCACTGCCGCCGCCGGGCCCTGACCCGGCGGCGGCCCTATACTCGACGGTCATGTCGACCGTCGATCCCGTCCTGCTGCTGTTGACCACCTGCCCGGACCGGGCCAGTGCCGAGCGCATCGCGCACGCGCTGGTCGGCGAGCGCCTGGCCGCGTGCGTGACCCGCCTCGATGGCGCGCAGTCGACCTACCGCTGGCAGGGCGAGGTGACGACCGACACCGAACTGCAGCTGCTGGTGAAGACCACCGCGAGCCGCGTCGATGACGCAATCGCCCGGATCGTCGAACTGCATCCGTATGAACTCCCGGAGTGCATCGCGGTCGAAACCCGGGCCGGCCTGCCGGCGTATCTGGACTGGATCCGGGCTCAGACCCGGGAGGACACTGATTGAAGACTCTGTTTGCGCGTGGCGCCGCCTTGTGCGCCCTGTTGTGGCTTTCACTGCCGGCCTTCGCGCTGGATGAGAAGGACCTGCTGCCGGTGGACCAGGCGTTCGCGCTGACCGCGACCGCCCCCGAACGTGGCCAGGTGCAGCTGCAGTTCAAGATCGCGCCGGGCTACTACCTCTATCGCCACCGCACCAGCGTCAAGGCCGATCCGGCCTTCAATGCCGGCGCGCTGCAGATGCCCAAGGGCGACAAGCACCACGACGATTTCTTCGGCGAGGTTGAAACCTATCGCGAGCGTCTGCAGGCCACCCTGCCCGGCGCACCGACCGATGCGGCCGGCACCATCAGCCTGGAAGTGCGTTACCAGGGCTGCGCCGATGCCGGTGTCTGCTACCCGCCGCAGAAGCGCGTGGTGCAGGTCACGCTGCCGGGTGCCGGGGCACAGGCCACCGCTCCTGCCGCGCGCCCCGCCGGCGCCAGCCCGTTCAACAACCCGCTGGCCGGTGCTGGCAACAGCGGCGGCCTGCGCCTCCCGGGTGCGGCCAGCAACAGCCAGGCGCTGCCGCTGCCGTCGGAACAGGCGTTCGGCTTCGATGCCATCGCCAGCGATGGCAACACCCTGCTGTTGCGCTTCAGCCCCGCGCCGGGCTACTACCTGTATCGCGATCGCACCTCGCTGAAGCTGGAGGGCAGCGCCGGCGTGCTGGCCGACAAGCCGCGCTGGCCGACCGCGCAATCGCATCGCGACGAGCACTTCGGCGATGTCTCGGTGTACTTCAACCAGGTGGAAGTACCGCTGCCGCTGCGCCGCTCCGTTGCCGACGCGGTCGGCAGCACCCTGGTGGTGACCTTCCAGGGCTGCCAGACCGATGGCATCTGCTACCCGCCGATGACCCGCCGGGTGAAGCTGTCCATCCCGGCCGGCAAGATCAACGCCAGCACCGATCAGGCGCCACCGCGCAACGAGGTGATCAGCCCGCTGCCGACCGCCGCCGATGCACCGCGCGAAGCTGCCAACGGCGCGCCGCTGCGCCTGCTGCCGACCGTCCCCAACGCCGACACCGACGCTCCGGCCGGTACTGGCATTGCCGCCGCTGACAACGCGTTCGCCGCCGACGCGCGCGGCGACAACGCCATGCGCACGCGCCCGCCGGTGACCACGCCGAACCCGGACCGTTCGTTCCTGTGGGTGCTGCTGCTGGCCCTGGCCGGCGGCCTGGTGCTGAACCTGATGCCGTGCGTGCTGCCGATCCTGTCGCTGAAGGTGCTCGGCCTGGCACAGAGCGGTGAAAGCCCGCAGCGCGCACGCAGCCACGCGCTCTGGTACACGCTGGGTGTGCTGGTCGCCTTCGCGGTGATCGGTGCGCTGATGGTGGGCCTGCGCGCGATCGGCAACGCAGTCGGCATCGGCTTCCAGCTGCAGCATCCGGGCGTGGTGGCTGCACTGGCCTACGTCATGTTCGCGGTGGGCCTGAGCCTGTCCGGGGTGTTCACCCTCGGCGGTGGCCTCGGCAACCTCGGCCAGTCGCTGGCCAACCGCAGCGGCCCGGCCGGGGACTTCTTCACCGGCGCACTGGCCTGCGTGGTCGGCAGCGCCTGCGTCGGTCCGTTCATGGGCGGCGCAGTGGCCTACGCATTCATCGCAACGCCACTGCAGGCGATGACCGTGTTCCTGTTCCTCGGCCTCGGCCTGGCCCTGCCGTTCCTGCTGATCGGCTTCGTGCCGGCGCTGGCACGCCGCCTGCCCAAGCCGGGCCCGTGGATGGAAACGCTCAAGCACGTGCTGGCCTTCCCGATGTATGCCACCGCGTTGTGGCTGCTGTGGGTGCTGGGCAAGCAGCGCGGGGTGGACGGCATGGCGCTGGTGCTGGGCGGCCTGCTGCTGTTCGCTTTCGGCCTGTGGCTGTTCGAACGCAACCGCTGGACCGGCCCGCGTGCCGTTGCCCTGCTGGGAGTCCTGCTGGCCATCGCCGCGTTGGTGCCGGCCTGGGGCGTCACCCAGCTGGCACCGCCGGCACGCGCCGCACAGGCGGCCACGGACAACGTGGTCGAATACTCGCCGCAGCTGCTGGACCGCCTGCGCGCAGACAAGCGCGTGGTGTTCGTCAACATGACCGCCGACTGGTGCGTGAGCTGCAAGGCCAACGAGCGCGCCGTGCTGTCGCGGCCGGAGTTCAAGGAACTGCTCAAGCGCACCAATGCGGTGTACATGCGCGGTGACTACACCAATGTCGATCCGCAGATCACCACGTTCCTGGAAGAGCACAAGGCGGTGGGCGTGCCGCTGTACGTGGTCTACGGCCCCGGCGCACCACCGACGGTGCTGCCGACCCTGCTGACCCAGGCGGTGGTCGAGGAAGCGCTGCTGCGCACCGCACGATGAAGTGGCAACGGCCAGCGCTGCTGTGGACAGCGGTGCTGGCCGCCGGCCTTGGCCTGTGGGCCGGGTACCGGTTGGCTCCTGCGCCGGCTGCGCCTGCCGCAGCACCGGTCGCTTCCCCTGCAGCCCCCGCGACGCCTGCGCTGCAGGCGGGTGACCCACTGCCGGCGCTGACGTTGCCGGATCTGGAGGGCCGAGCGCTGGACCTGCGCCAGCGCTTCGCCGGCCGCCCGCTGCTGATCAACGTCTGGGCCAGCTGGTGCGCGCCCTGCGTGGAGGAAATGCCCGAGCTGGCGCGCTTTGCCGCTGCACAGGGCGACCAAGGCGTGCAGGTGCTGGGCCTGGCGCTGGATACGCAGGAAGACGTGCGTCGCTTCCTGCAGCGGGTGCCGGTGGACTACCCGATCGTCATCGAGACGCCGGGCCCGCGCGACGCCAGCGTGCAGCTGGGCAATACCCAGGGTCTGCTGCCCTACAGCGTGCTGTTCGATGCGCAGGGGCGGCTGCTGAAGGCAAAGCTGGGACCGTTCGCCCACGGTGAGATAGACGGCTGGGTGAAGTGAGGGTTCGGCAGGGTTGCACCCTGCACCCGCGGTAGTGCCGGCCGCTGACCGGCAACCTCAGAAGCAACAGCCGAAGCAACTCCGTATTGCTGAGTATTGGGCGGGGCGGTGTGGGGCTGCAGGACACGCCGTAAACCCGTCCATGGGGGCTCGATGGCGCCATCCATGGCGCCAACGGTCCTGCAGCCCCACACCGCCCCCCCCCCGACAGCTTCAAGGCGCTGTTGGTAGATGTCGACCTTGGTCGACACGGTAGATCCACGCCATGCGTGGATGAATCTCCATCGAAATCGAATATTTCGACGTTTGAACGAGGAGCATCCACGCATGGCGTGGATCTACTGCAGGACGTACTTGCAGCGGCTCCCGCAACCGGACCCACCCCGCCATCCCACGGAATGCACGCTGTTGCTTCTGAGGTTGCCGGCCAGCGGCCGGCACTACCGCGGGTGCCAGGCGCCGCCCCGCCGATCCCCCCTGCTTGACCGCAGGCAGGGCGCCACGGAGAATTCCGCGACTAATTCTCATTTGCTGTTGCGCAGGATGCGGGCGGCAGCCTTCCGGGCCCTCCTCCTTCGATGTTCAAGAACGTCCTGTTCCAACTGCACTGGCTGCTGGGCATCACCGCCGGTGCCGTACTGGCCGTGATGGGCCTCAGCGGTGCCGTGCTGTCTTTCGAGGATGAACTGCTGCGGGCGGCCAATCCCGGCTTCGCCGAGATCGCCGAGCACCATGTCGACGGCCAGCTTCCGCTTGAACTCAGCGAACTGGTGCCTTTGCTGCAGGCCGGCAGTGATCGTCCCCTGCAACGCCTGCGCGTGGATGCGACCGGCCAGCGGCCGTCGGTGGCACGCTTTGCCGGTGGCAAGGAACACTGGGTGTACTTCGACCCGTACAGCGGTGAGCGCTTCACTGCCCTGCGCGGGCAGGCGTTCTTCGATTTCGTCGAGGACCTGCATCGCCACCTCGCCGCCGGCGAACGCGGCAAATGGATGACCGGCAGCTGTGCCATCGCGCTGCTGTTCTTCACCCTGTCCGGCCTCTACCTGCGCTGGCCCCGGCGCTGGTGGCACTGGCGCAGTTGGCTGGCGGTGGAGTGGAAGCGCAGCGGCCGTGGCTTCCTGTGGAGCCTGCACTCGGTGATCGGCACCTGGGTACTGCTGATCTATCTGATGAGTGCGCTGACCGGCCTGTGGTGGTCGTTCGACTGGTATCGCAGCGCCGCCAACGCGTTGCTGGGCGTGGCGCCGGCGGCAAAGCACAAGGTCGCCGCCGACGCGGCACTGGATCTGCACCGCGTCGAGGCCACGCTGTATGCACTGCCCGGCGTGCGCACCGGCTACATCGATCTGCGCCTGCCGGAGAAGCAAGGGCAGGCACTGAACGTGCGTGTGATGGCCGGTGATCCGTCGCAGCGCGGCGGCCAGCATGACCGCGCGCATGATCTGCTGCAGCTCGACCCGGGCACCGGTGGCACTCTCGATGCCCGCCCCTACGCACGCCAGGGCACCGGCGCGCAGCTGGCCACCAGCGTGTTCGCGCTGCACTCGGGCAGCTACTTCGGCGTGCCCGGGCGTGTTGTGGTGATGCTCAGCAGCCTGGGCATGAGCCTGTTCTTCATCACCGGCTGGATGCTGTACCTGGACCGTCGCCGCAGTCAGCGCGCCGCGCGTGAGCTGCGTCAGTCGTTGCCGACAACACCTGACGAAGGCAGCGGCACGGCGTGGCTGGTGGTGCATGCCAGCCAGAGTGGGCTGGGCGAACAACTCGCATGGCGCGCAGCCGCACAGCTGCAGGCGTCCGGTCATGCGGTGCAGGTGCTGCCGCTGGCGCGCGTCGATGCCGCGCAGCTGGGGCGCACCGCGCAGGTGCTGTTGGTATTGAGCACCTTTGGCGATGGCGAACCACCGGATGCGGCGCGAGGCGCTGCACGCCGATTGATGACACAGACGCTCGATCTGTCAGGCCTGCAGTTTGGACTGTTGGCGCTGGGTGATCGACAGTACCCGCACTACTGTGGGTTTGGTCGCCAGGTCGATGGCTGGCTGATCAGCAACGGCGCGCGTCCGTTGTTCGAGCGCATCGAAGTCGATGCCGCCTCGGTAGCGGCCCTGCGCCAATGGCAGCTGCAGCTGGGCGCGCTGACCGGCATCGTCACCGATGACAGCGTGCTGCCGGCGGCCACGCAGATGCATGAGTGGCGGCTGCTCGGCCGCGAACGTCTCAACCCGGGCAGCGTGGGCGGCGCCATCTGGCGCATCCGTCTTGCGCCACCGGCCGACGTGCAGTGGCAAGCAGGCGACATCCTGCATATCGCGCCCCGGCATAACGCGCGGCATGCCAGCGCGGTACTGAGCGCGCACGCTCTGGATCCGCTGCAACCGCTGCTGATTGACGGCATGCCGCGCACGCTGCTGGCACTGGCCAGCGAACGTGAGCTGCCCGACGCGGATGCCGCGCTGGCGGTGCAGGATGCCTGCCTGTGGTTGTCCGGATTGCCGATGCTGCCCGGGCGCGAATATTCCATCGCCTCCTGTCCTGATGACGGTGCGGTGGATCTGGTCGTGCGCCTGGTGCATGACGCGTCCGGTCGCGCCGGGCTGGGTTCCGGCTGGCTCTCGCTGCATGCGCCAGTCGGTGCCAGCATTGTGGCCCGCGTGCATCGCAATCCCGGTTTCCATCGCATTGGCGGTGCGCCGATGGTACTGATCGGCAATGGCACCGGTATCGCGGGCCTACGCAGCCTGTTGCGCGAAGCCGCACATGCAGGTGAGCACGGGCACTGGCTGCTGTTCGGCGAACGCCAGCGTGCGCACGACTTCCTGTTCGCCGATGAGATCGAAGCGTGGCAGGCCGATGGCCATCTTGCGCGGGTGGACCTGGCGTTCTCGCGCGACGGCGAAGGTGGTTATGTGCAGGCTCGACTGCATGCGGCCGCCGATGCGCTGCGTGACTGGATGCAGCGCGGTGCGGTGATCCACGTCTGTGGTTCGCTGCAGGGCATGGCCGAAGGCGTGGACCAGGTGCTGCGCGAGGCACTGGGCAATGACGCGGTGGAAACGTTGTTGGAGAACGGGCGCTACCGCCGCGACGTGTATTGAGCCACACGAGTACTGCCGGCCGCTGGCCGGCGTGATCATGGACGTGCCGGCCAGCGGCCGGCACTACCGGAGCAGGATCAGGCCGCGGCGCGCGCCTGTGGCATCGACTGCAGGCGGAACACACCCACTGCCTCCGCCAGCGCATGCACCTGCGCCTGCATCTGCGCTGTCGAGGCACCGGCCTCTTCCACCAGGCTGGCATTGCGCTGGGTACTGGCTTCCATCTGCACGATGGTCTGGTTCACCTGGGCGATGCCGGCATGCTGATCCTGCGATGCACCGCGGATCGCGGCCAGCAGATCCACCAGCTGCTGCACGCTGCCGACGATCTCGCCCATCGTGGTGCCGGCCTGTTCGGCCTGCTGGTTGCCCTGGCCGACGCGCGCCACTGAATCCTCGATCAGGCCCTTGATCTGCTTGGCCGCCTCCGCACTGCGTTGTGCCAGCAGGCGCACTTCCGCAGCCACCACGGCAAAGCTGCGACCTTGTTCGCCCGCGCGCGCGGCTTCCACCGCGGCATTCAGCGCGAGGATGTTGGTCTGGAAGGCGATGCCGTCGATCAGCTGGGTGATGTCGCCGATCCGTCGCGAGGCCTCGCTGATGCCATGCATGGTCGCGACCACCTGGCCAACGGCCTCGCCACCGCGCTGGGCCACTTCCGCCGCACCCTTGACCAGCACGTCGGCACGGCCTGCGGCATCGGCATTGCGGCCAACGGTGTCGGTCAGCTCATGCATCGACGCTGCGGTCTCTTCCAGGTTGGCCGCCTGCTGTTCGGTGCGCTGCGACAGATCATGGTGACCGGCAACGATCTCACCGACACCGGTATCGAGGCTGGACGTCGCCTGCTGGATGCGGGTGACGATACGGCCCAGTTGCGCGACAGTGGCGTTGGCATCGTCGCGCATGCGTGCGAACACACCCTGCAGGTCGCCCTCCATGCGCACGCTGAGATCGCCGCGGGCCAGCGCTGCCAGAAGCGCCTGCAGATCGCCGAGGTTGGTCTCGAAGGTGGTCAACAGGCGATTGATGCTGGTCGACAACGTACGCACGAAGCCCTGCTTTCCCTCCAGCGCGATGCGGCCATGCAGGTCGCCATGTGCGGCGGCGTCGACCAGTGCTGCCACTTCGGTTTCCAGCAGGGTTTCCAGCGCGCGGCTGCGCCACTCCACTGCCACGCCGAGAAAATGCCCTTCGTCGGTGATGGCATTGGCAATCAACTGGTAGCGGACGCCGCCATGGCCGATCTCGCGTTCCTCGCGCTGGCGCACGCCGGCCAGGCTGGCCAGTGCCGGATGTAGTCGCACCGCATCGCTGCCCATCAGGTCTTCAGCCCGCAGTTCCAGCTGCAGCAGCAGGGCCGGATTGGCATACGCCACCAGGCCTTCGGCATCGATCACCATCAGGCCGGTCTGCGCGCTGTCCAATGCCTGGCGCACCCGGGTGTTGCCACGCGCAACGGCGCGCTCGGTCTCGATGCGCGCGCGCAGGCGCTGCTGCATGTCGACCAGGCGCTGGGCCAGCTGGCCGATCTCATCATTGGCGTTGTAGACACGCAGGGTGGTTTCGAGGCGATCGTCGGCGATGTCGCTGGCGAAGCGCAGGGTGTCCTGGATCGGCTGGCGCACCGCACGCAGCACCAGCACCAGGCTGGTGATCAACACGCCGGCCACCAGCAGCAGGGTCAGTGCGAACAGTACGCTCATGGTGCGCGCGCCTGCCTGCTGGCGCGCCTGCGCCTTGGCCAGCGCCGCCACCTGCGCCTGCTGGAATGCGGCCAGCGCCGGCGCTACGCCCGCAGCGGTGTCCAGCAGCGACTGCGCTTCCACATCCAGGCCGACGCGGGCAGCGGTATACCCCAGCAATGCGGCCTGATACGCCTCCATCCCGATGCGCAGCGTGTCCTGCGCATCCGCGGGCAGCCCCGCCAGCGCGAGGTCGAACGGCAGCTTTTCCTCGCTGGCGCGGTCGGCGTGGGTGGAATCACCGTCGAGCAGCAGCAGCGCCTCCTGCCTCCGCATCTTCTGCAGGGACAACGCCAACGACGGCCGCTGCAGCGCATCCACCTGCGTCTGCAGTGTGTCGGCAGCCAGCTGCAGCTGCGCGGCGAGTCCGGCGTCACCACGGCCCATCTCATCGACACGTTCGAACAGGGCGGCCACACCCTGCGAGAACGCGTCGGCGGTTTCAGTCAGCGCCTGCAGGGCCTTGCGCCGGCCAGCATCCATCGGCATCGCGCGCAGCGCCTGCAGATCGGTCTGCAGCGCCTTCTGGGTGGCCAACAGCTGCGCGCGGTCGGCATCATCGAAACTGCGTGCATACTGGGTCTGCAGGCGGCGCGCTTCGGCCACCCGGGTGGTCAGGCTGGCAGCCAGATCGCTGCCGCGCTGGTAGCTGGCCTGACTGCGTGCAGCCTGCGCGTTGGCTTGGGCGGTCCAGGTGTAGACGGCGGCGATCGCCACCAGGCCCAGGCCGCAGATCCACAGTGTGGCCTTGAGCTTGTTGGCCACGCTGAGCCGATGCGGCTGCAACCACCGCAGCAGGCCGGGGGATGCCGAGCTCAACGCGGCAAGGCGCGTGCGCAGGGACCGGAAGTGGGGGACAACGGCCGACATGACAGACTCCAGGCGGAAGGACGCACCTGTATCGGCTGGATTCAGGACAACTTTAGCGTTTTCTTCGTCTGCGTCCCCCGGTCACTGGTGGACGCGGCCTTTGTACCGGGTGCAGGCGACGGGGGCATGACACGGCCACGGTGCTTGACCTCAACCCCGGTTGGGGGAGCACAGTGGACCTCCCTTCCCCGCCCGGTGCCTCCATGACCACGCTCGACGTTCCCCGCTACCTGCAGCGCCTGCAGCTGGATGCGCCGCCACCGCTGACCCTGGCCGGCCTGACCTTGCTGCAGCAGCGCCACAACGCACTGCTGCCGTTCGAGACCCTCAGCTGCCTGCTGCGAGATGCGGTGCCTATCGACCTGGACAGCGTGCAGCGCAAGCTGCTGGACCAGCGCCGTGGCGGGTACTGCTTCGAACTCAATGGCGGGTTGCTGGCGCTGCTGCAGGCATTGGGCTTCGACGCGCAGCCGTTGAGCGCGCGCGTGCTGCTGGCGGCACAGGACGGTGAACTGACGGCGCGTACCCACCTGCTGCTGCGCGTGCAGGTGGATGGCGATGATTGGCTGGTGGATGCCGGTTTCGGTAGCCTGACCCCGACCGTGCCGTTGCGCCTGCACGACCCGCTGCCGCAGGCCACGCCGCACGAACGCTTTCTGCTTCAGCGGCTGGGCGATGACGGTGATTTCGTGCTCTCGGCCGAATCCAACGATGGCTGGCGGGCAATGTATCGCTTCGACCTGCAGCCGCCGGCGCCGATCGACAACGTGGTGGGCAACTGGTACGTGTGCACTCATCCGGATTCGAGCTTTCCCGGACAACTGCGTGCGTCGCTGACTGGGCCGGACTGGCGCCGTACCATCGGCAGCGGCAACTACACCGAATACCGCCCCGGGCAGGCGCCGGACAAGCGCCCGCTGCATGATGTGGGTGATGTGCGCGACGTGCTGCAGCAGCGCTTCGGCATGCAGCTGCCGGACGACCCGCGGCTGGACCCGGCAATCAACGACTGGCTGCAGCGCTCACGCGCCGCGACCCACGTGTAGCGTCGAGCCCTGCTCGACTGACGCATTTGTAGAGTCGAGTCATGCTCGACTGACGCGTTCCCAGCGCCCCAAAAGCAGTCGAGCATGGCTCGACTCTACATGGACGCGCGCGCCTGCACCGCGATCCGGTTGCCTTCACTGTCACGGATCTCGGCCACGCGCCAGTCCCCCGCGTCGGCCGGGCCGAAGCGCAGCTCGGCTCCTGCTTGTAGTGCACGCTCCAGGCTAGCGTCCAGGTCATCGACCCCGACATAGATGCGCGCACCCTGCTCGGAAGGCAGATAGTCCGCACCCTGCACCAGCGCCATGCTCGCACCGGCGGCCTCATCGGCGAACGGCAGATAGGCCATCCGGCAGTCGTGCAGCACGATTGGTTCATCTGCCCTCACCTGCAACCACAGCTGGTAGAAGGTGATGGCACGGGCTAGATCACTGGCTGGGATCTCGACATGCAGGATCGGATTCATCCACACAGGATAACCGGACGCTGACACTGCCTGCGCAGCGACACTGGCATGCTGGGTCTCCCCTGCCCTGCGGAGCCCTGCATGCCTCTGTCCGATCATCGAAGTACGCTGGCACCGCCCGGTTTCCTGCGCGTGGCGATCAACCTGGGCAACCCGGTGCTGGCACAGGGCGATGCGCGCTCACCGCGCGGCCCCTCGCTGGAACTGGCTACCGCATTGGCGCAACGGATGGGCGTGCAGGCACGCTTCACCTGCCACGATGCCGCAGCCTCGGTGGTCGCCGCGGCAGGCGAAGACGGCTGGGATCTGGCCTTCCTGGCCATCGATCCGGCACGCGCCGACCGCATTGCCTTCAGTGCCCCGTACGTGGAAATCGAAGGCACCTATCTGGTGCGCGAGGACAGCCCTGCGCAGCAGGTGGCCGACCTCGACCGCGAGGGGCTGCGCATCGCGGTGGGCCGCGGTGCAGCCTACGATCTGTTTCTCAGCCGCGAACTGCGCCACGCCATGATCGAGCGGGCAGAGACCTCGGCGGCGGCCATCACCCTGTTCCACCAGCAGAATCTGGATGCCGCTGCCGGTGTACGCCAGCCGCTGGAAGCATGGGCGCAGACGCAACCCGGCCACCGCGTGCTGGCCGACCGTTTCACCGCGATCCAGCAGGCGGTGGCAGCGCCGGCCTCACGCCCGGCCGTCGCACTGCAGGCGTTGTTCGAGGCGGTGGAGGCGATCAAGGCAGGCGCGTTGCTGGAGGAAGCGTTTGCCCGTGCCGGGCAGGCAGTCACCCTGGTGCGGTGACTGTAGAGCAGAAGCAGTCGAGCATGGCTCGACGCTACAGATGCGGATGGGATGGGATGGGATGGGATGGGATGGGATGGGATGGGATGGGATGGGATGGGATGGGATGGGATGGGATGGGATGGGATGGGATGGGATGGGATGGGATGGGATGGGATGGATGGGATGGATGGGATGGATGGGATGGTCGAGCATGGCTCGACGCTACAGATGCGGATGCGGTGGTCGAGCATGGCTCGACGCTACAAATGCGCGTCTGCCATATGCCGCACGTGCTCGGCGGCCTGCGCATGCAGCCAGTCGCGGAAGGCGAGGAAGCCGCGATGCCGGGCCGAGCGCTGCGGGTACACCAGCCAATGCGGCCAGGCGGTTTTCAGGCGCTGGTTGGACAGTGCGACCAGCTGGCCGGAATCCAGCAGCAGCCGCGCCCGTGTTACCCGCCCCAACGCCACGCCCACGCCATCCAGGGCCGCGCGATGGTGCGCCTCCGAATCATCCAGCACTGCCACGAAGCGCGATGGAGGGCTCTGCCCGCTCAACGCGAACCACGCGCCCCACGCACCGTCCGGATCACCAAGAAGCGGCCACTGGTTCAGTGGCATGCGGCCAATGCCTCCCATGCGTTCGATCAGCGCCGGGCTGGCCATCGGCAGCAGCCATTCGTCGAACAACGGCTCTACCACCAGCCCCGGCCACTGTCCGCTGCCCAGCCGCAGCGCGGCATCGAACTGCCGCTGCCGCTCGAAATCGATCAAGCGCTCACTCGACTGCAGGTTGATCTCGATCTGCGGATGCGCAGCCACGAAGTGACCCAGCCGTGGCACCAGCCACGCAGACGCCATCGATGGCACCGCGCTGATCGTCAGCACGTGCTCGGCGCGTGCCGCATAGGGCTGGAAGGCTTCGTTGATCGCATCCAGATGCGGACCCACCTGGTCAAGCAGACGCTGGCCTTCCAGGGTAAGGGTGACGCCGCGCGGCTGGCGGATCAGCAGCGGCTGCCCGAGCCGTTCTTCCAGCTGGCGCATCTGATGGCTGAGCGCACTGACGGTCAGGTTCATCGACGCTGCCGCGCGCGACAGGTTGCCGAGCCGGGCGGCGGCCACGAAGCCTTGCAGGGCATGGAGCGGTGGGCGGGACATCAGGCTTGAATTCCTCTCAAGGCATGCTTGCGGAAATGTCGCTTTTTGCCCTTCCATGCTGCCCGTATCGTGCAATCCACTCAAGTGGAGGCACGCTCATGAACATCTTCGGCGGCTTGTTGTTCCTGCACGGCCACGTGGCCAGCGCCGAGCTGGCACGCCAGTTGGCCAGCCCGTCCCCGACGCCCAGCAGCACCCCCTGTAGTGCTGGCCGCTGGCCGACAACCTCGCCGACCGGGCAGCCTGCAGCTGCCGGCCAACGGCCGGCACGTTCCTAGCGCTGCAGCGCCTCCTGCACCGCCGCAGCCACGTCGGTGTTGTCGATGTAACTGCCGTCGTTCCAGCGCACATGCTGGCGGTAGCCCGCATCGACGCCACGCACGCGCTTGCCGAGCAGTTCCGCGCCCGCCCCCTTGGCCCACAGCGGCACCAGCGCGTTGGAATGGTTGCCGGTGGGACGGAAGCTGATCCCCGGCATGCGGCCACGGCCATTGTTGCGCACCGGCTCGAAGGCCACACGCTGTGCATCCGGGCCCATCGGCATGCTGTTGTCGTGGTCGGTGGTGACGATCAGCAGGTTGCGCTCCCAGCCACCATTGCGCTCGATCCATTCGACCACCGCCGTTACCGCGTCGTTGAACTCCACGGTTTCCTCGATCAGCCGCCCGAACTGCGGCTGGTCGCTGCACTGGCCGTAGTGCCATTCGGTGCCGCAGGCGCTGGTATGCGCAGCCCAATCGGTGGCGCCGCCTTCCACCATCAGGAACAGCCCCTTGGCCGAACGCTGCTGCAGGAACTGCAGCGCGCCGCGGGTCATGGTCGCCAGGTCGGGCACGCTGTCGATCTTCCTCACACCGGAAGGCGTGGATGCGTCCTTGCCCAGCACCTGCAGCTGGCGCGCCTGCTGCAGCGTAGTGGCCACGCGCGGCACGCCGATCAGCGGCCGATCAGCGGGCATCCGCCCCTGCGCCAATGCGGCGAACGCTTCCTTGCTGCGGATCAGGCGCCACGGTCCCGCCGGATTGCCGGCAATGGCCTTGCCCGCTTCCAGCTGCTGCCAATCCTGCTGCGAAACCCATTCCCACGGATTCGCGCAGCCCTCGGCCTTCCCCGCATCCGCATCACCGTCGCAGGCGCGACCATCAACGCTGTAGCCGGGCCCACCGGTGCCCATCACCAGGTCCATGTGGCCCTGCGCCAGCATCTGGTGCGCAATGGCGTGGTAACTGTTGCGCGATTCGTTCTGCGCGGCGAACGCGGCTGGCGTGGCGTGCGCGAACGGCACCGAGGTGACCACGCCGGTGGCCATTCCGAGGCGCTTGGCGCGCAGCGTGTTGAAGTTCACCGGCCGGCCATCGTTGTCGTAGTTGATGGCGTTGTTGTAGGTCTTGATGCCCGAGGACAGCGCCGTGCCCGCCGCCGCGCTGTCGGTGGCCACCGCTGCGAGGTACTGGTAGCTGGCAAACGGCAGGTCCGGCGCCGGCACCGCGGTGTCATCCCAAGCCTTGGCCGGGTCGTAGCCAAGGGTCTGCGCATTGTCGCGGGTCGGCTGGCTGGCGGCATTCAACGGGAAGGTAGTTACCGCCAGGCGCTGCGGAAAGTCCGCATACGGCGCACCTTCGCGGCCACCGTACTGCCAGTAGGCAGCGGCGTCCCAGGTACCCCAACCGGCGCCGTCGTTGATCATCACGATCACGTTGTGCGGGCGCGCTTCGGCGGAGGAAACAGCCTCGGCGCGCAGGTTGGGCTGGCAGCCGCCAAGTGCGGCCAGCGCGAGCAGCAGCGAAGAATGAAGCCAGCGGCGAGGAATACGTGCAGTCATCGGATGTCCCGTCGGGCCATCGGCGGCCCACAATGACGATACGTTATATCGTTGCAATATTGCAGCTTCGTGCAGCCACTGCACACTATCCTCCAGGGCCCCACTGTTATCGCCGCCTCCATGCCGTCTCCTGCCCCTGCGCGTGCACCGCTGTCCTCCATCACCCTTGATGCGACGACGCTCGAAGTGATCCACCAGCACCACGCGGACATCGCACGGCAACCGGCTTCGCTGACCAAACTGATGACCGCCTACGCGGCTTACGAATGTGTCGAGGAGCGCGGGCGCTCGTGGGACGACGAAGTTACCGTCGCCGCCGACGATGTGCATGTGGTGGCCGATGATGAGACGCGCATGGGCCTGGCGCCCGGCGAAACAGTCACCCTCGCGCGCCTGCTGGAAGGATTGATGATCGTCTCCGGCAATGACGCGGCGCTGGCGGTCGCGCGCCACCTGGACGGATCGCAGCCTGCGTTCCTGGAGCGCATGAACCGGCACGCACGCCAGCTCGGCCTGCGCAGCACCTGGTTCGCCAGCGTCTCCGGCATTACCACGCCGCACCATGCATCCAGCGCGCGCGACATGGCGGTGCTGGCCGCCTGCCTGCTGAACGATCATCCGCAGATCCTGGCGGTCACCGCGCAGCGCGCGTTCGCGCACGGCAGCTTCAGCCGCAACAACCAGAACGCCCTGCTTGGCGACGACGGCGTGGATGGCTTGAAGACCGGCTACACGCAGGCCGCAGGCTTCTGCCTGGCCGCGACAGCGTGCCGACCGGTGCCCGGTCGCAACCAGCCGGTGCGGCTGATCACCGTGGTACTGGGCTCTGACAGCCGCAGCGCGCGCGACGCACTGGTGCGCGATCAGCTGGCGGCAGGATTCGCCGCACTGGCCGGCGGCTGACCGCTCGCGCGGCTCAGCGACGCTTGACCGTCGCCACGATCAGCCGCTGCAGCTCGGCCTCGGCGTCGGTCTTGTCCAGCGCGCCTGCGGCCACCCCCTCGGACAGGGTTTCGGCCGCACCGAGAATCGCCCAGCGTCCCGCCAGCGGCACCGTACCGTCGCTGGCGAACGGGCCCAGCCAGACCTGGCAGCTGTCGATGAAATCCTGCTGGTAGCGCTGCCGTACCACGTGCAGCTCCGGCGCGCCCACCAAGGCCGCCAGGATGCCCTGCACCTCACGGCCCTGGCTGAGGATGCAATCGATATAGCCGGAGGCGATGGCCGCAGCACGATCGGCGAGCTGCGCTTTCGCGTGGCTGATGCGTTCGTGGAACACCACCGTCTGCCGACCGTCATAGTCGTCGTAGAGCGCGGCCAGCAGACCATTGCGGGTCACGAAGTGATCGTAGGCCACCGGCTTGGTCACACCCGCCGCCTCGGCCAGCCGTCCCAGCGTCAACGCGTCAGTGCCTTCTTCGCCAACCAGCGCCCAGGCCACATCCAGCAACTGGCGGGCGCGTTGCTCGCGGGTCAATCGGCGGCGCGTGGGAGCGGCGTTGGCAGGCATCGGCGGCACACGGCATCAGCTCATCGGAGTACCGATTTTACGACCGATCTCATCGGCCGACTGCAGATGCGCCCCGGCTGCGCCGGAATCAGCGTCCAGCAGCAGTTCCGATGACAGTACGCGCGCACCGCAGTAGTCGAAGATGCCCATGTCGATCTGGGTCTTCATCGCCGTGCCGTAGCCGCGTCGCTCGATCATCTCCGCGCCCGCGCCGCCAATGCCGACCAGATGCACGTGCAACCGATGCAGCTTCTTCTGGACCTTGCCGTCGGCACCGTCCTGGTAGGCCCAGCCCTGGGTGAACACGCGATCGATCCAACCTTTCAGCAGCGCAGGGAACGACCACCAGTACAGCGGGTACACCAGCACCAGCGTATCGGTTGCGTCCAGACGGGCCTGCTCGGCGGCCACGTCGGCCGGTTCGCCACTGGTACCGCGGAACAGCGCCTGGTCCTGCTGGTTGAAGCGCGGATCGAACCCTTCGGCCATCAGATCGGCAAAGTCTACGGTGTTGCCGCCATCGGCAGCGCGGATGCTCGCGCCGATACGCTGGGCGATGGCGTGTGTCAGCGAGCCGGGTTCGGGATGGGTGACGACAATGAGGCTGTGCATGCGGGATCTCCAGGAATCACTAACTACCAATAGTAAGTAGTGATTGAGCTGACACCAGCGCTACCGGCAGGACGCTGTATCCGCCTCGGTCGTATAGTGCGGCGGTTCCCCAGAGACACCCGAGAATGGATCGACGCCTGCTTCTGCCTCTGTTGGCCCTGCTGCTGTCAATGACGCTGCCACCCGCCTTCGCAGGTGAACTCAGCCCCGGCGATTCAAAGGCATTGCGCGAAGACGTGCAGGCGATGTTGGACGCGTTCGGCCGCGGCGATGCCGAGCTGATCATCGCGCGTACCCACCCCAGCCTGAAACGGCTGGCGGGCGGCGATGAGGCCTATGCACGGATGACCCGCGAGACTGTAAAGGAACTGCGCAAGGCCGGCGTCACCGTCATCAGCGACGACGCTGGCGTGCCCGGCCGCACTTATGCCGCCGACGATGAAGAGGTCAGCTTCGTGCCGCGTCAGTCGCTGTTGCGCGTGCGCGAATCGCCGATGCGCAGCACCTCGTTCATGGTTGCTGTGCGCCGCGTCGGCACAACCCAATGGCGTTTCATTGACGGTGCTGCGTTGCTGGACAACCCCGCGCTGCTGCGTCAACTGCTGCCGGCGCTGGAGCCTGGTGTGACGCTGCCCAAGGGCGGGATGGAAGCGCTGTAATCGCAGGCGCATCCATCCACGCATGGCGTGGATCTACTGCTGCCGGCGCTGGAGCCTGGCGTGACGCTGCCCAAGGGCGGGATGGAAGCGCTGTAATCGCAGGCGCATCCATCCACGCATGGCGTGGATCTACTGCTGCCGGCGCTGGAGCCTGGCGTGACGCTGCCCAAGGGCGGAATGGAAGCGCTGTAATCGCAGGCGCATCCATCCACGCATGGCGTGGATCTACTGCTGCCAGCCTGTACCCAGGTTTCCGTCAGCGGAACAACGCGTTCAACGCGGTGCCCGAGGCGGCCTGCTGCAGCCCATCGAAGCGGCCGTCCTGCACGATCGGCTGGGTGGCCTGCATCAAGCCGCCCCACGCCGCACGCGCCAGCGCACCGCCGAGGCTGACCCGGCGCACACCAAGCGCAGCGATGTCCTGCAGGCTCAGCGGTGTCGGTCCACCGACCAGCAGGTTCACCGGCTTCGAGCCTGCAGCGGCAACCACCGCGCTGATCTGCTCGCGCGTGCTGATGCCAGGTGCATACAGCACGTCTGCACCGGCCTCGGCATAGGCGCGCAGGCGCTGCAGGGTGTCCTGCAGATCAGGCACGCCAACGAAGAAGTTCTCGGCACGGCCGACCAGCAGCACGTCGCCGCCAGCGCGGTCGATGGCCGCGCGTGCCGCGCGCAGGCGCTGGACCGCCTCGTCGATCGGCCTCAACGGCGCGTCCACCACGCCGCTGGCGTCCTCGATCGACAGCGCGGCGACGCCTGTATCGATCGCCGCGGCTACGGCCGCTTCAACCGCCTGCGGTGTGGCACCGAAGCCATCACCGAAGTCGGCGTTCAACGGCAGCGGTGTGGCCCCTGCCATCAGCCGCAGATGTTCCAGCGTGGCCTGCAGGGAAACCGCGCCGTCCGGCCGCCCTTCGCTCCAGGCGCACCCGGCGCTGGTCGTGGCCAGTGCCTGGAAGCCCTGCCGCTGCAGGTAGCGGGCGCTGCCCACATCCCATGGGTTGGGCAGCACGAAACAACCGTGTGCATGCAGTTGGCGGAAGGTCGCGCGCTTGCGCCGGGCGTCGGCATCGAGCGAGGTCATGATGAGCTCCAGGGCGGCAGACCTGCACCCTAGCCCGGTCACCGGCCTTGCTCAATGCCAACGAAGGCGAAGGTGCATGAGGTGATGTCACCTGCTTATTGGACGCTGCCGAGGCAGGTGCCTGAGCGTGCTTGCCTGCCCTCGCTGCACGCTGCCTTGGAGCCCTTCATGCACCCGGACCCACAGTCTTCCCCCGCCGATGCCCTGTTCGATGCAGACGACGACGCCCAGTGGGCTGATCTGCTCTCACCCACGCGGCGACGGCTGATCGCCTCGGCCGGGCTGGCCGCCGGTGGCCTGGCCAGTGCCAGCGCGGCGGCCGCCCCGGCAACCGCGCGCACCGAAGCCGCGGCGAACACCACCGAGCCGGGCCGCCCGGGCTTCCGCGCCATTGTTCCGCCCGCCCCCCAGGGCCGCAGCCCCTGGGGCGAGGCCACGGTCAGTGAGCCGACTCCACGTCCAACCAGTGTGCGCCCCGGCGAGGCCACGCTGCCGGCCAGGCCACGTGCCTACACCGATATCAGGAGCTATCACGCGCATATCTACTTCGACGAGGACAGTTTCGAGAAGGCCGCGCTGCTGCGGCGCTGGGCCGCCGAGCGCTTCCCGGTGGAGCTGGGCAACTGGAACCTGGAGCCGCGCGGCCCGCACGTCACGCCCTCGTTCTACTTCGGCTTCAACAACGATCTACTGCCGGTGCTGGTGCCGTGGCTGCAGCTCAACAGCCTGGGCCTGACCATCCTGATCCACCCCAATACCGGCGATGGCCGCGCCGACCACCTCCATTACGCGCTGTGGGTGAACCGCGCACAGCCGGTGAACGCCTACAACTGGCCGGCGCCCAAGCCAGGGGAACGGGAGCCGCTGGAGGAGGTGTTCCCGAACGTGGTACCGACAGTGCCGCTGGAGACGTGAGCGGGTGCGTGGTGGGGCGGTGGGTGGCGTGCAGCGCACCTTGGGCTGCCCCTCGGTGGGTGCGTAGCTTGCTGCGCACCGAACTTCCTTCATCCACGCATGGCGTGGATCTACCGACCGGCGGTCCTTCATCCACGCATGGCGTGGATCTACCGACCGGCGGTCCTTCATCCACGCATGGCGTGGATCTACTGATCGGCGGTCCTTCATCCACGCATGGCGTGGATCTACCGCATCACGGCCCATTTCGACATCAGCCATGGCCCAGCCTGCCGTCATCGTCGGCCTACGTGCAAGCATCCCCTGCCAGCACGGCGTTCAGCGCGCCTTGATCTGGTGCTCGCCGTACGGCCGCAAGCCCTTCGGCAGATTTCAAACGATTGATTGAAACACGCCAAACTTCGCCGAACTGGACAGCATCCGCCGGTTCCGCCAGACTGCCGCCCTTTCCCGTCTTCCGGATCCCATGGCGAAGCTGCTGGTCCTGCACGGCCCCAACCTCAACCTGCTCGGCACCCGCGAGCCGGAGGTCTACGGCCACACCACGCTGGCCGACATCGACCAGGCGCTGGCCGTCCAGGCGTCGGCCGCCGGGCACGCGGTGGAAAGCCTGCAGTCCAATGCCGAGCATGTGCTGGTGGACCGCGTACAGGCTGCGCGCGATGACGGAACCGCCTTCATCCTGATCAATCCTGCCGCCTTCACCCACACCTCGGTGGCCCTGCGCGATGCGCTGGCAGCGGTGGCAGTGCCGTTCATCGAGATCCACCTGTCCAACCCGCATACCCGCGAACCGTTCCGCCAGCACAGCTATTTCAGCGACAAAGCGGTGGGCGTGGTCTGTGGCTTCGGTGCCGACAGCTATCGCTATGCGATGGATGCGGCGCTGGCACGGGTACAGGCGGCCGGCGCGTGATGATGCTGCCGCGCGTGTTTGCCGGCGTCGTGCTGTGGGCTGGCCTCTGCGGCGCGGCCATCGCCTTCGACCGCAAGGACGAAGGCATCGACTGTGCGCATCCAACCACCACGATGGAGAGCGACCTGTGCGCCTCGGACGTGGCCGCCGCTGCCGACACTGAACTCAATGCCACCTATGCCCTGGCGCGCCAGCAACTGCGTACGCCGGCCAACGGTGGCAGCTGCAGCTACTGCGGCGAGGCCGAACAGCAGCTGGTACTGGCCCAGCGCGCCTGGATCCAGCTGCGCGACCACGACTGCAATGCCGTCTATGCACTCAATTCCGATGGTACAGCGCGCAACGGCGCACAGATGCGCTGCCTGACCACCCTCGCGCGCGACCGTACGCGGCAGCTGCGCGAGTTCTACGAACTGCTTTGACCCGAGCGCGATGCGCTTCCCACCACACTGACATCAAGAGCAAAGAGGCCACCATGGATCTCCGCAAAATCAAGAAGCTGATCGACCTGCTGGAAGAGTCGAACCTGGCCGAAATCGAAATCAAGGAAGGTGAAGAGTCGGTGCGCCTGTCGCGTGCCCCGGTGGTCGGCTATGCCGCACCGATGCCGGCACCGATGTATGCCGCTCCGGCCGCCCCGGCACCGCAGGCGATGCCGATGCAGTCGCCGACCGAAGCCTCCACTGGCGGCACCGCCAAGCCGGGCCCCGTGCTGCCGGAAGGCCACGTGCTGCGCTCGCCGATGGTCGGCACCTTCTACGCCTCGGCCGCCCCGGACAAGCCGGCCTTCGTCAGCGTTGGCCAGCAGGTCAAGGAAGGCGAGACCCTGGCCATCATCGAAGCGATGAAGATGTTCAACCCGATCGAGGCCGACAAGTCCGGCACCATCGTCGCCATCCTCGGCGAGAACGGCCAGCCGGTGGAGTTCGACCAGCCGCTGTTCGTGATCGGCTGAGGGGCACGCCATGCTCGACAAAGTCGTCATTGCCAACCGAGGGGAAATCGCGCTGCGCATCCTGCGCGCGTGCCACACCCTGGGCATCCGCACGGTGGCCGTGCATTCCACGGTCGACCGCAACCTCAAGCATGTGGCCATGGCCGATGAGTCCGTCTGCATCGGTCCGGCACCGTCGCCGCAGAGCTACCTCAACATCCCGGCGCTGATCGCGGCCGCTGAAGTCACTGACGCCCAGGCCATCCACCCGGGCTACGGCTTCCTGTCGGAGAACGCCGACTTCGCCGAGCGCGTGGAAGAGTCCGGCTTCATCTTCATCGGCCCCAAGGCCGACACCATCCGCATGATGGGCGACAAGGTCGAAGCCATCCGCGCGATGAAGTCCGCCGGCGTGCCGTGCGTACCCGGTTCGGGCGGCCCGCTGGGTGATGACATCGTCGCAAACACCAAGATCGCCCGTGAGATCGGCTACCCGGTCATCATCAAGGCGGCAGGTGGTGGCGGTGGCCGCGGCATGCGCGTGGTGCACGCCGAAGCTTCGCTGAAGACCTCGATCGAAACCACCAAGAGCGAGGCCAAGGCCGCGTTCGGCAATGGCGAGGTCTACATGGAGAAGTTCCTGGAGAACCCGCGCCACGTGGAGATCCAGGTGCTGGCCGACGGCCAGGGCAACGCCATCCACCTGGGTGAGCGCGATTGCTCGATGCAGCGCCGCCACCAGAAGGTGGTGGAAGAAGCGCCGGCACCGGGCATCAGCGCAGAGCAGCGCGAGCAGATCGGCAAGGTCTGCACCGAGGCCTGCGTGCGCATCGGCTACCGTGGTGCCGGCACGTTCGAGTTCCTCTACGAGGACGGCCGCTTCTACTTCATCGAAATGAACACCCGCATCCAGGTGGAGCATCCGGTCACCGAAATGGTCACCGGCATCGACCTGGTGGCCGAGCAGCTGAAGATCGCCGCCGGCCAGAAGCTGTCGATCAAGCAGAGTGATGTGGTGCTCAATGGCCATGCCATCGAATGCCGCATCAATGCCGAAGACGCTGAAACCTTCGTGCCGAGCCCGGGCACCATCACCGGCTTCCATCCGCCGGGCGGCCCCGGCGTGCGCGTGGACACCCACATCTACAGTGGCTACCGCGTGCCGTCGAACTACGACTCGATGATCGGCAAGCTGATCGTGCACGGCCCGGACCGCGAGACCGCCATCGCCCGCATGCGGGTTGCGCTGAGCGAAATGGTGGTGGACGGCATCAAGACCAACATCGCGCTGCAGCAGCGGATCATGCGCGACAAGGGCTTCCAGGCCGGTGGCCAGAACATCCACTATCTGGAAAAGCGCCTTGCCGAGCGCAAGAACAAGCCGATCGCGTTGACCTGATCGGCGCCAGCTGTGGACATGAAAAGGGCGGGGATATCCCCGCCCTTTTTGCGTTTTTACGGTAGCGCCGGGCATGGCCCGGCGCTACCGGCTGGCATCAGCGCTTGTCTGCTGCTTCGGCCGGAATCTGCGACTTCGCCAACGGGCGCACGCCATTGGGCGACGTCGGGTCGATGATCACCATGGTCTCGGTCGAGCCATCGGGCCACACCACCTGGAAGGTGCTGCCGGCCGGCAACGAGGCGAACGGCATGCCGCTCTGCGCGCGATACACCGCTGCGACCTGGCTGGCGCCCGCGCGGCGCACGTCTTCCTGCGCCTTCACCGTGGTCAGCTCCACCTTCGACAGATGCCGGTAGCGATCTTCATAGGTGTCGATCATCAATAAGCCGACCGCACCGGCCGAGTAGGCCACGAACAGCGCCACCCAGAACCAGAACTTGGCCCCATGCAGGAATCGACGGTAATTCATTGCCCGTCCCTCTTTCCAACCAATCGCTTGATCCATTGCCTCATCTTCCCCGCACCTTGCCGCGAAACCGCAGCGTCATACACGAAATCCCGGAAATCCTGTGCCCCATCCTGCGAACAGATCCCTCCGTTCGCACAAAAACTGTTGACCAGCACGCTGTCTGCTCCACACGGTAGACCGAGTTCGCAGGCCGCAAGCCGCCATGCGAGCTCACTGAGCTGTTCGCCGGCCACCAGGCCGTTCAGCGCGCGATCGCCCGATGCACGCACGCCCATGCCCGGCGCGATGGCCATGAACGCCTCCGGGTCGCGCGAGGTACGCACCCGCTCGACCAGGTCGCGGCGGTACTCGGAGCTGTCCTGCAGCGGCTCGCCTTCGGCGAACAACGCTGCCTCGGCCGCCAGGTTGCCCTGCTCAGCCGCCTTGCGGCGCTCGGCCAGCACCAGCGGCGGACCCAGCTTGTCACCGGGCACGAAGCCACCGCAGCGCTGCGCGACACGTTCGCGTGCCTGCACCATCGCCGGCGCGGCAGTCAGCCCCAATCCAGCCAGAACGTTGTTGTCCAAGCGGTAGCCGCCCGGGTCGACCGCATACTGCGCGCAGTAGTCATAGACACGGCTGAGCATCCAGCGCGCCTCGTGGTTGCCATCATCGGCCTGCACGCGCAGGCGCTGCGCGTACGCATACAGGTCGGTGGCGTCTTCGATATCGGCGCGCAGATCCAGCGGCAGGCCTGAAGGCAGCGCATTGCCGTGTTCGAAGGCGGACAGGCGGCGCGCCAGTGCTTCGGGCATCACCTGCAAGGCTGCTGCGCTGTCATTGGCCACCGCGACGCCCGGCAGATCGGTCTGTACCGTGGACGAAGCCACGTGGCCGCTGGCCCGATACCCGGCCACGCCCAGCACGGCCACCGCCGGCAGCACAAGCAACCAGGTTTTCAGGGTCGGAGCAAAGGCCATCGGCGGCGGTGGAGCATCACGGCACACAGGAAAGCACGAAGTTTAGCAAGGCCCGACACGCCTGTCTGAATCGAGTTCGTTCATCTCAGGACGGCATCTCAGACAATACGGAGACGCCCCGATGGTCTAGCATGGCCCCCTTTCCCGCGATTGCCTCCATTGCCATGCCGTTCCTGGAATTGACCCTGCGCTGCACCGAAGCGACCCAGCCCCGCTATGAAAATGCGCTGGAGGACGTCGGCGCACTGGCCGTGACCCTGCTTGATGCCGAGGCCGATACCAGCAACGAACAGGCCATCCTTGAACCCGGCGTGGGCGAAACGCCGCTGTGGGACACCCTGGTGCTGAGTGCGTTGTTCCCCGCCGACAGCAATGCACTGCTGCTGCTGGCCGCGCTGGAAGCATTCGATCCGGAGCTGGACTGGAGCGGCGGCAGC
This sequence comes from Stenotrophomonas sp. ATs4, assembly GCF_051861585.1. Lineage (NCBI taxonomy): Bacteria > Pseudomonadati > Pseudomonadota > Gammaproteobacteria > Lysobacterales > Lysobacteraceae > Stenotrophomonas > Stenotrophomonas sp. ATs4. The sequence goes on along the minus strand of NZ_JBLYPK010000005.1, from coordinate 294,134 downwards.
TTCCGCGCGGTCGAGGACGAGGACTGGGAACGCGCCTGGCTGGACCAGTTCCAGCCAATGGATTTCGGCAGCCGGACCTGGATCGTGCCGTGGAACCATGAACTGCCCGAGGCGGCGCAGGCAGCCGACGCCGCCGTGGTGCGGCTGGACCCGGGCCTGGCCTTCGGTTCGGGCACCCACCCGACCACCGCGCTGTGCCTGCGCTGGCTGGACCAGCTGGCCGTATCCGGCCTGCTGCAGGGCCAGCGGGTGCTCGACTTCGGTTGTGGTTCGGGCATCCTCGCGCTGGCCGCGCTGAAGCTGGGCGCCGCCGAAGCCATCGGCGTGGACAACGACCCGCAGGCACTGGTCGCCACCGCTGACAATGCCGAGCGCAACGGCGAGCAGGCGCGGATGCACGTGTACCTGCCGCAGGACGAACCGGTCGCCACCTATCCGATCGTGGTCGCCAACATCCTTGCTTCGGCGCTGGACGCGCTGGCCGAACTGCTGGCCGCACGCGTTGCTGCCGGTGGTCGCATCGCCCTGTCGGGCATCCTGCACGGCCAGGAAGACGAACTGCTGCAGCGCTATGCGGCGTGGTTCGACGACCTGCAGGCCACCCAGGATGGCGACTGGATGCGCATCACCGGCGTGCGCCGCGCCTGATCGTGGTTGAATGACCGCTGGATCCGAGCCCGCACCCTGAGCATGTCCGAGCCGAACCCACCGCGCCGTCCCCTGGCCACCTTCCTGCGCACGGCGCCGGAAGGTGAGTCTGCGCCTGCGACCGATGCGCGCATGCAGGACGAAGCCGGTCACGCAACGCCCGTGGAGCAGGTGCCGGCCGATCCCATCGACCTGGCACGACCACCGGCGACAGAGATGCGACACGACGATGACGTTGTCATCGTTGATGATGCGGTGGCCATCGAGCCGGCGCCGGTCGCGCTGCAGGCAACGGCGGTCGCCAGTGAGGCCCCCAGCTTCCTCGGCAGCGCGCGCGCACGCACGCTGCCAGCACCCCGCTGGCACTGGCTGCTCGTCGCCGGGCTTGCCCTGCTCCTGGTCCTGCAGAGCGTGCTTGCCGACCGCGCACGACTGGCCGCCGACGCCGGCAACCGCGCATGGCTGGGCACACTGTGCAGCGTACTGCGCTGCGCTCTCCCTGCCTGGCATGAACCGACCGCGTTCACCATGACCAGCCGCGAGATCCGACCGCTGCCCAACCAGGCGGGTGTCCTGCAGGTGCAGGCCAGCATCCGCAACGATGCACGCTGGGCGCAGGCCTGGCCGAAACTGCGCCTGTCGCTGTCCGATGCCGATGGCCGGGTGATCGGCAGCGGTGTGTTCATGCCGGCGCAATATCTGGGCGAAGACCCCGGCCCGGCCCTGCTGGAACCGGGGCAGAGCGCGCGTATTGCCTTCCGTGTACAGGAGCCGGCCGCGTCCACTGTCGCATTCACCTTCGACTTCCTGTGACCAGAACGGACACCCCTGGCCGTGGCAGGCCGGGCACGCTCGCGCTAGACTGACCGCCACCACCTCGTCCGGCCGCGCGCTCCGCGCGCACGGGCCAACCGAATCGGGAACCCCCTTGAACGCTGTCCTTTCTCGTCCTGACAACAGTCGTGGCGCTGCCCGGCCACCGCTGCGTGAACATGTCGCCCAGTCCGTGCGCCGTTACCTGCGTGACCTTGATGGCTGCGACGCGGACGATGTCTACGAGATCGTGCTGCGCGAGATGGAAATTCCGCTGTTCGTGGAAGTGCTCAACCACTGCGAAGGCAACCAGAGCCGCGCCGCCGCGATGCTGGGCATCCACCGCGCCACCCTGCGCAAGAAGCTGAAGGAATACGGCATCAGCGCGTAAGTGCGCGTATGGGTAGTGCCGGCCGCTGGCCGGCAACCCCATGAACGATGGCAGGATGTTGCAGTTGCCGGCCAGCGGCCGGCACTACCCGTAGATCCACGCCACGCGTGGATGGAAGCCCGGCAGAATCAACCGCCCCCGCCCGCCAGTAGATCCACGCCATGCGTGGATGGAAGCCCGGCAAAATCACCCGCCGCCGCCCGCCTTCCAGTAATACCGCACCACATGGAAGAACACCGGCGCGGCGAAACACACCGAATCCAGCCGGTCGAGCATGCCGCCATGGCCCTCGATCATGTGGCCCCAGTCCTTGATGCCACGGTCACGCTTGATCGCCGACATCACCAGGCCGCCCCAGAACCCCATCAGGTTGATCAGCAGCGACAGGCCGAACGCCTGCAGCGGCGTGAACGGGGTGATCCACCACAGCGCCGCACCCAGCGCGCTGGCGCTCAGCACGCCGCCCACGAAACCCTCCACCGTCTTGGATGGCGACAGCTTCGGTGCGATCAGGTGCTTGCCCAGCAGCTTGCCCCAGATGTACTGCAGCACGTCCGAGGACTGCACCACGATCACCAGGAAGGCGAACAGCAGCACGTTGCGCGACGGGTCGTGACCGGGCACATGCAGGTTCAGCAGCAACGGCACGTGCGAAATGCAGAACACGCAGATCATCAACCCCCACTGCACCTTGGCCGTGCGTTCCAGGTAGTGCGTGGTGTCGCCGCCGATGGTCGACAGGATCGGCAGGAACAGGAACGCATAGACCGGAATCAGCAGCGTGTACATGCCATACCAGTCGATCCACACCAGGTAGTACTGCCAGGGCAGCACGATGTAGAACGCCGCCAGCAGCGCGTAGTAGTCGCCTGATCGGGTCGGCGCCAGAGTGATGAACTCGCGCAGCGCGAACAGCGAGATGATCGCGAACAGCACGATCACCCCGGCACGCCCGAAGAACAGCGCCAGCCCGACCACGATCGCCATCACCCACCAGGCGCGGATGCGCGATACCAGATTGGCGATCACTGCACTCGGCGTCCCGCGCTGGCGCCAGCGCAGCGTCTCGGCCACCACCGTGGCCAGCACCAGCACCGCGCCGACCCCGCCGAACAGCAGACTGGTCTGCTGGCCGACACTCTGCGTAGCCAGGTCACCAGACACATCGATCAGGAAGCTCATGCCTTGCCCCCGTTCGGCGCCAGGTCCAGCAACGCTTGCCGGCTGCGCGCCAGGAAGGCGGCCTTGTCCTCATCGGCCTGCAACCGCAGCGGCGTGCCGAAGGTGGCCGTGCACAGCAGCGGCAGCGGCAGGAAGCGGCCCTTCGGCATCACCCGCTTCAGGTTGTCGATCCACACCGGCACGAACTCCAGTTCCGGCCGTTGCCGCGCCAGGTGATAGATGCCGCTCTTGAACGGCAGCAGCGGCTCATCGCCCACGTTGCGGGTACCTTCCGGAAACAGGATCAGCGAGCAGTCTTCGTCCACCGCATCACGCAGGGCCTGCAGCGGATCCTGCTGGCGATGGCCGGCCTCGCGCTCGACCAGCACGCCGTTGAACACCGCATCGATCAGGTAGCGACGCAGGCCATCGCGCTGCCAGTATTCGGCCGCGGCCACCGGGCGCACCTGGCGCCGCAATGCGGGTGGCATCGACGACCAGATCAGCACGAAGTCACCATGGCTGGCGTGGTTGCCGTAATACACGCGCCGCTCGCTGGACGGCGCACAGCCGATCCACAGCGCGCGGGCGCCGGTCACCACATGGATCGCGCCACTGCAGGCGCGGGCAATCAGTTCGGCGAACATCGGTCACTCCCGTTCACGTCTGCGGCCACAACACGGCCAGCACCAGCAGTGCGAACTGCACCGCGGTCAGCAGGTACTGGCGCAGCAGCAGGCGACGCATGCCGGCCCAGCGCGCATCCCAGCGGCGCAGTGGCGCATCGGGCGACGCGCGACGCAGGCCACTGGCGTGCAGCAGCTGGTCGGTGCGGCGCGCGGCGGCTTCGCCGTCCAGGCCTTCATCGCGCAGCAGCTGCAGCAGGCTGGCATCCAGCCCCACCCGCCACGCGTGGTAGGCCTGTGCGATGCCCGCGGCAACACTGAGCAGCAACAGGCCGGCAGCAATCATCGCCAGCCCCGGCTCGATGCCGAGCAGCAGCAGCGCCACCAGCAACAGGCCCAGCGACAGCAACGCCGACCAACGCCCCTGGCGCAGCAGCAGCTGCATGGTCGCCAGATCGGGATCTGTACTCATGCGCGCGCTCCTGCTGCCACAGTGATGGCATGCAGATGCGCCGCGCCCAGCACGATGCCGGGGCGTGCAGCGCGCACGATCGCCACCGCCGCGTCCGCATCGGCCGCACGACCACTGCGCAGCAGCCAGGTGGCGACGCTGGCGGCGCTGCGCGAATAGCCCAGCGCGCAGCACACCAGCAATGGTCCGCACTCATGCAGCCGCTCGATGGCCTCGGCCGCCTCGCGCAGCTGTTCCGGTGCAGGGACCACCAGGTCCAGCATCGGCACGCTGGCATAGGCGGCGCCCGGCGCGCGGCAGGACAGTTCGGCACAGGTATCGACCACGCCCACCAAGGGTGCCGGCAACCCCGCGCAGGGAATGCGCCCCAGCCACACGTCATCCATCACCGGCACCGGCTGCGGCGCACGCCGCGTCCACAGCCGCGAGTTGATCCAGGCTGCGCCCAGGTATGGCGCCAGCAGCCAGCGCGCGGCCATGGTCAGGCGACCGTCGGCGCGCTTCTGGAACACCGCCGTACCGAGCCCGGCATACGCCAGCGCCACCAGCAGCAGCGACACCACCGGCCACAGCAGCCACAACGCCGCGCCACGCAGCAGGATCACCGGCACCAGCAACGCCACCGCTCCCAGCAGGTACAGCGCAGCCAATCGCCAGCGCTTGGCATCACGTGCGCTGCGCCAGGCGCGCAACGGTGGCGTGCCCTGCTCCGGCCACAGCCAGACGCACAGCCAGCCGGCCAGCAGGCCGGTCGGGATATCGATGAAATGATGCTGGAACGTGGTCAGCACCGAGACACCGATCAGCAGCGCCCACACGTGCAGCACCCAGCGCCACACGCCGTGCAGGTACTGCGCGAACTTCACCCACAGCACGATCAACAGCACGATGTGCAGCGACGGCGCCTGGTTGAATGGCTTGTCGAAGCCCAGCAGCACATCGAACAGCCAGCCGAACACACCGCCGATCTCAGGACGTTCGAAGCTGAAGCGCAGCGGCCACAGCAGGAAGCAGGCCACTGCGATCAGCTGCGCACTGAACAGCCGAAGCGCGTGCCGGTCCAGTTCGAGGCGCTGACGGCATAGGAAGAATGAGATCGCGTAGAACAGATCGATCGACCAGTACGGCACGATCGTCCACGGCACAAACGGAATGCGTGTCTCCCACGCGAACGCCATCACCGGCAACGCGGCGTGGCGACCGGCCATCCAGTTGGCGAAGCCATAGCTGGCGAAGAAGAACGGGCCCAGCAGGGCAAGCCACAGCAGCGCGCGCCGCCAGGGGCGCCCTTCCGCGACCAGCGGGGTTGCAGCGAGCGTCGCCATCACGCGGTCCGGCGCGCCAGCGACACGGTGAAGATGCCGAAATCGTCGATGCGCTGCGCCACCTTTTCGAATCCGGCCAGGCGCACCAGCTCATCCATCTCCTGCTGGGTACGGCGGCGCATCACCCATGCCGCGCCACCGCGATGGCTGGTCAGCGCACGGGCGATGAACTCCAGCTGCGGGTGCCAGGGCTGGCCGGTATAGGCCAGGTAGCCGCCCACCGGCACCGTCGCAGCGATGCCCTGCAGCGAACGCAGCACCGCATCGTTGTCCGGGAACAGTTCGTACAGGCCAGATACCACTGCCAGTGTCGGCGCCGGGTCCACCGCTGCCAGCTGCGCCGGATCGAACGCGTCGCCCTGTTCGAAGCGCGCGATGTCGGCCGCACCGAGGCGCTCGATCAAGGCCTGACCCTGGGTCACGTTCAAGTCGCTGAAGTCACGCAGCACGATGCGCTCGGCGCGCTGTTCGCCCTGGCCCAAGGCTTCCAGCACATAGCGGCCATGGCCGGCAGCCACGTCCAGCACGCGCACCGGCGTGCCCTGCCCGCGCAGGCGCTGGGCGGCGTCACGCAGCAGTTCCTGCAGGTGCTGGCCGCGGACGCGGATGCCGCGCCAGCCGATCGCGTTCAGATAATTGCGGTCGACCATGCGACCCAATGGGCCCTTGCCACGCGCTTCGTCGCGATAGATGTAGTCGAGCGTACTGCCGGAATCAAAACCGGTCTGCAGGCCCAGCGCGATGCCTTCGGACAACGTCCCGCCGAAACGCAGGCCGCCACGTACCACGCGCCAGCGCAGGTCGGCCAGGCTGTTGCGTTCCGGTGGCCAGGCCAGGATCTCCGATTCCTCGAAGGTCGGCCCATGCCGGTGCGCATCGCGCTGTGACAGCTCACGCAGCGGCTCGGCGAAACGCGCCTGGATGAAACTGCGGATGCGCGCCAGTGCTGGTGCACGATCACGCTCGCCCAGCGTGTCGTGGAAGAAGCCCGGCAGATGCACGCGCTCCTTGATCGGGCTGGACAGGCGCTCGTAGAAGCGGTCCTGCGGGCCACGGTGCACCACGAAGTCCGAGCCGGACACCAGCAGCTGCACCGGCACACTGATCGCCTGCGCATCGGCGACGATGCGGTCGGCGGCCTCGTACAGGCCCAGCAGCACGCGCACCGAGATCGGGCGGGTGATCAGCGGATCGGTGCGGTAGCTCTCCACTCGCGCCGGATCATGCGTCAGCCACTGCGGCTTGACGTAGCTGTTGACGAAGAAGTTGCCGCGCAGCTTCTGCATCAGCGCCAGGCCCGGCCGTGCGAACGGCACGTACAGCTTCACCTTGAACGCCGGCGAAGCCATCACCAGTGCGCGCAGGCGCGGTGCGTAGTCGTGTACCCAGGTCGCGGCGACCACCGCACCCACGCTCTGCGCGATCACCACGATGTCCTCCACCGCGATGCCGTGCTCGGCACCGATGTGGGCGATGAAGCTGTCCAGGTCGCGCACCAGCGCCGGGAAGCCCGGTGCATCGCCGCGCGCACCCGGCGAACGGCCATTGCCGCGTGCATCCCAGGCAAAGAAGGCAGTGTCGGGCAGGTCCAGCTCATCGACCAGGTGGGTGACCCGCCCGGAGTGCTCGTGGCCGCGGTGCAGCAGCACGATGGCCTTGCTGGCGGGCGTTGCGGTGGTGCTCGCCCAGTACCGGTAGAACAGCGGTACCTGGTCGAAGCTGTGGAATTCCCGTTCCTGCGCCTGACGCATGCAATCTCCTGATTGTCTTTTTGTATCTGCTTGGTTAATTCGGCGAAACCGCCGCTTCCCGCAGTCCGCGACGGACGCGGTTGATCATCGTCAGCACGCACAGCACCGCCATGGCCGCGGCCACGCCCGTGACCGTCATCGCGCCAACCCATTCAAACGCCAGCAGCAGGCCCAGCGCACCGATCACGAAGGCGCGGTCGCTCTTGCCCATCGGGCCGTCATAACGGCGGTTGGCACCAACCATCAGCCCCAGCACCCCGGCGTACTCGCTCAGGGCCGCGGTCCAGGCCAGCAGCCACAGTGCTTCCGGGCGCACGCCCGGTACGCTGAGCAGGCTCAGGTACAGCGCCGCATCGGCGATCACATCGCACAGCTCATTCAGATAGGCGCCCAGCCGCGACTGCTGGCCGAACTCGCGGGCCAGCATGCCGTCCACGGCGTTGAGCGCCATGCGCAGCAGCATCCACAGCGGCAGCAGCAGGTACAGCAGCGGTTGTGCCGGCGCGCAGCACCAGACGGCGGCGGCCACCAGCAGCGAGACCACGGCAGCGGCCACGGTCACCGTATTGGCGGTGATCCCCCTGCGGTACAGACCGCGTACGGCTGGACGCAACAGGTCCTGGAAACGTCCTTTCAATGCATAGATCGACATGATCCGTACCCGCTGATCCTTGGCAGTGCGGGCACAGCCTACCCCATCGTCGGCAGATTCCGACAACCGGGCCCCGGTCCGCAGCCCAGCCCCCGGATCGGGCCGGATCGATGTGCCCGACCCGGTCATACGCCGATGGACGCGGCAAATTACCCCTTCCGACGCCCGCCACCGGCCCCCACCGCCTACAATATCGGCCCCGCTCCGCTGCCGATTCTGTCCCATGACTGCTGATCTGTTGCCCGTCCGTCGGGCCCTCCTCTCCGTTTCCGACAAGACCGGCCTGGCCGAGCTGGCCACCGCGCTGGCGGCACGTGGCGTGGAGCTGCTATCCACCGGTGGCACCGCCAAGGCGATCCGCGATGCGGGCCTGGCCGTGAAGGACGTGGCCGACGTCACCGGTTTCCCGGAAATGATGGACGGCCGGGTCAAGACCCTGCACCCGATGGTGCACGGCGGCCTGCTGGGCCGTTCGGGCCTGGATGATGCGGTGATGGCCGAGCACGGCATCGGTGCCATCGACCTGCTGGTGCTGAACCTGTATCCGTTCGAGTCGGTCACCGCAAAGGCCGACTGCACCTTGGCTGATGCGGTCGAGAACATCGACATCGGCGGCCCGGCCATGCTGCGTTCGGCGGCCAAGAACTTCGCCCGCGTGGCAGTGGCCACCGACCCGTCGCAGTACGCCGAACTGCTGGCCTCGCTGGAGGCCAACAACGGCCAGCTGACGGCCGCCACCCGCTTTGCGTTCTCGGTGGCCGCGTTCAACCGCGTCGCCCAGTACGACGCCGCGATCAGCAACTACCTGTCGGCGGTCACCGCCACCGACGCCGCCGTGCCGGCGCGTGCCGAGTACCCGGCGCAGATGAACTCCACCTTCGTGAAGGTGATGGACCTGCGCTACGGCGAGAACCCGCACCAGAGCGGCGCCTTCTACCGCGACCTGTACCCGGTGCCGGGCACCCTGGCCACGTTCCAGCAGCTGCAGGGCAAGGAACTGAGCTACAACAACCTGGCCGATGCCGATGCGGCATGGGAATGCGTGCGCCAGTTCGATGCGCCGGCCTGCGTCATCGTCAAGCACGCCAACCCGTGCGGCGTGGCCGTCGGTGCCGGCAACGGCGATGCCTACGAGCTGGCCTACGCCACCGACCCGACCAGCGCCTTCGGCGGCATCATCGCCTTCAACAAGCCGCTCGATGCGGCCACTGCGAAGGTCATCCTCGACCGCCAGTTCGTTGAAGTGCTGATCGCCCCGGACTACGAGCCCGCCGCGTTGGAATACGCGCAGAAGAAGGCCAACGTGCGCGTGCTGCGCATCCCACACGGCGACGGCCTGAACAACTTCGACAGCAAGCGCGTGGGCTCGGGCCTGCTGCTGCAGTCCTCGGACAACCGCGGCATGACCCGCGACGAACTGAAAGTGGTGAGCAAGCTGGCACCGACCGACAAGCAGTTCACCGACCTGCTGTTTGCGTGGAAGGTCGCCAAGTTCGTGAAGTCCAACGCGATTGTGTATGCCAAGGACAACCGCACGATCGGCGTCGGCGCCGGCCAGATGAGCCGCGTGTACTCGGCGCGCATCGCCGGCATCAAGGCGGCCGACGCGAACCTGGTGGTGGAAGGTTCGGTGATGGCCTCCGATGCGTTCTTCCCGTTCCGCGACGGCATCGATGCCGCTGCCGCCGCCGGCATCAAGGCGGTCATCCAGCCGGGCGGTTCGATGCGCGATGCCGAAGTGATCGCCGCCGCCGACGAACATGGCCTGGCCATGGTGTTCACCGGCGTGCGCCACTTCCGCCATTGATCCTGGAGCGACACGGATGTCCACAGTTTCGATGAAATCGCTGGCCGTGCTCGCCCTCGCGGGCGCGGCCACGCTTGTCGGCTGCAAGCCTGCTGCCGAGCCCAGCGTGGCCCCGAAGGCGGATGCGCCGGCGGTGGCCCCCGCCTCACCGGCACCGCACGTCAGCCGAACCGCGCGACTGCAGGCCTTCCTGGTCCAGCGTTACGGCGGCAACGCCAAGCTCTCCGGTGAATGGCGCAGCAGCTGGACCCAGGACGGCGACACCCGTCCGGTGGACTGGCAGGTCTGCGCGGAACAACCGGTGGTGAGCGGTGACAGCTGGCAGCAGCTGCTGGCGGTCTGTGGCGCGCTGGCCGATGGTGCCCACATCGACCCGGGAACCATCGACTTCTTCGTGCTGCGCCCGAAGGGCGATGGCTTCGAGGTGGCCAGCGAACTGACCGGCGAGCGCTTCGGCAGCGGCGGCCAGCCCGGTAGCGCCAGCATCATCCGCGCCGGCAGCGACTTCTATGGTTTCCGCGTCGAGGATGGCTGGTTCGGACAGGGCTTTTCGCTGCTCTCGCAGACGCTTGTGCTGCCAGGCCCGAAGGGGTTGGTAGCCACCGGCAACGTGCGCAGCCATATCGACAATGACGCCCAGTACGAGTGCGACGCTGCCGACGCCAGCACCGACCCGGATACGGCCAATGACTGCCGCACCCGCCGCTTCAGCATCGATTTCGCCCTGCGTTTTGACGACAGCGACCGCAGCGCGCGTGTCTGGCCGCTGCTGATCGAGGAAACCGGAACCACCTGTGGCGACAAGCAGGTCCGGCAGCAGCACCGCTTTACCCTGGACCCGAAGACCTGGGCCTATTCCTTCCCCGAATCGCTGCGACGCGAAGGCTGCGAGTGAGCCACGCGCGCCGCCGGGGATATCGATCTTCCCTTCCCACGCAATCTGGAATCTCGTGATGAACGTACTTGTCATCGGCTCTGGCGGCCGCGAACACGCCCTGGCATGGAAGCTGGCCCAGTCCTCCCGTGTCACCGAAGTGATCGTGGCGCCCGGCAACGCCGGCACCGCCAGTGAAGACAAGTGCCGCAACGTGGCGGTGAAGGTGACCGACATCGACGGTCTGCTGGCGCTGGCCCAGGCGGAAGGCGTGGCGCTGACTGTGGTTGGCCCGGAAGTACCGCTGGTGGCCGGCGTGGTCGACCGCTTCCGTGCGGCTGGCCTGCGCGTCTTCGGGCCCACCGCTGCCGCCGCGCAGCTGGAAGGCAGCAAGGCGTACGCCAAGGATTTCCTGGCCCGCCACAACATCCCTACCGCGTTCTATTCCGTGCACACCGAGATCGAGCCGGCACTGGCGTACCTGCGCGAGAAGGGCGCGCCGATCGTGGTCAAGGCCGACGGTCTGGCCGCCGGCAAGGGCGTGATCGTGGCGATGACCCTGGCCGAAGCCGAAGCTGCCGTGCGTGACATGCTCTCGGGCAACGCGTTCGGCGATGCCGGCGCACGCGTGGTGATCGAAGAGTTCCTCGACGGCGAGGAAGCCAGCTTCATTTCCATGGTCGATGGCGTGCACGCACTGCCGATGGCCACCTCGCAGGACCACAAGCGCGTCGGCGACGGCGACACCGGCCCGAACACCGGCGGCATGGGCGCGTATTCGCCGGCTCCGGTGGTCACCCCGGAGGTCCATGCGCGCGTGATGCGCGAGGTGGTGAACCCCACCGTGCAGGGCATGATCGCCGACGGCATCCCGTTCACCGGCTTCCTCTATGCCGGCCTGATGATCGACGCCAGCGGCGCGCCGAAGGTAATCGAGTTCAACGTGCGCTTCGGTGATCCGGAAACCCAGCCGGTGATGCTGCGCCTGCAGTCGGATCTGGTCGAACTGGTGGAAGCCGCCATCGACGGCCGACTGGATCAGGTGGAAGCACACTGGGATGCGCGCCCGTCGCTGGGCGTGGTGTTGGCTGCCAGGCCCTACCCTGAAGCGCCGATCACCGGTGACGTGATTTCCGGCCTGGACGAGGTGCCGGCCAGTGCCAAGGTGTTCCATGCGGGGACTGCATTGGACGCGCAGGGCCAGGTGGTCAGTGCCGGTGGCCGCGTGCTGTGCGTGGCTGCGCTGGGCGACAGCGTGCGCGATGCACAGGCCAATGCCTATGCCGGCGTGGCCAAGGTGACGTGGGCCAACGAGTTCCACCGCACCGACATCGGCTGGCGCGCGATCGCGCGCGAGGGTTGAGGCTCCCCCGCTTCCATGCATGGCGCGGATTGAATACCACGGTAAAGCAAAGGCCCGGCATTGCCGGGCCTTTGCTTTACAGGACTGCTTCGAGACCCTTCCGATCAATCAGGTTAAGCAACTTCAGTGACGGTCCGCTGGGTTTCTTTTCACCCTGCTCCCAGCTGCGTACGGTGGAAACGCTGGTATTGAGAACCCCCGCAAAGACCGGCTGACTGAGCTGCAGTGACGTACGCAGGGCACGGATCTGGGCACTGCTGTACTCAGGGACCGGCTCAAGGCAAAGTGCTTCGTAGCTGCTCAACCGACGTTTATCGATGAAGCCATGCGCGTGCAGACTCACAGCACCATCATGCACCGCTTCAAGAAGCGCACTTTTCGCGCGCCGTCGCTCAGGGGTCTTCGTCATGGCCGATCTCCTGTAGATCCCCGTACTCCACGGCACGATTCAGCTGCGCCGTACTCATTCTCAGGAACTCCGATGCGTACAACTGCAGCGCATCCCGTTCCGCATTCGTGATCGCAGCACGTTCATTCTTCTCGTAGCCGAAAAGGAAGAACCAATGCCCGCCTCGCTGTGTGGCGACGATGATTCGAACGCTCCCACGCTTTCCTCGCCCCGGCAACGGAACGCGCTTCTTGAAGATTCCGCCGCCAAGATCAGCATCCACCAGACCCGCTTCCATTTCACGTACCGACCGGTACAGCGCAGCGTCGGACAGGGTGGTCCTACGCATACTGCGATTGAAACTTCGTGTGCGGAAGACGCGTGGCATGATCATACCGTGCCACTGCGTGGTACGGCGTGAACATCAGCATCCCGCACATGACCCGGTCGGCACAATCACCGCTCTGGCGTCAGAGTAGAGCCACGCCATGCGTGGCTAAGCCCCACAAACGAAAAAGGCCCGGCACTGCTGCCGGGCCTTTCACAATTGCGACGCCATCCCGCCTTACGCGGTGAACAGCGCCTTCATCTTCTTCAGCGCGTTCGCTTCAACCTGGCGGATACGCTCAGCCGACACGCCGTACTCGTCGGCCAGCTCCTGCAGCGTCACCTTGCTGTCGGCATCCAGCCAGCGACGGCGGATGATGTCGCGCGAGCGGGCATCCAGCTCAGCCAGGCCTTCGCGCAGCAGCTGCATCTGGTTGTCTTCGCTGTCAGCACGTTCGTAGGCCATCGACGGATCTTCGTCGTTGGCGACCAGGTACGCAGCCGGCGACGGCGGCGCGTGCTCGTTGTCCTCGTCGGTCGGCGCATCGAAACCGATATCGCGACCGGACAGGCGCGACTCCATTTCCATGACCTCGCGCTCGGACACGTTCAGGTCCTTGGCCACCGCACTGACTTCGGCCGCGTTCATCCAGCCCAGGCGCGTCTTCGACTTGCGCAGGTTGAAGAACAGCTTGCGCTGCGCCTTGGTGGTGGCGACCTTCACGATGCGCCAGTTCTTCAGGATGAACTCGTGCATCTCGGCACGGATCCAGTGCACGGCGAAGGAGACCAGGCGCACGCCCATCTCCGGATCGAAGCGCTTGACCGCCTTCATCAGGCCGATGTTGCCTTCCTGGATCAGGTCGCCCAAGGCAAGGCCGTAGCCGTTGTAGCCGCGGGCCACGTGCACCACGAAGCGCAGGTGCGAATGCACCAGCTCGCGGGCGGCGTCCAGATCGTTGCCGTCGCGGAAGCGACGGGCCAGGTCCTGTTCGTCATCGACCGACAGCACCGGGATCTGGTGCACGGCACCGATGTAGGCGTCCAGCGAACCGAGCGCACTGGGAATCGGGAGATTGTTTGCCACAAGGGCAGTAGAGGTGTTCTGGCTCATAGGCACCCATCTTAGCAGTCGGAGATTTGGACTGCTAAAGGAGGAAAAAGTTCCAGCATCCTATTGATGCAACACTGGTCCCAAACAGAGCCCTACCGTAGCGCGATTTGATGACAGTGGCGAGCACGCTTTTCGGGATTCACAATCCCTTGGAATTCAAGCAATTAACCGCTGGAAACCGGCCGATTCCGGTCAAGCGGAGCTGAACGGGCCGTTCTTGAGGCCCATTCAGGGCCGGGGATGTTGCCCGGTGTTCAGGCCCGAGCGCCACAGGCTAGATGATTTACTACTAAGAAACCCGTTGACAGTCATCCGGCGACATGCTCCGATGCATCAACTAATTAATACGTAGATGCGCATGGCCCGTCCCGTCTCCCAGAGCCCCACACCGGCCGAGCAGGCCATCCTGGACATCCTCTGGGACAAGGGCGAAGCGTCCGTGCGCGAAGTGGCCGATGTGCTCGGCGAACACAAGCCGGTCGCGTACACCACGGTGCTGACCATGTTCAACGTGCTGGCGAGGAAAGGTTTTGTCAGTCATCGCCAGGAAGGTCGCGCCTACATCTATCACGCCACGCTCAGCCGCGAGCAGGCCCGCCGTCAAGCGCTCGATCATCTGCTGCATCAGTTCTTCGACGGCTCTCCGAACGTGTTGGCACAGCACCTGGTGGACGAACGCGAAATCGACCGCAATGAACTGCAGGCACTGCAGCAGCGCATCAGCGATGCCAGGGCCGGGAGGAAGGAATGAGCCTCATCGACCTGGCGATGGCACTGGGCGTTCGACAGTTGCTGTTGTCCGCAATTGTGCTGCTGCCAGCGCTGTGGCTCGCACGGCGGCAAGCCCTCAGTGCCGAACAACGCTCCTGGCTCCTGACCGCAGCGATAGCAGTTGCCCTTCTGTTGCCGCTCAGCGCCTTCCTGCCGGGCTGGTCGACCACCCTGCCCGCACCTGCACCGCCTGCGGCCGCGTTCCACCCGATGCCCGGCGAAGGAGCAACGGCTGAAGAAGCCATCTTCGAAGCCGGACGGCAGCCTGACATCTACTACATCGAGCTGCCGAAGGCCCTGCCGACACTGCTTGCACTGCTATGGCTGCTGGGAACCCTGTGGCTGGGCATGCGCCTGCTGGACGCGGTGCTGCAGGCACGCCGGCTGCGGCGACTGGCACAGCCGGCGTCTGCCGGACTGCGCGCGGTCCTGGCCGACATCGTGCCCGCCCACGTGACGATCGCCACCTGCGCCGTCGACGGGCCGATGGTCGTCGGCCTTTGGCACCCGCAGATCCTCCTGCCCCGCCCCTTGCTGACACGGCTGGACAACAACGTGCTGCGTGACATCGTTCGCCACGAGGTTGCACACCTGCAGCGACGCGACCTGTGGACAAGCACGCTGCTGCGGGCGGGAGTGGCACTGTTCTGGTGGAATCCGCTCCTGCACCTTGCCCAGGCGCGCCTGGCGCTACTGCGCGAGATGGCCTGTGATGCACGCGCTGCGATCCAGGCACGCGAGCCGCTGGACTATGCAGGTTCACTGCTGGCCAGTGCCGAACAGCTGCTGGCCCTGCGCGAGGAGGCGCCGACGCTTGCACTGGGTATGTTCAGTGCACGCAGCCAGCTCGCGCAGCGCATCGATCAGCTGGTGGATGCCACGCCACCCACACCCCGGCGCCGCAGCATGTCGATGCTGGGCCTGCTGCTTCTGCTGGCCTGCGCCGGCACGGCAGTGACTGTCTCACCACGGCTCGCCCCATCACCGGCTGCCAGCGCCTCCGACACGCGCGTCAACAAGCTGTTCCAGGCCGCCAGCACGCATGACGTCGCGCAGGTCCGCGTGTTGGCGGCGGCCGGCGTCAATCTCGATGCACGCGTGCTGGGCGATGGCACGGCGCTGATCCAGGCCATTCGCGCACGCGATCCGGCGATGGTCGACACGCTGCTGCAACTGGGAGCCGACCCCGACCGTGCCGCGCTGGGTGAAGGCAACCCGTTGATCGTCGCCTCCGCGCTGGGCCTGCAATCCATCGTTGAGCAGCTGGTGCAGGCCGGTGCCGACGTCAACCGGGTCGTGACCTACGACGAGACGCCGCTGATCAATGCCTCGCGCGAAGGCCACCTCGTCACCGTGCAGTACCTGCTCGCGCACGGCGCCGACATCAACCTGGGCGTGGAAGCCGACGGATGGCTGGGGCGCTGGCGGACACCGCTGAACCAGGCCGGCAACGCGGCCGTGCGCGATTACCTGCTGGCGCAGGGCGCGCGCCGCGAACGACGCTGACTCCGCCGCCGCATCGCCTCCCGCGCTGCGGCGCTTACCCGTTCCACCCGCAACGATCGGACGCGGCAGGCGTGCGTGGCAACGCCTGCGCTGATCCCGACCCTCTTCCGCTCCTGCAAGGATGTCGATGATGAACCGCCTGTTGCTGTGCTCGCTGCTGATCTCCCTGGCCCCGTTCCGCGTGATGGCCACTGACGCCGGCGCTGAAGACGCTGCGCGTTTTGCCCGGGCAATAGCCCATGGCCTGCGCCCCAGCACGGCTCAGCTGGGCGCGGCGCTGCCGCGCTGGTCGATCGAGGAACGCCTTGCCCATTACAAGGTACCGGGTGCCGCCGTTGCGGTGATCCGCGATGGCAAGGTGGTGTACGCCGCCGGATACGGCCTGCGCCAGGCCGGCACGCGCGACACGGTGGATGCCGATACCGTGTTCTCGGTGGGCTCGGTCAGCAAGATGGGCGCCGCGGCGACCACCCTGAAGCTGGTTGCTGCCGGCAAGGTCTCGCTGGAGGAGAACATCGATCTTCGCCTGCGCCGCTGGCACGTGCCGGCCGATGCGAAGGGAATGCACGCGCCGATCAACCTGCGCATGCTGCTCTCGCATACTGCCGGCTTCAATGTGCATGGCTTCCAGGACTACCAGCCCACCGAACGCCTACCGACCTTGCTGCAGACACTGGATGGACTGGCGCCTGCAAAGAATGAACCGATACGTCTGGTCCACGCACCCGGCCAGCAGGTCGACTATTCCGGTGGCGGCTACACGGTGGTCCAGCTGGCGATCGAAGACCTGACCGGCAGTGCATTCGCGGACATCGCGCGACGTGAGGTATTCGTACCGCTGGGCATGTCCCGCAGTACGTACCAGAACCCCTTGCCTGCCGGCTACGGCAACGTTGCCCATGCGCACGACAACAAGGGCCAGCCGGAGGCCCTCCCGCGTGGCTGGCAGAGCTTTCCAGAACAGGCGGCGTCCGGACTGTGGACCAGCGCCAACGACATGGGCCTGTTCGTCGCGGCCCTGCTGCGCAGCATCCGCACGAAGGAGGGATGGCTGCCGCAGTCATTGGCCCTGCAGATGGTCAGCGAGGTCGCCCCGGCCGGCCGGGGACTGGGCCCGGAGCTGGCCGGCAACGGCGCCGCCCGGCGCTTCTTTCATAACGGCAGCAACGACAGCTACCACGCCGGTATCGAGGGGTATCCGGAAAGCGGCGACGGCTTCGTCATCCTGACCAATGGTGACAACGGGCCGGCGCTGCGTGCAGAAATCCGCAACGCCCTGTCCGATGCACTCGGTCACAACGCCAAGCCGGTCATCCGCACGCTGGATCCCGCATTGCTGGTGGATGGCTATCCACGCTTCAGCGGCCGCTTCGTACTCGATGACACTCTGCCCATGGATCTGCGCAGTGGCCTGGCGGATTGGTTCGACGTCACTACCCTGGACGTGCAGGCGGTCGATGCTGGACTGCAGTTGCGCCTGCCCGGGCGTGATACACCAGTCGCGTTGCAGGCGCTGACACCCGTCCGCTTCCTGGCAGGCAGTGCGGGGGCGGAACTGCTGTTCCATCGCGGCGGCGATGGCAGCGTGCAGGCGTTGAGCGTGATCGCCGAAGGCGCGCGTGCCTACTACCGGCGCGCGGATATCGCGCCGACAACGGGCCACTGATCCATCGCTGGCGGCGCCGGGCTCCTGCCCGGCCCGCTCAGAGCGCCGAACGTGGCGGCAGCGACCAGTCGATCGGGGCCTGGCTGCGACGCTGCAGGTACTCGTTGGCCATCGAGAAATGGCGGCAACCGAGGAAGCCTCGGTGGGCCGACAGCGGCGAGGGGTGCGGCGACTTCAGCACGCGGTGGCGGCGGGTATCGATGACCTTGCCCTTCTGCTGCGCATAGGCACCCCAGAGCAGGAACACCAGGCCTTCGCGTTCGCGGTTGAGCACATCCACCACGTGGTCAGTGAAGCCTTCCCAGCCGCGCCCCTGGTGGGCGCCGGCCTTGCCCTCTTCCACCGTCAGCACGGCATTGAGCAGCAGCACGCCGCGCTGCGCCCACGGAATCAGGCAGCCGTGCTCCGGACGCGGAATGCCGAGATCGCTCTCGATCTCCTTGTAGATGTTCAGCAGCGATGGCGGCACCGGTACGCCCGGCAGCACCGAGAAGCTCAGGCCATGGGCCTGGCCGCGGCCGTGGTAGGGGTCCTGGCCAAGGATGACCACCTTCACCTGTTCGAACGGCGTGGCGTCGAACGCGGCGAAGATCTGCGGGCCGGGCGGGAACACCGCCGCGCCACTGGCCTTGCGCTGGCGCAGGAAACCGGACAGCTCGCGCATCTGCGGCTGCAGCAGGTAATCGCCGACATGCTGCTTCCAGCTCGGCTCCAGCTGGATCGTCGGGGAGTCGGCCACTTCGTCAATCATCGCGCCACTTCATCGAATCAGGGGTCCATCGTTCAATCGGGCCAGCCGCAGCTGGAACAACACCTTGGTGACCAGCAGCCGTTCTTCGATCGGCTTGAGCACCAGGTCGTTGGCACCGGACTGCAGCAGCCCGGTCTGGTTGTGCGGGTTGCCGTCGCCGGTCATCACCAGCACCGGCAGGCGGCGCTTGCCGTAGCCGAAGTCCACGCGCACGCGCTGCACCACGTCGCGGCCGCTCAGTTCGCCCTTCAGGGTGACGTCGGTCAGTACCAGGTCGATGCGATGGCGGCTGCGTCCCAGCGATTCGGCGGTGAGCAGGGTGAACGCCTCTTCGGCGCTGACCACGTGCAGCACGTTCAACTTCTGGCGTTCCAGCATGCGCTTGGTGGCCTCGGCCACTACGCGGCTATCCTCGATGTAGAGGATGGTGGCGCCCGGAATGATCTGTGGCTGCACATAGCCGCGGATGAAGGTCGCCAGTGCTTCATGGCCGAGCGATTTGTCGAAATAGTCGGTGACGTACTCGGTGAAACGGCGCTGCTCCAGGTGCTGCTGGGCATCGCCGGAGACCACGATCACCGGCACATAGGCCTGACCCGCAGCTTCGCGGACCATTCGCGCCAACGCCAGGCCGTCGCCATCGCGCAGGGTCAGCGAGGTGGTCACCAGATCCACCGGGCCCTGCGCCAGCGCCTGCTGCGCTTCCTCGATGCTGTCGCAGCCGACCACGTCCACGCCCGGCAGGTCACGCCTCAGGACGTCGGCGATCAGCTTGCGCACCAGCTTCGAGCCATCGACCACCATCACCCGCGTCGCGGGTCCTTCAAGGTGCTTCAACGCTTGCGGTTGCATGCCGGTCTCAGGTGTCGGTCGGTCGGGTCTGGCGCAGGAAATGGCCAGTCACCAGCCACGCACCCAGCCAGCCCAGCAGCAGCGTGCCGAGCAGGACCAGGCTGCCATGCAGCAGGTCCAGGCCATGCAACACGAACGGGCTGCCGTAGCTGCGCGAGAGTTCGGCCAACGGCAGACGCAGGGCAGCGCCGGCGGCAGCGATCAGGGCCAGCGCCACCGCACCGGCGCCCAGGCCATACCACGCACCCAGATACAGGAACGGGCGGCGGATGAAGCCATCGCTGGCACCGAGCAGCTGCAGCACGCCGATTTCCTCGCGGCGGGCCTGGATATCCAGGCGCACGGTGTTGCCGACCACCAGTGCGGCGCCCACGCCGAGCAGCACCGACAGCACCTGCACCAGCCGCGCACCGAAGGCCAGCCACGCATCCAGGCGCTGGCGCCACAGAGCGTCGTGCTGCACCAGGTCGGCCTCGGGCAGGCTTTCCAGCGCGCGCGCCAGGCGTGCGTCGTCCTTGCCCTGGCCCGGGGTGATCACCAGCAGCGAGGGCAATGGGTTGTCGTTGAGTGCATCGATCGCCTCACCGAGGCCGGCATCGCGCAGCTCCTGCAGGCCCTGCTCGGGCGTGCGCACGTTCACTTCGGCCACGTCGTCGCGGTCGCGCAGCTGGCCGGCCAGGCGCAGCGCACCGGGACCATCGACGTTGCCCTTCAGGAACACGTTGATGTCGCGCGACTGCTGCACGCTGCCGGCGAACTGCTTGAGGTTGTCCAGCGCGATCGACAGGCCCAGCGGCAGGGCCAGCGCCAGCGCCATGACCATCACCGTCAGCAGGGTCGCCCACGGCTTGCGGCAAGCGCGGCCGAGGCTGAACACCACGCTGTGTACGTGGTGCTGGAACCAGACGCCCACGCGCGAGGGGGCGGCGGCTTCGCTGTTTTCGTTCTTCGCCATGGTTACTCCGCCAGGTCCTGCGGCGAGATGTCATCCACCAGCCGGCCGTGGTCAAGGATCAGCACGCGCTTGCGCATGCGGCGCAGCAGCGGCAGGTCGTGGCTGACCACCAGCACACTGGTGCCGCGCGCGGGCAGTTCGGCGAACAGGGCCATGATCTCCGCCGCCAGGGTCGGGTCGAGGTTGCCGGTGGGTTCGTCGGCCACCAGCAGCTTGGGTTCGCCGACGATGGCGCGGGCGATGCCGACGCGCTGCTGCTCGCCGGCCGACAACTGCGAGGGCAGCGCCTTCTCGCGATGGCCCAGGCCCATGCGCTCAAGCACCGAGCGCACACGCTTGTTGATGTCGCCACGGCGGGTGCCGCGCAGGATCAGTGGCAGTGCCACGTTCTCGGCAATCGAGCGATCCATCAGCAGGCGGTGGTCCTGGTAGACCGCCCCCACCGCGCGCCGGTGGCGGGGCACGTCGCCACCGCGCACCTTCAGCAGGTTGCGTTCGTCGAACACCACCGCGCCGCGGCTGGGCCGCTCGTCGAGGTGGATCAACTTGAGCAGGGTGCTCTTGCCCGCACCGGAATGGCCGGTGACGAACAGCATCTCGCCCGGCGCGACCTCGAAGCTGACATCGGTCAGCGCCTCGTGGCCACCGGCGTACTGTTTGCTGACATTGTCGAAGCGCAGGACACTCATGCCCCGATTATGCAGGACCGGCGCGACGGCGTGGAGACGGTCGCGCTGATCGGTAGTGCCGGCCGCTGGCCGGCAGCTCGTGGGTTGCCGGCCAAGGTGGGTGCCGACCATTGGTCGGCACACCTCTCAAGGCCGCCCGACCAACGGTCGGGCGCTACCTGCTGATCGGCAGCGCCGATCAGTTGCCCGACAGCATCCGGCGGATCTTGCGGCCGATGCGGGTCAGGAACGAATCGCCGGTATCGGCGGCGGTGCGCACCGGCTTGGCCACCACCTGCACCGGGGTGACCGGGCTGGCACCATTGCCGGCATTGGCCTGCACGCCCTCGGCACCTTCGACCGGACGGCCGTGGCGACGACGACGGCGCTTGCGCGTTTTGTGCTCGCCGTCCACCGCACCTTCCGGTGCACCTTCAGCACGCGGCGGGCGCGGTGCCTGAGCCACGGCGCCTTCGGCGGCCGGGGCGGCAGCGCCCTGCTCGCCTTCCACGCGCGGCTTGCGCGGGCCACGCGGGCGGCGCTCACCGCTGCGCTCACCGTCGCGACCACCACGGCCACCACCACCGCCGGAGCGGCCGCCACTGCGGCCACCGCCACGACGCTCTTCCTCGGCGGCACGGGCTTCGCGCGCTTCACGGAAGATCTGGCCGACGCTTTCGTTCTCCTCGCCTTCCTCACCTGCGGCCGGGGCCGGGCGTTCCGGACGCGGCAGCGCGGTCATCAGTTCCTTGGTGACCGGCTCGGACGGAATCTTCTGTTCGATGTACGCCTCGATATCCGGCAGACCCATCGCGTAGCGCTCGCAGGCGAAGCTGATCGCATCACCCTCTTCGCCCAGGCGCGCGGTGCGGCCGATGCGGTGCACGTAGTCTTCGGCGTCGAACGGCAGGTCGTAGTTGTAGACGTACTTGATGCCGTCGATGTGCAGGCCGCGGGCGGCCACGTCGGTCGCTACCAGGATTTCCAGCTGGCCCTTCTGGAAGCGGTTGAGCAGGCTCTCGCGCTTCTTCTGCGGCACGTCGCCGGACAGCACGCCGACGCGGTAGCCGGCCTTTTCCAGCGAACGGGCGACGCGCTCGACGAACACCTTGGTGTTGACGAAGACCATGGTGCGCGCGCCTTCGCTGCGCGACAGCAGGCCCAGCAGCAGCGGGATCTTCTCGTCGTCAGCCGGGAAGTAGATGCGCTGGCGCACGCGCGCGGCGGTGATGGTCTCGGCTTCAACCACCAGCTTCTGCGGTTCGTTCATGTGCTCATAGGCCAGCTCCAGCACGCGGTGGCTGAGGGTGGCACTGAACAGCAGGGTCTGGCGGGTGGTGCGCTCGGGCATGCGGCGCAGCAGGAAGCGGATGTCCTTGATGAAGCCCAGGTCGAACATGCGGTCGGCTTCGTCCAGCACGCAGATCTCGCAGGCATGCAGCGAAACCACCTTGTGCTGCTTGACGTAGTCGATCAGGCGGCCCGGGGTGGCGATGATCACGTCCACGCCCTGCTGCAGCAGTTCGCGCTGCTTGTCGTAATCCACGCCGCCGTAGACCAGGGCGAAACGCAGGCCCAGGTCGGAACCGAACTTCACCGCATCCTTGTGGATCTGGATGGCCAGTTCGCGGGTCGGGGCCAGGATCAGGGCGCGCGGGTCCTCCGGCTTGCGATCGGCCAGGGCCGGACGCGTCAGCAGGCGGTTCACGACGGCGACCAGGAAGGCCAGGGTCTTGCCGGTACCGGTCTGCGCCTGGCCGGCAACATCACCACCGGGCAGCGCGACCGGCAGAGTCAGCGCCTGGATCGGGGTGCAGCGGGTGAATCCAGCTCCTTCAAGACCAGCCTGCAGGGCCGGATGCAGCTCGAAGGAGGAAAAGGTCAAATCGGTCAGCGGTTTGTCGCTCATGAGTCCGTCTTGGTATGGCCGCCGGCCCGTGGGGCGGCTGGCACTTCATCGTCTAGGGGCACCGTCGCAAACTGCGGCCCCTGCGGCGGGTTGGCAGGCTGGGACCACCGGGTCCGCACGCCGCACAATGCCCCAGTTTAACGCACTCGGGCCGGCAAACCGGAATGATCCGTCTCACAAAGTCAAGAGACGCCCCCTTCACCCAGCCACACCGTACTTGAACGGCCCGATGGGGTGCGCTGGGGTCCGCCACTGCCAGCCCCATCTAAAGGAAGACAGTGAAATCCGACACATACCGGGCATCGAAGCGATCACGATACGCTGGGTTCCAGCCGGCGCCTGTCCCTGCCCTGCGATAGGGGTACACTGCCGGCCGTGAGCGTCCAGGCATCCCGCCGAACGCACCGCAGCAGTGCGCTGCGAGGCAACGACGAGGGTCGCGCCACCGGGCATGGCCCAGTTCACCCACCTCCGGCATGGCCGGGTGCAATCCAAGACGAGAAACCAAGATGAGCGACAAGGTTGTACATGTCGGCGACGCCGACTTTGATAGCGCAGTGCTGAATTCCAAGGAACCGGTGCTGGTCGATTTCTGGGCCGAGTGGTGTGGCCCGTGCAAGATGATCGCCCCGGCGCTGGACGAACTGGCCGATGCCTACCAGGGCCGCGCCAAGATCGCCAAGGTCAACGTCGACCACAACCGTGCGCTGGCCGCCAAGTACCACGTGCGCTCGATCCCGTACCTGGTGGTGTTCAAGGACGGCGAGAAGGTCGGCGAGCAGATCGGCGCGGTGGGCAAGGCCCAGCTGGCCGGCCTGCTGGACAAGGCCCTGGCCTGATCCTGCGTGACATCACCGGCGGCCGCCATACGCGGCTGCCGGTGGGCGCATACCGCGCCAGCATGAATGCAGTTCCCGGTGGCCCTTGCACGGCGCCGCAGGCCGATGATAGTGTCGGCATATCCGGCCGCGTTCGCGTGCCGCACCCTCTGGACGCAGTTTCTTCCAGACCCATTCCCAACGTTCGCCGCCCCAGCCGGGCGCTCGCACCTTCAAGCGAGGAATAACGCTCTTGTCCGATAACACTCCCGAAACCGGCAGCGCCGAAGCGCCCGCCGAAAAGCGCGTGCGCAAGCCCCGCGTAGCCAAGGCTGCCGCTCCGGCAGCCGCCGAAACCAGCGCCGCACCGGCGCAACCCGCCCTGCCGCTGGCGGCCGCGCCCGAAGCGCCGGCACCGGCCGCACCTGCACCGAGCGCGCCCGCCCCCGATGCCCCTGCCAGCAGTGGCGGCGGTGACGGTGGTGAGGGCCGCGAATCCGGCCAGCCGCGGCAGCAGAACAACCAGGGCGCTGGCCAGAACCAGAACCCGTACAACCAGAACCAGCAAGGCCAGGGTCAGGGTCAAGGCAATCGCCGCGATCGTTTCCGCAACCGCCGTGATCGCGACCGCAATGGCGGCGGCGGCGGCGGTGGCGGTGGTGGTCGCTTCCGTGATGACGGCATGCCCAACGACAACGGCGAGCAGCAGCCCTTCGTGCCGCGCCCGCATGCCAGTGTGCCGGAAGGTTTCCCGGTCTACTCGCTGAGCGACCTCAAGCGCATGCCGGCACAGAAGCTGCTGGAAATCGCCGAACAGCTGCAGATCTCCGAAGGCGTGGCGCGCGCGCGCAAGCAGGACGTGATCTTCGCCCTGCTGAAGGTGCTGACCCGCCATGGTGACGGCGTTGCCGCCGACGGCGTGCTGGAAATCCTGCCCGACGGCTTCGGCTTCCTGCGCGCGGCCGAAGCCAGCTACCTGGCCGGCCCGGACGACACCTACATCTCGCCCAGCCAGATCCGCCGCTTCAACCTGCGTACCGGCGACCACCTGTCCGGCCGCATCCGTTTCCCCAAGGATGGCGAGCGCTACTTCGCGCTGTCGATCGTGGACACCATCAACGGTGAGCCGCTGGAAGCGTCGAAGAACAAGGTGCTGTTCGAGAACCTGACCGCGCTGTTCCCGCGCCGCCGCTTCACCCTGGAGCGTGGCAACGGTTCGTCGGAAGACATCACCGGCCGCATCCTCGACCTGATGGCTCCGCAGGGCAAGGGCCAGCGCTCGCTCATCGTGTCGCAGCCGAAGGCCGGCAAGACGATGATGATGCAGCAGGTCGCCACTGCCATCACCACCAACCATCCGGACGTGCACCTGATCGTGCTGTTGATCGATGAGCGCCCGGAAGAAGTGACCGAAATGCAGCGCACCGTGCGCGGCGAAGTCATCAGCTCGACCTTCGACGAACCGGCCGCGCGCCACGTGCAGGTGGCCGAAATGGTCATCGAGCGCGCCAAGCGCCTGGTCGAGCACAAGAAGGATGTGGTGATCCTGCTCGATTCGATCACCCGCCTGGCCCGCGCCTACAACAACGTGGTGCCGAGCTCGGGCAAGGTGCTGACCGGTGGTGTGGACGCCAACGCGCTGCATCGTCCGAAGCGCTTCTTCGGTGCCGCGCGCAACGTGGAAGAAGGCGGCAGCCTGACCATCATCGCCACCGCGCTGGTCGACACCGGCTCGAAGATGGACGAGGTGATCTACGAAGAGTTCAAGGGCACCGGCAACAGCGAAGTGCACCTGAGCCGCCGCATCGCTGAAAAGCGCGTGTTCCCGGCGATCGACATCAATCGTTCCGGCACCCGCCGCGAAGACCTGTTGATCGAGCCGGAGCTGCTGCAGAAGATCTGGATCCTGCGCAAGCTGCTGCATCCGATGGATGAGATGACGGCGATGGAATTCCTGCTCGACAAGATGAAGAACACCAAGTCCAACGACGAGTTCTTCGGTTCGATGAAGCGCTGATCCACGGCATTGATGGAATGAGAAGAGGCCCCGCCATGCGGGGCCTCTTCATTGGGACCATCGCTGCCGTTCATGGGCGCCATGGAGCTATCGGCAGATCTGCCTCGGGTCCAACCCCAGATCACGACAGATGCGATCATGCGCCAGGTGCGCCGCCCGATGCCCGAGGCCAACGGCAGCCAGCCAGCCGGGAATGGAGGGCAAGAGCATCTCCCATACATCAGCCTGCAATCGCCCCCTCAATGCGATCAGCAGCTGGCGGGCCTCGTCCTTCGCACCCGCGAAGTACGCCGCAAAAGCAAATGTCTCCATGCAGACCCCGTGATAGCTCTCGCCATGAAGGGATGCAATGTCCTGCAGACGACACTCCAGGGATTCGGGCGTGGCATCGGCCCATTTCAGTATTGCGCGGCGTAGCCACGCAGCGGCTTCCTCGTTTCCGAGATGGCGGGAGATCCCTCGCATCGTGCTGAAGCTGTCTGCCGCGGTCAGGGCGTCATCCAGCACCGCTTGTGCAGCCACAATGTGCGAGCAGCTGCCAACGGGCGCGTTCTCAACCACCCAATCGGCAAATCGAAAGTGATCATCGGGCTTGCCTCCCCAGCGCTGCCATGTCCCTCTCGCATACTGCACGATCGATGGGCAATGGAACGGCTCGGCCGCCATCGCCGCATCGAGCCATTCCTCCCTGTTTCCGTCACCTGCGCCGACCACGACGTTGCAGTGAATCAGGCCAGCCAGCGCCATTGCATTGCCAGGCTCCTGGGCCACGATGTCCGAGAGCTTCCGATATGCCTGCATCATGATCCCGGGGTATCTGCGTCGCCGCAACATCGGGATATCCGCTGCGTAACTCTCACCGCGGACTGCCCATGCCTTGTTGATGTCCGCATATGCAGAAACCAATAGAGGATGAGAGGACTGTGGCAACGCCTGCGTCCACGTCTTGATCCATCGACCAACCCGGCGTTCCACCGACAGGCGCCAGACAAGGTGCTCATGGGTTTCAGCCGGCACCCCCGCCATCACGGCCTCGGCCGAAGCGTGGTCACCGGCATTCAGGTGCATGCGAACCCGCGAAAGATGGGATTCGACAAAGTGGCTTCGATGGGTTGCACAAGGAAGAACTCTCAAGCTCTGCAGCAGATATCGCATGAACGTGCATCCTCCAAACGCACCATGCTTTCAGTTCCCGAGGGCAGGTACCATGCGAATAGTTGTAGATTTCCTTGACCAGCCAGACTGGCCCTGCGCCCACGCGTCCTGGCACCGAGCTCGCTGCGGCAGGTTTTTTTTTGCCTGCAGGGCGACCCACTTCACTTCGCCGCTGCCGACTTTTGGCGATAATCCGCCAGCCCCCTGCCCGGCCATGCCGGCATGGCCACCGATTCCCGCTGTCGCCCCTTCCGGAGAACCGGTCGGGTCCAGCCTCCTGCCGGATCCGTCGACGCATGCGAACGCTGTCTCCCCGCCTCAACCTGGGCAAGCTGATCCTCGCCCTGGCCCTGCTCAGCGCCATCATCGCCCTGGCCAACACGCTGCTGGCCAGTTACCGGGTGCAGCGCGACCAGCTGGTCGGCAACACCCTGGAAGCCAACCGCGTCTATGCCACCAAGCTGGCCGAGACCACCCAGAACTTCCTGCTGGCCGCGCAACAGGAGCTGGCCTATGCCGCCACCCGCCTCGGCCAGGGCGATCTTGACCCGAAGCAGGCCCAGGACGAAGCCAGCCGCCTGCAACTGCAGACCAACAGCTTCAACTCATCACTGGTGGTGGACGCCGACGGCCTGGTGGTTGCCACCTCGCCACAGACCCTGCAGCTGCAGGGCGAGGTACTGCACAGCGTGGGCAACAACGCCGCACTGGCGGCGCGCCAGCCAATGATCAGCGACCCGTACCAGTCAGCCACCGGCAAGCTGCTGGTGTCGCTGTCGCACCCGATCTTCGACCGCCAGGGCCACTATCGCGGCTATGTAAGCGGCACCCTGTACCTGCGCCAGCGCAGCGCGCTGCACACGCTGCTGGGCAAGCACTACTACCGCGACGGTTCCTATCTGTACGTGGTCGACCGCCATGGCCGCCTGCTGTATCACGCCGATGGAAAGCGCGTGGGCGACTATGTGGTCGGCAACCCGGCGGTAAAGGCGGTGGTACGCGGCGAACACGGTGCACAACAAGTGCGCAACAACCGCGGGGTGTCGATGCTGGCCGGCTATGCGCCGGTGGCGGCCACCGGCTGGGGCATCATCGCCCAGCGCCCGACCGAATCCACCCTGCAGCCGCTGTCGCGGTTGATGACCGCGGTGATCTGGAACGCGATCCCGCTGGGACTGCTGTCGCTGCTGGTCACCTGGTGGTTTGCACGCCGTATCTCGCTGCCGCTGTGGCAGTTGGCGCGCAACGTGCAGGGTGGCGAGGACACCGGCAACGCGATCAATCACGTCAGCGGCATCCGCGCCTGGTACTTCGAGGTCGCGCAGCTCAAGCAGGCGGTACTGCACAGTTTCAACGCGCTGCAGGACCGCATCGGCACGCTCAACCGTGCCAGCCGTACCGATCCGCTGACCGGCCTGCTCAACCGCCGCGGCCTGCAGCAGGCGCTGGAGGCGCTGCAGGTGCAGGGCATTCCGTTCGCGATCCTGGCGCTGGACATCGATCGCTTCAAGGCAATCAACGACGGCCATGGTCATGACGTCGGTGACGCCGCCATCGTCCACATCGCCGACCAGATGCGTCGCTACTCGCGCGACAGCGACATCCTCTGCCGCGCTGGTGGCGAGGAATTCCTGTTGCTGCTGCCGGGCATCGGCACCGAATCGGCACGGCAGGCTGGCGAGCGACTGCGCCAGCACATCGCCGACCATCCGTTCGAACCGGTCGGGACCATCACCGTATCGATGGGCGTGGCACATTTCCCCAGCTTCCATGTCGACACCGAGCAGGCGCTGAGGCTGGCCGACAAGGCGCTCTACCTGGCCAAGGAACAGGGACGCAACCGGGTGGTGGTGTACCCGTACGCCGACTGACGCGGAGCCGGTTGGCCCGGCTCCGTCATCGCTCTCAGCCCTGTTCCAGCGGGGTCAACAGGCGCAGGCCGCGCTTGGCAGCGTCGACCATGTACACCCCACCCTCCGGCAACAGGTCGCCGCTGGTTACCGCGGCATCATCGGTGATCCAAGGCGCACGCTGCCGCGGGCCCGGAATGAATGCACGCCAGCGCCCATTGCGCTCGACTGCGGCATTGCGATCATCCGAGAACGCAAAGCTCACCGGTACGCGTACGGTCCAGGATTCCCTGGTCAGGTCCTCGCCACTGGTCGGAGGATTGAACGTCCACTTGCGCGCGTTGCTGATGCTGGCCTTGGCCAGGACTTCGCGCAGCTTGACCATGGTCCGCTCCGGGCCGGCCACGGTCATGTTGACCTGCTCGGCAATGACGTCGGCAACCGTACCGTCACGGGCGACCTTGATCAGCAGCAGCACATCACCCTGACCCCCTACCCTGATCGCCTCGTCCGGATAGCGTGGCGCAGTCATTCGCTTTGCAGTCACCGAGTCGGTGGCCTTGGGGTCGTATTCGCTGAAGTCCACGTTGGTCATGCTGACTTCGTAGTCGCCGTTGCCCGTCGACCTGCCGCGCAGGCGCACCCGAAACGGTGCCTGGGTGGCCACTGCCTTGCCATCGACCAGCGTCGGCTCGAAGCGCCAGAGATGAATGGTGCGTTCGACGAAGGATGCCACCGTCGAGCCCATGATCGATTTCTGATCGAGCACCAGATTGCTGACCGCGCCCTCTGCAGTGACCTCGACCCGACCGGTCAGGGTCATGCTCAGTTCGGTGGTGGCGCGTACGGCACGCGAGGTCTGCGCAGTGGCATCGCCGGCAAGCAGCGGGGCGCCGGCACCTACAGCCAGCGCGAGAGCGAGAAACAGGGGGGAACGCATCATTGCCGGATCCTTGGTGATGAGCGGCGAGCGTACCTCAGTCCCAGCACCCATGACAGTCGGCTCAGGCCAGCCGGTGTGCGCCCGCATAGGGCGGCGTATCCGGATAGTCACCGTGGGCGAAGCGTTCCTGCAGGCCCTGCCACCAGGCCGGGTCGAACAGGTGCCGGTAGTGCTCGCGTACCGCTGCCAGTTCTACGGCCGGCAGGCCCATGAACGGGCCGAAGCGCTCGGGAAACACGTCGCGCGGCCCTACATGGAACCAGGGCTCGTCGGCCATCGCCTCTTCCGGCGTGCGCGGCTGCGGCCAGGCACGGAACACGCAGTCACTGACCAGGCACAGCTCGTCGTAGTCGTAGAACACGGCGCGGCCGTGCCGCGAGACGCCGAAGTTCTTTGGCAGCATGTCGCCGGGGAAGATGTTGTTGCGCGCCATGTCAGTGATTGCCTGCGCATAGTCGAGCACCGCCGCGCGCACCGCATCCCCGCCCTGCTCGCGCAGGTACAGGTTCAACGGGCGGAAGCGACGCTGCACATAGCACAGCGCGATTTCGACCTCGTCGCCATCGATGCGTACGCTCTGTGCGCACTGCTGCAGCAGCTCGTCCAGCAACGCCGGTGCGAAACGTTCGCGCGGAAAACGCAGGTGGCGATACGGCTGTGCATCGAGCAGCCGACCAACGCGATCAAGGTTGAACACCAGCGCGTACTTCTCTTCCACCTGCAGCCTCGACATTGCCTTTGGCCAGGCGAAGCGATCGCGGATCAGCTTGAACACCAATGGGTAGCTGGGCAGGGTAAACACCGCCATGACCATGCCCGGCGTGCCCTCGGCATGCACCAGGCGCTCCTGTGAGTGCTCGTTGAAGTGGCGGAAGAAGGTGCGGTAGCGTTCGGTCTTGCCCTGCTTGGCCCGGCCCAGCACGGTATAGATCTCATCGATGGGCTTGCCCGGCAGCAGGCTGCGCAGAAACACTACGGCATCGCCCACCGTACCCAGATCGGCCTGGAAGTAGCTGCGCGACACGCCAAACAGATGGGCAACATCGCGGCGCCGGGTCAGCACTGCGTCGGCACGCAGGCCACGCTCGTCGTTGACCAGGGCGATCACGCACGGCGAAAAGCGATGCTCGCCGAACACGCGGCCGACCAGATAGGCGCGGCGCTCGCGGTAGAACACGGTATCCAGCAGCTCAATGCTGCGCACCGGCGTGTCGCCCCAGTGCGCGAGGTCATCCTGCAGGCGTACGGCGATGGCCGCCGCGCAGCGCAGCTGGTGCGCGTAGGGAATATCGAAGCGGTAGTCAGCCAGCACCCGCTGCAGCGCCTCTACCGGCCGCGTCGGCGAGACCGCATAGGTATGCCGCGCGACAGGATGGGTGATTGCATCGGAGGGCTCGATGTCGAAGGCGATGAATTCCAGTGCCGGGTCCACGCCCCGGGTGGCGAACAGCCGCCGCGACAGCGTGTTGTAGAAGGTCTTGTACAGCTCGGCGTCGATCAGGCTCTGCAGCAGCGCGCTGTAGCGGGCGTGTACCTGCAGCCACAGCGCGCGCTCGCCGATCACGTCACCGGCGAGGCGACGCAACGCATCCATCTGCTCGGCAATGCACAGGTCGTACAGGGCGATGCGCTCGACTGAATCCTGGCGGGCACCAGCCCAGTCGCGCTGCTCGAAACGCAGGCGCGCGCGCGCAGTGATCGCCGCGAAGCGGGTGTGGTAATCCTCGAAACCATCGCGGATGGCGCTGGCGATGTGCGGCGCCAGTTCGGTTGCGATGACAGACTCGGACATGCAGGGCTCACCCGGAAGGACCGGCTTCACCATACGCTGGCGTGTGCGATGGCGTCGAGCGCGAAGGTAGTGCCGGCCGCTGGCCGGCAGCACCTGGACCGTCGATGGATCGATGCAGATGCCGGCCAGCGGCCGGCACTACCGGCTCAGATCGCCAGTTCGGCCTCCACGTCCTGCACCTTGCGCCGGGCCAGCGCCAGGTTGGACTTGGTACGGTCCAGCACGATGTAGAAGAACAGGCCCTTCTTCTTCGCGACCGGGCGCATGATGTGGTACGCCTTGCCCAGCGAGATCAGGATGTCCTCGATGCTGTCGTTGAGGTTGAGCGAGGCAGCGGTCTTCATCTTGGCGCGGATCACTTCGGTATTGCCGGCGGCGGCCACCTCCATGTCCATGCCGGCACCGGCCTCGCCCAGCAGCATTCCGCTTTCGTAGTCGACCAGCGCCACTGCCTGCGCGCCGTCGATGCCCATCAATGCGTTCAACGATTCATTCAATCCAGCCACGTCGCACCCCTTGTCGATGTTGGTTCGAGCCCCTCGTTCCCCTGCGGCCGGGCTCACGATCCGCCGAGTTCTGCCAGGATCGCCTGGCCACATTCCCTGCTCTGCCACAGCACCTGGCCGATCACGCTGCGCTGGTCGCAGGCCGCCATCAGCAGCAGTGGTGCGCGGCCTTCGGCCTGGATCGCCAGCATCAGCACCTTGCCGCCAACCGCCTCCAGCATCAGCGTCTGCAGATCGCCCAGCACCAGTTCGCGTCCCACCGCCGCGGCCAGCGCCAGCATCGCGCTGGTCATCGCCGCCAAACGTTCACCACGCCCTTCGGCACCGGCACTGACCAGGGCAAAACCATCGACGCTGGCCAGCACCACCGTACGCACGCCTTCGACCCGCTGCTGCAGGTCCTGCAGCAACGGCTGCAGGCGTTCGCGCTGGTCGGCATCAGGCAGTACCGCCACCTGGCCGTCAGCCATGTGCGGCCACCAACGCGTGCGCTTCCATTTCGCTCATCAGCACATCCATCAGCAGCAGTCCCTGTTCGCGGTCACGGGCATCCACCGCCAGCAGTGGCAGGGGCTGGTCGTCAAGGCAGGCGCGTTCGGTCCAGTCATCCAGCGCGGCGGCGGGCGCCTGGTCGAGATGGGTGACCGCTACCACCAACGCCAATGACGATGCGAACGGCTGCAGCACCTGCAGGTAGTCCTCCAGTTCGGTGGCCAACCCGGCACGGCGCGCGTCCAGCAGCAGCACCGCGCCACGCGCGCCCTGCAGCAGGATCGGCCACAGGAAATCGAAGCGCTGCTGGCCAGGCGTTCCATAGAGACGCAGGCGTTCGCCATTGGGCAGGTCGATGTCTGCGTAGTCCAACGCGACGGTGGTGGAGGCCTTGTCCGCCCCCGCGCGGTCACTGTTGGCAACGTCGGTATCGATCACCGCACCGGCCGCGATGCTGCGCACCAGGGTCGACTTGCCACTGCCCATCCCGCCCAGCACCACCACCTTGTGCTCACGCATCGCGCTCGCTCCCACGCAGGTGCCGCCACAAACGGGCCAGCAGGCCGCTATCGCTTCCGTTGCTGCGCATCGACGTTACCGAAGCGGCAGGCGCGGACTGCAATTGCGCATAGCCGCACAGGTAGGCGGCATGAATGAAATCCCGCACGGCCGCAGGCGGAAGCTCGAGCAGCATCGCGCACTCATCCACCGTGCAGGCCCGCTTGAGCAGCAGCGAACACAGGCGGAAGCCATCATGGTCGTGGCCCAGTACGCGGAAGTCGGGCCAGCGCAGCAGCTTTACCGAAGCGCCGCGCAGGCGCTCATCCAGTGCCTGCCAATGACGGCTGCGTTGCGCCCATTGCCAGAGCAGTGGCCGCAACGGCTGGCGTGGCCGCTCGCAGGTCAGGGCCTGCAGGCGTGCCGATGTCAGCGCGTCCAGCTGCAGGCGCTCGAAGGCATCGGCCAAGCGCTCCACCAGCGCAGCGGCTGGCTCCTGCAGCAGCACCGCCTGGTCATGTTCCAGATCCATCAGCAGCAAGGGCTCGCCAGCATCGCTGAGCAACGCCTGCCCCTGCCGCAGCGGCAGGCGCTCGCGCAGCAGGCGGGTGATGGCGTGCGCACCATCGGCCAGGCGGATCGGTGCAGGGATGGACAGGGGCATTGCCACAACCTCCGGTGCCACTTGCATGCCTCGCAGCGCGCGGCCGATGGCGCCATCGTCGAGTACGTCCTGATGTCCATCGCCATCACGCAGTTGGCCACCGAGGTCTTCGATCCAGCACTGCAGGCGCGGGCGTTGCTGGCGCATGCGCTGGGCCGCGTTGCGCAGTGCCGGCGTATCGCGGATGACCAGCAGGTCGCAGTCGTCCAGGTCCTGGCTGCGCCGGATCTGGCTATCCGGCAGGGCCGATGCCACGCGCAGCCGCTGCAGCAGGGCCTGCTCGCCCTGGATGTCGGTTCCCACTACCAGCACGCGTGCCATCCGTGTTCCCCGTGCGGCCACCTCCCCGGTGGCCTCGCGTCGCCAAGGCTAGGACATCGCCAGCGGCATCCGTCGTGATCGACTGCTCAGATTGAGGGGGGTTGCAGACCCGCTCCTATCGGTTCTGCGACGGCCATCGCGGGCAAGTTTCATGCCTCTTTGACGGCATTCCGACAGCCGGCGGACGTCACGGTTCTGGCCCCCAGTAGATCCACGCCATGCGTGGATGAAGGGCGGCAGCAATCCTGCCCAAAAAAGAAACCCGCGCCGAAGCGCGGGTTCCAGAGTCACGGCCGAACGGCGATGGATCAGCCGCGCAGCTGCTCCAGCGCGGCGTTGAAGGTCGCGCTCGGGCGCATCGCCTTGCTGGCCTTGGCCACGTCCGGACGGTAGTAGCCACCGATGTCCACGGCCTTGCCCTGCACCGCGATCAGCTCTTCAACGATCTTCTGCTCGTTGTCGGCCAGCGCCTTGGCCAGCGGGGCGAAGCGCGCCTTCAGTGCAGCATCTTCGTCCTGCGCGGCCAGAGCCTGGGCCCAGTACAGCGCGATGTAGAAGTGGCTGCCACGGTTGTCGATGCCGCCCAGCTTGCGCGACGGCGACTTGTCGTTGTCCAGGAACTGGCCGTTGGCCTCGTCCAGCGCCTTGGCCAGCACGCGGGCGGCGGCGTTGTCGTAGCGGTTGCCCAGGTGTTCCAGCGACGCGGCCAGGGCCAGGAACTCACCCAGCGAATCCCAGCGCAGGTAGTCCTCTTCGACGAACTGCTGCACGTGCTTCGGGGCCGAACCACCGGCGCCGGTCTCGAACAGGCCACCACCGGCCATCAGCGGCACGATCGACAGCATCTTGGCGCTGGTGCCCAGCTCCATGATCGGGAACAGGTCGGTCAGGTAATCGCGCAGCACGTTGCCGGTCACCGAGATGGTGTCCTCGCCCTTGCGGATGCGGTCCAGCGAGAAGGCCGTAGCTTCCACCGGCGGCAGGATGCGGATGTCCAGGCCGCTGGTGTTGTGATCCTTCAGGTACTGCTCGACCTTGGCGATGACCTGCGCGTCGTGGGCGCGGGCGGCATCCAGCCAGAACACGGCCGGGGTGCTGCTCAGACGGGCGCGTTCGACAGCCAGCTTCACCCAGTCCTGGATCGGCGCGTCCTTGGTCTGGCACATGCGCCAGATGTCACCGGCTTCCACGGCATGCTCGAAGACCACGGTGCCTGCGTCATCGGTGACCTTGACCACGCCATCGGCAGCGATCTGGAAGGTCTTGTCGTGCGAGCCGTACTCTTCGGCCTTCTGCGCCATCAGGCCGACATTCGGCACCGAGCCCATGGTGGCCGGATTGAACGCACCGTGCGCCTTGCAGTCGTCGATGACGGCCTGGTACACGCCGGCGTAGCAGCGGTCCGGAATGACGGCCTTGGTGTCCTGCAGCGTGCCTTCGGCATTCCACATCTTGCCGGAGTCGCGGATCATCGCCGGCATCGAGGCGTCGACGATCACGTCGCTCGGCACGTGCAGGTTGGTGATGCCCTTGTCCGAGTTGACCATGGCCACGCCCGGACGCTGTGCGTATTCGGCCGCCAGATCGGCTTCGATCGCAGCGCGGGTGGCTTCGGGCAGCGACGGCAGGCGCGCAGCCAGGTCACCGATGCCGTTGTTGGCATCGAAACCGACCTGCTTCAGCACGTCGGCGTGCTTGGCCAGCACGTCCTTGTAGAACTCGTTGACCGCCACGCCGAACATGATCGGGTCGGAGACCTTCATCATGGTCGCCTTCAGATGCAGCGAGAACAGCACGCCCTGGGCCTTGGCATCGGCGATCTGCTCACCAATGAACGCGGCCAGTGCCTTGCGGCTCATGACGGCGGCATCGACGATCTCGCCGGCCTTGACCGCGGTCTTTTCCTTCAGCACGACGGTGCTGCCGTCCTTGCCGTGGAAGGTGATCTTCAGCGCACCGGCGCTGGCCAGGGTGGCCGACTTCTCGCTGCCGTAGAAATCACCCGCGGCCATGTGCGAAACGTGCGACTTCGAATCCGACGCCCAGGCGCCCATGCGGTGCGGGTGCTTGCGCGCGTAGTTCTTCACCGACAGCGGCGCACGGCGGTCCGAATTGCCTTCGCGCAGTACCGGGTTCACCGCACTGCCCTTGACCTTGTCGTAGCGCGCCTTGTAGTCGCGCTGCTGGTCGTCGGCCGGGGTTTCCGGGTAATCCGGCAGCGGATAGCCCTGGTCCTGCAGTTCCTTGATGGCCGCCTTCAGCTGCGGCACCGAGGCGGAGATGTTCGGCAGCTTGATGATGTTGGCGTCCGGCGTGGTCGCCAGCTGGCCCAGCTCGGCCAGATCGTCGCTGACCTTCTGCGCGTCGCTGAGCAGTTCCGGGAACAGCGACAGGATGCGGCCGGACAGGGAGATGTCACGGGTTTCCACCACGATGCCTGCGGTGGCGGTGTAGGCACCAACGATCGGCAGCAGCGACTGGGTGGCCAGGAACGGTGCTTCGTCGGTCAGCGTGTAGAGGATCTTGGACATGGGGGACTTGGACTCTGTAGCAGTGCTCAGGGGAAGGCCGGCGCCAGCGCCGGGCCACGTGCAACCGTGTCGCTTTCCCCCGTCGCCGTCAGGGTGGGCGCGCGGCGGGGAAACCCCTGCATTGTCGCGTTTTCAGCCGCGCGGGGCAAAGCCGCGCCATACGCGGTGGTACTGGACCGCTGTGTTTCGTCGTTGGCTCGCTTCCGGTCTGAAATCTGAGGCTTGATGGCTAGTTCGACTTCCCGCTCGTGGAGGCACGCATGACCCACTCCGACAATGGCTGCCCCCACTCGGCACGCCTCGGACAGGTCAATGTCTGTGCGCGCTTGCTTTGCTGGAAGTTGCAGACGCGGAATCCCCCAACGACGGCGGCCAGGTTGGCGAGTTCATCAGCCGTCGCTGCAGAGCCTCGAATGTGCAGCGAACCAGCGCCGGACGATCCGGGTCGAACGTAGACGTCGTACCGGGTAGAACGCCCTTCCGCCCTTGCGTATCCCGACACGGCGTATCCGCTCTCTGTGAAACGCAGATCCGGCGTGCTTCCAGGCGCAGGCTTTTCAGGTGCATCGCCCTCGTAGATCAAGGCCACTTCCCGACCGTCGCGTTTGACTCGGTGCACGCCGAAGTCAACAGGCGCCTCGTAGGTCACGGACATGCCTGCTGGCACGCGCAGACAGGCGCCGTATAGGAAGTGGTCGCAACTGTAGCTCCACAGACTAGATGCCTGGGCCCACGAAGTGAGCGGGCACAAGAAAGCGAAGAAAACCAAAATGCGTGCAAGCATCTCAACGCTCCCGTTTCTGAACCGCCGAATCCCCCTCCACAATTCCACCGATGGCATGACTGTCAACCACACCAGGAACCCTATTCATGATTCCGTCGCCACGTGCAGGATTTGGCAGCCCCGTCGTCTTGTCATAGAGATCACCCACACCGCCAAGATGTGACACTTCATGAGGAATAACGCCCTTGTCAAATCTATCCAGGACATTGATCTCGCCTTTCTTTCCGCCCAACTCCGCGAAACTCCGTCCGCTGCGGTGGGATGTTTCGCCGTTTACAAGCTTTATTTCATTACGGGCGGCCCGCGGAGTACTTTTATCAATGTCAGTTACTTCGACCGTCACGCGCGCCTCCTTCCCGCCAATATCATAGGTTCCCGACATTGACGCCACCTGCTCCTTGAAGGTCGCTATGTTCTTGGGTGTCGCACCATCCCCTGAGAACTTTGTTGGGAAGCTGACTTTCACCGAACCGTCCTTCATCCGCGTAACAACAGGAACTCTACCGTCCGGATCAACAAAGTTGTAAGGACTGCTATTGGCGTATCGGTACCTGTTGAAGAGGGAAGACTTCCCACCATAGGCAGCGACGGGATCTACACTGAGAAAAGCACCGATATCGGGGGAGTAGTATCGTTGCTGCATGTAATTGAGACCTGTCGTGGAATCAAACACGTGGCCTGAGTAACCTGGACCATCTGCTACGGTGGTTCCAACGACAGAGCCATAAGGTTCGTATGCAAATCTCTCGACCACGTTCCCGTTTGAGTCCGTGATAGCCACCGGACTCCCAAGTGCATCCGTATGAACATAGGTGACTATTTCACCGTCCGCCGACGCCATTGCCAGCGTGAGAACGATCCAGTTGAGCATCCCATCTCCCCCACATTTCCGTATTCCGTTCAGCGTACCCGAGATCCCCCTTGATCGAGCATCGCCCAATAAAAAAGACGCAGCCTCGCGGCTGCGTCCATCGTGAGCCCTGCCGGGAGAGAGTCGGCAGGACTTACTTGACCTCGAACTCCTGCGGCGTTCCAGCCGCCTTGCCATCGACGGTGACCTCGGCGCGGTACTTGCCGGCCGGCCAGCCCTTTGCATTCTTGAACGTGACGTTGGTGGTTTCCGCACCGCTGGTGTTCAGGGTGGCGTTCTGTTCGCCAGCCACCTGGCCGTCCTGGTAGGTCAACTTGGCGCCAACGTTGACGTTGTTGGCAGCGCCGTCAGTCTTGACCGAGACGATGACGTCGTCCTTCGGCGCGAACAATGCCGCCGTTGCAACCGACTTGTCAGCGGCTGCGGTCTTGCCGACGGTGACCGCCGAGACGCTGACTGCAGCAGCCTCAGCCATCGGCGGCGGCGCGCCGGTCATCGGTGCCGGTGCCGCCTCGGCCGGAGCGGTTGCGGCGGGCGCGGCGTTGGTGTCGGTGGACTCTTCCTTCTTCTTGCAACCGACCAGGGCAACGCTGCCCAGCAGGGCTGCAATCAAGGCGGTCTGAAGCGGGGTGGTCTTGATCATTCGGGGTTCCTCCCAGGGATTGTCGGACGGCGTTCGATCGCCGTTTACTTCGGCGGCAGTTTCAGAGTCTGGCCCGGGAAAATCTTGTCCGGGTCGTCGAGCACATCGCGGTTGGCTTCGAAGATCTTCTTCCAGGCATTGGCGTCGCCCAGATGCTGCTTGGCGATCTTCGACAACGAGTCACCCTTCTGCACGGTGTAGGTGCCGCCGCTGACGACGTCTGCGGTGCTGTCCACCGAAGCGCTGACGCCAGAGAAGTCTGCCTTCGGCACCTGCTCGGCGGTACTGTCGACGCTGCCACTGACGCCGGAGAAATCGGCTTTCTTCTCGGTACTCATCCACAACTCCCGTTTGCATGACTACGTGGTTCGCACGGTGCCATGGAGGTTGTTAAATGGGGATGGTGCAGATGTGAAGCCGCCCCCCGGGGCGGCTGAACAATCGGGGCGCAAGGCGCCCGAGGGGCTTGCCGGTGAACCGGTAGCGTCGGGCCATGCCCGGCGGCTCTGGATAGGGCCGCTGCGCTCGCCGGGCGCGGCCCGGCGCTACCCGTGACAGAGCGGCCCCACGGTAGTGCCGGCCGCTGGCCGGCTTGGCCTGCACGCGGGTTCCACGCGGTTGCCGGCCAGCGGCCGGCACTACCCGTAACCGCCTGAGGCGGTTACTGGCGCAGCTCGCGGTAGGTCGCAGCCGGGGCGGCAATGCCGGGGCTGGCACGCCAGGGATTGATGTCCAGGCCGCCACGGCGGGTATAGCGGGCTTCCACTTCCAGCCATTGCGGCTGGCAGCGCGAAGACACCTCGCTGAAGATCCGCTCGACGCACTGCTCGTGGAACTCGGCGTGCTCGCGGTAACTGACCAGATAACGCAACAGGCCCGCACGATCGATCTTCGGCCCGCGGTAACGCAGGCTGACCGTGGCCCAGTCAGGCTGGCCGGTGACCGGGCAGTTGGACTTCAACAGCGCCGAGACCAGGGTCTCCTCCACCACCTCGCCCGCATCGGCGGCGAGGAAGTCCGCCTGCGGCGGGCCGTAGCAGTCGATTTCAACCTCCAGCCCGTCGATGGATTCACCGAGCGGCGTCTCGCGCAGGCCCGGCAGGCCGAACACGACCCGGACCGGCGCACCGGCACAGGCCGACAGGTCGGCCACCAGGCGCTCGCGCAGTGCCTCGGCGCTGTCGATGCGGGTGCTGTTGAGGGAGTTCAGGTACAGCTTGAACGACTTCGATTCGATCAACCGCGGCGAGGTGCACGGCACCTGCACGGTGGCGACGGCGACCTGCGGCTTGCCGCGCGGGTCGAGCCAGCTCAGCTCGAAGGCGTGCCAGCGGTCGTGGCCGACGAACGGCAGCGCAGCGTCATCGAGGCCGATTTCGGCACGCGCGCCGATACGTGGGATGGGAAACAGCAGGCCGGGATCGTACTGCGACGGGTAACTGACCTCGCGACCGAGGCTGGAGTCCTGGGGGGTGTTCATGGTGCGCATTGTATCGCGCGGGGGTGGGCCTTCGGCCGGGTCGGCCAACGGCGGAGCCCCTCCGTGGTGGGTGTGGGCGTGCTGGATCTCGGGGTTGGCCGGGAGGGTGGGTTGGCTGGGGGACGCTGCAAGTACGTCCATGTAGCTCGGTCGCCGCATCCATGCGGCTCACGCCCCCAGCCAACCCACCCTCCCGGCCACGGACAGTTCCCTGCGCCACCCCGGGAAAGATCAGGAAAATCAAAATCAAAAACCGATCCTTCAGACGTTCCTGACGCCTGCCGTGTCGACCAAGGTCGACACCCACCAGAAGCAGAATGTCGTTCCGACAGATCGCGGAAATCTGTCGAAGGCGGGGTGGGTCCGGTTGAGGGGGTGTGAGCGGCATG
The DNA here is from genome assembly GCF_051861585.1 of Stenotrophomonas sp. ATs4. Classification (NCBI taxonomy): domain Bacteria; kingdom Pseudomonadati; phylum Pseudomonadota; class Gammaproteobacteria; order Lysobacterales; family Lysobacteraceae; genus Stenotrophomonas; species Stenotrophomonas sp. ATs4. Next base: position 253,590 of record NZ_JBLYPK010000005.1, on the reverse strand, counting down.
GATGCCGCGACCAAGCCCCCATGGACGGGTTTACGGCGTCCCCCTCAACCGGACCCACCCCGCCTACCCTCAGGAAACCAGCTTTTGAAGTTGACGTTGACGTTGATCTGCAGCGAGTGCAGGGCTGCAAGCCCTGCCGGAAACCCTCACCCCGCCGGAGTGCCTGCACCGTGCAGGTAATCCAGGCTCACCTGCAGCAGCGCGCGCAGTCCCACGTCCAGCGCCTTCTCATCCAGCAGGAACTTCGGCGAGTGATTGGCCGGCGCCGTCGCCGGGTCGATGCCCACGCTGGTAGAGCCGACGAAGAAGAACATGCCCGGCACTTCCTTCGCGTACAGCGAGAAATCCTCCGCACCCATCTGCAGCGGCGGCTCGTACACGTTGTCCTTGCCCACCACCGCCTGCAGGCTCGGCAGCATCTTCGCGGTCAGTGCCGGGTCGTTCACCGTCGCCGGGTTGCCTTCCGACTCGTAGATATCGGTTACCGCTTTCGCACCATGCGCGGCAGCAGTGTGCTCGGCCACGTTGCGCAGGTCGGCGAAGATCTGCTGGCGCATGCCTTCGTCGAAGGTGCGGATGGTGCCGACCATTTCCACTTCATCGGGAATGATGTTGTAGCGGATACCACCGTTGATCGCGCCGAAGGTCAGCACCGCCGGTTGCTTGGACAGGTTGGCGCGACGGCTGACGATGGTCTGCGCGGTGCCGACCAGATCGGCGGTGGCCACGATCGGATCGACGCCGTTCCAAGGGGCCGAGCCATGCGTCTGGCGACCGATCACCTTGATCCCGAAACGATCGGATGCCGCCATCAGCGGACCACCGCGCACAGCGATCTGCCCGGCCTGCACACTGGAGAACACATGCAGGCCGAACACGGCTTCCGGCTTGAAGTCGGCGAACAGCCCTTCCTTCAGCATCAGCGCGGCACCGCCCTCTTCCGGCGGCGGCGCGCCTTCCTCGGCCGGCTGGAAGATCAGCATCACCTGGCCCGGCAGGTCCTTCTTCATCGCGACCAGTGCTTCGGCCACGCCGAGCAGGGTGGCGGTATGCGCATCGTGACCACAGGCATGCATGACGCCCACGGTCTGGCCGCGGTACTGGTCGGTGGCCTTGGAGGCAAACGGCAGGCCGGTCTGCTCGGTCACCGGCAGCGCGTCCATGTCCGCGCGCAGGGCGATCTTCGGGCCGGGCCTGCCGCCTTCGATGATCGCCACCACACCGTGGTGGGCGATGCCGGTCTTCGGCTTCAGGCCCATCGCGCGCAGGCGCTTGGCGACCTCGGCGGAGGTTCGCACCTCGCGGTTGGACAGCTCCGGGTGCTGATGGAAGTCACGGCGCCATTCGACCACCTTGGCCTGCAGGCGCTGGGCGGCGGCGGTCACTTCGGGGCGTTGCCCGTCCTGGGCATGGGCGAGGGCCGGCAAGGCCAGCAGCAGGGCGGACAGCAGCAACGAACGGCGCATCGCGATCTCCACGGCAGGGGGTTCCAGCTGAATGTAGGGCAACGCCGCCGCCGCGGGAACCTCCGCGGCCAGATCCGGTCTTAGCGCCCGTCCCATCCGTCATGCAGGAAACGTGATGTGGCGCAGGTATGCTTTGCGCATTGCCAACCGGGGCCGTGCCCCGTCCAGCCCTCTTGGAGTCCTTGAATGTCACGTGTTTGGAAGATCGTGCTGCTGGTCGTGGCGGTACTGGTGCTGGCCGTGGTCGGCCTGCGCGTACTCGGCGGGGGCAAGGACAAGGCCGATGGCGCGGCAGCGGGTGCGCGCCAGGGCGGAGAAGACCCGGATGCCGGCCCGGTGCCGGTGACCGTGGTGGATGCGGCACGCCAGGACGTGCCGGTCTATGCCAGCGCGCTGGGCACGGTGACGGCAATGAACACCGTCACCGTCAGCCCACAGGTCGGCGGGCAGCTGATGAGCCTGAACTTCCGCGAAGGCCAGGAAGTGAAGAAGGGCGATGTGCTGGCGGTGATCGATCCGCGCACCGCCCAGGCCAGCTATGACCAGGCCGTGGCATCCAAGCGCCAGAACGAAGCGCTGCTGGCCACCGCGCGTTCCAACTATCAGCGCTCGAACGCGCCGGAGTATCGCCAGTTCGTCGCCAAGACCGATCTGGATACACAGCGAAACCAGGTGGCACAGTACGAAAGCGCAGTCGCGGCCAATGAAGCCAGCATGCGCTCGGCGCAGGTGCAGCTGCAGTACACCAAGGTGACCGCACCGATCACCGGCATTGCCGGCATCCGTGCGGTCGACGCCGGCAACGTGGTCAACGCCGGCACCGCGCTGGTCACCCTGACCCAGATCCATCCGATCCACGTGCTGTTCAACCTGCCCGAGCGCCAGCTCGGCGATGTGCGCCAGGCGCAGGCCGCCGGTGCGGTACCCGTCGCGGCACTGGACCGCGCCGATTCGCACGTGCTGTCCGGCGACGGCAAGCTCGACGTGGTCGACAACCTGATCAGTGCCGACAGCGGCACCTTCAAGGCGCGCGCGATCTTCGACAACGCCGACAACGGCCTGTGGCCCGGCCAGTTCGTCAACGTGCGCATGCAGCTGCGCACGATTGGCGGCGGCGTGGTGATTCCGACCCAGGCGGTGCTGCGTGGGCCGGATGGCGAGTACGTCTATATCGTGCAGGGCGACAACACGGTGAAGATGCAGACCGTGCGCAGTGGCGTGGAAGTGGGCGACAGCCAGGTGCAGATCGCCGAAGGCCTGAAGGGCGGCGAGCGCGTGGTCAGCGAAGGCCAGTTCCGCCTGAAACCAGGCAGCAAGGTAACTGCGCTGAAGCCGGGCGAAACCCCGGTCGCGCCGACCGAGGCCGAACTGAAGGCCGCCGAGCAGAAGAACGGCGGCGGTGGCCGTCGCGGCGGTGGCCCGCGCTGAGCGCAGGCCACCGCTCTTCCCCGCGCCGGCGATCCCGCCGGCGCTGCCATTGAAGTGCCAGCAAGGATCAGTCCGTGGGCTTTTCGACGATCTTCATCCGCCGCCCCATCGCCACCTCGCTGCTGATGGCGGGCCTGTTGCTGCTGGGCATCCTCGGTTACCGCAAGCTGCCGGTGTCGGCGCTGCCGGAAATCGATGCGCCCAGCCTGGTGGTCACCACCCAGTACCCCGGCGCCAATGCCACCACCATGGCCTCGCTGGTCACCACCCCGCTGGAGCGCCAGTTCGGGCAGATCTCCGGGCTGGAACTGATGACCTCCGACTCGTCGGCCGGGTTGTCGACGATCATCCTGCAGTTCTCGATGGACCGGAACATCGACATCGCCGCGCAGGACGTGCAGGCGGCGATCCGCCAGGCCACCCTACCCTCGTCGCTGCCGTACCAGCCGGTCTACAACCGGGTGAACCCGGCCGATGCGGCCATCGTTACCCTGAAACTGACTTCGGACACGCGCCCGCTGCGCGACGTCAACAACTACGCCGATTCGATCCTGGCCCAGCGTCTGTCGCAGGTGCAGGGCGTAGGTCTGGTTTCGATCGCCGGCAATGTGCGCCCGGCCGTGCGCATCCAGGTCAATCCGGCGCAGCTGTCGAACATGGGCCTGACCCTGGAGCAGCTGCGCAGCGCGCTGACCCAGGCCAATGTCAATGCGCCGAAGGGCTCGCTGAACGGCAAGACCCAGTCCTACAGCATCGGCACCAACGACCAGCTGTCCAGCGCCGCCGAGTACCGCGACACCATCATCAGCTACAAGAACGGACGTCCGGTGCGCCTGTCGGACGTAGCCCAGGTGATCGATGGCGTTGAGAACGATCAGCTGGCCGCCTGGGCCGATGGCAAGCCGGCGGTGCTTCTGGAAGTGCGGCGCCAGCCCGGCGCCAACATCGTGCAGACCGTCGAGCGCATCCGCGCCCTGCTGCCGCAGCTGCAGGGCGTGCTGCCGGCCGACGTGCACCTGGAGATCTTCAACGACCGTACCGAGACCATCCGCGCCTCGGTGCATGAAGTGCAGTTCACCCTGATCCTGACCATCGGCCTGGTGGTCGCGGTGATCTTCGTGTTCCTGCGCCGGCTGTGGGCCACGATCATTCCCTCGGTGGCGGTGCCGCTGTCATTGGCCGGCACTTTCGCAGTGATGGCCTTCGCCGGCATGTCGCTGGACAACCTTTCGCTGATGGCGCTGGTGGTGGCCACCGGCTTCGTGGTGGACGATGCGATCGTGATGATCGAGAACATCGTGCGTTACATCGAACAGGGCAAGAGCGGCAAGGAAGCGGCCGAGATTGGTGCACGCCAGATCGGCTTCACCGTGCTGTCGCTGACCGTGTCTCTGGTGGCGGTGTTCCTGCCGCTGCTGCTGATGCCCGGCGTCACCGGCCGCCTGTTCCATGAATTCGCGTGGGTGCTGAGCATCGCCGTGGTGTTGTCGATGCTGATCTCGCTGACGCTCACCCCGATGATGTGCGCCTACCTGCTCAAGCCCGACGCCCTGCCCGAGGGCGAGGACGCGCATGAGCGTGCGGCGGCGGCCGGCAAGCAGAACCTGTGGACGCGCACCGTGGGCCTGTACGAGCGCAGCCTGGACTGGGTGCTGGACCACCAGCGCCTGACCCTGGCCGTGGCCGGCGGTGCGCTGGTGCTGACCGTGCTGCTGTACGTGCTGATTCCCAAGGGGCTGCTGCCCGAACAGGACACCGGCCTGATCACCGGCGTGGTCCAGGCCGACCAGAACATCGCTTTCCCGCAGATGGAGCAACGCACCAAGCAGGTGGCCGAAGCCCTCCGCCAGGACCCGGACGTGACCGGTGTGTCGGCCTTCATCGGCGCCGGCAGCATGAACCCCACGCTCAACCAGGGCCAGCTGTCGATCGTGCTGAAGGAGCGCGGCGAGCGCGACGGTCTGGATGAGATCCTGCCGCGCCTGCAGAAGGCGGTGGCCGGCATTCCCGGCGTGGCGCTGTACCTGAAGCCGGTGCAGGACGTGACTCTGGATACCCGCGTGGCCGCCACCGAGTATCAGTACTCGCTGTCGGACGTGGATTCGGCGACCGTGGCCACCCAGGCCACGCGCCTGACCGAGGCGCTGCGCAAGCGCCCGGAACTGGCCGACGTCGACAACAACCTGTCCAACCAGGGCCGCGCGCTTGAGCTGAACATCGACCGCGACAAGGCCAGCGTGCTGGGCGTGCCGATGCAGACCATCGATGACACGCTCTACGATGCGTTCGGCCAGCGCCAGATCTCGACCATCTTCACCGAACTCAACCAGTACCGCGTGGTACTGGAAGTGGCGCCGGAGTTCCGCACCAGCACCGCACTGATGGAACAGCTGGCCGTGGCGTCCAACGGTGCGGGTGCACTGACTGGCACCAATGCCACCAGCTTCGGCCAGGTCACCTCGTCGAACTCGTCGACCGCCACTGGCATCGGCGCGCAGAACACCGGCATCACCGTCGGCGCCGGCAACATCATCCCGCTGTCGGCGCTGGCCGAGGGCAAGGTCAGCAGCGCGCCGCTGCTGGTCAGCCACCAGCAGCAGCTGCCGGCGGTGACGGTATCGTTCAACGTCGCGCCCGGTTATTCGCTGTCCGATGCGGTACGTGCCATCCAGGAAACCAAGGACAGCCTGGACATGCCGGCCCATCTGCATGCCGAGTTCATCGGCAAGGCCGCCGAGTTCACCGGCAGCCAGACCGATGTGGTGTGGCTGCTGTTGGCGTCGCTGGTGGTCATCTACATCGTGCTGGGCGTGCTCTACGAGAGCTACATCCACCCGATCACGATCATCTCCACACTGCCGCCGGCCGGTGTCGGTGCGCTGCTGGCACTGATGCTGTGCGGGCTGAGCCTGTCGGTGGACGGCATCGTCGGCATCGTGCTGCTGATCGGCATCGTCAAGAAGAACGGCATCATGATGGTGGACTTCGCGATCGAGGCACGCCGTGCCGGTGCCAACGCGCACGAAGCGATCCGGCGGGCCTGCCTGCTGCGCTTCCGCCCGATCATGATGACCACTGCCGCGGCCATGCTCGGCGCGCTGCCGCTGGCACTGGGTACCGGCATCGGCTCGGAGCTGCGCCGCCCGCTGGGCATTGCCATCGTTGGCGGCCTGCTGCTGTCGCAGCTGGTGACCCTGTACACGACGCCGGTGATCTACCTGTACATGGAGCGCTTCTCCGAATGGCTTGCCCGCCGCCGCGAGCAGCGCGCACTGCGCGATGGTTCGCTGCAGGAGCCGCAGGCATGATCCACGCCCCGCTGCTGCGGGGGACCGCACGATGAACCTGTCCGGCCCCTTCATCCGCCGTCCGATCGGCACCGCGCTGCTGGCCATCGGCCTGTTCATGGTCGGCCTGATCTGCTATCTGCGCTTGGGCGTGTCCGCACTGCCGAATATCGAGATCCCGGTGATCTTCGTGCATGCCAGCCAGTCCGGCGCCGATGCGGCGACCATGGCCTCCACGGTGACCGCGCCGCTGGAACGCCATCTCGGCCAGCTGCCCGGTATCGACCGCATGCGCTCGTCGAGCTCGGAAGGCAGCTCGCTGGTGTTCATGATCTTCCAGAGTGGCCACAACATCGATTCGGCCGCGTTGGACGTACAGACCGCGATCAACTCGGCACAGGCCGACCTGCCCTCTGGCATGGGGTCGCCGATGTACCAGAAGGCGAACCCGAACGACGACCCGGTGATCGCCATCGCGCTCACCTCGCAGACGCAGTCGGCCGATGAGTTGTACAACGTCGCCGACTCGCTGCTGGCGCAGCGCATCCGCCAGATCAGCGGCGTGGCCTCGGTCGACATTGCTGGTGCTTCAACGCCGGCGGTACGCGTGGACGTCAACCTGCGCCTGATGAACGCGCTGGGCCTGACCGCCGATGACCTGCGCAACGCAGTGCGCGCGGCCAATGTGACCTCGCCGACCGGCTTCCTCAGCGATGGCAACACCACCACCGCGATCATCGCCAACGATTCGGTGGCCCGCGCCGCCGACTTCGCCGACCTGGTGGTCAAGACCCAGGGCGATGGTCGGGTGATCCGCCTGAAGGACATCGCCAACGTCTACGACGGCCAGCAGGACGCCTACCAGGCGGCGTGGTTCGACCACAAGCCGGCGGTGGTGATGTACGTGTTCACCCGTGCCGGCGCCAACATCGTGGAAACCGTGGACCGGGTCAAGGCGCAGATTCCAGCGTTGCGCGACTACCTGCAGCCAGGTACCACGATGACGCCGTACTTCGACCGGACACCCACCATCCGCTCGTCACTGCATGAAGTGCAGATCACCCTGCTGATCAGCCTGGCGATGGTGGTGCTGACCATGGCGCTGTTCCTGCGCCGCCTGGCACCCACGCTGATCGCCGCGGTGACCGTGCCGCTGTCGCTGGCCGGTGCCGCGCTGGTGATGTACGTGATGGGCTTCACCCTGAACAACCTGAGCCTGCTGGCGCTGGTGATCGCGATCGGTTTCGTGGTGGACGATGCGATCGTGGTGATCGAGAACATCATGCGCCACCTCGACGAAGGCATGCCGCGGATGCAGGCGGCGCTGACCGGCGCGCGTGAGATCGGCTTCACCATCGTCTCGATCACCGCCTCGCTGGTGGCGGTGTTCATTCCGTTGCTGTTCGCCAGCGGCATGATGGGCGCGTTCTTCCGCGAGTTCACCGTCACCCTGGTGGCGGCCATCGTGGTGTCGATGATCGTCTCGCTGACGCTGACCCCGGCGCTGTGCAGCCGCTTCCTCAGCGCACATGACCACAAGGCCGCGCCGTCGCGCTTCGGCCGCTGGCTGGATGCTGGCCATGAGCGCATGCTGCGCATCTACACCGTGTTCCTCGACTTCTCGCTGCGCCACGCGCTGCTGCTTTCGCTCACCCCGCTGATCCTGATCGGCGTCACCATCTTCCTGTTCGGTGCCGTGAAGAAGGGCGCGTTCCCGCCGCAGGACACCGGCCTGATCTGGGGCCGCGCCAACTCCAGCGCCACCGTCTCCTTCGAGGACATGGTCAGCCGCCAGCGACGCATCACCGACATGCTGATGGCCGACCCGGCGGTGAAGACCGTGGGCGTGCGCCTGGGCAGCGGCCGCCAGGGCTCCAGCGCACAGTTCAACGTCGAGCTGAAATCGCGCAAGGACGGCCGCCGCGAAACCACCGCGCATGCACTGGCACGTTTGAGCGCCAAGGCTGACCGCTACCCCGACCTGCAGCTGCGCCTGCGCGCGATCCAGGACCTGCCCAGCAACGATGGCGGTGGCAGCAGCCAGGGCGCGCAGTACCGCATCTCGCTGCAGGGCAACGACCTGGCGTCGCTGCAGGAATGGCTGCCCAAGCTGCAGGCGGCGCTGAAGAAGAACCCGAAGCTGCGCGATGTCGGCACCGACGTCGACAATGCCGGGCTGCGCCAGAACATCGAGATCGATCGCGCCAAGGCCGCACGCCTGGGTGTCTCGGTCGGCGCCATTGATGGCGCGCTGTACGGCGCGTTCGGCCAGCGCCAGATCTCGACCATCTACTCGGACATCAACCAGTACAGCGTGGTGGTCAACGCCCTGCCCTCGCAGACCGCCACGCCGGCGGCACTGGACGAGGTATACGTGCGGGCGCGCAACGGCGACATGGTGCCGATCACGGCGATCGCCAAGCAGGTGCCAGGACTTGCACCGTCGCAGATCACCCATGAAAACCAGTACACGACGATGGACCTGAGCTACAACCTGGCGCCGAACGTGAGCATGGGCGAAGCCAAGGCGATCATCGATGCCACCGTGGCCGGCATGCGCATGCCGGGTGATATCCGTTTGGCCGATGACGCCGGCTTCGGGTTCAATTCCGACCCCAGCGACATGCTGATCCTGGTGTTCGCGGCCATCCTGACCGTGTACCTGGTGCTGGGCATGCTGTACGAGAGCCTGATCCACCCGGTCACCATCCTGTCCACGCTGCCGGCGGCGGGCGTGGGCGCGCTGCTGGCGCTGTTCGGCACCAACACCGAGCTGTCGGTGATCTCGATGATCGCGCTGGTGCTGTTGATCGGCATCGTCAAGAAGAACGCGATCATGATGATCGACTTCGCGCTGGTGGCGCAGCGCGAACATGGGCTGGCCCCACGCGAAGCGGCACGTGAGGCCAGCATCGTGCGCTTCCGGCCGATCATGATGACCACGATGGTGGCGATCCTAGCCGCGGTGCCACTGGCGATCGGCCTGGGCGAAGGTTCGGAACTGCGCCGTCCGCTGGGTATCGCGATGATCGGTGGCCTGCTGTTCTCGCAGAGCCTGACCCTGCTCAGCACGCCGGCCCTGTATGTGATCTTCTCCTGCCTGTCCGAGCGTTGGCGGGCACGTCGCGCACGCAAGCGCGAAGCGAAGCTGCTCAAGCGCGCGCAGCGGGCGTAGCACGGCCCATCCACGCATGGCGTGGATCTACTCTGCCTGGTACCTCTGGTGGGTGCGGACCGTTGGTCCGCACGCCTCCGGGTTTGACGTGCCGTAACGAAAAGAGAACAATTCTCATCCAGCCATGGTCCTGCGCCCCGTTGTGGCGCCCCGCTGCCGGCTTCCGGCACGCCTGCGTGATCCCAGCCACTGCCCCTTCCCCCACCCGTGGGCGGATGGCCTGTGGCCGTCCGTCGAGGACCACCATCGATGCTGCCTTCCCGTCTCCCCCGCCTGGCCCTGCTGGCCACCGCCCTGTCCGTCGCCTGCGCTGCCCATGCCGAAGCGCCGGCCGCCAGCCGTAACGCCACCGATCTGGATGCGGTGAAGGTCACCGCCGAACGCACCCATACCGACGCCGGTGCACTGGGCGACCGCGCCCTGCGCGACACTCCGTTCGCGATCACCGCTGTTGGCCGCGAGCAGATCGAGCAGCGCCAGGTGGTCTCGCTGGGCGAAGCCTTCCTGCTCGACCCCTCGGTCACCACCCAGGTCAGCGCCTATGCCAGTGGCTGGAGCTCGCCGATCCGCAATCGCGGTATCGAACTGAATTTCGACAGCTATCGCGTCAATGGCCTGCAGGTCTCTTCCTGGGGTACCGAATGGCCGCTGGAAGTGATGGAACAGGTCGATCTGCTGAAAGGCCCGGGCGGCTTCCTGTACGGGTTCGGTGCCCCCGGCGGCATCGTCAACTACATCACCAAGAAGCCGACGGACACGCCCACCTTCTCCGCCCAGCTGGGCTGGCGCGAACAGGGCATCGTCAGCGGCGGCATCGACGTTGGCGGCCGCTTCGGCAACGAGCAGATGTTCGGCTACCGCTTCAATGCCTTCCAGGAAAAGGGCGAGACCTTCAATGGTGGTCACGTCGATCGCAAGGTAGGCGCACTGTCGCTGGATGCGCGCCTGAGCGATGTACTGACCTGGACCGCAGAAGGCGTGTTCCAGTCACGCGATTTGAGCAACGAAGCACCTCAGTACTCCTTCAGCGGCTTGACCTCGTTGCCGCGTCCGATTGCCGGTGATGTCGACAACAGTGTGCCCGGCACCTACTACGACACCCGTTCCAGCCTGCTGTCGACCGGCATGAACTGGCAGATCAACAGTAACTGGAAGGCCAGCCTGATCTACGGCGTCACCACCTCGTGGAACGATGTCAACAAAATCTTCGCCCCTCTGACGAACAGCGCCGGCGATATGGGGGTGTACGCCTATGAACTGGGCGGCAAGAGCGAGTGGAAGCTGACCCAGGCGATGGTCCAGGGCCGTCTGCAGACCGGCCCGCTGCAGCACCAGATCGTCGCTGGCGTGAGTCACCAGAGCGGACTGGGCTGGGATCGCCCCAATGTCTACAGCAATGTGGGCAAAGGCAACCTCTACCAGCGCAGCACCCTGCGCCATGATGCGGTGGCCAGCCGTGCGACGACCCGCGGCGATGAAACCGTGCAGCAGGCGGTGTTCTTTAGCGATACCGTCGACTTTGGACGCGGTTGGTCCGCCCTGGCCGGCTGGCGCTACAACGACTTCCAGGTCAAATCCAGCAGCGGCTACCACACCTACCCGGTAACGCCGACCTATGCGCTGATGTTCAAACCCAGCGATGCAGTCACCCTCTACGCCAGCTACATCGAATCGCTGGAGGCGGGCAGCCGCGTTGGCATCGACTACGTCAACGCGAATGAACTGCTCGATCCCACCATCAGCAAGCAGTACGAGATCGGAGCCAAGATCGAAGCCGTGCGCTGGAGCGCCAACGTGGCTGCTTTCCGGCTGGAGCGCGGCGCCAACATCGACCAGCCGATCGCCGGCAGCCTGCCTCGCCTGGTGCAGGATGGCATCACGCTGTACGAAGGCATCGAAGCCAGTGGCGACCTGCACCTGACAGACGCGCTGACGGTGGGAGGCGGCGTGACCTGGCTGGACCCGACCTACGACAAGTTGTCGCCGGGCAGCGCCTCGCAGGAAGGCAAGCGCACCTCAGGTGCTGCGCGCTGGAGCGGGGTACTGCATGCCAGCTACCAGCTGCCCTGGGTGGATGGGCTGGAGACCTACGCCGCCGTGCGCTACTACGGCGATGTCTGGTATGACGCCAACAACACCCTGAAGTTGCCCGACTACACGCTGGTCAATGCAGGCATCGGCTATCGCCTGCTCGCCTCGGGCCACCCGGTGACCGTGCGCGGCAGCGTGGAAAACCTCGCCAACCGGAAGTACTGGTCGAACGCGGGCGTCGGCCTGCCGCGCACGTTCGCTGTGAGCGTGCGGTTCGACATGTAAGGCGCGGCAAAAACGGTAGTACCGGTCGCCGGCCGGCGCCTTGCACCTTCGTCCGGGCGCATGAGAGCCGGCCAGCGGCCGGTACTACCGGGTATCGAGCGGAAAATCATCCACGCATGGCGTGGATCTACCATTTCACGCGTGGCCCGCAATAATGGTGGGAGACCCTTCCACCGAGCCTGCATGTCCGCCCACGAATCCCGTCTCAGCCGCCTGTGGGCCCACGAAAAGGCCAGTTACGGCCTGCGCGTGTTCATCGCCCTGACCGCAGCGCTTGCCGTGTGCTGGCAGCTGGATGCGCTCACCGCGCTGCCCGGCGTGTTCCTCGGCATCATCGCCAGCGCCATCGCCGAGACCGACGACAACGGGTGGGGCCGGACCAAGGCGGTACTGCTGTCGCTGCTGTGCTTCTGCCTTGCCGCCGCCTCGGTGATCTGGCTGTTTCCGTGGCCATGGGTCTTCATCGGCGCGCTGGCGCTGTCCACCTTCGGCCTGACCCTGCTGGGTGCGCTCGGCGAGCGCTACGCGTCGATCGCCCAGGCCACGGTCACACTGGCCATCTACACCATGATCGGGCTGGAGCAGCATGGCGCCAGCGACCTGCACAGCGCGCTGGAAGCGGTCAGCCACCTGCTGGCCGGTGCGGTCTGGTACGGCCTGCTGTCGATCCTGTGGACCGCGCTGTTTGCCAACCGCCCGGTACGCGAACGCGTGGCACGACTGTACGTTGAGCTGGGCCGCTACCTGCAGTTGAAAGCTGCGCTGTTCGAGCCGGTACGCGAGGCCGATCTGCAGCGTCGCCAGCTGGACCTGGCCGAACAGAACCGGCGCGTGGTCGGTGCATTGAACGAGGCCAAGACCGCCATCCTGGCGCGCTTCGGCCGCTCCGGCCGGCCCGGCGTCAATTCCGGCCTGTACCTGCGCCTCTATTACATGGCACAGGATTTCCACGAGCGCGCCAGCTCTTCGCACTACCCCTACGGCGCGCTGGTCGATGCCTTCTTCCACAGCGACGTGCTGTACCGCTGCCAGCGCCTGCTCGACCTGCAGGGCCAGGCCTGCGCGCGGCTGGGCGAGGCGATCCGCCTGCGCCGTCCATTCGTGTATGGCGAAAGCAACCAGCAGGCCGGGCGTGACCTCGCCGACGCCCTGTCCTACCTGCGCGACCAGCAGCGCCCGCAGTGGCAGCGCCTGCTCGGTTCGCTGGACCTGCTGGTGCACAACCTGCGCAGCATCGAGCGCCGCCTGCTGGATGCGGAGCGCTCCGAGGCCAGCCTGGACAACGTCGATACGCGCCTGCGCGACAGCAATCCGCACACCCTGCGCGAGATGGGTGTGCGCGTGCGCCAGCAACTCACGCCCGGCTCGGTCCTGTTCCGCCACGGCCTGCGCATGGCGTTGGCACTGATCGCCGGTTTCGCGGCGATCCGCCTGTTCAATGCCCAGAACGGCTCGTGGGTGCTGCTGACCATCGTCTTCGTGTGCCGCCCCAACTTCGGTGCCACCCGCCAGCGCCTGGCGCAACGCATCGCCGGCACCGTGGCTGGCCTGGTGTTGACCTGGGCGCTGTTGCAGTTGTTCCCGCAGCTGCACGTGCAGCTGCTGATCGCGCTGCTGTCGGCGCTGTTGTTCTTCTTCACCCGCACCGACCGCTACCTGGTGGCCTCGGCGGCGATCACGGTGATGGCCCTGACCTGCTTCAACCTGATCGGCGATGGCTTCGTGCTGATCGTGCCGCGCATGGTCGATACGTTGCTGGGCTGTGCGATTGCCGCCGCCGCCGCATTCCTGATCCTGCCCGACTGGCAGGGCCGCCAGCTGCACCTTGTGCTGGCGCGCGTGCTGGACACCGCCGCGCGCTACCTGGATTCGGTGCTGGGCCAGTACCGCAGTGGCATGCGCGATGACCTGGCCTACCGCATCGCCCGCCGCGACATGCACAACGCCGATGCCGCGCTGTCCACCGCGCTGTCGAACATGCTGCGCGAGCCGGGCCACGTGCGCCGCAACCTGGATGCCGGTTTCCATTTCCTGGCGTTGTCCAACATGCTGCTCGGCCATCTTTCGGCGCTGGGTGCGCACCGCGACCAGGTGGACAGTTACGCCGGCGATCCGCTGGCGCTGGCCGCCGGTGAGCGCGTGCGCAAGGCGCTGCAGCAGCTGTCCTCGGCCCTCACCGCACGGCAACCGGTCAGCGAGGACGACAACGACGCCGACCGCGCGGTGGCGGCCGAGCTGGAACAGATAGAGGACACCATGCCGCCGAAGCTGCAGTTGATCCGCACGCAGATGGCACTGGTGCTGCGGATGCTGCCGAAGGTGCGGGCGGCGGCCAATGAAGCGGTGCGCACGCTCACCTGACAGCCTGGCGCCGGGCATGGCCTGGTGCGGGACCGCGTTCCATCCACGCATGGCGTGGATCTACTGCGCCGCCTGCAACATCGTGTTGCGCCTGGCGATGCGCCCCGATCACGTTCCTGCGCGGATACTGGGTGATCCCCTGCTCCCGGACTCCCCATGAAGATCGAACTCGGCGGCCGTACCGCGCTGGTCACCGCCTCCACCGCCGGCATCGGCCTGGCAATCGCCCAAGGCCTGGCCACGGCGGGTGCGCAGGTCATCCTCAACGGCCGCAGCACCGACAGCGTTGAACGTGCACGCCAGCGCCTGCTGGATGCCGTTCCGGACGCCGTCGTGCTCGGCATCGCTGCCGACCTGTCCGATGCAGCCGGCGTTGACACGCTGCTGGCCGACCTGCCCAAGGTCGACATCCTGGTCAACAACGCCGGCATTTTCGGGCCCGAGGACTTCTTCGAGACCAACGATGCCACCTGGGAGCGCTACTGGCAGACCAATGTGATGTCCGGCGTGCGCCTGTCGCGTGCACTACTGCCGGCGATGGTCGATGCCGGTTGGGGCCGCGTGCTGTTCATCTCCTCCGAATCGGCCCGCAACATTCCCGCTGACATGATCCATTACGGGGTCAGCAAGACCGCGCAGCTGTCGTTGTCGCGTGGCCTGGCCAAGCGCGTGGCTGGCAGCGGTGTCACCGTCAACGCGGTGCTGCCCGGTCCGACCCTGTCCGATGGCTTCGCGGCGATGTTCGAAGATGAACGTCAGCGCAGCGGCAAGCCGCTGGAACAGATCGGCCGCGAGTTCGTGATGGCGCAGCGGCCGTCTTCGGTGATCCAGCGCGCCGCGACGGTCGAAGAGGTAGCCAACATGGTGGTGTACCTGGCCTCGCCGCAGGCCTCGGCCACCTCCGGTGCCGCACTGCGCGTGGATGGCGGCGTGGTTGACGATATCGTCTGAGATCGCTGGAGGTGTGCGGACCAACGGTCCGCACCCACAGTTGTGGGGGTCTGGGTAGATCCACGCCATGCGTGGACGCATCCCGTGACGGTCCCGACGGATGGGCAGGAATGCTAGGCTGCGCCGGTCAAGGAGGTTCCATGTCCGGTCACAACCAGTTCGCCCTGCTGCGCCAGCGCCGTTTCCTGCCGTTCTTCGTCGTGCAGGCGCTCGGTGCGTTCAACGACAACGTGTACCGGCAGGCGATCATCAGCATGTTGCTGTTCATGGCCGTGCCGGAGGAAGAACTGGGGCTGTATGCCACGCTGGCCCCGGCCATTTTCATCCTGCCGTACTTCCTGTTCTCAGCACTGGCCGGGCAGATCGCCGACAAACTGGAAAAATCGCGGCTGATCGTGATCACCACCAGCATGGAGATCGTGATCATGTCGCTGGCCGCCACCGGCTTCCTCACGCAGAGCCTGCCGGTGCTGCTGGTCGCCCTGTTCTGCACCGGCATGCAGTCGACGTTGTTCGGCCCGGTGAAGTATTCGGTGCTGCCGTCGGTGCTGAAGCCCGAGGAGCTGACTGGCGGCAACGGGCTGGTCGAGATGGGCACCTCGATGTCGATCCTCACCGGCATGATCGTGGGCGGCCTGGTGTTCACCGTGGCCGGCAGCCACGGCACGGTGGTGGCGGCCTGCGCGATCATCGGCCTGGCGATCTGCGGCAACATCGCCGCGCGCCTGATTCCCAAGGTCGACGCCGGCGACCCCGGCCTGAAGATCAACTGGAACCCGCTGCCGGAATCACTGGCGGTGCTGCGCATGGCGCGCCAGCAGAAAGCGGTGCGCAACGCGATCCTGGGCGTGTCCTGGTTCTGGTTCGTCGGCACCGTGCTGACCTCTCAGCTGCCGGCCTATGCGGTGACCAACCTCGGCGGCGAACCGACGCTGTACATCTTCGCCCTGGCCCTGTTCTCGGTGGGCACCGGCGTCGGCTCGCTGCTGTGCGAGAAGCTGTCGGCGCGCACAGTGGAAATCGGCCTGGTGCCGCTGGGTGCGTTCGGCATGACCGCGTTCCTGCTCGACCTGTACTTCGCGCGCAGTGGCGAAGCAACGGTACACGGGCTGACCATCGGGACGTTCCTGCAGCAGCCGGGCAGCATTCGCATCGTCATCGACCTGATCGGCATCGGCCTGTTCACCGGCATCTTCGTGGTGCCACTGTTCGCGTTGATCCAGAGCCGCACCCCGAAGGCACAGATGTCGCGCGTGTTCGCGGCGTTGAACATCCAGAATTCCGGCTTCATCGTCGGCGCCGCGCTGCTGTCGCTTGCCGCGCACAAGCTGCTGCACTGGACCATTCCGCAGCAGTTCCTGGCGCTGGCCATCGCCAACGCGCTGGTGGCGATCTACATCTTCACCATCGTCCCCGAATTCCTGATGCGTTTTCTCAGCTGGGTGATGGTGCGCACTCTTTACCGCCTGCGCCCGCACGGCATCGAGGCCAACGTACCCGACGAGGGCGCCGCGCTGCTGGTCTGCAACCACGTCAGTTACATGGACGCGCTGATCCTGTCAGCGACGATTCCGCGACCGGTGCGCTTCGTCATGTACTACAAGATCTTCAACATCCCGGTGATGCGCTGGATCTTCCGGACGGCCAAGGCGATCCCGATTGCCGGTGCGCGCGAGGATCCGGCGCTGATGCAGCGCGCGTTCGACGAGATCGACGCAGCCCTGGCCGAGGGTGAGCTGGTGTGCATCTTCCCGGAAGGCGCACTGACCAAGGATGGTGCGATGGCGCCATTCAAATCCGGCGTCGAGAAGATCCTCGAGCGGCGGCCGGTGCCGGTGGTACCGATGGCCCTGCGCGGCATGTGGTCGAGCATGTGGAGCCGGCGCGACAGCCGCTTGGGCCGCATGCGCGTACCACGCCGTTTCCGCGCCACCATCGAAGTGGTGGCGGCACCCGCCGTGGATGGCCACACCACCAGCGCCCCGGTGCTGGAAGCCCAGGTGCGGGCCCTGCGTGGTGATCACGCCTGATCGGCCCCACGGCCACTGGTAACCCTTCCTAGCGACAGTACTCCCCGATGCCCTCGAGAAGGACGGCCTCTGTTTCATTGCAGAGGCCCGTACGATGGCGTCCAGTCAAGGGCCATATGCGCCAACATCTGACTGTAAACGCATACATGCAACGTCGGTTGCGGTAGATTACGCACCCACAGGGGGGAGGTCCGGCCGTTTCATCACGGCTGGCCACCAAGGAATGGAGTCTTGCTTTGAATCAACCACCACCGCTCAGCCGTCCGGTCTACATCCCCAACCATCTGGTCTGGGCGATCCTGACGACGCTGTTCTGCTGCCTGCCGCTGGGCGTGGTGTCGATCGTTTATGCCTCCCAGGTCGATGGCCGTCGCGCGGCCGGCGACCTGCCGGGGGCTTACAGCGCGTCGCGCAAGGCGGGCTGGTGGGCAGTGGCTTCGGCCGTGTCCCTGCCGGTCCTGTTGCTGTTGTGGTTCGGGCTGTTCGGCGGCTTGGCCGTGCTGGGCGCTCTTTCCGACCAATGATTCACCACCACCACCCATCAAGGAGCTTGAACCCATGAATACTGCTACTCCGCAGGTCCCGAACAACCTGGTCTGGGCCATCCTGACCACCCTGTTCTGCTGCCTGCCGGCCGGCATCGTGTCGATCGTCTACGCCGCACAGGTCAACGGCAAGCTGGCCGCCGGCGACATCGCAGGTGCCCAGGATTCGGCCGCCAAGGCCAAGAAGTGGGCCATCTGGTCGGCCATCGCCTGGGCCGTGCTGGTCGTGCTGTACGTGCTGTTCTTCGTTGTGCTCGGCGGCATGGGCGCAATGAGCAACAGCGGCTACTGATACGCCTGGACGGATCCGGCGCCTGCGCCGGATCCGTTGCTGCATGTCCGCGCTTCCCGCTCGTTCCCGACTCGCCCGCTGGGCGCCTCTGCTGGTTTCCGCCGGCCTGGCCGTGGGCGCCACGGCGGTGCTGCGCAACGTCAATCCGTACGTCGCCGGCAACCCGTTGCCGAGCTGCCCGCTGTACGCGCTGACCGGCCTGTACTGCCCGGGCTGTGGCAGCACGCGCTGCCTGTATTCCCTGGTCCACTTCGACCTGCCCGGCGCGATGGCGATGAACCCCCTGCTGGTCATCAGCCTGCCGTTCCTGCTGCTGATGCTGCTGAACATCGCCGGCATTCGCCCCCGTGTGCTCGACCCGCTGATGCGGGTGCTGGCCAATCCCGTGTTCTGGCTCTGGGTGCTGCCCGGGTATGCGCTGCTGCGCAACCTGCCATGGGCACCGTTCACTGCACTGGCACCGATCTAGGTTTCCAGCCAACGGCGCAGCCCCTCGTGGTGGGTCGGTATCTGAAGGCAGAATCGCCAGGGTTGGCCGGGCGGGTGGGCTGCGCAGGGGCCGCTGCAAGTCCCCCTCCGGGGCCCAGCCCAGCCGCTGGCGGCTGTGCGTTCGGTCGCTCGCGAAGCAGTGCTTCGCAAGCAAAGCGCCCTCACCCATGTAAGCTCGGTCGCCGCTTGCTCGTGTGCGCAGTCCTGCGCACACGAGCAAGGCGCCATCGAGCCCCCAGGGACGGGTTTACGGCGTGTCCTGCAGCCCCACACCGCCCCGCCCAACCCTCAGCAACCCAGAGCCGCTTTGGCTTTGGCTTTGGCCTCTGCAGGTGCAGGGCTGCAAGCCCTGCAAAGCAACTACGTCACCCAGCCTGCAATCACCAGCAGGGCGAGGATCGCCAGCCACAGCAGCAGCATCCGCCACACCAGGCTCATCGCATCACGCAGATCCGGCAGCCGCTGCCACACCGGCAACAATCCTGCCTCGGTGTAATCGTGTGCATCCTCGCGCAGTTCGGCGTTGACACTGGCCCGGGCCACCGCGCCCAGGAAGCCTATGTTCCCGGCCAGACGCTCGCCATGGGCCTGACGCCAGGCCTTCCACGCCGTATCGAAGTTGCCCACCAGCGCCATCGAAAACGCCATCAGCTGCGCCACCGGCCACTCGACCCAGCCCAGCAGGCGCTGCGCCACCGCCAGTGGCTCCACCGGCACGCGTGCGCGCATCGGGCTTTCCGCCATCAGCGCCAGCAGCCGGTAGCCGAGCGCACCGGCCGGACCCAGCAACAGGAACCAGAACAGCACCGCGAACCAGCGTCGCAATGCATTGAGCACCGTCGCTTCCACCAGTGACGGAATGTCATCGCGCAGACTGCCGCCGGCCGACTGCAGGTTGCGCACCGCTGCCTGGCGCGTCGCCGCATCGTCGGCATCGATGATCGCTTCGATATCACGGTCCAGGTCGCGCGGGCCCCAGCACCAGGCCAGCACCGCCACGCCCAGCAGCAGTGACGGCAGGCCGAACAGCACGCCGCGCAGCAGCCAGGCCAGCAGCGCCATCAACAGCAGCGGCGGCAGCAGCGCCAGGGCGACGCCTGCCGGCCCCTGCCAGGCCTTGCCACCGCGTGCGTCCAGCCAGCCCAGCCAGCGCCGGAAGCCGTCGAAACGGCGCAGCGAAGCGGCAGCGGCCGGGGCCACATGGCCCAGGGCCAGTGCCACCAGCACGGCGGCCAGAGTGGTGAACATGGCAGGTCTCCCTACGAAACAGAACGCTCGGCGTCGCTACCTTACCTGTCGCAGCGACGCCTCCCGCGATGGATCGCACTGTAACCCGAGGCGTGTTCAGGTGGCGGCAATGCTGGCACCAGGGCGCACCTTGCAACCCCTTGCCATCAGCCCTGCTGCTGGCGGTACCAGTGCTCGATCAGCCCCCGCGAAATCGAGATCGGCGGCGACAGGCGGATGCCCTGGCCATCGTCCTCCACATCGCGTGCCAGTGCCGCGCCCACCTCTTCGGCGCTGAACCAGCGCGCGTCTTCCAGCTCACCGTCCACGGTCGGCAGGTCATCCTGCGCCTGTGCGCGGAAGCCGATCATCAGCGCGCCAGGGAACGGCCACGGCTGCGAACCGAGGTATTGGCAGGCGGTCACCCGCACCTTGCTCTCCTCGTGTACTTCGCGCACCACGGTCTGTTCGAAGGTCTCGCCCGGTTCGACGAAGCCGGCCAGCACCGAGTAACGGCGCGGCGCCCAGTTGGACTGCCGGCCAAGCAGCAGCCGGCCCTGGTTCTCGACGGCCACGATCACTGCCGGATCAACCCGCGGGTAGTGCTCGGTGGAACACTGCGCGCAGCGACCGACGAAGCCGCCGCGGGCAAACGCCACGGCGCCGCCGCACACGCCGCAGAAGCGGGTGCGCGAATGCCAGTAGGACATGCCACGGGCGTAGCTGAAGGCGGTCGCATCGGCCATCGACCACAGCAGGGCGGCCTGGCGCAGGTCGAGGCGGCGGGGCGCCGTGATGGTGATGCTGGCGGCTTCGACCGAGAACCAGGCCTGTTCGCCACGCAGACCGAGGAAGATCGCGGCACCGGGGCCTCCGCCGAGATCTGCGCCGGTCAGCGCCAGTGGCTGGTCGTCATCGGCGGTGAAGGCGGTACCGTCCTGGTCGAGCACGAGGATGCGCGCGCCCGGCCACAGGCGCGCCAGTGCATCGGCATCGTCGCGCAGGGCATCGGCGCGCTCCAGCGGTTCGCCAACGAAGGCGAAACCGGAAAGCGGCGAAGAAATAGTGGGCATCCGGCAAGCGTGCCGCCAATCGATGCGGGTGGCAAGGTCGGCGCTGTGCGCAATCTGCCGTTACGGTTGCAGGAAAGACCATCCACGCATGGCGTGGATCTACCGAAGGCAGCGCGGGGCACATGCCCCACGCCCGCAATCACATGCTGAAGCTGCTGCCGCAGCCGCAGGTGGTCTTCGCGTTCGGGTTGCGGATCACGAACTGGGCACCGGTCAGGCTCTCCGTGTAGTCCACCTCGGCACCCATCAGGTACTGCAGGCTCAGCGGGTCAACCAGCAGGGTCACCCCGCTGGTCTGCACGGCCAGATCATCTTCGGCGCGGTTCTCGTCGAACTCGAACCCATACTGGAAGCCCGAACAGCCGCCCCCTTCGATGTACACGCGCAGGGCCAGCTCGAGGTTGCCCTCTTCCTGGATCAGGGATTTGACCTTGGCGGCCGCCGACTCGGTGAAGTTCAGCGGGCGCTCCAGCGACTGGTAATCGGGCGCGGCAACCGGGGTGGTGCCGGGCAGGGAGACTAGCGTGCTCATGGTGTCAGCATGGGGCCGCCGACGATGGCTTTCAAGCCATCGCCTCGGCCAGCTTGCGGCGCGCAGCGGTGTCGCCCTTGCCACCATTGGCCTCGTCGCTTTCCGGGGCAGGCAGGGCCGCCATCGGGGCGCTGGCATGGATCAGGCGTCCGTTCAGCTGGGCGCCCGCATTCATTTCCACCACCTGGTAGTGGACATTGCCGTTGACCCGCGCGCTCGGGGTCAGTTCGACCTTCTCAGTGGCATGCACGTCGCCATCCAGGCGGCCGCTGATGACCACCACCTGGGCACGGATCTCGCCCTCGATCACGCCATGCTCGGCGACCGTCAGGGTCGCGCCGCTGGCGCCTTCGGCGGCAATCACCTTGCCGTGGATGCGGCCTTCCACATACAGGCCACCACTGAATTCCACATCACCGCGGATCACCACCTGGTTGCCGATCAGGGCATCCACCACCAACTGGCCTTCACGGTTGGATTTGCTGCTTCCGAACATCTGCCTACTCCCCTTTGGCGGCCGGCGCACCGGCCTGTTTCCAGTCGAATACCTGGGTGGTGCCCCCCGCACCACTCCCCAATGTCACCCTCACCCGTTGCGGGGTGAAGTCAGCCGGCAGCATCACACTGCCGCTGATCTGCTGGAAGTACCGGAACGAGTAATCCTGTCCCGGTACTTTGCTGCGCTGGTGCAGATCATCCCAGCTGATCGTGGCCAGCTTGCCGTTCTTCACGCCTTCCACGGTGAAACGCATCTGCCCCTGGCTGATGGCACCGCGGTTGAGGTTCTGGGTCAGCACAGCGGTGTACTGCCAGGTGCCGGCCGCTTCGGGGCTGAACTCGATCGAATGGGTGTTCAGGCCCTTGCGCTGGCTGGTCGAACCCACCAGACGCTCATAGAAAGCAACGTCGGCACGCAGGCCGGCGATTTCTTCATCACGCTCGGCCAGCGAGGACTGCACCTCGGTGTTGGCGGCGCGGCTGATGCGGTCGGAGGCTTCCAGCGTGGCCTGCTTCTGGCGCAACTCGGTCAGCTGCGCCTGCAGGTTCTCGGCACGCTTTTCGGCAGCCTGCAGTCGCTGGCCCTGTGCATCGCGCGGGGCGGCCATCCAGCAGCCCCCCAGCGCGGCCAGCACCAGGCTGAGCAGCCAGATGCCACCGATCACCAGCAGGCGGCGGCGGTCGAGCGGTGGTTGCGGCGCGCCGGGCAGGCGAACCTGCACGCGCATGGGAGGGCGGTTGTTCATGGGTGGTTTCCGGGGCATCGCGCGGGCGACACCGGTACGGCCCCTGTGGCAAACGACGGGCTAGTGTATGACAGGACAGGTGGGTTTCCTGCGCATGGGCACGCGGCGGTCTGTGGCGTTCAGGCACGCCATCGTCGATAGTGTGGCCCCCTGCACAGTTCCGTCGCCGGAGCATCGCCATGACCGAAGCCCACCTGTTCGTGATCGGCATCCTGCTGGCCTGGCTGGCCGGCATCCGTGTCTACCTCACTGTGTTCGGTGTCGGCCTCGCCGGCCTGCTCGGCTGGGTCGACTTGCCACCCACCCTGCAGGCCACCGAGTCGTGGTGGGTGCTGGGCACCTCTGCGGCGCTGGCAGTAGCCGAATTCTTCGCCGACAAGATTCCCGGCGTGGACTCGGCCTGGGACCTCGTGCAGACATTGGCCCGCGTGCCAGCGGGGGCCTTCCTCGCCGCCGCCACGCTGTCGCCCGATGGGCAACTGGGCACCGGCGCACTTGCCGCCGGTGCCGGTGTGGCATTGGCCAGCCACGGCCTGAAGGCCGGCACCCGCGCACTCCTCAACACGTCACCTGAGCCAGCCAGCAACTGGGTCGCCTCTGCCGCCGAAGACACCGTGGTGATCGGTGGCCTGGCGCTTGCTCTGGCGCACCCGTGGATCGCGCTGGTGGTGGTGCTGGCCTGCAGCCTGGCCGGTGCCCTGCTGGTGTGGCTGGTCTGGCGCACCTTGTGGAAAGGCGTGCGCTGGCTGGCACGCGGTGTCTCCGCAGACAGTCCGCGGCAGCCCGGCACCGGTTGAGCGCCGGGCTTGTCGCATAATGGACGCGAACACCAGGAGCACCGATGGCCGCAAACGAATCCCCCGCGGGCGCCCGCCCGGGACGCGCTGAAACCCCTCCGGCCGATCATTGGCAGCGCTGGACCGCAGACCCGGCAAGCGCGGTCGCGACAGCACCGGCGGCAACCGCGCCATTGGCCGCTGTCGATACGCCGGCAACGATCGGCAGCGCGCCGCCACCGCTTCCCGGCGCACCTGCGCTGGCCGAAGCCGGCAACAACGACCAGGCACCGCCCCCCTCTGATTCGCCCTACCGCGTCCTGATCGTCGAGGATGACCGCGCCCAGGCCCTGTTCGCGCAGAGCGTGCTGCATGGGGCCGGGATGCAGGCGATCGTGCACAGCGATGCCGACGGCGCGCTGCAGGCGATCAAGGAACATCGCCCCGATCTGATCCTGATGGACCTGCACCTGCCCGGCCTGGATGGCATGCGCCTGACGGCGCTGATCCGCCAGCAGCCTGGCCTGCAGTTGCTGCCGATCGTCTTCCTCAGCGGCGATCCCGACCCTGAGCGCCAGTTCGAAGTCCTCGACAGTGGCGCGGATGACTACCTGAGCAAGCCGATCCGTCCGCGCCACCTGATCGCTGCGGTGGCCAACCGCATCCGCCGCGCACGCGCCCAGGCCGCGACCCTGCCCGGTGCTGCCGGCGCACCGGCCACCAGCAATCCGGAAACCGGCCTGCCGACCCGCCATCACGTGCTGCAGCAGCTCAACACCGCGCTCGCCCACCGCGACCACGGTGGCGTGTTCTTCATCGAAGTGGCCAGCGCACTGGGGCTGCGCGAGCGCTATGGCTACGCCGCATTCGAGCGCCTGATGGTGCAGGCCGGACAGCGCCTTGCCGAGGCCGGCCATCCGCACTTGTTGGCGCGTTTGAACGACAACAGTTTCCTGCTGCTGGCCCGACGCGCTGACGAGGAAAGCCTCGAAGGCATCGCCGCGATCCTGCGCGAACAGTTGTCGGCACGGGCGTTCGTGATCCGCGACGACGAATCGGTGCATCTGCGCGGCGTGGTCGGTTATGCGCCGATGTCGCCGGGCTTCGATGATGCCCACAGCGCCCTGGAAGCGGTTGAACGCACCACCCTGCAGGCGCGGCTGCTCAGCGCCGGCGTCGCCGGCCACGTGCATCGCCAGGCGATCACCGAACAGGAACACCTGGCCCTGCTGGAAGGCCAGCTGGAGCTGGCCTACCAGCCGATCGTCGCCGTCGCCGGCGGCAACACCGCGCAGTACCAGCTGCTGCTGCGCCTGCGCCAGGCCGATGGCACGGTGCTGGCGGCCAGCCAGGTCATTCCGGCAGCGGAAGCAGCTGGCCGCATCGCCGACCTCGACCAGCAGGTGATGGACCATGCGCTGGGCCTGCTCGATCTGTACCGGCATGCCACGCAACCATTGAACCTGTTCGTCTCGCAGTCGCTGCGCACCCTGCAGCGCGACGCCTTCGCCGACTGGCTGCTGGAATCGCTGCAGCGGCGCGACCTGCCCGGCAGTGCGCTGGTGATCGATGTACGCCTGCCCGACGCGCTGATCCATACCGTGCCACTGCAGCAGTTCTGCCAGCGCATGGCAGGCGCCGGCGTGCGTTTCTGCCTGAGCCAGTTCGAACCCGGTGGCGAGGCCGATGCGTTGCTGACCCAGTTGCCGCTGTCGTTCGTGCGCATGGCTGCGCGCTTCTCCAGCAGCCACGCCAACCCGGCCACCCGCGAAGAGCTGCGCAAGGCGATCGAGCAGGCGCATGCCGCCGGCCTGCAGATCATCGGCCAGCAGATTGAAGACCCGCAGGCCGCAGCCGCGATGTGGGTCGGTGGCGTCGACTACATCCAGGGCAACATGGTGCAATCGGCCGGCAGTGACCTGAACTTCGACTTCCACAACGCGGTGCTCTGACGTGCCGCTGTGGGCCGCGCTGCTGGTTGCCCTTGCTGCGGCCACCATCGCGCTGCTGATGGGCCTGCACCTGCGCACGCGCAACCGTGCGCTGGCCCAGCTGCAGCGCGAACGCGACGCGCTGGTCGCCGAGCGCGACCAGCTGCGCCACACCACCGAACGCCAGGGCCAGCTGGAACAGCAGCTGCTGCAGGCCAAGCAGGCCGCCGAAGCGGCGGTGCTGGCCAAGGGTGAATTCCTGGCCACGATGAGCCACGAGATCCGTACCCCGCTCAACGGCATCCTGCCGATGCTGGAGCTGATCGCGCGTGGACCGCTGGGCGAGGACCAGCGGCAGATGCTGGCCACTGCCTCGGCCAGCTCACAGCAGCTGCTGCGCATCGTCGATGACATCCTCGATTACTCGCGTCTGGAAGCACAGGCACTGGAACTGGAGATCACCAGCTTCAACCTGCGCGACCTGCTCGACGGCGTGGTGCAGCTGCTGCAGCGCGCAGCCGAAGCCAAGGGCCTGACACTGAGCCTGCAGCTGGACCCGGCCGTGCGCCTGCCCGTGCGCGGCGACCCCGTGCGCCTGCGCCAGGTGCTGGGCAATCTGCTGGCCAATGCCATCAAGTTCACTGCACGCGGCCAGGTGCAGCTGCGCGTGCAGCGGCTGGGCGAAGGTGCGGCGCAGCATCAGCTGCGCTTCGAAATCATCGATACCGGCATCGGCATCGACCAGGCACTGCAGGCGCGCCTGTTCCAGTCCTTCAGCCAGGCCGATGCCTCGACTACCCGCATCTATGGTGGCACCGGCCTGGGCCTGGCCATCTGCAAGCGCATCATCGACCTGATGCAGGGCCGCATCGGCGTGCAGTCCACGCCCGGCCAGGGCGCCACGTTCTGGTTCGAGATTCCGCTGCTGAAGGTGCCCGGCGATCTGCCCGCAATGGCGCGCGCACCGGCACCGCTGCTGTTGTTCAGCGCCGATGCCACACTGCAGGCACGCATTGAGCGTATCGCGGCCCACCACGGCCTGGAGGTTCAAGCGCTGTCGCAACTGGATACGCTGGTCGAACGCCTGCGCGCGGTGCCACGCCCGGGCCAACAGGCGCCCGCCTGGCTGCTGGTGGATGCACGTGTCCGCCGCAACGGCGAGGTGACGCTGCAGCGGGCATTGGCCGAACGCGGCGAGGACGACACGCTGCGGGTGCTGTGGCTGCAGGACCAGGCGCCTTCGCTGCCCCCGCGCCAGCACCAGCTGCCCGCCCAGTTCGACGATGCCGCCCTGCATGCACTGCTGGCCGTTCCGGTGATGCATGCACGCCCGTCCGCGCTGCTGGCCAACGCGGACGACGGACAGCCGGCAGCGTCACTACCGCCGCTGCACCTGCGTGTGCTGCTGGTGGAAGACAATACGGTCAACCGGATGGTGGCCGAACAACTGCTGCGGGTATTCCAGTGCAACGTGCGCAACGCCAGCGATGGTGAACAGGCGCTGCTCGCCCTGCGCGAGGGTGGCGTGGACGTGGTGCTGATGGACTGCCAGATGCCGGTGCTGGATGGCTACGCCGCCACCCGCCTCTGGCGCGCCGAAGAAATGGAAGCCGCCCGCCCACGACTGCCGATCATTGCGATGACCGCCAATGCCATGGCCGGCGACCGTGAACGCTGCCTGCAGGCCGGCATGGACGACTACCTGTCCAAGCCGATCACGCGCGCCACGCTGCACGCGCTGTTGCAGCGATGGGGTGGCGGGAAAGCTGCATCACCTGGACAACCTGTAGAGCCGAGCCATGATCGGCTGACGGCCAATTGCATTCGCACTCCATCAGCCGAGCATGGTCCGGCTCTACAAGGCACGAAAAGCCAAACGGTGACGCATCCGGTACTCGACCGTGATGTGCTGGACGAACTGCACGCGGTGATCGGCGATGCCGCTCTCCAGATCGTTTCGGTATTCCTGGAAGATGCACCGGCAATGGTCCAACAGCTGCAGAAGGCCGCGCAGGATGGTGACGAGCCACGCCTGCAGGCGCTCGCGCACACCCTGAAATCATCCAGTGCGAATGTGGGCGTGCTGTCGCTGTCGGCCGTAGCGCAGCGCATCGAGCACGAAGCCCGTGCCGGCAGCCTGCAGCGCCCTGCCGTGGCAGTGGCGCTGCTGGTTGCGGAGTTCGCCCGTGCGCGTGTGGCGCTGACGGGCTACCTTGCACAGCATCGGTAGAGTCGAGCCTGCTCGACTATCGCCATGCTGATCACAGTCGAGCAAGCTCGATGCTACGTCACTCTTCCAGCTTGCTCAGCAGGTACTTCGGCTCACCGATACGCTCGATCAGATCGAGCTGGGTTTCCAGCCAGTCAATGTGTTCCTCCTCCGAATCGAGGATCTTCACGAACAGCTGGCGGCTGACGTAGTCGCCAACCGAATCGGCATGCGCCACCGCCTCGCGCAGGGTGACCACGCCATCGCGTTCCAGCGACAGGTCGCACTGCAGGATCTCGGTCGGGTTCTCGCCGATGCGCAGCTTGCCCAGCGCCTGGAAGTTCGGCAGGCCTTCGAGGAACAGGATGCGGTCGGCGAGCATGTCGGCATGCTTCATCTCGTCGATCGATTCCTTGTACTCGTGTTCGGCCAGTTCCTTGATACCCCAGTTCTTCAGCATCTTGGCATGCAGGAAGTACTGGTTGATCGCGGTCAGCTCGTTGTAGAGGACCTTGTTGAGGAATTCGATGACCTTGGTGTCGCCCTTCATGGGGATGCTCCTGCACGCTGAAAACGCAGGCACTTTAGCGCCTTGCGTGCGGTCGTGAAGGAACGCGAATCGTGCGCATTGGCCTGTGCGGCCGCACGTGAAGGATGCGAAAGCGCGGCGTCAGCGCGCCGCGAAAGAGGCGATCAGGCGACCTGGGCCAGACCGAGTACCGGCAGCGGCAGATCGTGGGTGGCACGCGCCTTGGCCAGCAGATCGCCGGCCATGTCCAGGCAGGAACCGCAGGTAGCGCCGCAGCCGGTACGCATGGTCAGTTCGGCCACCGTGCTGACGCCATGGCTGGCGGCTTCGCGGATCTGGTGGTCGGTGACTCCGTTGCAGATGCAGACGTACACAGGCGTGAACCGGGCTGACAGGCCAGAGGTGGCCTGTTGGCTATTCCAATGGAAACGAGAATGGTTGTCAATCAGAGAGCTGAACCATTCTCGATACGGTTCAGAGTGCGATGGAATACAGCAGTGCCAGCACCGGCGTGCTGGAGAAGATGATCAGCCAGTGCAGGCCGCCGCCTGCCGCCCTCAGGCGCAGCAGGTAGTCGGCCAGAAACAGGGCACCGGCACAGTTCGCCATGGTGAGGACCAGGCCCAGCCCAAGCGGGATCGTTGCGCTGCCGCCGAGCACCACCAGGCCCATCGCCATCCAGGGCAGACTGGCCAGCCGGACAGCCAGCCCCTGCTGGAAATACCCGGCGGGGACGCGTTGTGACGGATCGACCCGCGGCCTACGCGGCCTCCCCATCAAACCGCCCCCGGCTCACCCTTGGCCTTGCGCGGCCAGTAACCCCCGCGATTGGGCATGCGTTTGCGGGGCCTGTCGTGACCAGCGGCGTGGCCCGGCATCCAGGCTTCGGCAGCGCTCTTGGGCATGGCGGTAACGCCCTGCCCGGCCACCCCGCGCGCCAGTGGCGCCAGATGTCGCAAAGCGCGTGCGTAGACGCCACGCTTGAACATCACCACGTGCTCCACCGGGTACCAGAAATCCACCCAGCGCCAGTGGTCGAACTCCGGCGAGTCGGTATGGTCCAGGGACACATGGGATTCGTCACCGGTCAGGCGCAGCAGGAACCAGACCTGCTTCTGGCCGATGCAGACCTGCCGCTCGTTGCGACGGATGGCCCGTGCCGGCAGCTTGTAGCGCAGCCAGCCGGGCGTTGCCCCGAGCACTTCCACGTGCTCAGGCAGCAGGCCGGTCTCTTCCTGCAGTTCACGATACATGGCCTCGACAGGCGTCTCGTCGGTATTCATGCCACCCTGCGGGAACTGCCAGCCGTCCCGGCGCACACGTCGTGCCCAGAACACCTGACCGTCCTGCCGCATCAGCACAATGCCGACGTTCGGTCGATAGCCGTCCGGATCGATCACGATGCGGACTCCTAAAAAATCTACTGGTTGGGACTATCCCATGCCGCTTGCCAGCCTACAAGCGCGATACAAAAGTGTTGACAGGGTCGATACACATCAGCAGAATAGCGGGCTCACCAAGGCTATGTAGCTCAGCCGGTTAGAGCACAGCACTCATAATGCTGGGGTCGGTGGTTCGAGTCCACCCATAGCCACCACACTGAAAATCAAGTTGTTTTTCAGCGTGAAAAGTGAGAAAATCGTTCCACGTTACATTGCCCCTTAGCCAAGCGGTAAGGCACCTGACTCTGACTCAGGCATCGGTGGTTCGAATCCATCAGGGGCAGCCAAATTAAAAAAGAAAAGGCCCGATCGAAAGATCGGGCCTTTTCTTTTTTAATTTGGTCACGCATTCCACCTTATCCCCCGCGCCTGTCGGCGCACCCCCTTGAACATCAAGGGGGCCCCTCTCCAGAGAGAACTCCGGGGTCGGACATGCAAAAGACGGGTAGTGCCGGCCGCTGGCCGGCAACCAGGAAATGCACGACCCCGAAACGACAAAAGCCCGGCCGAAGCCGGGCTTTTGCTTTTCCATCCAGCGGGCCCCCGAAGGAGCCCAACCAGGCGCGGAAAATCAGCGCTTGGAGAACTGGGTGGCGCGGCGGGCCTTGTGCAGACCGACCTTCTTACGCTCGACTTCACGGGCGTCACGAGTCATGAAGCCAGCCTTGCGCAGCTCGGACTTCAGGGTCTCGTCATACTCGACCAGCGCACGGGCGATGCCCAGACGGATCGCACCGGCCTGGCCGGTGGTGCCGCCGCCAGCGGCGGTGACCAGGATGTCGAAGCTTTCGGTGTTCTTGGTCAGCTCGAGCGGCTGGCGCACGATCATGCGCGCAGTCTCACGACCGAAGAACTCGTCCAGCGGACGGCCATTGACGGTGATGTTGCCCGAACCCTTGCGCAGGAACACGCGAGCGGTGGAGGACTTGCGGCGGCCAGTGCCGTAGTTTTGAGTGATAGCCATGATTAGATATCCAGAACCTGCGGCTGCTGTGCGGCGTGCGGATGCTCAGTGCCGGCGTAGACCTTGAGCTTGCGGTACATCTGGCGACCCAGCGGGCCCTTCGGCAGCATGCCCTTGACGGCAGTCTCGATCACGCGCTCCGGGTGACGCTCCAGCGCCTGAGCCAGGGACTCGGTCTTCAGGTTGCCGATGTAACCGGTGAAACGGTGATACATCTTGTCCTGCAGCTTCTTGCCGGTGACGACAATCTTTTCTGCATTGATGACGACCAGGTAGTCGCCGGTATCAACGTGGGGGGTGTAGACCGGCTTGTGCTTGCCACGCAGACGGCGGGCCAGCTCGGTGCAGAGACGGCCCAGGGTCTTGCCCTCGGCGTCGACGAGGTACCAGTCGCGCTGGACGGTCTCGTTCTTGGCAGTGAAAGTGCTCATGAAGAACTCTAGGTTAGGTCGGGCTCATTGCGGCGAAAGACTCGCCGGAACTCTGCCACGCGTTGTGAAAAGGTGAAGCGCAAGAGGCGGGATTGTACGCAGATCAGACCGCCGGCGCAAGCACCCTCCTCCCGGGTTGGCAGGGCGCCGGGGCCGGGCGAGAATCGCCGGGTCTTCCGCCCCACCGTGTACCGCCATGACCGCGCTCCGCCAGACCACCCCGCTGGACCACCTGCTGACCGAGGCGCAGCGCGCCCTGGACACGGTCTTCGGCAACCCGCCGGCAGCCCGCCCCTACCCGGCCGCGGATACCGATGAGCCCGGCATGGACAGCGCCCAGCGCCGCCATGCGGCTGGCCTGATGCGGATCAACCACGTGGGCGAAGTCTGCGCGCAGGGCCTGTACTTCGGCCAGGCCGCCGTGGCCCGCGACCCGGCCACGCGCGAGCACCTGCTGGAAGCGGCACAGGAAGAAACCGACCACCTGGCGTGGTGTGCCACCCGGCTGGGCGAGCTGGACAGCCGTCCGAGCCTGTTCAACCCGCTGTGGTATGCCGGCAGCTACACCATCGGCACCCTGGCCGGGCTGCGCGGTGACGGCTGGAACCTGGGCTTCGTGGTCGAAACCGAGCGCCAGGTGGAGGCCCATCTGGACGAACACCTGGTCGAACTGCCGGCCGGCGACCTGCGCAGCCGCGCAGTCATCGCGGTGATGAAGGAAGACGAGGCCCGCCACGCGGCGCACGCCGAGCAGGCCGGCGCACGCCGCCTGCCGTTCCCGATCCCGGGCGCGATGGCGCTGGCCTCCAAGGTGATGAAGACCATCGCCTACCGGCTGTAACGCCGCCTGTCGGTAGTGCCGGCCGCTGGCCGGCAACCACGCACGGGTCGCCGCTGGTCTTGAGGTTGCCGGCCAGCGGCCGGCACTACCCGGGCTTAATTGGGCGAGACCAGCTTCAGGCCGATCACGCCGGCCACGATCAGGCCCACGCAGGCCAGGCGGGCCGGCGACGCACTGTCGTTGAACAGGTAGATGCCCAGCACCGCCACGCCCATGGCGCCGATACCGGTCCAGATCGCATAGGCCGTGCCGACCGGGATGCTCTTCATCGCCTGGCTCATCAGGTACAGGCTGATCAGCGCGGCTACCACCGTGGCAGCGGTGGGCAGGGGTTTGCTGAAGCCTTCGGAGTACTTCATTCCGAGGGCGAAACCGATCTCGAACAGGCCGGCCAGCAGCAGGTAGATCCAGGGCATGGGTGGGGGCTCCTTACCTTTTTGGGAAAAACAAAACGGCCCGGTGTTTTCACACCGGGCCGTGGGTCGGCACATCGCCGTGGAACTGAAGATTGCGCAGCACGCATGTTCCACGGAGCGGGTCGTCCCGCCTGGGTGGCGATGCCTGCCGGCATCGCGCACGGGTCACTCGGACAGATTACGACCGTGGAACAGCTCTTCGATCTCACGCTTGAGCAGCGCTTCGATCTTCATGCGTTCCTTGAACGACAGGTTCTTGGCCTTTTCCTCGAACAGGTACTGGTCCAGGTCGAAGTCCTTCAGGTGCATCTTCGTGTGGAAGATGTTTTCCTGGTAGACGTTGACGTCGAACATCTCGTAACGCGACTTGATGTTCTTGGCCAGGAAGTTCTGGATCGAGTTGATCTTGTGGTCGATGTAGTGCTTCTTGCCCTTCACATCGCGGGTGAAGCCACGCACGCGGTAGTCCATGATCACGATGTCCGATTCCAGACTCTCGATCAGGTAGTTCAGCGCCTTCAGCGGCGAAATGACGCCACAGGTAGCCACATCGATGTCGGCGCGGAAGGTCGCGATACCTTCCTGCGGGTGCGTTTCCGGATAGGTGTGCACGGTGATGTGCGACTTGTCCATGTGCGCGACCACGGCATCAGAGATCAGCTCCTTGCCGGCCTGCTTCTTGTCGATCACCGGTTCTTCGGAGATCAGGATCGTCACCGAGGCACCCTGCGGATCGTAATCCTGGCGGGCCACGTTGAGGATGTTGGCGCCGATGATCTCAGCGACATCGGTCAAGATTTGAGTCAGCCTGTCGGCGTTGTACTCTTCATCGATGTATTCAATGTAACGCTGACGCTCCTCTTCGGTGCGCGCGTAACACACGTCATAGATGTTGAAGCTCAGCGCCTTGGTGAGGTTGTTGAAACCCTGCAGCCTCAGGCGAGGCAACGGCTTGACCACGGCGGTCGATTCCTGTGTAAGAAGGGAAAGGGTGAATTATGGGGCAAACTGTCTCCGGGGGGAACGTGAAGACCGCTCACATCTGGCACACTGTTTGCCCTTAACAATTGCGCTGGTTAAGCTCCGCTATCGACCCCGTGAATCCGTTCATGCGCAGAGGGAGCGCTCCTATCGTGTCAACCGTGCGCCTAGCTAGCAGTCCACTGGCCCTGGATATCGCCACAATCGATCGTTTCCTGGCGCACAGCCACAGGCGGCGATACCCCACCCGTACCGACGTCTTCCGACCCGGTGACCCGGCGGGAACCCTGTATTACGTCATCAGCGGCTCGGTTTCGATCATGGCCGAGGAAGATGACGATCGCGAGCTGGTGCTGGGCTACTTCGGTGCCGGCGAGTTCGTGGGTGAGATGGGTCTGTTCGTCGAATCGGACCGCCGCGAGGTGATCCTGCGGACCCGTACCGCCTGCGAACTGGCCGAAATCAGCTACGAGCGCCTGCACCAGCTGTTCCTCGGCCCGCTGTCGGCCGACGCCCCGCGCCTGCTGTACGCGCTGGGCCAGCAGATCTCCAAGCGCCTGCTCGACACCAGCCGCAAGGCCAGCCGCCTGGCATTCCTGGACGTTACCGACCGGATCGTGCGCACTCTGCACGACCTGGCGCAGGAGCCGGAGGCGATGAGCCACCCGCAGGGCAGCCAGCTGCGCGTTTCGCGTCAGGAACTGGCACGCCTGGTGGGTTGCTCGCGCGAAATGGCTGGCCGCGTGCTGAAGAAGCTGCAGACCGACGGCCTGCTGCATGCACGTGGCAAGACCGTGGTGCTGTACGGCACCCGTTGACCGTTGAGCACCCGGTGGGTGCGGACCTTGGTCCGCACTCCTTCGCGCGCTAGGCTCGGTGCATGGAACTGAGCAGCGAATTCTGGTGGTTCATCCTCATCGGCCTCGGCGCACAGCTGGTAGACGGCGCGCTGGGCATGGCCTTTGGCCTGGTGTCTTCCTCGGTGATGCTGAGCATGGGCCTGCCTCCGGCGCAGGTCAGCGCCAGCATCCACACCGCTGAAGTGTTCACCACCGGCGCCTCGGGCGTGTCGCACCTTGCTGCCGGAAATGTCGATAAACGCCTGTTCCTGCGTCTGGCCCTGCCCGGCGCGGTGGGCGGCGCCGTGGGCGCCTACGTGCTCACCCAGATCCCGGGCGACATCATCCGCCCCCTCATCTACCTGTACCTGCTGGCGCTGGCGATCATCATCCTGGCCCGCGCCGCCGGGCGCTGGATGCCCAAGGGCGAGATCCGCCGGGTGCCCGTGCTGGGCTTCTTTGCCGGCCTGCTCGACGCCAGCGGCGGCGGCGGCTGGGGCCCGGTGGCCACCTCCACCCTGCTCGCCCGCGGCGGCCAGGCACGCACCACCATCGGTACGGTCAACGCGGCCGAGTTCATCGTCACCCTGACCATCTCGGCCACGTTCCTGCTGTCGATGGGCGTGCAGCACCTGCAGATCGTCGCCGGCCTGCTGATCGGCGGCATGATGGCCGCGCCGGTGGCGGCGATCCTGGTCAAGCGGGTGAAGGAACGCTGGGTGCTGGTGGCCGTCGGCGTGCTGGTGCTGACCATCAGCCTGTTCCAGATCGGCCACGCGGTGTACGGGCACCTGTACCGCTGAGCGCGCTCGCCGGCCAGCGGCCGGCACTACCCGCGCCTGCTCCGGTAGCGCCGGGCCATGCCCGGCGGATCCGTGATCGTGCAGCGAGGTCAGAGCCCCTGCGGGGATCTGACCCCGAGGATTACGCCTTGTCGCCGCCGCGGTCCACGCAGCCCCAGTTGAGGATGCGGGTGCCGGCGGGCAGCACGCGGCGGAAGAAGTCCACCTTGGCAGGCTTCGGGTTGACCACTACCGGCGCTTTCGCTGCAAGCAGCAGCGGCAGGTCGGCGGTGCTGTCGGAATATGCAATGTCGATATCGCCGTAGCCGCGCTCGCGCAGCATGCGCATCTTCTCTTCGTTGTGGCAGTGCCGGGTCGGGCCCACGCCACCCAGCCGTGGGCCGACCTCGGTGCCGATCACCGGCACGTCCTGGTGGGCGACGAAGGCCAGGATCGCCCGTGCCAGCTCCGGCGGCGCGCCGGTGGCGACCACCACGCGGTCGCCCTTGGCGCGATGCGCAGCAAAGACCTCCAGCGCCTGCGGCAGCAGCTTGGCGCGCATCTGCGCCTCGTTGCGCAGCACATAGGCGTCGATGACCTTGTTGAAATCGCGCGCGCGGTGCAGGCCGAAACTGCCGATCCACACATAGACCGAAATGCCGGTACGACGGGTCGGCAGCATCGCCACCAGCGGTCCGGCGATCGGCGTGACCAGCAGCGCCGCCAGCATCCGCAACGGGTTGCGCTTGATCAGCGAGGCGAACAGGTGGGTGCCCGAATCGCCGTCGTAGAGGGTGTGGTCGAAGTCGAAGACCACCAGCGGCGCATCGTCGCGCGGCGTCGGATAGTGCGTTTTCATGCCCCGAAGAATAGCTGACGCAGACCCTCGCCCGGCTCTTCCACACGCATGAAGGCCTCACCTACCAGGAATGCATGGATGCCGGCATCGCGCATCAGCGCCACGTCCTGCGGGCCGAGAATGCCGCTCTCGGTCACCAGCAGGCGGTCACGCGGCACCGCCTTCTGCATGTCCAGCGTGGTCTGCAGCGACACCTCGAAGGTGCGCAGGTTGCGGTTGTTGATGCCGATCATCGGCGCCGGCACCTGCAGCGCACGCTCCAGCTCGTCGATGTCGTGCACTTCCACCAGCACGTCCATGCCCAGCGACAGCGCCAGTTCGGACAGCGTGGCCAGCTGGGTGTCGTCCAGCGCGGCGACGATCAGCAGGATGCAGTCGGCGCCGAGCACGCGTGCCTCGACCACCTGGTAGGCATCGATCACAAAGTCCTTGCGCAGCACCGGCAGCGTGCACGCCTCGCGCGCCTGCTGCAGGTAGGCGTCGGCGCCCTGGAAGAAGTCCACGTCGGTCAGCACCGACAGGCAGCTGGCGCCACCGAATTCGTAGCTGACCGCGATATCGGCCGGACGGAAGTCCGGACGGATCACACCCTTGGACGGGCTGGCCTTCTTCACCTCGGCGATCACCGCCGGGTCACCATTGGCCACGGCAGCCTGCAGCGCGCGCACGAAGCCGCGCACCGGTGGCGCATCGGCCAGCGCCGCCTGCAGCTCCTCAAGCGGGCGCTGGGCGCGGCGCTGGGCTACTTCTTCGGCCTTGCGGGCCAGGATCGTCTGCAGGATATCGCTCATCGTCGTCGGGTCGGTGCGGGGGCGGTGAGGACGACCATTATCGGCCATCGGATGGGTCAGGCTGAACCGCGCGCTCAGGCTACCAGCGCACGGGTGGTGTCAACGTACTGCTGCAGGCGCTGGCGGGCGCTGCCGTTGGCGATGGCGGCACGGGCACGGGCCAGGCCGTCGCCGATGTCACTGGCTACGCCGGCCACGTACAGCGCGGCGCCGGCATTCAGCGCGACGATGTCCAACGCCGGACCGGGGGTGTTGTCCAGCACCGCGCGCAGCATCTGGATGGACTGCTCCGGGCTGTCAACGCGCAGGTTGCGGCTGGCCGACATGGCGATGCCGAAGTCCTCCGGGTGGATCTCGTACTCGCGCACCTTGCCGTCGCGCAGCTCACCCACCAGGGTGCCGGCGCCCAGCGAGATTTCGTCCATGTTGTCGCGGCCCCAGACCACCATGGCGCGCTCGGTGCCCAGCTCGCGCAGCACGCGTGCCTGGATACCCACTAAATCGGGGTGGAACACGCCCATCAGTACCGACGGTGCGCTGGCCGGGTTGGTCAGCGGGCCAAGGATGTTGAAGATGGTGCGCACGCCCATCTCGCGGCGTACCGGCGCGACCACCTTCATCGACGGATGATGGATCGGGGCGAACATGAAGCCGATGCCGGTCTGTTCGATGGCTGCGGCCACCTGCGCCGGCTGCAGCTCGATGGCCGCACCCAGCGCCTCGACCGCGTCGGCGCTGCCGGACTTGGACGATACGCTGCGGTTGCCGTGCTTGGCCACGCGCGCACCGGCGGCAGCGGCGACGAACATCGCGCAGGTGGAGATGTTGAAGGTGTGCGAGCCATCGCCACCGGTGCCGACGATGTCGACCAGGTGGGTGCTGTCGGCCACCGGCACTGCCAGCGCGAACTCGCGCATGACCGTGGCCGCGGCCGCGATCTCGTCGATGGTTTCCTTCTTCACCCGCAGGCCGGTGAGGATGGCGGCGGTCATCATCGGCGACACGTCGCCACGCATGATCTGCCGCATCAGGTCGACCATTTCGTCGAAGAAGATTTCGCGGTGCTCGATGGTGCGTTGCAGGGCTTCCTGGGGGGAGAAGCTCATGGGAATGCTCCTTGGATCAGGCCGCCGGGCGCTGCAGGAAATTGCGCAGCAGGGCGTGGCCGTGTTCGGTGAGGATGGATTCGGGATGGAACTGCACGCCCTCCACCGGGAACTGGCGGTGGCGCAGGCCCATGATCTCTTCGATCGAGCCGTCGTCGTTCTCGGTCCAGGCGGTCACTTCCAGGCAGTCCGGCAGACGGTTCTTGTCCACCACCAGCGAGTGGTAGCGGGTGGCCTGGTAACGATCCGGCAGGCCGGCGAACACGCCCTTGCCTTCATGGCGGATGGGCGAGGTCTTGCCGTGCATGATGTTGCCGGCACGGATGACCGTGCCGCCGTAGACCTGGCCGATGCCCTGGTGGCCCAGGCACACGCCGAGGATCGGCGTGGTCGGGCCCAGGCGCTCGATCAGCTCCAGCGACACGCCCGCTTCGTTGGGCGTGCACGGGCCGGGCGAGATGACGATGCGCTCGGGTTTCTGCGCGGCGATCTCGTCCACGCTCATCGCATCGTTGCGCACCACCTTCACCTCGGCACCCAGCGTCTGCAGGTACTGCACGAGGTTGTAGGTGAAGCTGTCGTAGTTGTCGATCATCCACAACATGGTCAGGTTCCGTCGCTTATCAGGAAAATGGCGTACACGTTTTCGGTGTAGGTGATGGGGCCGGCTTCGATGGATTCGGGTGCAGCAGGCGCAGGCGCAGGCGCCGCCTTTGCTGGGTAGCCGCCGGTGACCGAGATCCTGTCGAGGCTCCCACCGTCCTCGCCCGACTGCGGCCACTGCCCGGCCTGGATGCCGTAGGCGAAGTCCGGTGCCACATCGGAGATGCTGTACAGGCCGCGCACCTGGGTTCCATAGGCCTTGGCCAGGCCCTGCGCAGACTCGCGGGTCCTGGCCGCCGCCTCGCCCTTCAGCTCGCGTCGCAGCGCCACTTCGCCCGAATAGGTCGGGGCAATGCTGCTGACCTGCACGTTCTCGTTGGCCTTCAGCGCACCCAGCACATCCTGCATCGCCTTCACACTGGCGAAGCTCGCACGCAGCTGACGCGACACGCGGGTACCGACGAAGACCTGCCGGCTCTGCTCGTAGCGGGTAGCTGGACCGATCTGGAGGTTGTCCGCACGCACGCTGCCTTCCACTGCCTTGTGCTGCTTGAACAGCGCCAGCACGCGGGCAACGTTGTCCTGCACGCGGCGCCGCGCCGCATCTGCATCCATGTCGGTCTCTTCGATGTTCAACTGCAGGCCGAACCGGTCCGGCATCACCACACGGCGCGCCTCGCCCTTCACCAGCAGGTGCGGCTGCGAGGGAATGGTATTGGCCTGCGCCCACGCAGACGGGGCCATCGTGGCCAGCAGCGACGACCACAGCAGAATGCTCAGCAGCTTCATGCAGTACTCCTTGTCTTGAATGGGAACAGCGGC
The DNA here is from genome assembly GCF_051861585.1 of Stenotrophomonas sp. ATs4. Classification (NCBI taxonomy): domain Bacteria; kingdom Pseudomonadati; phylum Pseudomonadota; class Gammaproteobacteria; order Lysobacterales; family Lysobacteraceae; genus Stenotrophomonas; species Stenotrophomonas sp. ATs4. The sequence goes on along the minus strand of NZ_JBLYPK010000005.1, from coordinate 214,852 downwards.
AGGTGCCGCGGCGCAGGCCACGGCACGGTGAATCTCACAGGCCTTTGGCAGCCTGGGCGACGGCGCGGAACAGCGCGCGGCCCTTGTTCATCGTCTCGTCCCATTCCTTGTCCGGGTCCGAGTCGTAGACGATGCCGGCGCCGGCCTGCACATACAGACGGCCGTCCTTGATGACGGCGGTGCGGATCGCGATCGCGGTATCGGCGTCGCCTTGCCAGCCGATGTAGCCGATGCTGCCGGCGTAGACATTGCGCTTGATCGGTTCCAGCTCGCGGATCACTTCCAGCGCGCGGATTTTCGGCGCGCCGCTGACCGTGCCGGCCGGGAACGTAGCGCGCAGCACGTCGGCATAGCTGAGGCCCGGCTGCAGCTGCCCGGTCACTTCGCTGACGATGTGCATGACGTGGCTGTAGCGCTCGATCACGAACTGCTCGCCCACTTCCACGGTGCCGGCCTTGGACACGCGGCCGGCATCGTTGCGGCCCAGATCGATCAACATCAGGTGCTCGGCGCGCTCCTTCGGGTCGGCCAGCAGCTCGGCCTCCAGCGCCTGGTCCAGCTCGGGCGTGGCACCGCGCGGGCGTGTACCGGCGATCGGGCGCACGGTCACTTCGCCATCCTGCAGGCGCACCAGGATTTCCGGCGACGAACCGACCACCTGCAGATCGCCGACATCGAGGAAATACATGTACGGCGACGGATTCAATGCACGCAGAGCGCGGTACACATCCACCGGGCGCGCCTTGAACGGCACGCTCAGGCGCTGGCTGAGCACCACCTGGAAGATGTCGCCGGCGCGGATGTATTCCTTGCTGCGCTGGACCGCATCGACGAAGCCTTCGCGGGTGAAGCCAGAGATGAAATCGGACTCGTCCAGCACGTCGCTGGTCAGCGGCGCGGGATAGCCCGCACCCGGCGCACGCAGCTTGGCGGTCAGTGCATCCAGGCGGGCCTGGGCCTGATCGAAAGCCCCCTCGACACGCGGGTCGGCATGCACGATCAGGTACAGGCGGCCCTTGAGGTTGTCGAACACGGCCAGTTCGTTGGAGTCCAGCAGCAGGATGTCCGGCGTGCCCAGCTCATCGCGGCCGGCCGGCGGGGCCAGGCGCGGTTCGATGTAGCCGATGCACTCGAAGCCGAACCAGCCGACCAGGCCACCGGTGAAGCCCGGCAGGCCTTCCAGCTTCGGTACCGAATGGGCGCTGCGCAGTGCCTCGACTTCGGCGAACGGGTCGGCCACCTCGCGGGTGTCCACCACCTGGCCATCCTCGCGCACGGTCAGGGTGTGGCCGTGGAAGGCATACACGCGGCGCGCCGGCAGGCCGATGATCGAGTAACGACCAAAGCGCTCGCCGCCTTCGACGGATTCAAACAGGTAGGTATTGGGGCCGTCGGCGAGCTTCAGATAGACCGAAAGCGGCGTGTCCAGGTCGGACAGCACTTCACGGACGACGGGAATATGGGTGTGGCCTTCAGCGGCCTGCAGCTGAAACTGAGCGTGCGAGTTCAAGACGACTTTCCTTCCGGGACACAGCGTTATGGGGACGGACGACGGCAACAGGCCACCATCGCCACCAACGGCGTGCGGAAGAAAGGGTATGCGGGGTCGTCAGGCTGGACACCCCTTGACTGTATCGCAGCTTGGTCGGGAGGGGAACCCCGCGACCCTAGCCCATGCGTCGCGCCTGTTCCTGCGACTCCTGCACCTGCTGCTGGGCCAGACCGGCGTCCTGGGCCGCGACGCGACCGGCATTGAGGGCGTCGACCTGGGCCGTGCTGACGGCCAGCGGCTGGGCCATTCCGGTCGCCACGTCCACATGCGCATGCCGACGGTGAGCTGCGTCCAGATCCGGGGTGTCGACCGCGAATGCCCGCGTGCGGTCATCACTGAGCAGCACATGGGAAATGGCCTGCAGCCCGTCACGCTTGGCCTGCGCAGCCAGCGCGCCGGCCAGCTGGTCGCTCTGCAGATCGGGCATGCGTCCATGGCGCGTGTCGAGGCCGTACACCCCCGATTGCGCCCCCTTGAACAGGTGGAAATCGGTGTGGGCCGGATCGTTCAGCGCGGGCACTTTCGCGCCCCCGTCCTGCAGCTGCGCATGCGGCTGGCCGAGCAGCTTGCGTGCGACTGTCTCCTGCCTGGCGATTGCCGCATCCAGGCTGGGATTCATGGTCTCGCTCATGCCATGGCGCTCCACGGATTCACCCAGCGTCGCCCCGCCACGCCCGACCACCCACGACGTCTTGGCCAGGTTGATCAGGTTCTGAGGCAACGCCGGCGTCGGCAGGTGCGTGGCGATGCCCTTGTTGGCCATCGCGCCCAACCCGACGGTGCCGGCCAGCACGGCCGGCGCCTGCGACGACAGGCCGGTGATCTGATGGCTGCTCCAGTTCATGCCCATGTGGAAGGTTGCGCCATACACGGCATAGCCGTTGCGCAGGCCATTGGCTACGCCGTGCACGCCGTCCTGCACCTGGCCGCCCAGATGATGCCCACCGGCGCGGATCCGACCCGCGTCTGCCGTCGCTTCACGGGTGGCTTCACGGGCCTTGGCCTCGTGCTGGCCACGCGCGGCATCACCGTGCTCGCGCCACTGCTTGGCCATGTCATCGGCACCGAGTGCGCCCAGCACGCTTGCTCCGATGTTCCAGCCGTAGCTGCCCTTGGCCTGCACGCGGTGGCTGACCGATTCGACCAGGCCCTGCAGCTCGCGTCCCTTGGCAACAACCGTCGCACCGCCTTCGATGCCCACCCGCATGCTCTTGCCACCGTAATCCACCACGGTGCCGATGGCATTTCCCTGCAGGGTCGACGCACGTTCAACGGCAACGCCGGACAGGCTCATGCCGCGGCCCGCCAGCGCGCCCGCCTGCTCGATGTGTTCACCCGCAACCCGGCCAACACGCATGCCCCGGGCACCGGCAATCAGCACCTCCGCCAACGGCCCACCGTACTCGGCAAGTTGGCTCGGTGCCTCGCGATGGCGGCGGTCCACGACCTTGCCATTCACCTCGGTCTTGGCATCCAGCAGCAGCTCCATCCTGCCGGCGGCCACCGGAACATTGCGCAGTGCCTCGGCACCGGACTTCGAGGCCAGCTGGTCAACCAGCTGGGCGGTGGCGGTCTGTGCACCGGCCGGCATCATTTCCTGCAGCTTGCGGGTGACCATCTGCTGCACGCCCGGCTGGCGCAGCAGCTGGCTGGTCTCGCTGGCCAGCAGGCCAAACCCCTGCCGATGATGCTCGTTGAGTCGCTTCAATCCATTCTGCACATCGTTGAGCACCTCGCCCGACGTCTGGTAGGTGTGCACCGTGTCGCGCGTGTTGAACACCGGCAACCCGTGGAATTTGGCGTAGCGATCAGCGGTGACCGGATGCAGGCCTGCCGAGTTGAACGTGGTGGCACGCGCACCAGTGACGGCCGACGCGGCCGACGCCATGCCGCCGCCCAGGGAGTGGCCCGCGAGTTCAAAGCTGAGGCCCGAGGTCTTCAGTCGGCTCGCCAGACCCATGGCGCGATCGTAGTAATCGCTCTGCATGCCGACGCCCTGCCGCCCGTTGTTGAGGAAATCCTCACCGCCCGACTCGCGCCGTCCGCCTTTGGCCCGGGGATCGATGATTTCGCCGGTTGATCCCTTGAACACCAGCACCGGCTTGGCGTCATCACCGAACACCCTTTTGTCCGGAATGTAGATCTCTGCGCGGAAACCCGAGTCGTTCGGTCGCATCAGCTTCTTCAGGTCGGCCGCGCCCAGCGTGATACCCGCCGCCTTGAGCGTGTCCGGGTCGGTCACGGCGCTCGCACGCGTCCACCCGACCGGCGGTTCCCCTTTGCCCTTTGCCGAGGCATACACATCACCGGCAAGCGAGCCCAACTCGCGGGCGTGATAGGTCTCGCGCAACCGCGCCGCTTCGGTGGCGTGTCCATTTCCCTGCAGTTGCTCGACCAGGTGCTGCTGCGCCTGGATGCTCTTGGCCCGTGCCTGCAGCAGGCGTTCCTGCTGCTCGGGATCGTGACCGCTCATGGCAGACTCCATTGCTCATCAGTGAAGACGCGGTCACCCAGGACCTGCTGGAATGACCACGGCCAACGCTATCATCCCCCGAACGGGTCCATGTCAAGGAATCACATGCGCCGCCACCTTCACAGTTCCTTTACGCCATTCTCCTGCGTGGCGCTGATGCTGCTGATGCTGCTGAACGCCTGCGCGCGCACGTCTTCACACGGCGCGGAGCGTTATTTCGAAGGCAAGGCACTTGAGCTGGCCATCGCCGCTGAACAGGGTGATGCGGCGACGATCACGCGCCTGATCAAGACCGAAGGCGTGAACCCCGACAAGGAATTCTCGAAGCAGGATGGCATTCCGCTTATCGCGTGGCCGTTACGCGCGCAGAACCTGGAAGGCCTGCGCGCGATGCTCGACAACGGCGCCGACCCGAATGCACGGCGTAGTGAAACGCTGGACGGCGAGACGTTCCGCCACAACAACGCCATGGTCTACGCCGCGAAGATGGATGATCCGCGCTACCTGGCCCTGCTGCTGGATCATGGCGGCGATCCGGACACCCGCAACTCCAACACCGAAACACTGCTGTACCAGGCCTTCATTTCCGGCAACCTGTGGCAGAACATCCAGCTGCTGGTGGAGCGCGGCGCGCACGTCAACGAATCCAACATCGGCCAGGCCGATACAGTCCTGAGCTGGTACACCGGCCGCGGGGGCTTCGAGCAGGCCTACTGGCTGCTCGAACATGGTGCGGACCCTACGATTGCATCGCCGTCATCGGCCCAACCCGGTGCGCCGGATCGGATGGCCATGGTCGAAGCGATCTACTGGGAAATCACCACACCGGACCTGCTGCCCTGGCAGAAGAAGTGCCAGCAGTGGCTGATCGATCACGGCATTGCCCGGCCGCCGCTGCCGCAGTACATCCGCGAGAAGCGCGAAGCGCTCGGGTTCCCGGCGACGGAACAGGATATCCCGGCGCTGTAGCGCTTCCATTGCAGCTCAACGTGGCGTCGACAGCAAGGCGCACCCGGCAGGCAGATGCATGCGCACTCTGCCGGGCACGCACTCGATGCGGAACTGCCGGGCCTGCACGGGTTCACCGTCCAGGTTGAGGGTCAGCGGGCGCTCCGATGCGATCTGCAGCCACGGCAGTCGCGCGCGCGTGGCCAGCTGCTCCAGTGCGGCCTGGGTGCCGGACTTCAGCATCTGGCCGAGGGTGGCGGCGACCTCTCCTTCCAGCTCCGGAAGCACCGTCACATCCAGCCGCCCATCATCGATCAGTGCCTGCGGGCACAACTGCTGGCCACCACCCGCCTGACGGCCGTTGCCGACGCCGAGTGCGATGAAGTCGCCTTCCCATGCGAAGTCCGGACCGGACAACCGTGCGGTGATCGGCTCGATGCGACCGAGCTTGGCGATACCGGTGATCACGTAGGCCAGCCCGCCCAGCATCTTCTTCAGGCCGGCATCGGTCTCCACCGTCACCTGCGTGCCGAAGCCACCGCTGGCCAGGTTGGCGCACCACCATTGCGTGCCATCGGCGTCCACGCGCAGAAGATCGATCGGATGCGGCGTCGCCTGCCCGATCAAAGCGAAGGCCTCCTTCGGCTCGGTCGGAATGCCGGCCGCAGTCGCGAAGTCGTTGGCAGTCCCCATCGGGATCAGCGCCAGCGAGGGCAATGATTCTGCCGATTCCTCACGATGCGCCAGGGTTTCGGCCACCACACTGAGCGTGCCGTCGCCGCCGGCGGCAACGATCACGTCCACGCCATGATCGATCGCCTCGGCCACATAGCGTTCAGCGTCGCCGTCCTCCCAGGTCACCCGCACTTCCAGCTGCACGCCCTGCCCGCGCCAATGGCTGACGGCATCGCGCAACTCATCGTTGCCAGCGGATTTTCCATTGAGGATCAGGCGCCAGCGCGGGGTGGTCATGCAGAGCTTCCAAGGAGGGGGTGGCACAGGCTAGCAATGCGCTGTTTGTCCACAGTGAATGTCACGCAGGTGTCATTCAGCTACCGGAGAATGGAAGGCCATAGCAGGGACGACGGATGGAGGCAGGATCAGCCTCCCACGCATGCAGCAAGGCCACGCCAGTGTTTGGCGTGGCTTTTTTTTCGGAGTTCGCAGGGAGTGCGAACCAAGGTTCGCACCCACCAGGTTGAATATCGCACCCACCGGGCTGCGGTGCGCACCCACCCGGTTGGTAGATCCACGCCATGCGTGGATTGCACTTCGCCTCAACCGTTGGCGAAATCGTGCAGCGCCTGGCCCTGCAGCCGGTACACGGTCCACTCGTCCTGAGGCTTGGCACCGGCGGCGGTGTAGAACTCGATGGCCGGGGTATTCCAGTCCAGCACCGACCATTCGAAGCGACCGCAGCCTTCGGCCACGGCCTGGCGTGCAATGTACTTCAGCAGCGCCTTGCCGGCGCCCGCGCCGCGTTTTTCCTGGCTCACGTACAGGTCTTCCAGGTAGATGCCCTTGCGGCCCAGCCACGTGGAGTAGTTGTAGAAATACACCGCATATCCGATGGCCTCGCCGTCGGCTTCACAGATCAGCGCGCGGGCGGTGGCGTCGGCACCGAACAGGCTCTCGGCGATGCCGATCTCATCGGTCTGCACCGAATGCTCGGCCTTCTCGTAGATGGCCAGTTCACGGATGAAATGCAGGATCAGGCCCGCGTCGGCAACGGTGGCCGGACGGATGTTCAACAGTGCCATGGGCGGAAAAGGGGACGGAGGGAATTAAGCGAGCTTAATCCCCTCCGTCCCCTTTTTGTCAGCGTGCCGCAGCGACGTTGGCGCGCATCTGTGCGATCACGTCCTGGTAGCTGGTCTTGGCATTGAAGATGGCCGAGCCGGCGACAAAGGTGTCGGCGCCGGCAGCCGCGATCTCACCGATGTTGTCGGCCTTCACGCCACCGTCGATCTCCAGGCGGATATCACGGCCGCTGGCATCGATCATCTTGCGCACCACTTTCAGCTTGTCCAGCGCCGAGGGGATGAACGCCTGGCCGCCGAAGCCCGGGTTGACCGACATCAGCAGCACCAGGTCCAGGTCATCCAGCACCCAGTCCAGGATGTCCACCGGGGTGGCCGGGTTCAGCACGATGCCCGGCTTGCAGCCCAGCGAGCGGATCAGCTGGATGGTGCGGTGCACGTGGCGGCTGGCCTCCGGGTGGAAGCTGATGTAGGTGGCTCCGGCCTCGGCGAAGTCCGGAATGATGCGGTCCACCGGCTCGACCATCAGATGCACGTCGATCGGTGCGGTCACGCCGTGCTTGCGCAGCGCCTGGCAGACCATCGGGCCGATGGTCAGGTTCGGCACGTAGTGGTTGTCCATCACATCGAAGTGGACCCAGTCCGCACCGGCGGCGAGGACGTTGTCGACTTCCTCGCCGAGGCGGGCGAAGTTGGCGGACAGGATGGACGGGGCGATGAGGCAGTGGGACATGGCCGGGCCTTGCAACGAGGGGAAAGAGGGTCAGCGCTTGCGCAGGGTCTTGATGCGGTCGTAGGCAGCATTGATCCGCCGCGACTTCTGCTCGGCCTGCTGCTGCAGCTCGGGGGCGGCGCCGCCAAGCTTGTCGGGGTGGTACTGGGAGATCAGCTTGCGGTAGGCACGCTCGACCTCGGCATCGGTGGCCTCGGAGGTCAGCCCCAGCTCCCGGTACGGATTCTCCTTGTTCAGGCGGAACCAGTCCGAATCGAAGGCATGGCCGAGCAACAGGCCGACCACCGCACCGAACAGCGGATTGGGCCGGAACAGCAGGGCGCCGGCGATGAATCCGAGCAGTTTTCCGTACCAGCGCATGGCGCTCCGGGGTCGACCGACGAAATGGACGCTCATTTTACGTCACAGCGGGCCCGGACGGCTTTACACTAGGCCGCCCGCTGGTCAGCGGGCCCGCCGGGTCCGTTGGGCAGCCGTATCGACAACGCCCCAGGAGTGCCCGTGCCAACCACGCTGTTGCAATCCGATCTCCCCGGCCTGCCCTTGCGCCACCGCGGCAAGGTGCGTGATGTGTTCGATATCCCGCGCGAGCGGCTGCCTGCAGGGACCCCGCCGGGCGACTACCTGCTGATGGTGGCCACCGATCGCCTGTCGGCGTTCGACGTGGTCCTGCCCGACCCGATCCCGGGCAAGGGCGAGATGCTCTGCCAGGTCTCCAACTTCTGGTTCGCCAAGACCGCGCACCTGATGCCCAACCACCTGACCGGCATCGACGTGGCCAGCGTGCTGCCCGAGGGCGTGGACCCGACTCTGTACGCCAAGCGTGCGGTGGTGACCCGCAAGCTGAAGCCGGTGCCGGTGGAAGCGATCGCCCGCGGCTACCTGATCGGCAGCGGCTGGAAGGACTACCAGCGCACCGGAAAGGTCAGCGGTATCGACCTGCCCGATGGCCTGCGCCAAGCCGAGCAGCTGCCCGAGCCGATCTTCACCCCCTCGACCAAGGCCGCCGTGGGCGACCATGACGAGAACATCGATTTCGATGCGATGGTGAAGACAGTAGGTGCGGAGATGGCCGAGCGCGTGCGCGATGCCACCCTGCGCATCTACAAGTTTGCCGCCGAATACGCCCGCGAGCGCGGCATCATCCTGGCCGATACCAAGTTCGAGTTCGGTACCGATGCCGATGGCCGCCTGTACATCATGGACGAGATGCTGACGCCGGATTCCTCGCGTTACTGGCCGGCCGACGAGTACGAAGTGGGCACCAGCCCGCCGAGCTACGACAAGCAGTTCGTGCGCGATTACCTGGAGACGCTGGACTGGGGCAAGACCGCCCCGGGCCCGAGCATCCCGGCCGAGATCATCGAGCGCACCCGCGCCAAGTACGCCGAGGCGCTGCAGCGCCTGGCCGGGATCAGCGTCGACTGATCCCCCCCTGCGCCCTCGGCCGCAATGGCCGGGGGTGTTTTGAAGGGGTAGTGCCGGCCGCTGGCCGGCAGCCTCGGCGAATCCGAAGCCAGGCATGGCCTGGCTCTACTGACGGCCCGGGCGGGAGTATGCTGGCCGCATGCAGACATCCACCGAGCTTGCGCGGCCGATCGACCGCTATTTCGCCAGCTATTCCGACGACCACCGCAATGTGATCAACCAGCGCATCCACGTGGTGGCGGTGCCGGCGATCCTGTGGTCGGTGGTGGCGCTGCTGTGGTGCCTGCCGCCGCTGATCACCTGGTTCCAGTACGGCATCTGGTCAGCGTTCGCGATGTTCAGCGCCTGGTGCTTCTACAACAAGCTGTCGCGCTCGCTGGGCATCGGCATGCTCATCCAGTTCTTCGTGTTCGGCTGCCTGTGCCGCCTGCTGGAGGCAGAGATCGGCCTGCACAACCTGTTCTGGCTGGCGGTGGGCGTGTTCGTGGTGGCCTGGATCGCGCAGTTCATCGGCCACAAGTTCGAGGGCCGCAAGCCGAGTTTCCTGACCGACCTGACCTACCTGCTGATTGGTCCGGCCTGGGTGATGGCCAAGGCCTACCGCAAGCTCGACTGGCGCTACTGACCTGACAGCGGCAGACGGCCCCCCCCGTTTCCTGAACGGGCAGGTTCCGTCACCCGTAGTCCACGGCGGCCCTGCCAGCCTGCGCCCGTGACCCGCCCCCCCACCTCCCGCCCGTTGACGGCAGCCCCTGTGCGACAGGGCCTGCGGTCTCCCTGCGTGGGCGTAGGGTGATCCCCGAGGGCAGCCAGAGAGGTACCGCAGGAACGTGATGCTGCGCTGCAGAAAAAATGAATCAGCGAACGTTACATGCAATTGATCGCTGTTCGATGGGTTTCGGCGACATTTCGCAGCCTGTTATCCTCCCTGACCTGCTCGTGAATCATGGATTCCCTGCATGCTCCCCAGCCTGCCCCTGCTGCTGGCCCTGCCGTTCCTGATGGCAGTGGCTGTTGCGGCCTTCCCCCGTAGTTCGCGCTCGACTGCTGCCTGGCTGGCGGCGCTGGCGCCGTTGGGCGGGCTGGCCATCCTCGCCTGGCTGACCCCGGCGGTCCTCGACGGCCAGGTGGTGCGGACGATGGTCCCCTGGCTGCCGCAGATCGGCCTCGACTTCACCCTGCGCCTGGACGGGCTGGCCTGGATGTTCGCCGGGCTGGTGCTGGGCATCGGCGCACTGGTGGTGCTGTACGCGCGCTACTACCTGAGCCAGCAGGACAACGCGCACCGCTTCTACTGTTACCTGCTGCTGTTCATGGGCGCCATGCTGGGCATGGTGGTGTCGGGCAACCTGCTGTTGCTGATGATCTTCTGGGAAATGACCAGCATCAGCTCGTTCCTGCTGATCGGCTTCTGGTCGCACCGCCAGGACGCCCGCGAAGGCGCGCGCATGGCGCTGGTGATCACCGGCGGCGGCGGCCTGGCCCTGCTCGGTGGCGTGCTGCTGATCGGCCGCATCGTCGGCAGCTTCGACCTGGACGTGGTGCTGGCCGCGGGCGAGCAGATCCGCGCCAGCGCGCTGTACCCGTACGCCCTGTTCCTGGTGCTGGCCGGCATCTTCACCAAGAGCGCGCAGTTCCCGTTCCATTTCTGGCTGCCGCACGCGATGGCTGCGCCGACGCCGGTCTCGGCCTACCTGCACTCGGCCACCATGGTGAAGGCCGGCGTGTTCCTGCTGGCGCGCCTGCACCCGGTCCTGGCCGGCAGCGATCTGTTCTTCTACACCGTCAGCGGTATCGGTGCGATCACGCTGCTGATCGGCGCCTGGAACGCGATCTTCCAGCACGATCTGAAAGGCCTGCTGGCCTACTCGACCATTTCCCATCTGGGCCTGATCACCCTGCTGTTCGGCCTGTCCACGCCGATGGCGGTGGTGGCCGGCGTGTTCCACATCCTCAACCACGCCACCTTCAAAGCGTCGTTGTTCATGGCCGCCGGCATCATCGACCACGAGACCGGCACCCGTGACATGCGCAAGCTGGGTGGACTGCGCAGGCTGATGCCGTTCACCAGCGCGCTGGCGATCATCGCCTCGCTGGCGATGGCCGGCATCCCACTGCTCAATGGCTTCCTGTCCAAGGAAATGCTGTTCGCCGAAGCGCTCTCGGCCGGTGGCACGGACACCATGCGCACGGCCGTGTCGATCGCCGCGCTGCTGGCCGGCGTGTTCGGCGTGGCCTACAGCCTGCGCTTCGTGCACGACACGTTCTTCGGCAAAGGCCCGCATGATCTGGATCGCGTACCGCACGAACCGCCGCGCTGGATGAAGGTGCCGGTGGAGCTGCTGGTGGTGATCTGCGTGGCGGTGGGCGTGGCCCCGGCACTGACCGTAGCGCCGGTGCTGCATGCCGCTGCGGCCTCGATCCTCGGCAGCGCCATGCCCGAGTACAGCCTGTCGGTCTGGCATGGCTTCAACCTGCCGCTGGCGATGAGCGCGATCGGCGTGGTCGGTGGCGTGGCGCTGTACTTCGGCCTGCGCAAGCTGATCAATCTGCATGGGGTGACCAATACCAGCCCCGGGCGCAATGTGTTCCACCATCAGCTGGACCTGCTCTCGGCCGCAGCACAGCGGCTGACCCACGGCATCGCCAACGGCAGCCTGCAACGCATGCTGCTGGGCCTGGTGCTGGTGGCGATCGTGGTCGCGGCCGCGCCGTTCGTGGCCAACCCGGCCTCGCCCAACTGGACCGCGCCACAACCGATTCCGCTGCTCGGCTGGGTGCTGTGGCTGGTGATGATGGCCTGCGCCGTCGCCACCCTGCGCGTCTACAAGCAGCGCCTGCTGGCAGTGCTGCTGGTGGGTGGCGTCGGCCTGATGGTGGCGCTGACCTTCGTGTTCCTGTCTGCCCCGGATCTGGCCCTGACCCAGCTGCTGGTGGAGATGGTGACCCTGGTGCTGATGCTGCTGGGCATGAACTACCTGCCCGCGCAGTCCGGGCCGGAGCGGCCGCGCTGGCGCAAGCGTCGCGATGCAGTGATCGCGATCATCGCCGGTGCCGGCCTGGGTGCACTGGCCTATACCGCGATGACCCTGCCGCCGAACACCATGGCCGGCGAGCTGCTTGCCCGTGCCCTGCCCGAGGCCTACGGCCAGAACGTGGTCAACGTGATCCTGGTCGACTTCCGCGGCTTCGATACGTTTGGCGAGATCACCGTGTTCGGCATCGCCGCGCTGGTGGTGCATGCGCTGCTGCGGCGCACGCGGATGGCGCCGGAGCAGATCATGCCCGGCCCGCCGATCAAGCTGCCGGTTCCGGCCGATCTGGCACAGATCATGTTCCCGCTGACCCTGACCGTGTCGATCTTCCTGTTCCTGCGCGGCCACAACGCACCGGGCGGTGGCTTCATAGCCGGCCTGGTGCTGGCCGTGCCACTGCTGATCCAGTACGTGATCCAGGGCACCGCATCGGTGGAATCGCGCTTCGGCTTCGACTACATCCGCTGCATCGGCATGGGCCTGCTGATCGCCATTCTCAGCGGCAGTGCGTCGATGTTGTTTGGCGTGCCGTTCCTGACCAGCGGCCATCTCGACCTGCACCTGCCGCTGATCGGCGACGTACCGCTGGCCAGCGCGATCGGCTTCGATATCGGCGTGTACCTGGTGGTGTTCGGTGGCGCGATGCTGATGCTGTCGATGATGGCCACCGTGAAACCTTCTCGCACCCGTACCGCACGCAAGGGCGAGATCGACCTGCAACGCCGCTCGGCACGTACCGGGGAGATGCACTGATGGAACTGGCCCTGGCCTCCGCGATCGGCGTACTCACTGCGATCGGCATCTACCTGCTGCTGCGTGCGCGCAGCTTCGATGTGATCCTCGGCATGACCTTCCTGTCCTACGCCACCAACCTGCTGATCTTCGCCGGTGGCCGCGTGGTACTGGGCAAGGCACCGGTGCTGCAGGAAGGCGTGGACAGCCACCTCGGCAACTACACCGACCCGCTGCCGCAGGCGCTGGTGCTGACCGCGATCGTGATCGCCTTCGCGATGACCGCCGTCAGCATCGTGCTGGCCATGCGCAGCCGCAGCGACAACCACAGCGACCACGTGGACGCGCACGAGCCGGATGACGACCTGCAGGATGAGCGCGTGCCGCCGCGCCAGGGCGAGGACCGCGCATGAACCATCTGGTGATCCTGCCGATCCTGGTTCCCCTGCTCGGTGCCGCGCTGTCGCTGTTCGTCGAGCACCGCCGCTATGGCCCGAAGGTGCAGCGCGCGGTGGCCTGGACCTCGCTGTCGGCGCTGGCACTGGTGGTCGGCCTGTTGTTCGCAACTACCGCCAGTGGCGACGTCAGCGTCTACCTGCTCGGCGACTGGCCGTCGCGGCTGGGCATCGCGCTGGTGGCGGACCGGTTGTCGGCGTGGATGCTGCTGACCACCCTGCTGCTGGCCATACCCTGCCTGCTGCATGCCTGCTCGGGCTGGGATCGCCGCGCACCGCACTTCCACGCGCTGTTCCAGTTCCAGCTGGTCGGCCTCAACGGTGCGTTCCTTACCGGCGACATCTTCAACCTGTTCGTGTTCTTCGAGGTGATGCTGATCGCCTCCTACGGACTGCTGCTCAGTGGTGGCCGCGGCCTGCGCATGCGCATCGGCCTGCACTACGTGGTGTTCAACGTCACTGCTTCGACCCTGTTCCTGATCGCGCTGGGCCTGCTGTATGCCTCGCTGGGCTCGCTGAACATGGCCGAGCTGTCGCAGCGCATCGCCGAGGTGCCGCCGGCACAGCTGACCCTGGTGAAGGCGACGATGGGCCTGTTGCTGCTGGTGTTCTGCGCCAAGGCCGCGCTGATGCCGCTGTACCTGTGGCTGCCGGAAGCCTATTCGCGCGCACCGGCCGCGGTGGCCGCACTGTTCGCGATCATGACCAAGGTCGGCCTGTACGCGGTGCTGCGCATCCAGATGCTGTGGTTCGGCGACGATGCCGGCGCGATGGCCGGCTACGGCCGCGACTGGCTGCTGTGGGCCGGTGTGGCAACGCTGGTGCTCGGTGGCCTCGGCGCACTGGCGGCCACCCGCCTGCGCGTACTGATCTCGTACCTGGTGATCGTTTCGGCCGCCACGCTGTTCATCGCCTTCTCGGTGGGCACGCCACAGGTGCTTTCGGCCGGCCTGTACTACCTGCCACACAGCAGCTTCGTCGCCGCCGCACTGTTCCTGATTGCCGACCTGATCCGCCGCCGCCGTGGTGGCGCCAGCGACCGCAAGGAAGTAGTGGCGCCGATGCCCGGCAAGGAAACGCCGGCCGTGCTGTTCCTGATCGGTGCAGTGTCAGTGGCCGGCCTGCCGCCGCTGTCCGGCTTCCTGGCCAAGGCCGCGCTGCTGGCCGGCATGCCGGCGCAGTACACCGCCCCGGTCTGGACCGCCGTACTGGTCAGCAGCCTGCTGGTGATCATGGGCCTGACCCGCGGCGGCATCCGCCTGTTCTGGCGCGTGCCGCCAGTCGATGCGGATGCACCCAAGCCGCGCAAGGCACGCCTGCGCCGGGTCGAACTGTACGCGGCCTGCATCCTGCTGGCCTACGGCATCGGCATGACCCTGGCCGCTGCACCGCTGATGCGCTACACCGACGCCACCGCCGCACAGCTGCTGCAACCCAGCGAGTATGTGCAGCAGCTGCGTGCGACCACGCCGGAGATCCGCCAGCCATGACCGCCCAGCGCTCCCTGTTCCGTCGCCTGATTCCCTCGCCGATGCTCAGCATCATGGTGGTGGCGTTCTGGCTGCTGATGTCCGACAGCTTCACCCTTGGCCAGATCGTGCTGGGCCTGCTGCTGGGCGTGGTGGTGCCGCTGTTCGCCGCGCGCCTGGACCGCGAGTTCGCCCGCATCGGTACCCTGCGCCCGCTGCCGAAACTGCTGTGCGTGACCCTGTGGGACATCCTGATGTCCAACATCCGCGTTGCCCTGCAGGTGCTGGGCCCGGAGAAGAACATCCACCCGGGTTTCATCTGGCTGCCGCTGGACATCGCCAACATCCACGGCATCGCCGCGCTGACCAGCATGATCACGCTGACCCCGGGCACGGTCTCGGCCGCGCTCAGCGACGACCGCAAGTTCCTGCTGGTGCACGTGCTGCACCTGGAGGACCCACAGGACCTGATCGATACGATCAAGCGCCGTTACGAGGCGCCGTTGATGGAGATCTTCCCATGACCGGTTTTGAAGTCATCCAGACCACTCTGGTGGTGTGCATGCACGTGGTCGGCCTGGCCATGCTGCTGGCCACCTGGCGCCTGCTGCGCGGGCCCACCGTGCCCGACCGCATCCTCGCGCTGGACACCCTGTCGGTGACCGCGATCGCCGAGCTGATGCTGTTCGGCATGTACCTCAACTCGCCGATCTACTTCGAGGCGGCGCTGATCATCGCCATGCTCGGCTTCGGCAGCACCGTGGTGCTGAGCAAGTTCGTGCTGCGCCGGGACATCGTCGAATGATCACCGCGATCCAGATCGGCCTGTCGATCCTGCTGCTGTTCGGCTGCTTCTTCATCCTGGTCGGCGCACTGGGCCTGGTGAAGCTGTCCACCTTCTTCAAGCGCCTGCATGCACCGACCAAGGCCAGCACACTGGGCGTGGGCTGCGTGCTGGTGTGCTCGGTGTGCTACCACATCTTCCTGGGCCAGGACCCGCAGCCGCGCGAGCTGCTGATCACCGTGTTCCTGTTCATCACCGCGCCGATCAGCGCGCACATGATGGCCAAGGCCGCGCTGTCGCTGCTGATGGAGACCCGGCCCAGCCTGCCGGGCAACGAGCCGGCTGCTGAAGAGCAGCTACCGCCGCCGGAACCGGTGCGGGAAGAAGAAACCACGCAGAACCGGTAGTGCCGGCCGCTGGCCGGCAAGGTGACGCCCGGTGGGTGCCGACCGTTGGTCGGCACGAAATCAACCACATCCACGCATGGCGTGGATCTACCGACCGCGACGCCCGGTGGGTGCCGACCGTTGGTCGGCACGACATCAACCGCATCCACGCATGGCTTGGATCTACAACACCGGTGCGCCCACCAGCAGCAGCTCCAGCACGAACCAGCCAACAAACGCGACCAGCAGGATCGCGCCTTCGCCGCGGCTGATCTTCAGGTCGCCACGCAGCATCGGGTACAGCACCAGCGCGAAGGCCAGCAGCGCCGGCAGTTCCAGGCGCACGAACGAGGCCGGCAGTGCCAGCGGCTGCAGCACCGCCATCGCACCGATCACCAGCAGCAGGTTGACCACGCTGGAACCCAGTACGTGGCCCAACACCATGTCGCCATGACCACGGCGTGCGGCAGCAATTGCGGTTGCCACCTCCGGCAGCGCGGTACCGATCGCCACCGGCAGCAGACCGACCAGCAGCGGTGTCCAACCCAGGGCCACGCCGAAGTCAGCTGCCGCACCCACCACCAGGCGTGCGCCCCAGTACAGGGTCAGCGCGGCGATCAGCACCCGCAACACGTTCAACGGCAGGCTGGTACGACTCAGAGCGGATTCGGCGATAGCCGCCTGCACCTCGGCGTTCTCGCTGCGGCCACGGCGCAGCAGCAGCACCTGCACCACGATGAAGCCGGCCAGCAGTACACCACCCTCCCAGCGCGCCAGGCCGCCATCGAGCCCGAACAGGATCAACAGCACGCCGGCCGCCAGCAGCGACCACCACATCACCGTCTGCAGCCGCGCGCGCAGCAGCAGCGGCGCAGCCATCGCGGCAACAGCCAGGGTCAGGCCCAGGTTGACGATGCTGCTGCCCACCGCATTGCCCAGCGCCAGCTCCGGCTGGCCGACCGCCAGCGCGCGCGCGTTGACCGCCAGTTCCGGCAGCGAGGTGGTCACCCCGAGCAGCAGCAGTCCGGCAGTGAACGGACTGGCCCCGAAGCGCTGGGCCAGACCGGACACGGCCTTGACGATGGAGTCCCCGCCCAGCGCCAGCAGCAGCAGGCCAAGCAGGAACCAGGCAATGGCAATGGCGATCATCGAGCACTCCCCCAGCAGTGGTGGCGCGATTCTACGCTTGGCCCGCGCGCGTGGCTGGGCCGTGGATCAAGGATCAGCCACAGCCTTCCACATAATCGACCTGCGGGGTCTTTCCGACCCGCCACGCGCCGACCCGGCCATCCGCACCGAGTGCGAAGTCGATCACCGCCCCGCCCTCCTGCGCCGGACGCACACGCAGGTGCTGGGCCTTCTCGTCGTACTTGTCGGGACCGACATCACCGCGCTCGGGATACAGCACCTGCAGCTCGCCCAGGGTCATGCCGACCTTGCCGCCACCCGGTGCAGTGATCGCCGCACTGCGTACGTCATAGCGCACCAGCTTGCGGCCTTCGATCATCAGGCGCGGGGCCTCGGCATCCTGCGGGCGCAGGAAATAGCAGCCGTCGTTGCCGTCGTCGGCTGGCAGCGGCTTGCCACTGGCGTCGCTACCCAACCCCTGCAGCGGCTTCCCGAAACCGCTGCGGACCTCGGCGATGCCAGCGCCCAGCTTTGCGCCGGCGAATCCGTCCAACTGCGCCGGGCTGTCGGTGCGGGGATCGGCCGGCGACCGGGTTGCCAGATCGGCATCAGCCGCGACAGCAGCCGGCGTAGCGCCCTTGGCCGGGGCATCAGCAGGTGGCTCAGGCGTGCGGTTGCAGGCAGTGAGCGACAACAACAGCAGACCAGCAATCGGGAGGTGCTTCATCGGTGCGGTTCCCTGGCACGAAGGTGGCTGCACGCTAGCCCACCCCGTGTGCAGATGCTGCATTGTCATCGCGGTTTCATCGCCTTCGTTCAGGCTCGGCGAGCACCGACCTGGCCGTCCCCCCATGCAACCGCGCAAGACCGATCTCGCCCGAACCGCGCTGCAAGCTCACCGCGCGCCGCTGGACATGCGCCAGCGACGGCTGCTGATCCTGTGCGACGGCCAACGTACCGTCGTCGACCTGACCGGCCTGCTGGGCCCGGAAGCGCCAGCGATGGTCATCCAGCTGGTACAGGCGGGGTACCTCAGTACCGGTACTGGCGCCACAGCCCCGGCCCCGGCACCGTCGCCCGCAGCCGCAGTAGAGCCGGTGCCCGAACCACCGGCAGCCGCACCTGCTGCACCCGCGGTCGAACGTCGCCGTTCGCTGGTGGCCGCGCGCATCTACGTGCTGGGCATCCTCGAGATGCAGCGCCACCCACAGGCCGCCGCCGTGTTCCGCGACCTGCAGCAGGCGCGTGCGGAAGACGAAGTGCTGCAGCGGCTGCAGTCAGCCCTGCAGGTGCTGCCCGCGCTGACCTCCGACGGCTATTGCCAACGCGTACGCCAGCGCCTGCTGGAGGCGCTGCCGCTGGAACATTGCGACGCGTTCGCCGAGGTGGCGTAAGCGCAGGTTCCGGCGGGAATCATCCACGCATGGCGTGGATCTACGGTTTCGCGTCCCGACCGCCTTTCGGTAGATCCACGCCATGCGTGGATGCGGTCAGGATCCGTGCCGACCAAGGTCGGCACCTACCAGGAGCAGCAACCGGTAGAGCCACGCCGTGCGTGGATGCGGTCAGGATCCGTGCCGACCAAGGTCGGCACCCACCAGGAGCAGCAACCGGTAGATCCACGCTATGCGTGGATGCGGTCAGGATCCGTGCCGACCAAGGTCGGCGCCCACCACGCTAGCGGGTCGACCGGAAGTTGTTGCGCAGGCCGTTCCAGCACTGCTGGTAATCGCCCTGGCGATGGCTGGCAGCCAAGGCCTGTGCGGTCGGGCGGATCACCGCGCGGGTCTCGAACATGAAGGCCATCGTGTCCTTGATCACATCGGCCTTGGACAGGTCCGCATTGGACGCCTTGTCGAAGGTCGGTGCGTCCGGGCCGTGACCGCTCATGCAGTTGTGCAGCGATGCACCGCCGGGCACGAAGCCTTCGGCCTTGGCATCGTAGGCACCGTGCACCAGGCCCATGAATTCGCTGGCGATGTTGCGGTGGAACCACGGCGGGCGGAACGTGTTCTGTGCCACCAGCCAGCGCGGCGGGAAGATCGCGAAGTCCATGTTGCTGGTCCCCGGCGTATCGCTGGGCGAATGCAGTACCAGGAAGATCGACGGGTCCGGGTGGTCGTAGCTGATCGAGCCGATGGTGTTGAAGCGGCGCAGGTCGTAGCGGTACGGTGCGTAGTTGCCGTGCCAGGCCACCACGTCCAGCGGCGAATGGTCGATCGGGGCGCGCCACAGGCGGCCTTCGAACTTGGCGATCAGTTCGAATTCACCGTCGACATCCTCGAACGCCGCGTGCGGGGTCTCGAAGTCGCGCGGATTGGCCAGACCGTTGGAACCGATCGGGCCGAGGTCGGGCAGCTTCAGCAGCGCACCGTAGTTTTCGCAGATGTAGCCGCGGCTCGGGCCATCGGGCAGCTCCACGCGGAAGCGCACGCCACGCGGAATCACCGCGATCTGCTGCGGTTCGATCTCGATCACACCCAGTTCGGTCAGCAGGCGCAGGCTACCCAGCTGCGGCACGATCAGCAGCTCGCCATCGGCATCGTAGAAGTAGCGGCCGACCATATCGCGGTTGGCCGCATACAGATGGATGCCCACGCCAGCGTGCGCGTCAGGTGAGCCGTTGCCACCCATCGTGTACAGGCCCTCGACGAAGTCGGTCGGCAGTTCCGGCAACGGCAGTGGGCTCCAGCGCAGCTGGTTCGGCGAGGCCGGTTGTGCGCCGAAATCACACTGCAGCTGCGACTGCGCAAATGGAGTGAACTCGCCATGGGTCACCGCCGGGCGGATCCGGTACAGCCAGCTGCGGCGATTGCTGCCACGCGGCGCGGTGAAGGCGGTGCCGGTCAGCTGTTCGGCGTACAGGCCGTGGCCGACCTTCTGCGGCGAGTTCTGCCCGACCGGCAGCGCGCCGGCGACGGCCTCGGTGGCGAATTCGTTGCCGAAACCGGACTGGTAGCCGCGGGCAGTGATGGCGGGGGACATGAGGACTCCTGACACGACGAGACCGGAACCGAAAGCAGCCGAGCATGGCTCGGCTCTACAGGTGAACAGGCGCCGGGCATGACCCGGCGCTACTGTTGAACGTTACAGCACGCCGCGGCGGATCTGGTCGCGCTCGATGCTCTCGAACAGCGCGGTGAAGTTGCCTTCGCCGAAGCCTTCATTGCCCTTGCGCTGGATGATCTCGAAGAAGATCGGGCCGATGCAGTTCTGGGTGAAGATCTGCAGCAGCTTGCGCTGGTGGGTTTCCGGATCAGCGTCGATCAGGATCTTGTTCTTCGCCAGGCGCGCCACGTCTTCACCGTGGTTCGGCACACGCTGGTCGATCACGTCGAAGTAGGTCTCCGGCGTATCCAGGAAGTCCACGCCCTGCGCGCGCATCGCTTCGACGGTCTCGTAGATGTTCTCGGTGAAGCAGGCGATGTGCTGGATGCCCTCGCCCTTGTACGCATCCAGGTACTCGTTGATCTGGCTGCGCGGGTCGGACGATTCGTTCAGCGGGATGCGCACGATGCCGTCCGGCGCGGTCATCGCCTTGGACACCAGACCGGTCTTCAGGCCCTTGATGTCGAAGTAGCGGATCTCGCGGAAGTTGAACAGACGCTCGTAGTAGTCCGACCACTGCTGCATGTTGCCGAAGTACAGGTTGTGGGTCAGGTGGTCGATGAAGGTCAGGCCGAAGCCCTTCGGGCGCAGTTCGGCGCCGGCGATCAGTTCGTAGTCGCCATCGAAGATGCTGCCGGCATCGCCGTAGCGGTCGACCAGATACAGCATGCAGTCGCCGATGCCCTTGATGACCGGGGCATTGACCGCCTTGCTCTCAGGCTTGAAGGCGATGGCTTCGGCGCCGTTGCCCAGCGCGGTCTGGTAGACCTCCGCGCCCGGCTTCTTGAAGCGGATGGCGAAGCCGCAGGCGCACGGGCCGTGCTTTTCAGCGAAGTCGGCCGCGAACGAATCGGGGTCTTCATTGACCAGGAAGTTGACGTCGCCCTGGCGATAGACGGTAATCGGACGCTGCTTGTGCTTGAGCACCGCGCTGAAGCCCATCTTCCGGAAGTACTCGTGCAGCTCCTGGCCACGGCCGGCCGGGGCGGCGAATTCGACGAACTCGAAGCCGTCGATGCCCATCGGGTTCTCGAAGGTGGTGACCTGCATGCCGGGGTTGGGATGCGAGGCGGTCGGGACTGCGGTATTCATGGCGTGGCTCCGAATCGGTACCGCATCGGTACAAACCAGGTGCGGGCAGGTAGGGACCCGGCGAGAATGCAGGGTCTGGACCTACCCCTTATAGTTACACTTGAAACCACCAGCAAGGTGCACCGCAACATGAGCCCCGCCGATCCCGTTTCGACCCGCCTGCGTTCCTCGCACGTCCTGCTCGACCTGGAACAGTTCCTGCCGTACCGGCTGAGCGTGCTGTCCAACCGGGTCAGCGGCAACATCGCCAAGCTATACGGAGATCGTTACGGCCTGGCGATCCCCGAATGGCGGGTGATCACCATCCTGGCGCTGTACCCGGGCTCCTCGGCCAGCGAGGTCTCCGACCGCACGGCAATGGACAAAGTGGCGGTCAGCCGCGCCGTGGCCCGCCTGCTGGAGCGCGGCTTCATCAAGCGCGAAACCCACGGCGACGACCGCCGCCGCTCGGTGCTGGCGCTGTCGGCAGCCGGCTTCGAGGTGTACGAGACCATCGCGCCGATGGTGATCGAGATCACCCGCAAGCTGATGTCGGTGCTGAGCGAAGAGGAAGAGCAGGTGCTGGAGAAGCTGATCCAGCGCCTGGCCGGTGATGGTCTGGAACGGATGGGCGAAGGGGTCTGAGGAAAAAAGGGGACGGAGGGGATTAAGTCGTTTTGGGCCCCAAGTCGCGGGTGCGGACCCTGGCCGGTAGCGGAACAGCGGCTGGGCGGTTGTCGTCCGCCCCTTTGTTTCTGACGCGACCCGCTCTTTCGCGGACCGTGGGCTGGCCGCAAACGAGGCCATCGGACGCATTCACTTCCTGCAGATGTCGTCCTGAGATGTCGCTCTCGCCCGGCGGGATTTCCGCATTGGCCCGCTACCGCCCGTTTCCGCGAGGCTGGTGTATCGAAACGAGCTGATCCAGTGAATTCTCCTATTGGACTGTCCGTGCCTGCAGCCTGACGGTAAGCGTTCAACGGGTATCAGCCCGGCCATGGATCCACATCGGACGGGCTCCCTCATGGATGACACGCGTTCAACGCTGCCGCATGGCCAGGAATTGCTGGCCGATCTCAGAGAGCTGATCTGTGCAGCGCGCAGCAGGATGCACAGGACCATCAACGCCGAACTGACCCTGCTGTACTGGCGAATCGGGCGTCGCATCCATGTGGACCAGATGGCTGGGCAACGTGCGCGCTACGGAGAGGTCCTCTTCGCCCGGATAGCCAAGGCGCTGTCTGCCGAGTTCGGCACATCCTTCGGTGAGAAGAGCCTGCGCAGGATGGTGCAGTTCTCCACCGCATTTGCAGACGAGCAGATTGTCGTATCGCTGATACGACAATTGAGCTGGACCCACTTCATCGCGCTGATCCCACTGGCGGATCCGCTCAAGCGCGACTTCTATGCGCAGATGGCCACCACCGAGGGCTGGAGTGTGCGTACGTTACGCCAGCGCATCGATTCGATGCTGTATGAGCGCACAGCGCTTTCCAGTCAGCCAGAGCAGACCATCGCCGATGAGTTGGCGGCACTGCGCGGCAACCAGCAGCTGTCTCCGGGGCTGGTACTGCGTGACCCCTATGTACTGGATTTTCTTGGTCTGAAGGACAGCTGGGACGAGCATGACCTGGAAAGCGCGATCCTTCGCGAGATGCAGGGCTTCCTGCTCGAACTTGGCACGGGCTTCAGTTTCGTCGCCCGCCAGAAGCGTATCCAGATCGACGGCGATGACTTCCACCTGGACCTGCTGTTCTACAACCGTCGCCTGCGCAGGCTGATCGCCATCGAGCTGAAGATCGGCGAGTTCAAGCCCGCCTACAAAGGGCAGATGGAACTCTATCTGCGCTGGCTGGACCGCTACGAACGTGAGGACGGCGAACAGGCGCCGTTGGGCATCATCCTCTGCACAGGGAAGAAGGCGGGCCAGATCGAATTGCTGGAGCTGGATCGCTCAGGCATCCACGTCGCGGAGTACCTGACCACCCTGCCCCCTCGTGAGGTCCTCAAGCAAAGATTGCAGACCGCCATGGAGCGGGCCCGGCAACAACTGCAGACCGCGGCACCCAGCCCCCTGTAGAGCCACGCCACGCGTGGATGGTGCTCACGCCTCAGCTCAGATGCTTGCGCCGCGCATGGATCCACGGCACCGCCAGCGCCGCAATGGCACCGCCGGCAAAGCCGAGCGAGGCGGCAACCGTGGCCGCTTCGATGGCCCCCGGCAGCGCCAGCGCCGCAGCCACCAGCAGCAATGATGGCAGGCCGACGAAGGTGCCCAGGAAGAAGTGCCAGCGTGGCGACCAGGTGTTGAGCTGCAGCAGGCTGACCGGCTGCCAGGCGTCGGAAGCGGCGTCCTCTGCGATCTTCGCCACCGCCTTGGCCAGGTCCACTTCGGGCAGCGCGCGGCCCTGGCGTGCGGTCGCCAACAGGTCGGCCACGGCCTCCACCGGCGGGAAACTGGACGGCCATGCGACCGGTGCCGGCACGCCGTAGGCGGTCAGCAACGGCACGCTCAACCAAGGCGCAACCAACGGGCGCATGCGGCGGCGGCCATGCACGCACCAGATCTGCGGCTGGCCGTGCGCGGTGACGCTGTACAGCGCCAATTCGTTGGCCGGCGGGTAGCCGAGCATGGTGACCCGCGCCGCCAGACTGTCCTGGCCCATCGCGCGCAGGAAGCCGGGGCGGCTGCGCCCTTCCTGCATCCACGCCAGCCCCAGTGCACCGACCAGATACGCCTCGCCCACGTCCTTGCTGCCCGCGGTGGCGCGTTCGTCGCTGGCCAGGTACCAGGCCAGCGATTTCGGCTCGGAGACATCCTCCAGGCCCCAGCGGCTGTCGTCACCCAGCACATGACGCACCGGCAAGCGCGCGGGCGCGGTTTCGCCGCGTTCGCCCGGCTGCAGGAACGGCAGCACGCCCTGGATGAAGGTGGACAGTTCGATGGCGCGCACGCCATGGCCCTGCCATTCCGGCGGCAGCAATCCGGCCAACTGGCCTTCGGCGGCCAGCGTATCCAAGCGTGATTTCTGCTCGACCAGCTTCTGCACCGCGCCCTTCAGCACCACGTTGTCGGGCAGCGCAATCTGCGGCAGGCGGTGGCGCGGCGGCGCCAGTTCAACGGTGTCCTCGCCGGTTCCGGCGTCATCGAGCAGCGCTTCCTGTGCCGGCAAGGTCACGCCCTCGTCTGCTCCGCCCTCGGCCAATGCGCTGGCAGGTTCGGGCAATCGTTCGGCGTGGTCGCTGTGCATGGGCGTTCCGGTAGGGTGCGTCGACGGGGCGTCGACTGAAGTCCTTGCCGGTAACGGCGCACGTGCGTTGAAGTTGAGACGCCGATTCGGAGAGTGTGACGGCGCGCGCAGTAGGGCTACGCCATGCGTGGATGTGCCTCAGTGCCGACCAACGGTCGGCACCCACCAAAGCTGCCGGCCAAGCGATCAGCACCACAGTAGATCCACGCCATGCGTGGATGCGATCCGGCCTCAGTGCCGACCAACGGTCGGCACCCACCAAAGCTGCCGGCCAGCGGCCGGCACTACCGGTCAGGCGCCCACTGCTTGAGGAACGCGGTCACCCGCGCAGGCTGGAAGGCTTCGCCCTTGCGCAGCTCGCCGGTGGCCTGCGATACCAACAGTCCGCCATCGGCATCGAGCACCAGCAGGTACGGGTAGTCGCGTTCCATCACCGGGAACTGCGCGAAGAAAGCGGTGTTGGGCTGTTCGTCGCTGGCGTTGACCTTCACCCACACATAGTGGGCATCGCGGAAGCGGCGCAGGTCGCCGTTGCCTTCAACCGTCTCATCCAGTGACTTGCAGCGCTCGCAGGCGGCGTTGCCGACCTCGAGCAGGATGCGCTTGTTGCCGCGCTGGGCTTCCACCTTGGCGGTGGCCAGATCGTTGCCGGGGTCGCGGCTCGGGTCGAACTGTGCACCGAGCCCGGCGATGGCGGCGATGTCCGCCGCCACCGGGGTGTTGCCCGAGGCCACCGGTTCGCTGGGGTCAGCGACCGGTGGCTCGGTGGGTCGGGTATCCAATGGCTGCGCAGGCTCGGCAGCTGCAGGCGGTTGCGGTTGGGAACAGGCGCCGATCAGCGCCACACAGACCACCACCACCGCAGTACCGAGCTTGCTACGCATGCCATCTACCCTCTCATCATTACTTGACGCCGTGCATCAGCTTGTTGATCAGCGGGGCGACCAGGAACAGCACCACGCCGGAGCCGATCAGGGCCCAGAACCCGAAGGTATACCCCTTCAGGGCCGACTCGACCGTCATGCCACCTTCACCACTGACAACACCAGCGAAGATGCCCGACAGGTTGTTGCCGATGCCGGTGGACAGGAACCAGCCACCCATGCCGAAGCCGACCAGGCGCACCGGGGCCAGCTTGGTCACCATCGACAGGCCGATCGGCGACAGGCACAGCTCACCGACCGACTGGATGACGTAGACCATGAACAGGGTCCAGAACGGGATCTTGCCGTCCACTACCATCTGCGACAGCGCGTACATCAGCAGGGCGAAGGCGGCGCCGTTGAACAGCAGGCCGAGGCCGAACTTGCGCGGAATGGACGGATTGGCGCGGCCCAGGGCCACCCAGATCCAGGCGATGATCGGCGCCAGGGTGATGATCGCCACCGAGTTGACCGACTGGAACCACGCGGTCGGGAAGGTCCACTCACCCATCTGGCGGTTGACGATGTTCTCGGCCAGGAAGGTGAACGAGCTGCCGGCCTGTTCGAAGAACATCCAGAACATCACGTTGAAGGCGAAGATGATCAGCATGGCGATCACGCGGTCGCGCTGCACCTTGCCCTCGCGGATGCCCTCCACCAGCAGCAGCACGGCCAGGGCGGCGAACATCACGCCCAGGATCCAGGCCAGCGCGGCGGCACCGGTGGCGAGCAGGAAGTAGGCCACCGGAATGGCGAACAGCGAGCCCACCAGCACCATGACCACGCGGCCGAAGCCTTCAGCGCCGGCCGGCGGCGCGCCAATGCCCTTCAGGCCGGCACGACCGATGTAGAACCACACCAGCGAGACCAGCATGCCCACGCCCGAGGCGATGAACACGACCTTGTAGGACGGCATTTCCGAGGTGCCGAAGACCTTGCGGGCCAGGTACTCGGTCAGCACCGGGGCGATCATCGCGCCGATGTTGATACCCATGTAGAAGATAGTGAAGCCCGAATCGCGACGCTCGTCCTTCAGGCCGTACAGCTTGCCGACCATGGTCGAGATGTTCGGCTTGAACATGCCGTTACCGACGATGATCGTGGCCAGGCCAAGCTTGAACAGATGCTCTTCCGGCAACGAGATCATGAACAGGCCGGCGGCCATGATGACCGCACCGGTCAGGATCGATCGCTGGTACCCCAGCACCCGGTCGGCCACGTAGCCACCGAAGATCGCCGCGGCGTACACCAGCGCCAGGTAGGCACCATAGATGCGGCTGGCGTCGGCTTCACCGGCGGCGCTGCCATCGCGGAACTGGGCGACGATGTACAGCACCAAGGCCCAGCGGATGCCGTAGAACGCAAAGCGCTCCCAGAACTCGGTCATGAACAGCATCCACAACGGGCGCGGGTGGCCCATCATGGTCTTGAAGTCCGGCACGGCCGGCTCTGGGGTGTTCGCAGTGGCGTTTACGCTCATGCGGGTTTCCTGGTTCGGTGGATGACGAGCACGTCCAATGTGCAATGGAGCAACGCGCGAGGATCACCGACTTCTGTCGTTCACGTCAAATACACGCCGTTCGAGGCAGGTGGCAACCTGCTCGCTGAACTTGCATCTGAAACAATCAAACCGGGGTCGGTGGCCAAGCTGAATGGGAGTCAGGCCAGATCGGCCGCGGGCGCGGCCTGCAGGCTGGTGCGCACCTGGAACAATTCGGGGAAGAAGGTCAGCTCCAGCGCCTTGGCCAGGAAGCCCACGCCGGACGAGCCGCCGGTGCCGCGCTTGAAGCCGATCACCCGCATCACCGTGCGCATGTGTCGGAATCGCCACAGCTGGAAGGCCGTTTCCAGGTCCACCAGGTCCTCGCACAGCGAATACTCGCGCCAGTAGCGGTCGGTGTCCTGGTAGATGCGTTCGAAGACCGGCTGCAGCGCGTCGTCGGCCACATGCGGCTGGGTCCAGTCGTGGGCCTCGTACACCGCCGGCACGGCGTGGCCGAAACGGGCCAGGTACTTCAGGAATTCCTCGTACAGGCTGGGCGCTTCCAGCGCGATGCGCAGCTGTGCCTGACCGGCCGGATCATGCTCGAACACCTGCAGCATCTGCGCGTTCTTGTTGCCCAGCAGGAACTCGATGTAGCGGTACTGCAGCGACTGGAAGCCCGACGACGGGCCCAGCACGTCGCGGAAGCCCATGTACTCGGACGGCGTCAACGTTTCCAGCACCGACCACTGCTCGGTCAGCTGGCGCAGTACCTGCTTGCTGCGCGCCAGCACCTTGCGGCATTGCCAGACTTCATCGCGCTGCAGGAAGCCGATTGCGGCACGCAGCTCGTGGCCGAGCAGCTTCAGCCACAGCTCCGAGGTCTGGTGCTGGATGATGAAGAGCATCTCGTCGTGGTGCGGCGGACTGGACAGCGGCTGCTGCGCACTGAGCAGCTGGTCCAGCCGCAGGTAGCCGCCGTAGGTCAGCCGTCCCTGCAGGTCGGTATGGATGCCGGCTTCGAGATCGCGTTGGTTGTTGTCGACGGACATGGGCGGGACCAGATCGGGGGCGGCAAGGGTAGCGCGTTGCCGCCACGCTGGCAGCCGCCACGTCCATACCGGGGCGTCCGGCGGGCCGTGGAGCATCCGCCGATGCCGGGCCTGCGCGTGGAACCGTTCGGGCCGTTGTACGGGCAGTCAGCCAGAGGCGTATTCTGATGCTTTGCAGCAACGACTGAATACGTTGTTGTTATTGGCCCCCCACCCGCCGGCAGGGGTAAAACAGGGCATCGCCGTGTTGCGCCGCAGGAAGGCTATTCCGTACGCGTTCCTTAACATGGCGATTCATATCATTTGTAACTTCTCTGTCGAAGGTGCAGTACGCAATGACGGTTGCCGCTGAATTCAAGATCGAATACCTGCAGTACCTGGATACGGACGGCACGCTCGTCCGCGATGACCTGCCCGCGTCGCTGCGCGACCCCAAGGTCCTGGTACCGCTGTTCAAGCAGATGCTGTTCGTACGTACGTTCGACAGCAAATCCATCGCGCTGCAGCGCACCGGCAAGCTCGGCACCTATGCCGCCTGCCTGGGCCATGAAGCCGCGCACGTGGGCATCGGCGCGGCGATGCAGAAGGACGACGTGTTCGCACCTTCGTACCGCGAGTATGGCGCGATGTTCATGCGTGGCGTGCGTCCGCACGACGTGCTGATGTATTGGGGCGGCGACGAACGCGGCAACGATTACGGTGGCAACGCGGCCAAGGACTTCCCGTTCTGCGTGCCGATCTCCACCCAGTGCCTGCATGCCGCAGGTGCCGCGCTGAAGTTCAAGCTCAACAAGGAACCGCAGATCGCGGTGGCCGTGTGCGGCGACGGCGGCAGCTCCAAGACCGACTTCTACGCGGCACTGAATTCGGCCGGCGCCTACAAGCTCCCGCTGATCCTGTGCATCGTCAACAACGGCTGGGCCATCTCGGTTCCGCGTTCGGCCCAGACCGGTGCCGAAACGCTGGCGCAGAAGGGCCTGGCCGGCGGCCTGCACTGCCTGCAGGTAGACGGCAACGACCTGATCGCGGTGCTGGCGGCGATGGAGCAGGCGCGCGAACGTGCGCTGGCCGGCGACGGTGGCACTGTGCTGGAACTGATGACCTACCGCCTGTCCGACCACACCACCGCCGATGACGCGCGCCGCTACCGCGACGACGCCGAAGTGAAGGATGCCTGGCAGCGCGAGCCGATGCTGCGCCTGCGCAAGTACCTGATCAACGCCGGTGTGTGGAGCGAAGACGAGGAAACCGCTTGGGTCGCCGAGTGCGGCAAGCGCGTGGACGAAGAAGTGAACCTGTACCTCAACACGCCGGTGCAGCCGGTCGAGGCGATGTTCGACTTCCTGTATGCCGATCCGCCGCAGGACCTGCTGGCCCAGCGTGCCCAGGCGATTGCGCTGGAGCAGCGCCATGGATGAGATCAAGAACGGCGCGCCCGGCGCGCACACCAACGCCGCCGACAGCGCCGCCGTCGCGCGCGGAGAAGAGAGCATGACCACCACCCCCATCACCCTGATCGAAGCCATCACCCAGGCACTGGCCTGGGAGCTGGAACACGACCCGTCGGTGCTGGTGCTGGGCGAAGACGTGGGCGTCAACGGTGGCGTGTTCCGCGCCACTGCCGGCCTGCAGCAGCGCTTCGGCTCCGAGCGCATCCTCGACACCCCGCTGGATGAAACCACCATCGCCGGCCTGACCATCGGCCTGGCCGCACAGGGCATGAAGCCGGTGGCCGAAGCCCAGTTCGACGGTTTCATGTACCCGATGGTCGACCACATCATCTGCCACGCCGCACGCCTGCGTTACCGCACGCGTGGCCGCCTGCACTGCCCGATGGTGCTGCGCGTGCCGTGGGGCGGTGGCATCCGCGCGCCGGAACACCACAGCGAAGCCAACGAGGCGATCTTCACCAACGTGCCGGGCCTGCGCGTGGTGCTGCCGTCCTCGCCGCAGCGTGCCTATGGCCTGCTGCTGGCCGCGATCCGTGAGCCGGATCCGGTGATCTACATGGAGCCCAAGCGCATCTACCGCCAGTACAAGGAAGTGGTCGTCAACGACGGCGAAGCCTTGCCGCTGGACGTGTGCTTCGTGCTGCGCGACGGCACCGACGTGACCCTGGTGACCTGGGGCGCACAGGTGAAGGAAGCGCTGGAAGCGGCCGACAAGCTGGCCGGCGAAGGCATCAGTGCCGAAGTCATCGACGTGGCCACGCTGCGTCCGCTGGACTTCGCCACCATCGCCGAATCGGTGGCCAAGACCGGCCGCTGCGTGATCGTGCAGGAGGCCCCGAAGACCGCGGGCTTCGGCGCCGAGATCGCCGCGCGCCTGGCCGAGGAATCGATCTACGACCTGCTGGCCCCGGTCGAGCGCGTCACTGGCTACGACACCCACATTCCGCTGTTCCGCCTGGAAATGAAGTACCTGCCGAGCGTTGAGCGGATCGTGGCTGCGGCCAAGCGCGCGGTGGCGGCAGGCTGACATGCGGGCCCGCCTTCTGGGGGCTTACCGCAGCCAGTATCCCAACCCGCTCCGGTTCCGCACCGGCCAGATCGTCGAAGTAGGTGTACGTGACGAGGAATGGCCGGCGTTTGCCTGGGTACGCACCAACGATGGGCGCGCTGGATGGGCGCCCATCGCCTGGCTGCAGCTGCTGGACGAGGGTCGCGCCGAAGCGCTGTGCGACTACGACGCCCGCGAGCTGGATGTGGAAAACGGCGAGATGGTGAAGCTTCATCACGAACACGGCGGGTGGTGGTGGTCCGAGCGCGCCAATGGCGCGACGGGTTGGCTGCCGGCCCGCGAACTGGAACTGCTGGAAGAGAACTGCAAATGAGCCAGACCAAGAACTTCAACCTGCCCGACCTGGGCGAAGGCCTGCCGGACGCGACCATCGTCGAGTGGTTCGTCAAGGAAGGCGATGTGATCAAGCTGGACGAGCCACTGGTCTCGATGGAGACCGCCAAGGCCGTCGTGGAAGTGCCCTCGCCGTTCTCCGGCAAGGTGCTGAAGCTGTCCGGCGGGCCCGGCGACATCATCCCGACCGGTTCGGTGCTGGCCAGCTTCGAGCTGGACCCGAACCTGCCGCAGCGTGCCGATGGCCAGGACACCGGCCACAGCCACGGTCATGCAGCGCCAGCTGCTGCACCGACGCCGCCGCCGCTGCCGGCCGCACCGGTCGCCGCCGAAGCAGCCAAGCCCGCCGCTGCCGAACGCGATGACGCCGGTACCGTGGTTGGCGCGATGCAGAGCTCCAACGCCGTGCACGCCGAGCAGGCGCTGGCCGTCGGTGGCGTCAAGGCCGTGCCAGCCGTGCGTGCCACCGCGCGCAAGCTGGGCGTGGACCTGAGCCGCGTGCGTGCCACCGGCACCGACGGCGCGGTCACCATGGCCGACGTCAAGCAGGCTGCGGCCGATGGCAGCGCCAAGCTGGGTGCCGCTCCGGCGCCGGTCGCTGCCGCCGCGTATGCCGCGCCGGCCCCGGCGCAGGTGTCTGCCCCGGTGCAGAGCGAAGCTCGCACCCCGCTGTCCGCCGCCGGCAAGCCGATGCGCACCCAGCCGCCGGGCGTGGTCGCCAAGGGCCAGCCGGAACCGCTGAAGGGCGTGCGCCGCAACATGGCGCGGGTGATGGCCGATGCGCACAGCAAGGTCGTGCCGACCACGCTGAACGACGACGCCGACATCCATGCCTGGCTGCCGGGCAACGACGTTACCGCCCGCCTGGTGCGTTCGATCGTGGTCGCCGCACAGAAGGTGCCGGCGATGAACGCCTGGTTCGACGGTGAAGCGCTGACCCGCACCCTGCACGCGCAGGTGGACATCGGCATCGCCGTGGACACCGACGACGGCCTGTTCGTGCCGGCCCTGCGCAATGCCGACATGCTCGACGCACGCGGCATCCGTGAAGGCGTCAACCGCCTGCGCGAGCAGGTGGAATCGCGTTCCATCGCCGCCTCGGAACTGAGCGGCTACACCATCTCGCTGTCCAACTTCGGCATGTTCGCCGGCCGCTACGCGACCCCGGTCGTGGTGCCGCCGTGCGTGGCCATCGTCGGTGCCGGCCGTGCCCGCCACCAGATGACCCCGGTGATGGGCGGCGTGGAAGCGCACAAGGTGATCCCGCTGTCGGTCACCTTCGACCACCGCGCGGCCACCGGTGGTGAAGCCGCCCGCTTCCTGCGCGCGATGATGGACGACCTGGCACTGGCCAGCTGATCGACCGCCTTATCGGTGGGTGCCAACCGTTGGTTGGCACATGAACGGGAAAACGCCGGGCACTGCCCGGCGTTTTTTTGCCCGCATCCACGCATGGCGTGGATCTACACAATGCGGGCGATCAATCGCGCGCGACCAAGCCCTCGGCACGGCTGTACACACGCAGGCGGTGGCCATCAGGATCTGCCCCGACAAAGGTATGGCCGAACTCCAGCGTCACCGGCGCCTGCAGGATCTGCACGCCGAGTGCGCGCCAGGCATCGTGCATCTGCTGCACAGCCTCCGGGTTGGCAACCACCATCGCCAGTTCCGCCGCACCGGCCTGCGCGGACACCGGCGGCTGCACGTCATCGCGCTGCCACAGGCCCAGGGCGGCACCATCGCCGAGCAGGAACAGGGCAAAGCCTGACGACTGCTCGACCGGCGGTTTGCCGAGGATGCCGCTGTAGAAGGTGGCGCTGGCGGCGACGTCGCGCACGTACTGCAGCAGGGTGCTGGGCTTGAACATGGGGAAGCTCCGTTGTTGGGAGCAATCATGGTGGAACGAGCCTGCTGACAGATTCTGTCAGTAGCGGCGAGCGTGCTCGACGTCTGTTGCCGTTGCCTTGGTAGAGGTCGAGCTTGCTCGACTGCTGTTGCCGTTGCCTTGGTAGAGGTCGAGCTTGCTCGACTGCTGTTGCCCCTGCCTTGGTAGAGGTCGAGCTTGCTCGACTGCTGTTCGCGAAGATCAAGGGCAGTCGAGCAAGCTCGACATCTACCAGGAGCGAAGAACAAAGGCCGTCACCCCATCCCGCCAGCAGCAGGAAGCGAGGCGCGGAAGCAGGCGGACAAGCCCGACGCTACGAACGATCCAACCAGTCCGGCGCAATGCCCTGCGCCTTCTGCCAGCGCCGCAGCAGCGTGGCGCGCGGCACGAGGTAGTGATCCTCCAGCACCCGCACCTGGCGGATGCGGTCCAACCTGAAATGGCGAAAATCCTCGCGGCTCTCGCACCACGCCGCCAGCATCGGCACCTCATCGAAGTAGCCCAGCGCGAACGGCCAGACGATGCGCTCGCTGCGCTGGCCCTGCGCATCCTCGTAGCCGAACTTCAGGCGCTGCTGCGAACCCACGGCCTCACGCACGGCCTGCAGACGTGCGGCGGGAACCTTGGCCGCCGCACGCGAAGGTCCCACGCGCAGGCCACTGTCACGCAAGGCTTCCCGGCGCGCCGCAGGCAACACATGCGCGATGCGCGCCAGGGCATCACGCGCGGCTTCGGCCAGCGCCGGCTCAGTGCGCGCCGCGACCCAACGCAGACCCAGCACCAACGCGTCGATCTTGGCCGGCGGCAGGCTCATCGGTGGCAGGGTGTCGCTCGGTGCCAGCTGGTAGCCGACGCCGGCCTCGCCACGCAGGTCAGCGCCCTGCTCGCGCAGCGTCTCGATATCGCGGTACAGCGTGCGCAGGCTGATGCCCAGCGCGTCGGCCAGCACCTGCCCGGCCACCGGTCGTCGATGGCGGCGCAGCAACTGCAGCAGCTGGGTCAGACGCAGCGCACGCGACATCAGCCGGCCAGCGCGCTCGATGCCACCACATGCTCACCCGGTTGCGGGGCCAGCGCGGCCTCGACCAGTACCTTGGCGATTTCGCTGGCCGGGTTGATCCGCCACGCCCGTGGCAACACTGGCCCCAATGCACCCAACACCGTCAGTGCGAAACGCTCGCCACGGCGTACCTCGTTGCGCTCGCCACCGATCAGCCCTGGGCGGACCAGGGTCAATGAGTTGAAGCCGAGCGCGCGCAGATCACGCTCCAGCTCACCCTTCACCCGGCTGTAGAAAATCGACGACTGCGGGTTGGCGCTGGCTGCAGAGTTCAGCACGTAGGTCCGCGCACCCTGCGCCTGCGCCAAGCGAGCGAAGGCCAACGGATAGCCATGGTCGATGCGGTGAAAGGCCTCGCGGCTGCCGGCCTGGGCAATGGTGCTGCCCAGCGCGCAGATGACGGAGTCCACCTGCGCCCACTGCGGCGCGGGAGGCAGCGCGTCGAAGGCCAATACCGGGTTCTCCAGCGTCCCATGGGTCACGGCCAGCGGGCGGCGGGTGGGAGCAATCACGCCACTGCAGCGCGGGTCGTCCAGCAGCCGGGACAGGGTCAGCCCGCCGACCAGGCCGGTCGCCCCCAGCAACATCACGCGCATCACCACCTCCACTGCGGCATCCTGTCGCCCATCCTAGCCGTTCAAGCCATCGGCAGCCGCGCCGATATGCTGGAACCAGTCCCTGCCAGCCCCCAGGATTTGCTCCATGACGGACCAGCCCGACCCCCTTCCCGCCGCACCCGGTACCGCCCTTGGGCCGCCGGCACGCGTGCGTGCGGTGGTGGATGACGGGCTCGGTGACCGCGTGGTACTGCAGGGTAGTGGTGGCGTGGCCCTGCAGCAGCTGTTCGCCGGCGCCGACGCGCCCGAGCCGCTGCTGGCCGCGTTCGCCAACGGCATGGCCACGCTGCCCGGCGAACTGGGCGACATGGGCGACCGCCTGCAGTCGGCCCAGGCCAGTGCCGATTGGCCGCGCTATGGCCGCGCGATGCGCCAGCTGATCGACAAGTACATCCGCACCATCGAGCAGCACTCGCCGGATGGGCAGCCGGAAAGCCTGCGCCTGTCCGAGCAGCTGCGGCTGCTGCTGGGCGGCGCGGTGGTGGCCCTGCTGCAGCACGACCCGGATCTGCGCGAGCAGGCGCAGGCGCTGGCACTGCGCCTGCGGCAGTGGCAACCCGGTACCGCGCTGGAACCGATCGAACAGGGCGTGCGCGAACTCGGCCACCAGGTCGGCGTGCGCGCCGAGAGCTGGCAGGAGCAACAGGCGCTGCTGCTGGAGCTGTTCGCGCTGCTGCTGGAGAACGTGAGCGAGCTGCTGGATGACCGCAGCTGGCTGCAGGGCCAGATCGCCGCGGTGCGCCAGTTGCTGGATGGGCCGCTGGAAGCTGAAGCAGTCGAGCGCACCCGCGCCGAACTGCGCGAAGTGATCTACAAGCAGGGCCTGCTGCGCCAGGGCATCGACGATTCCAAAGCGGCGATGCGTGGGTTGATGGGCGAATTCATCGAGCGCATGGATGGCATGGCCACCAGTACCGGTGAGTACCACGACCGCATCGGTAGCTACGCACTGCAGTTGCGCGAAGCGCGCAGCATCGCCGACCTCAACCAGTTGCTGCAGGAGGTGATGCGCGATACCGGCAAGGTGCAGCAGCAGGCCGCGCAGGCCCGCGATCATCTGGCCAGCGCGCGGCAGGAAGTGGAACGCGCCGAACAGCGCATCGCCGAGCTGGAGCAGGAACTGCGTGCCGCCGGTGACCTGGCGCGCATCGATCCGCTGACCCAGGCACTGAACCGCCGTGGCCTGGACGAGCTGCTGCAGCGTGAGCTGGCCCGTGCCGCACGCAACGGCTCGCCGTTGGGCGTGGCCGTGATCGATCTGGATGATTTCCACTTGACCAACGAGGCGCACGGCCACGCCGGTGGCGATGCATTGCTGCAGCACCTGGTGGCCGTGTGCAAGCTGCTGCTGCGCGCCACCGACGGCATCGCACGGCTGGGCGGTGACGAGTTCGTGCTGGTGCTGCCGGAAACCCAGGGCGCCGACAGCATGGCCACGGTGCAGCGCCTGCAACGTTCACTTGCGCACCGCGTGCTGACCGTGCAGGACCGGCGCGTGCCGGTGCATTTCAGCGCCGGGCTGGCGCAATGGCAACCGGGCGACGATATCGAAACCCTGCTGCGACGTGCCGATGACGCGCTGTATGCGGCCAAGCGGCAAGGCAAGAACCGGGTGCAGGCGGGGTAGTTCCCCGGCGCACCGGAAACTGCTTCGGTAGGTGCCAACCTTGGTTGGCACGCGCGGCAAACGAAGCGCCGACCAAGGTCGGCCTCTACCGGGGAACCCGCCGGCGATGATACCGACCACCCTAAACAGCTTCGGTAGGTGCCAACCTTGGTTGGCACGTGCGGCAAACGAAGCGCCGACCAAGGTCGGCCTCTACCTGGGAACCTGCCGGCGATTACTTCCCGCGCAGCTTCTGCACGCCGGTCACCACGGCCAGTACGATGGCGCCGGCGACGATGCCGACCACCATGTTGGCCGCCGCGCTGATCAGCCAGCCCCACTGTCCTTCGCCACCCAGCGCCTGCACCGCGTGATGCAGCGCCGGCACGTTGTGCACCAGGATGCCGCCGCCCACCAGGAACATGGCAATGGTGCCGGCTACCGACAGGAACTTCATCAGCCAC
The DNA here is from genome assembly GCF_051861585.1 of Stenotrophomonas sp. ATs4. NCBI lineage: Bacteria > Pseudomonadati > Pseudomonadota > Gammaproteobacteria > Lysobacterales > Lysobacteraceae > Stenotrophomonas > Stenotrophomonas sp. ATs4. The sequence goes on along the minus strand of NZ_JBLYPK010000005.1, from coordinate 178,596 downwards.
GGCGCCGAGGCCACCAGGCCGCGACCGAAGGCGGCGATGGCGCCACCCTTGCGCGACAGGTACAGGCCAACGTCATCAAGCTTCACGATGCCCGCGACCAGCCCGTAGACGAAGACCGTCATCGCCAGTGCAACCACGGCCAAGGTAACGACCTGGTTGGTGAACGGCGCGCTGGCAACCACACCCAACGTCAACACGATGATCTCTGCCGAGAGGATGAAGTCGGTACGGATCGCACCCTTCACCTTGTCCTTCTCCCACGCCACCATGTCCACCTGCGTATCGGACAGTGCCTTGCGCCGTTCGGCCTGATGCTCGGCGTCGTCCTCGGCCGAGTGCAGGAAGCGGTGGGCCAGCTTCTCCACGCCTTCAAAGCAGAGGAAGGCACCGCCGATCATCATCAACGGCACGATCAATGGCACGTTCCAGCCGCGGCTGTGCAGCCACGCCTCCAGCGCGCTGATCGCCAGTGCCGCCGGCACCAGGATCACTTTGTTGACCAGCGAACCCTTGGCCACCGCCCACACCACCGGCAGCTCGCGGTTGGCATTGACCCCGGTCACCTGCTGCGCGTTCAGCGCCAGGTCGTCACCGAGCACACCGGCGGTCTTCTTTGCCGCGACCTTGGTCAGGACCGAGACATCGTCGAGGAGGGTGGCGATATCGTCGAGCAGGGCAAACAGGCTGGCACCGGCCATGGGGCGTCCAAGAGAGGGAATGAGCGGATTCTGACCGATCCGGTGCGGGCTGAGGAAGATATCGGGTTCACCGCGTGACGACCCCGTTGTGGGGACACTGGCGGTGTCCCTCTTTCGCCGGGCATGGCGCTACCTGCGCGGTGCATCCGCCGGGCATGGCCCGGCGCTACCGGCCGTCGTCTGCAAGGAGTTCCGCTTGAGCAAGCCGCCCACCGCGAATGGCAACCCTCCTCTGGTCAAGGGCATGAACCGGCGCAGCCAGATCCTGCGCCTGTTGATGCGCTACCGCCATTCAGGCGTGTTCTCGGGCATGAATCTGGATACGGCCAGCAGCCAGACTGAAGTACCCGCCGACGGCAACCCGGAACAGTTCGTCAGCGATCTGGAAGCGCTGGGACCGACCTTCGTCAAACTCGGGCAGATGCTGTCCACGCGCCCGGACATGGTGCCGGTGGAGTTTGCTACGGCGCTGGAGCGCATGCAGGAAAAGGTGGCCGAGATTCCGGTCGAGCGCATCCATGCCATCGTCGAACAGGAACTGGGCGCGCCGGTGAACAAGCTGTTCGCCGCGTTTGATCCTGAGCCGTTGGGCTGCGCCTCGATCGCACAGGTGCATCGCGCGGTGCTGCATGATGGCCGCGAGGTAGCGGTGAAGGTGCAGAAGCCCGAAGTGGCTGCACAACTGCGCTCGGACCTGGAGGCGCTGCGCAGCTTCGCGCTGGCGGCCGACCATCTGACCCAGGTCGGCCGCCGCGTGCGCCTGCGCGACTGGCTCAACGAATTCGCCAAGACCCTGATGCAGGAGCTGGACTATCACGCCGAGGCCGAGAACCTCGCCCGTTTCGGGCGACACTTGAAGCCGTTCCGCCGCCTGTGGATACCGCAGCCGCTGTGGGACTACAGCAGCCAGCGCGTGCTGACCATGGAACTGGCCACCGGCGTGCGCGTGGATGCGATTCCCGATGTGCGCCGCACCGAACAATCGATGGATCCGCTGGCGGCGGCGCTGATCCGCGGCTACCTGGACCAGATCTTCGTGCACGGCGAGATCCACGCCGACCCGCACCCCGGCAACCTGCGGGTGATGCCCGATGGCCGGCTGGCGATTTTCGACCTGGGCATGGTCGCGCACATGCCGCCACGCCTGCGCGAGCGCCTGCTGAAGATCCTGTTCGCGGCGGTCGATGGTCGTGGCGAGGAAGTGGCCGATGACCTGATCAGCATCAGCACGCGGCTGGAGGCCTTCGACGAAGAACGCTACCTGCGCGAGACCGGCCAGCTGATCGCGCGCTACGCGGCCAGTGGCAGCTTCTCCGAAGGCCGCGTGGTGCTGGACCTGGTGCGCATCGCCACCGCCTGCGGCCTGCGCACACCGCCGGAGCTGAGCCTGCTGGGCAAGGCGCTGCTCAACCTGGAAACCGTATGCCGCTTGCTGGCACCGGATCTGGATACCCGCCGCATCGTCGAACGCCAGCTGCAGCACGTAATGCGTGCGCGCCTGAAAAAGTCCCTGTCTGCGGCCAACCTCGCCAGCGAAGCGATGGAGTTGCAGCAGCTGCTGCGCGATGGGCCACGCAAGCTGTCGGACATCATGGCGCTGCTGGCCGAGAACCGCCTGCAGATGAAGGTGACTGGGCTGGAAGAATCGCGGTTGATGGAAAACCTGCAGAAGATCGCCAACCGCGTGGCGGCCGGCATCATCAGCGCAGCACTGATCATGGCGGCGGCAATGATGATGAAGATCGATACAGGCTGGCACTTGTTCGGGTACCCGCTCATCGCGCTGGTGCTGCTGCTGATCGGCGTGGTGCTGGGGCTTGGCATCGTCACCAGCGCATTGCTGTTCGATCGTCGCGCGCGGGCACGCGAGGAACGTGGGCACCGCTAGCGTGTCGACAAAACCGCCGTATTCATGCGGTTTTTAATGCAATCCAACGAAGCCTTTCACGCTCGTTTTACCTTCTGAGCGCGATTGCGCGCGCGTCATTTCAACAAACATTTCAGTCAGGTTCGTGCATGCACTATCGGGTCATCGGCCTGTCATGTGTATGTGCTTGCGACAGCGCCGGTCGGATGGACACGCGTCGGTACGACGTCCATCAACATCCCGTCACTGCCGAAGCTGCCTATGCTCTGGATACTGTTGTTGTCGTTGTTGCTGCTGTGCTGGCTGTTCCTCGCGTCCGACAAGTGGGTGTGGTGGAAGGCCAGTGCATTCTCGCTGCTGCTGCTCATGCTCAGCGCATGGTGGCTGATCGACAAGCTGTCCGGTGATGGGCTCAACGCTGCAACCCTGTACCACCTCGGCGCCGACATGGAAGGCGCCGGTGTGTCCGACTTCAAGGGCTATATCGCCGGCTTCATCGTGCTGGCGCTGGTCTCGCTGCTGCCGCTGTTCGCCACGCGGGTGAAGCGCTGGCGCCGGACCGGCCACGGCGGCGCGTTGTTCGCCGGTTTCGCGGCCGTATGGGTGGCCACGATCATGATCAGCCCACTGGCCCGCGATGGCCAGCGCCTCTACCAGCAGCTGCGCCCGGTCGACTTCGCGCGCATCGCCCCCGAGTACCAGGTGCCGACGCAGCCGTTGCAGCGCCCGCGCAACATCGTCTGGATCTACGGTGAGAGCCTGGAACGGACCTACCTGGACGAGACCGTGTTTCCCGGCCTGATGCCCAACCTCAACCGCCTGGCTTCCGAGTCGCTGGACGTGCGCGACCTGGCCTCGGCCGAGGGCAGCGGTTGGACCATCGCCGGCCTGGTGTCGTCGATGTGCGGCGTGCCGCTGACCACCTCGCAGGGCGATGAGAACAGCATGGACCGGATGGGCAGCTTCCTGCCCAAGGCGGTGTGCCTGGGCGACTACCTGAAGCAGCAGGGCTACACCAACCACTATCTGGGCGGTGCCAACGGCCAGTTCGCCGGCAAAGGCCAGTTCCTGGCCAGCCACGGCTTCGACGAAGTGCATGACCTGGCGTGGTTCAAACAGCAGAAGAAGATCGGCCGCATCCACTACTCGGCCTGGGGCGTGCACGACGACGTGCTGCTGGACACGGCCTACCAACGCTTCGAGCAGCTCTCGCGCGCCGGTTCGCCGTTCATGCTGACCACGCTGACCATGGATACCCATCATCCCGCCGGTCATCTGCCGGTGTCGTGCAAGGGCGAGCACTACCAGAGCCCGTACGGCAACATCGGCCTGCTCAATGCACTCAAGTGCACCGACCGCCTGATCTCGCAGCTGGTCGAACGCATCCAGGCCAGCCCGTACGGCAAGGACACGCTGATCGTGATCGCCTCCGACCACCTGGCGATGCCCAACGACCTCAGCCACGTGCTGGCCAAGCAGAAGCGCGAGAACCTGCTGCTGTTCCTGGGCGATGGCATTGCCCCGCAGCAGCTCAGCGCCGACGCCGGCACCACCCTGGATTCGGGAGCGACCCTGCTCAGCCTGCTGGACCCGAACCTGAAGACGATGGGCTTCGGCCGCTCACTGATCGATACCCAGCGCGCGCCCAGCGCCAGCGTGGCCACCCAGCGCGATGGCGGCCGCGATTACCCGCAGTACCTCGCCTTCGCGCGTTCGCTGTGGCTGGGCGAACCGACCCGCGAGCTGAAGATCGATGGCGACGACCAGGTGGTGGTCGGCCTGCAGCACGTGCAGCCACCGGTGCTGCTGGAGTACGACAAGGACTGGGGTTTGAAGTCCGTGTATCTGGAGAACACTTCGCGCCAGTTCGATGATGCCAACCCGGACAACACCCTGGCCTACGTCGATCGCTGCACCGCGTTCGAGGATGGATCGGCCGACGGTGACTGGTGCGCCCTGCTGGTCAACCGCGACAACGGCATCAAGCTGTACCGCGACAACGACCTGCGCGGCGGCATTGCCGTGGATGCACCGCTGGACGCATTCCAGGGCCCGCGCCCGAGCGTGCGCCAGGCGCACATGATCACCCAGAAGGGTCGCCGTACCCGCGCCGGCCAGTACATGCTGCAACTGGTGGCAAGCACGCGCCCGGATCGTGGCTTCTGGATCGAGGCCGTGTCCTCGCAGCGCAAGGTAGTGCTGGCGCAGCAGTGGGTGCAGCCCGATGCCAACGGCAAGATCAACGTGTCGTTCGGGCTGGACCACGAAGTGGATGATCTGGAGATCCGCGCGTGGTTGAACCATGCCGAGAAGCTGGCGGTGGATACGTTCGCGCTGGTGCCGTCGCGCAGCCGACCACGAGGGTAGGGTTCTTTGCAGGGCTGCGCCCTGCACCCGCCGAAGCAACAGCCAGAGCAACAGCGTGCAATCCGTGGTTTGGCGGGGCGGTATCGGAGTGCGGGGACGCCGCAAGTACGTCCGTGTAGGCTTGGCAGCCGCTTGCTCGTGTGCGCAGTCCTGCGCACACGGCAAGACCAGGGTTGGGCGTCCTGCCCAACCCGCCCGAGGCATGCCTCGGGCCCATGCGGCTGACACCCCGCACTCCGACACCGCCCCACCTTTGACAGTTTCCTAGCGTCTGGTAGATCCACGCCATGCGTGGATGAATCTCCATCGAAATCGAATATTTCGACAATTGATCGAAGAGCATCCACGCATGGCGTGGATCTACGTGTCGACCAAGGTCGACACCCACCAAGAGCACGCCATCCCACGGAATGCACGCAGTTGCTGTTGCTGTTGCTCCGGCTCGTAGCGGGTGCAGGGCGCAGCCCTGCAAAACACCCCTACTCCTGCGGATCGCGGGTGATGTGGATGTCGGTCGGGGTCGACAGCGGGATGTTCCGCTCCGCCAGGATCTGCAGCAGGCTGAAGTACAGATCGCTGCGGGTGGCGTAGACCTGTCGCGGGCTGGCTACGTACGCGAAGCTGTTGATGGTGATCTGGCCACCGGCAATGCTGTCGATGTAGACCGTCGGCGCCGGCTGCTTCAGCACGCTGGTGTGCGCGGTATATGCATCCAGCAGCGCTTGCCGCAGGTTGCCGACGTCGGTGCTGGTCGGCACCGCGAACTGGATCTGGATGCGGCCCTGGTTGTTGCCCATCGTCATGTTGCGCACGGTCTTGGTGACCAGCTCGGAGTTGGGCACGATCAGGGTCGACTTGTCGCCCACCTGGATCTCGGTCGAACGTAGGCTGATGCGGCGGATGTCGCCCTCCTGGTCGCCCAGCTTCACCCAGTCGCCGATCTTCACCGGGCGCTCGGCCAGCAGGATCAGGCCGGAGACAAAGTTCTGGGTGATCACCTGCAGGCCGAAACCGATACCCACTGACAGCGCGCTGACCAGCAACGCGAGCTTGCTCAGCTGCAGGCCCATCGCGCTCAGCGCCCAGATCACCGCGATGATGATGCCGACGTAGCGGGCAACCGTACTGACCGAATTGCGTGCGCCCAGGTCCAGTTCGGTCTTGGGCAGATAGGTGTCGGTCAGCCAGCGCTGCACCAGCTGGGTGATCGCCAGGCCGGCCAGCAGAACCAGCACCGCCAGCACGATGCGCACCGGCTCCAGCTTCGTTCCACCTACATCGAATCCAGAGGTAAACAGCGACGAGAAGCGCTCCACCACCGCGCCGATGTTGCCGAACGGTGCCACCAGCGCCAGCAGCGTGATCAGCACAACGATGGTACGCAGCGCCGCCGACAGCAGCACGCCGGCCTGTTCCAGCCGCGACACGCTCAGGCCGGTACTGAGCAGGATGGTCTGGCCCACCTTGCTGTCCGCGTTGAGCATCCACGTGCTCAGGTCATCGACGAACTTGAACAGCAGGGTCGCTGCCAGCACTACGATGCTGCCGCCGATCAGCTGCTGGTTCACGAACTTGGCGAAATTCAGGTAGCCCATCAACGTTGCGACGATGGCGGCCACCACCGCGACATTGCCCGCCACGCGTGCCAATACCAGCCAGCTGCTGCGGCGCACCGGCGTACTCGCACCGAGGCCATCGGCCTGCGCTTCCAGCTTGGCCTCGGCCTCTGCGGTCTGCCGGCGATGCAGGCGCGCCAGGGTCACCAGCATGGCCATGATCAGGCCGAGGTAGGTCAGCGCAATCAGGCCATCCAGCGCCACCGTGGTGACGTCGCTGGTACGTGTGGCCTGATCGAGGGCGACCAGCACCGTGCTCAACCATGCCAGCGCCGCCGCGCCCCACGCGTACTTGCGCAGCTTGAGCGCGGCGGTGTCATCCAGATTCAGCAGCCGCCACGACGGACGCTTGGGCACCAGCATGCAGGCGCTGAGTGCAGCGATGAAGGCGGCGCGGAAGGTAGCCGTCTCCAGGCCGTCGGCCACCACCTGAAGGCGCGGCGCGATGGCATCGATCGCATCCAGCGCCGCCATCAGCACCACAACGGCATACCCGGGCAGCAGCGTGCCCACCAGCAGCAGCCACATGGCCAGTCCGGATCGACGCAGGCGACCGTCCGGCGCGCGCTCGGAGGCTGCGAACCCGCGGCCCAGCCGGCGCAGCCACAGCCGCAGCGGGAACATCATCACCAGCGCGGCGATCAGGCCCAGCAACGGCGTGCCCCAGCCATTGGCCCGGATGCCAGCGACCAGCGTATCGCGCCCCTGTTCGGCCAGCGGCGCGACGCGTGCGATATCGATCGGCAGGCGCTCGGCGACCTTGCTCCACAGCGCGGGCGACAACGGCGAGGCGACCTTCTGCCCCAGTTCTTCCGTGCGTTGCGCGGCGCGCTGCTGGTCGATATCGGTCGCCAACTGCTGGGCACGCACGGCACTGGTCTTGGCCTGCGCCACCGACGCAGCCAGGCCGTCGCGCTGCTTGTTGATGGTGCGCCGTTGCGCCGCCAGTTCCGGCGGCTCGGCAGTGCCCTCGGCAGGCGTACCCAACTGCGCCAGTTGTTCGTCAAAGCGAACCAGCTGTGGTTGCAGCTCCTTTTCCAGCGCCTCAGCCTCACGCCGTGCCTGCGAGGCATCCTCGGACAGCATCGCCAGCGTCTCGATGGCTTCAGCGTCGCCGCGCTTGCGGTCGATCTCCTTCAGGCTGGACTCGATCCGCGCCAACTGCTGCTTTGGCGTGAGGTCCTCATCCTGTGCCAGCACCGGTGCGGACAGCAGGAAGGCGGTGCACAGCAGCAGGACCAGCCAAGGGCCCCGTGCACGGATCGATCGCAGGAAAGAAGACAAGCCAGCCACACCGGTTCGCGCGGACCACCGCGCCTGCGCGCGACTATACGGCAGACGCGGTAAAGGGCGGATGGGCGGCCCCGGTAGCGTCGAGCATCAGTACTTCAGGCGCAGCTCTTCCACGGCGGGCTGCTGCAGCGCGTACCAGTCCTGGAACTCTTCCTCGGTGATCTCATCGGGCGCATACACCGCCACCGGGTGCCAGTCGTGGTCGGTCGGCAGCGGCTGGCGGGGGCCGGCACGCAGGCTGTAGGCCACGCCTTCGTAGTCGACCAGGTCATCGACCTGCGGCCACTGTTCGCGTGCGAACGCGGATTCACTCTTCAACAGGATTATCTGGTACATCGGCACCTCCACCTCGTCTGGATCAGGAAAACACGGCGCTGGCTGCAGGATACCGCCACACCGGTGACAACGGGCGCTCCGCCGGGGCGACGGAACGTTCTGGACACGGCCGTCGCCCCAGCTTCACCCGCCCATGGCAAGGCCATCGGCATCGTGGAGGCCCACCCCTGCCACGATCACCGATGACCGAGCACCCGCCGCTGAAAACCGTCGCCGACCTCAAGCTGCCCCGCTACCTGGGCACCTGGTACGAGATCGCGCGCCTGCCGATGCGCCATGAGCCGGAAGGCTGCACCGACGTGTCGGCGCACTACGCCCTGCTGGACAACGGCAACGTCGGCGTCACCAACCGCTGCCGTATGGATGGCGAAGTCGAAGAGGCCACCGGCGAGGCCTGCGCCGTCGACAACGACAGCGCGCGCCTGGAGGTGAGCTTCCTGCCCAAGGGCCTGCGCTGGTTGCCGTTCGCCAAGGGTGACTACTGGGTGATCCAGGTCGCTCCGGACTACAGCGTGTCGCTGGTCGGCAGTCCGGACCGCAAGTATCTGTGGCTGCTGGCGCGCGAGCCGCGCCTGGACGCAACCGTGCAGGACCATTATCTGGCGGCCGCCCGCCTGCAGGGCTTCGATCTGTCCGAACTGATCCAGACCCCGCACACCGGCCGCCCCACCGCCTGAGCAACGCACGACCATGGACCTCAAGAGTGGTTACCCGTGGTGGGCGGTACGCAACGGCCTGATCCACGCCTTTCCTCCGCTGCAGCAGGACCTGCGCTGCGACGTGCTGGTAGTCGGCGGCGGCATCACCGGTGCGCTGATCGCTGACGAGCTGTCCCAGCATGGCCATGACGTTGCGGTGATCGAACAGCGCGACATCGGTTGGGGCAGTACTGCGGCCAGCACCGCGCTGTTGCAGTACGAGATCGATACCCACCTGCTGGAACTGGCCCAGCGCTATGGCCAGGACGCCGCCGCGCTTGCCTACCGGGCGTGTGCCGAGGCGATTCCGGCCCTGGGAGAGGTCGCTCGCGGCCTGAAAGACGTTGATTTCCAGCGCATGGACAGTCTGTACCTGGCCAGCCGCCACCGCGACGTACCCAGCCTGATGGCCGAGGGTGAGGCCCGGCGCAGCATCGGCCTGGACGCACGTTGGCTGGGCCCGGAGGCACTGCAGGAACGCTTCGACGTGGACGCCGGTGGTGCCCTGCTCACGCGCCAGGCGGCGCGGGTCGATCCCTATCGCCTGACTTATGGGTTGCTGCAACGTGTGCGCCGTCGCGGCGGCCAGGTGCATGACCGCACGGTGCTGCACACGCTGCAGGCCAGCGCCCGGGGCGTGACAGCGTTGACCGAAACCGGCGTTACCCTGCGTGCCCGCCACGTGGTGCTGGCAATGGGCTATGCCAACCAGCGCTGGCTCGATCAGCGGGTTGCACGCAACCGCAGCAGCTACGCGTTCATTACCGATCCCATCGACGCGGACGTGTTGGGCCGGCTGCGGAACACGATGGTGTGGGAGAGCGCACGCCCCTATCTGTATCTGCGCGCCACCGGCGATCGCCGTTTGCTGGTTGGCGGACTGGACGACGCCATCGACATCCCCGCCCGCCGCGACCGGCGCGTGGAGCGCAAGGCCGACAAGCTGATGAAACAGCTGCTGCACTGGTTCCCACGGCTGGATCCGGTGCCGGCGTTCTCCTGGGCTGGCACCTTCGCCGAAACCGCCGATGGCCTGCCGTTCTTCGGTCCACACGATCAATGGGGCCCACGGGTGCACTTCGCCATGGCCTACGGCGGCAACGGCATCACCTATTCGATGATCGGCGCGCAGCTGCTGCGGGCCAGGATCGAGCGGCGCACGCACCCGCTGCAAGGGCTGTTCGGGTTCGGGCGGCTCTAGCTCGCAGCCAGGCACGGCCTGGCTCTACCCCAATCCGGCGCCGACAGGCATCATTCAAGCAGCCCCTGCTAGCGTCGGCCTGTACCGCCGCGTGTTGCGTGGCCACCTGTCCGCTGGAGCGCCGTGATGATCCGCCCCCTGACCCTGTTGCTGTGCCTGGCCCTGCCGGGAACCGTGCTGGCCCAGTCCGCTGCGGGCGCGACCGCGCCGCAGGCAACCGGCCTGGATCTGTCGCTGCCGCAAGCACCGATGCGCTATCTGAACGATGCGAGCCTGAAACAGGATCCGCCGGGCACGTACTACGGCGACAAGAGTGGCCCGCGCGTGCACAACGATGCCAGGATCGCCGACGTGACCGACGACAAGGTCAAGGTGTCCGGCAGCTTCACTACCGGCATCGGTTATTCCAAGAATGGCGGCAACAGCCACTACAACGCGGCCACGCTGAACCTGAGCAAGAACTACACCACCGATGAGGGCAAGACCCACGGGGTCAACGTCAACATCCACGTGAGCGAAGGCAAGGGCCCGGGCTTCTTCGGCCCGTACGACGGCTACTACGGCCGCGGCCCGGGCTATTGGGATTACCCGCCGCCGTTTGGCTGGTAACGCCCCGCGTCGGGCCTGGGCCGACCAAGGTCGGCCACTACCAGTGCACGTGTCCGGTAGGTGTCGACCTCGCATGTGCCGGTGGGTGTCGACCTTGCATGTGCCGGTGGGTGTCGACCTTGGTCGACACGCTTTGCGCTCCGCGCCGACCAAGGTCGGCGCCCACCAAAGCCAACGTCAATCCAGCCAGCCATCGCGCTCGCTGTGCAGGATGCGGCCGTCATAACCGCTCAGGCGCACTTCCACCTTCTGGTTGCGGGCATTGCGGGCTTCCAGCGACCAGGTCGCACCATCGCGTTCCAGCGAATGAATCTCGCGCAGGCCATGCGCCTGTGCCCGTGCCAGCACCTGCTCGGTGGTCAACAGCGCGCGGCTGCTGTGCTCGTCGAAGATCTCGCCGGTCTTCGGGTCCACGTAAACCTCGCTGAAGCGACCATCGGCGCGGCTCACGTCGGCCTCCCACAGGCCATCATCGCGTTCAATCTCGTGGATCTGCGTGTAGCCGGCCTTGCGCAGGGTCTGTTCAACCTGGGCCATGCCCAGCGGCGCGGCCTGGGCGGCCGGTGCGATAGCCAGCAGAGCAACAGTGGCGAGGGTGAGCGACTTCAACATGGGGGTTCTCCTGTTCGTGTTCGTGGCCGGACCATCCCGGCAACGCCACAATGCGCCCCGTGGTTAACAGCGACTTAGCCGCCCCTGTTAGCCAACGGTTAGTCACCACCGGCACACTCAGGCCCGTTCCCCTTACCTTTCCGCCGCCACCATGCTTGCCACCCTGCCCCTGCTGCTGGCCCTGGCCAGCGCCCCGACTGCCGCCGCGCCGGTGCAGGACCCGGCGCAGCAGGTCGCGCGCCGCGCGGTGCAGCAGGGGCGCTACGTGCCGCTGGAAAGCGTGGTGCGCGATGCACTCAAGCGCTACCCCGGCCAACTGCTGGAAGTAGAGCTGGACGACGGCGTCTACGAAGTGGAGATCCTGCGCGGCGACGGCGTGGTGGTGGAGCTGGACTATGATGCGCGCAGCGGAAAGCTGCTGAAGACGGAGCTGGACGACTGATGCGCATCCTGTTGGCCGAAGACGATGCTGCGCTGGCACAGCGCCTGCTGCCCCTGCTGGAACAGGCGGGCTACGTGGTGCACGCGGTTGCCGACGGGCGCGAGGCCGAGGAAATCGGCCAGATCGAAGACCTGCAGGCGGCCATCGTCGACCTCGGCCTGCCCGGGCTGGATGGACTGAGCGTGATCGAGCGCTGGCGCGGCAACGGCCGCAGCTTTCCGGTGCTGGTGCTGACCGCACGCGGGCGCTGGCACGACAAGCTTGCCGGCTTCGATGCCGGCGCCGACGACTACCTGACCAAACCGTTCCAGGCCGACGAACTGGTGCTGCGCCTGCGCGCCCTGATCCGCCGCAGCCATGGCCACGCCAGCCCACGCCTGCACTGCGGTCCGCTGCAACTGGACGTCAACGCCGGCCGTTTCGAGCTGGACGGCCAACCGCTGTCGCTCAGTCCGCAGGAGTTCCGCCTGCTCAGTTACTTCATCCACCACAGCGGCCAGGTGATCGGCCGCGATCGCCTGGGCGAACAGGTGTTCGAGGGCGGCCACGACCCGGATTCCAACGCGCTGGATGTGCTGCTCGGGCGCGTGCGCCGCAAGCTCGGCACCGACCTGATCCAGACCGTACGCGGCCAGGGTTGGCGGCTGGCGGCGCCGTGAGCCGGCAGCCCTCGCTGCGACGGCGCCTGCTGCTGGCTGGCGGCGCCGGCCTGCTGCTGGTCTCGCTGCTGGCCAGCGCACTGCTGGGCGAACTGTTCAAACGCAGCGCGCGTGACCGCCTCGACCACGAACTGCAGCAGGACATGCTGACCCTGCTGGCGCAGGCCGAAGTGGACCCGGAAGGACAGCTGCGCCTGCGCCAGGAACCCAATGACGCACGCTTCCAGCGGGTGTTTTCCGGAGCCTACTGGCAGATCGCAGGTGCCGATGGCCGCGTGCTGCTGCAGTCGCGCTCGCTGTGGGATGAAACCCTGCCAGCCACGGCCACAGGTGCGGCTACGCGCAACCTGGCCGGGCCGCTGCAGCAATCCTTGCGCGCACGTGTGCAGCAGGTGCGCCTGCCACGTGCCAGTGAACCCTTCGTGGCGGTGGTTGCCACCGACCGCAGCGCGCTGGATGCGGATGTGGCCGCATTCCGTCAGCGCACCGCCATCGCGCTCGGGGTGCTGGTTGCCGCGTGGCTGGCGGTGCTGGCCAGCCAGGTGCACTTCGGCTTGCGTCCGCTACACCGCCTCGGTGCGCAGCTGGAACGGGTACGGCGCGGCGACGCGCAGCGCATCGACACGCAGGGACTGGGGGCGGAGGTCGCGCCGCTGGGCGAAGAACTCAACGCGCTGCTGGAGCACCAGCAACGCATGGTCGCGCGTGCGCGCACCAGCGCACAGGATCTGGCGCATGCGCTGAAAACCCCGCTGAGCGTGCTGGCCACCGAAGCCGACGGCGACGGCGCGGACTGGCGGGCGACCGTGCGTGAGCAGAGTGCCCGCATGCAGGCCAGCGTCGACCGTTACCTGGCCGCCGGACTGGCCGCCGACCATCGCCAGCGCAGCGACGTGGCGACTGTCGCACAGGCGCTGTGCCGGTTGATGACGCGCGTGCACGGCGAACGTGGCATTGCGTTCACGGCGGCAAGCATCGATCCGGTGCTGCAGTTCGCCGGTGCCAGTGCGGATCTGGAAGAGATGCTGGGCAACCTGCTGGACAACGCGGGGCGGTGGGCACAACAGCAGGTCACTGTCGAAGCGCAAGCCAGCGACGGGGAGCTGCGCATCGAAGTACGTGATGACGGCCCCGGCCTGGCGGCGGAGTCGCTGTCACAGGTCACCCAGCGTGGCGTGCGGCTGGATGAGCGCGAGGGCAGCAGCGGGCTCGGGCTGGCGATTGTCGGCGATATCGCCGCCAGCTATGGCGGGCGCTTGGCGTTGGAGAATGCGCGGCCGGGGCTGCGTGCCACGTTGTGGTTGCCGGTGGCGTGAAGCGGCCAACCTAACGGTGGGTAGTGCCGGCCGCTGGCCGGCAACCACGTGGTCACCGGAAACGCCCTGCGGAAGCCGGCCAGCGGCCGGCTCTACCGCCGGTCGCCGTGCACCCGGTAGGTGTCGACCTTGGTCGACACGCATCAAGCATCAACGGTGATGCATCCACCAGCAATCAATCGCATCCAGCACGATGTGGATGATCAAACCGATGCCGAACAACCGCGTTTTCTTCGGCACGCACAACCCTGCATATACCGCAATCGCCGGCGCGGTGTGCAGCGGGTGGAAACCGATGCTGCAGCGGTTCGGTGCGTAGATCGGATCGGCCAGCAGGTGGTCCAGATCGATGATCCAGCCCAGCAGCATCAGCAACCACGCCGAGGCAAAGCGCTTGCGCCAGAACAGCCATGCCAGCAACGCTGGCACGGCGGCATGCAGGAACAGGTGGAAGATCGCGCGCGCGCTCATCAGGACCGGTAGCGCCGGGCCATGCCCGGCGTTCCCGTTTACCTCACACCAGCGGTTCGTCAGACAGGTAGGTGTAACCGGTCAGGCCGGCTTCCAGCGCCTCCGACAACTCCTGCGCGCGTTCCGGCGACAGCTGCGCCTCGGCCACGCGCTGCGCATAGGTCGCACGCAGTTCGTCCAGGCGGTAACCCACGTAATCCAGCATCACGTCGGTGGTGTCGCCACGGCGCTGCTGGGTGATGGCATAGCCATCGGCATCGGCCAGCACTTCCACCGCGTCGGTATCGCCGAACAGGTTGTGGATGTCGCCCAGGATTTCCTGGTAGGCGCCGACCATGAAGAAGCCGATGCGGTAGCTCTCGCCCGGCTTCATCTTGTGCAGCGGCAGCGAGCTGTCCAGGCTCTCGTTCTCGACATAGGTTTCCACCATGCCGTCCGAGTCGCAGGTCATGTCGGCGATGATGCCGCGACGGTCCGGGGTCTCATCCAGGCGCTCGATCGGGACGATCGGGAACACCTGGTCGATCGCCCACACGTCGGGGATCGATTCGAACACGCTGAAGTTGACGAAGTACTTGTCGACCAGGCGCTCGTTCAGTTCGTCCAGCACCGGGCGATGGCTCTTCTCGTCATAGCTCAGGCGCGCACGCACGCCGTGGGCGATGGCGTAGAACAGATCGTCGATGCGCGCACGCTGCGGCAGGTCGATCTGGCCCAGCGCATAGCTGGCCAGGCCTTCGGCGTGGAAATGCTGCGCTTCCTGGAACAGTTCCACTGCCGGGCGCACGTCCAGCTCGTCGTGGATCTCGCGCAGGTGGCGGATCGCCGCCGGTTCGTCGTCGTGCTGGTCCGGCACGCGGCCTTCCTGCGCCTCTTCCACTTCCGACACGTTGGCGATCAGCACCGCGTGGTGCGCGGTCATCGCGCGGCCGCACTCGGTGACGATGCGCGGCGGGGTCAGGCCGTGTTCTTCGCAGGCATTGGCCAGCGGCTGCACGATGTTGCTGGCGTAGGAATGCAGGCCGTAGTTGATCGAGCAGAAGCTGCGCGAACGGGTGCCTTCATAATCCACGCCCAGGCCACCACCCACGTCAACGTGGGTGATCTTCGCGCCCAGGCGCGACAGCTCCACGAAGTAGCGGGTGGCTTCGCGCATGCCGTTGGCGATGTCACGCACATTGGAGATCTGCGAACCCATGTGGAAATGCAGCAGGCTCAGGCAGTCGGCGTACTCGGTATCGCGCAGCGACTTCCACAGGTCCAGCAGCTGGCGCGGCGACAGGCCGAACTTGGCTTTGTCGCCACCGCTGTTCTGCCACTTGCCGGCGCCCAGCGAGGCCAGGCGCATGCGCACGCCCAGGCCCGGCTTCACGTCCAGCGCCTTGGACTCTTCCAGCACCAGCTTCAGTTCGGACGGCTTCTCGATGACGATGAAGGTCTGCAGGCCCAGCTTGCGGCCGATCAGGGCCAGGCGGATGTACTCGCGGTCCTTGTAACCGTTGCAGACGATCAGGCCACCCGGGCGCGACAGCGCCAGCACCGCCATCAGCTCGGGCTTGCTGCCCGCTTCCAGGCCGAAGCCTTCGCCATGGTGGCTGGCCAGGGTGCCGGCCACGCCACGGGTCTGGTTGACCTTAATCGGGTACACGGCGGTGTAGCCGCCGCTGTACTCCCAGTCCTGCTGGGCCTGGCCGAAGGCCGCCTGCAGCTTGCCCAGGCGCTGGCCGAGGATGTCCGGGAAGCGCACCAGCAGCGGCAGCTTGGCACCGGCCGCGCGCGCCGCATCGACCACCTTGGGCAGCGACACCACCGGGCCGTCCGCCCCGGTCGGTCTCACCACCATGTGCCCGGCCTGATCCACGTCGAAATAACCGTCCGCCCAATGCGGGATCGAGTAGGTCTTGCGGGCTTGGTCGAGGGACCAATCGGTCATTTCAGTCGGCCTTGTTGGCAATAAAAGGGGGGGCATGATAACGCCTATATGCCCACAGGTTCGTTATCATGCGCGCCCGCGCCCGTGACAGGTTCCAACCTGAACAGGCCGATCCGTCCGGATGTGGCATCTGTGCCACGCGGCCCCGCCCGCCAGCCCGGCTTCACCCCTCCGAACAGGACTGTTTTCAATGACTGACAGCAACAACTGGTACATCGAACACTTCGAGCGCACCGGCTCGGCCATCGGCTACCGCATCACCGGCAAGCTGGATGAGGTGCAGTCGCCGTTCCAGAAGATCGAGATCTTCCAGACCACCGACTGGGGCAACCTGATGACCATCGACGGGGCCATCATGCTGACCAGCAAGGACAACTTCTTCTACCACGAGATGATCAGCCACCCGGTGCTGTTCACCCACGCCGCGCCCAAGCGCGTGGTGATCATCGGTGGCGGCGACTGCGGCACCCTGCGCGAAGTGCTCAAGCACAAGGGCGTGGAGAGCGTGACCCAGTGCGATATCGACGAGCAGGTCACGGTGATGGCGCGCAAGCACTTCCCGGAACTGTGCGATTCCAACGACGACGCCCGCGCCGAACTGCTGTTCGACGACGGCGTGGCGTACATGGCCAACTGCCCGGCCGGCAGCGTGGACGTGGTGATCGTCGATTCGACCGATCCGGTCGGCCCGGGTGAAGGCCTGTTCAACAAGGCCTTCTACGCGAGCTGCTTCAAGGCCCTGAAGGACGACGGCATCCTGGTGCAGCAGTCCGAGTCGCCGCTGATGCAGCTGGACCTGATCAACGAAATGCGCACCGAAATGGGCAAGGCCGGTTTCGGTTCGTTCAAGACCCTGCCGTTCCCGCAGCCGTGCTACCCCACCGGCTGGTGGAGCGTGACCCTGGCGCGCAAGGGCGAAAGCAGCTTCGACTTCCGCCAGGCCGACTCGGCCGCCAAGACCTTCGAGACCCTGTACTACACCGCCGCGCTGCACACCGGCGTGCTGGTGACCCCGCCGTTCGTGCAGGCTGCACTGAAGGGTTGATTGGAAAGCGTGCCAACCAAGGTTGGCACCTACCAAAGCAAAAACCCGCGCTGGCGACAGCGCGGGTTTTTTCATGTTCCGGTAGTGCCGGCCGCTGGCCGGCAACCTCATGTAACGATCAAAGCGCCCAGATACCCGCGATCACCGCCACCACCAGGCCCCACTTGATGACCTGGTAGGCCACCACGCTGCGCTCGCGCAGTGCCTTGGCCTTCAGGCGCACCTTGTAAACGCTGCCGAAGGCCTTGTTGACGCCACCGGTCGGGTCACCCGGCAGGTTCGGCGAGGCACCGCCGGCCAGGAGCGTGGCTGCCACCGCACGATTGAACAGGCCCGGCAGGCCGAAGTGCAGCGGGCGGGCGATGTCGCAGAACAGGATCACGCGATCATCGGGCGTCTCGTTGTGTGCGTGGTGGATGTAGGTCTCATCGAACATCATCCACTCGCCATCGCGCCAGCTCTTCTTGATGCCGTCCACTTCGATGTAGCAGCCGTCATTGTTGGGCGTGGCCAGGCCCAGGTGCAGGCGCAGCGAACCGGCGAACGGGTCGCGGTGCGGACGCAGCTCGCTGCCCGACGGCAGCTGCGCGAACATCGCCGCACGCACATCCGGCAGCGACTCCAGCAACGCCGTGGTCTTCGGGCACATCGCCTTGGCCGACGGGTGCGACGGGCCGTACCACTTCAGGTAGAAGCGCTTCCAGCCACGGCGGAAGAACGAATTGAAGCCGGCATCGTTGAACGTGCTGGACGCGGCGATCGCCTGCGCATCGCGCAGCGCCAGCGCCTCGTCGCGGATCATCTGCCAGTTCTGGCGCAGCGGCTCCAGCTGCGGGAATTCCTTGGCCGGGTCCAGGAACGGCGTGGTCGGCACCTTCGAGAACATGTACATGACCACGTTGATCGGGGCCATGAAACTGGAGTGGTCCAGCAGCTGGCGCGACCAGCGCGCGCGGACCTTGCCACGGAAGTGGATGTACAGCACGCAGGCGACGAACAGCGCTGCAATGACGATTTTGATGATCAAAACACTTTCCTCCAGCCGCAGCCGGAACGGGAAACAGGGCGATGCAAGGCCGGACGGCTAGCACCCATGGGGACCGCGGCAGAGGACGGGGACGTGCCGGAGAGGGGCGGCCGCCGATGTCGCGAATGAACAGCTTATGGTCGGCAGGCCGTGCGTCGGGGTCAAGCTGGACGTGCGTGGCGTTCAGCGGGCCGCGGATGAACGAAGCGATGTAAGTCGCAACCCCTTGATTCTGAAAGAACCGTCGATAAAGTGAGACGTAATTGTCCGATTAGACGTGACGAACTGTTCCAGCCACGACCCCGACATTTCTCCGACAAATCGTGGAATAGCGAACTGGCGAGTACTAAAATTAACGAAAACTTAGTAACTCCCTGTAACACCGGTTCGCTTGACGCTTTGCGCCACCCACCGGGTCGTCCGAGACCCCGACATGTATCTTCCTGCTCTGCCCCCCTCCTCCTGCGGCGACGACGCCGCCACCCCGCTGCTGCTCAAGCGCGGCGAACGCTTCCTGGCCCCCGACGTCTATCGCACCTGCCTGGACGGGCGCGAGGCGGTCATCAAGGACTATTCCCGCTACCGCGGCACTCCCGTTTCACTGATCGCGCGGCTGATGGTGCGCCGTGAAGCACGCATGCTGCAGCGCCTGGGCGGTTGGAAGCATGCCCCCGCGCTGCTCGGCACCCTCGGTGGCCTGGCACTGGGCATGGAATTCATTCCCGGCCAGACCCTCAGCACCGCGCAGGCCGTCGGCAATGAAGTGTTCGAGCAGCTGCAGCACGCCCTCAGCCGCCTGCATGCCGCCGGCATCACCCACAACGACCTGCATGGCACCAACGTGGTGGTCAGCGGCGGCGTACCGGTGCTACTGGACTTCACCTCGGCCTGGCGCGTACCCCGCTGGCTGCGCCGCGGCCCACTGAGCCGGCAGATGCGCCGCAGCGACATGAAGAACCTGCTGAAGATCCGCCAGCGCGTGACCGGCCAGGCACCGAGCGCCGCGCAGGCCGCACTGGTGGCCGACCCCGGCTGGGTTGCTGCCGTGCGGCAGGGCTGGAAGCGGTTCTACAAGTGGGCCAAGCGCCGGTAAATGCTTTGCTTTGGTAGGGGTCGAGCTTGCTCGACCGCTCTTCTGTAGAGCCGGCATCGGCCCGGCTCTACAACATGCCGCCGAACGGGTTACAACGCGTCCGCGTCCAGTTCGCCGGTACGAATACGCACCACGCTGCCCAGGTCGTACACGAACACCTTGCCGTCACCAATCTTCCCGGTGCCGGCGGCCTTCACGATGGCCTCAACCACCACCTCCACCTGGTCGTCGGTCACCGCCACTTCCAGCTTCACCTTCGGCAGGAAATCGACCACATACTCCGCGCCGCGGTACAGCTCGGTATGGCCCTTCTGGCGACCAAAGCCCTTCACTTCCGTCACCGTGATGCCGGTAACCCCACGCTCGGCCAGCGCTTCGCGCACGTCGTCGAGCTTGAACGGCTTGATCACCGCCATGACCATCTTCATCGTCTATCTCCTGTCTTCCGGCGTGGAGGATAGCGCCTGAACACGGCCCGTGCGAAGCCGCTGCAGCCTGTCCGGGCACTGGGTGCCAGCAGTATCCTTGTGCCCGAACGGCCTGCCCGCGCCGGATGCACGGGCCCACCCCCACGGAGCACCCCATGATCGACCTCAACCACATCGATGACCTTGCCCGCCGCTTGAGCGACCTGGTGCCGCCGGGCCTGCGCGAATCGCGCGAGGAACTGCAGGCCACCTTCAAGAGCGCGCTGCAGGCCAGCCTGGCCAAGCTGGACCTGGTCACCCGCGAGGAGTTCGAAGTGCAGCGCGCCGTGCTGCTGAAGACCCGCGAAAAGCTGGACGCGCTGGAAACCGCCGTGCGCGAGCTGGAAGGGCGCGGCGCCGCAGAATGAAAAAAGGAGGCGCACTGCGCCTCCCACTACAGAGTATTTCCCGGATGGGGCCTTGCAGCAAGGCCCACCGGGCGCCCTAGACTCGCCGGCCTGTCGATCCGGCAGGACACGCAGGGGCAGTGCCGATGGCGCAGGACACCGAATGGACACCGGTTTCGCATCACACCTGCGACCAGGTCGCCGGGCCGTTCTATCACGGCACCCGCGCTGACCTTGCGGTGGGCGAACTGCTGAGCGCGGGCTTCCACTCCAACTATCGCGACAGTGTGGTGATGAACCACATCTACTTCACCACGATTGCCAAGGGCGCCGGGTTGGCTGCGGAGATGGCCAAGGGTGAAGGGCGACCGCGCGTGTATGTGGTGAAGCCGACCGGGCCGTTTGAAGACGACCCGAATGTCACCAACAAGAAGTTTCCCGGGAACCCGACGCGGTCGTATCGGAGTGCGCAGCCGTTGCGGGTAGTTGGGGAGATTGTGGAGTGGGAGCTCTATGACGCGGAGTTCGTTCGGCAGTTGAAGGCGTTTGTTGCTTCGGGGAGCGGGGAGATCATCAATTGATGTCCTCCAGGCGCGGAGCGTTGCGCTCTTCTTCCTCGGCATCGTAGATGTCCAGCCCGAGCTCAATGCCGCGCTCCCCCAGGGCGAGCAGAACGCGGGGCGAAAGCGAGACACCATCGTTGCTGCTGCCCATGAAGAGACCGCAGAAAAGGTCAGGCCGGAAGCGTGCCAATGACTGCCATACCGCGAGATCGTCGGTGAGTTGATCGAGGATCTCGAAGATCTGCGCTTCCAGATCTTCAGGCTCACGCCGAGCCGCACTGAGTCGCCAGCTTCCGAACCTGGCGATACGCACGGCGCCTGAGTGGCTGCCTTTGAATTCCTGGCCCTTGTGATGTGAAGCGGTCGGAGTCACCCCGAGCAAGGCACTGACTTCTTCGGGCAGGAGGTCGTCCCCGAAGAATCGGAGGGTCACCAGGGAATGATCGAATGCTGCCATGGGAATCCAGTTGTCCTTTCGAAATCACTTCCAATCCATACGCCTCATCGACGTCAGGTCCGCTGCCGGCCGCCAGCGGACGCTCAATTCTAGAGTTGAGCCGCACCGCGAAGCGAGTTCGGCTTTAATGAACTGTTAGGCCTCATCCGACTTGCCGGAATCGCGGCGAAACGCCGTAACCACCCAGCCGGCTCCAAACAGAATTAACGTTGGGCCGATGCCGATAGTCATTAAGCTACCGATGTATTAGGGCTGTCGATCGACAAAATTGTTGTAAAGAACCCAGAGAACAACGGCCAAGCCAGTAAAGGCACAGAGTAGACCGAATAAGGCCTGTGGTACGCCCATGAGCACGGCTAGAGTGCGTCCTGCTCAACTTGGGATGGGGTGGGCGCGAATTCTACTAGCAAGATCAAGCCAATAAAGAATCGAGGACAACAGGCCGGCTACAAGAGAAAGAAAGAAAAACGCGTTGTGGGTGAGGCCCAGAAACTGTATCGAAAGCGGCATGGCAGCGAGTGACACCCCAAGTTTCAACTCGATCCTTCTCATAGGGACTAATGCAAGAATTGAGCCGCATTGCGAAGCGACGTCGACTTGAACGAATTGTTGGAGGGCAAGCTACAGCGCATCTTTACACAGTGCTTTTAGCAAGTTTGGAGATATCGAGCCGCGAATATTCTTGTTGGCCGAGAGATAGCCAATTACTTTTCCGCCCTTGATGATCATGGGCGGACTGGATGAGAACTCGTTAAATGGGGAGTCGGAGTTGAACTTGTTTCCGAAGGTTGAGAACTCATTCCAGATCGATTCGCTACTGAACTCGTTCCCGTAGGTTCCAAACTCATTAAAAATTGAGTCGGTATCGAAGCTGTTAGTGATCTTGCCCAACACCGAGTTGCCTGAGTCCTGAGCGACAATTATGGCGCTATTGAGGATGCTACAAGCATCCTGAGCGTGCGCTGGCCGGAGCCAAAATAGCGTAACGATCAGAAAAATAAAACTGAGTACCCGACTACCCATCATTGCCCCTGACTGCCTAATATACGGACCCGTGGGTCCGGTTATACGACTTACCCACAATGCACCGTCTGGCAGGCCGTCCCCTTGGTACAGCTCGATCTTAGGGCGGCTGGGTCCGACTAACAAGCCGCGTATAACCAGAGCCAGCAGTAGGCTCAGTGACTACCGCAAGCTCGCCCCGGCAGAAGTGCAGATGTCCGCTTGGGGTTGAAAGCGGACGCTAGCATTCTGATCGCGACATCGGGAACCCGCGGGTCTTCTAGCGGCCAGAAGCAGACGCTCGCAATACTTCAACCACGCTCAACCGCGAATCTGCTTGGCCTAGAACTAAGTATCGGGTCGGCCCTACTTGAACATTTCCAACAGATCCCTGTCTTCATGCCGCAGCTCCCACGTGGAGAGAAAACAGAAGCTCACACCACCTTGCATGGCAGCCCTCTGAAATCCGACCAATTCGTCCTTCGTGACCGGATACTCAACCGGATCAAAGTGCAGAAGCCCCCACGGCTTGACGAAAGAGAACCCAGGCAGGAGTTCCGAGAAGATCGCCTTGAACTGGGGCTGGAGAACAGAGAAATCCTTGATCGGCCCCCCGCGATTGCCAAGGGCATGACACTGGCGACGGATGGTCCTGTCTCCACCCACCACGCGCGCGATGAAGTGGTCCTGGTGCACTTGAACGTAGATCAGCTGACGACGAAAGATCTTCATCCCCATCTCAAAGCCACGCGCTCAACAGCCATCCATGCAACTGCATGCCTATCCATCAATGCACAGCCTGCGCCTTCAGCGCGCTTGAACCCCGGCGCAGCAGATACAGCGCAACCAGGAACGGCCAGAGCGAGTTGATCGACGAGAACAGGCGCTGGGTCAGCCCTCTGAAGCCGTCCGGGTCCACGCCCACCACGTTCAACCAGAGATAGACGAT
This sequence comes from Stenotrophomonas sp. ATs4, assembly GCF_051861585.1. Taxonomy (NCBI): domain Bacteria; kingdom Pseudomonadati; phylum Pseudomonadota; class Gammaproteobacteria; order Lysobacterales; family Lysobacteraceae; genus Stenotrophomonas; species Stenotrophomonas sp. ATs4. Next base: position 155,528 of record NZ_JBLYPK010000005.1, on the reverse strand, counting down.
GCCCCCGATGCTCACCACAGCGGTCACGGCGTACGCCCGTCGGTTGGCAGACCATGCGCTCAATTCGATGTGCGACATCGCCGGTGCAATGATGTTTGCGATACCGATGGTATAGAAGCCGTGCATCGGATGGCCCATGGGCCAGAGCCCATTGGTCAGCATGGAGATGCCAAAGATCATCCAGCAGATCGCGCCTAGGGCAATGCGGCGGCCGGACTCCCGCCATACCCCGATGGAGAACGCCACGAAGCCCACACCAGAGCCGATGGCGGCGATCCTGCCGCAGATGCTTGCAAGCGTTGGTGCCTGAAGCAGCTCACTGGCGTGCTGTGCAACCGGGTTGTAGCCCGGCGCGAACAGGGTGGCAACGCTGGTCCAGAACAGGAACCACGGAAGCGGGACCAGACCCGCGCAGAGAAGCAGTCGGCTGCGGCGTGACACGTACAGTGGTCCTTGCTTGGCCTGCGCCAGTGGGTGGAATCCAGTCGAACGCTGCAGAACCTTCCTACTGCGGGCAGGACGATCTTGAGTGACTACAGCAGTAGTCAGATTGCGCGCGGCACTCGGTAGGTTCAATAGGCAAGAAGTCATTTAAACCCTCTAGCGGGTGTCGCAGCGGTTCGGTTGCATGAGCGATCACACATGTCCGATGGGCGAGTGCTGTCGCATTTGCCGCGCCTTACATCTCTGACGGAAGGTTCTGACGACTCCGTCCCAGAAGTGCCGCTGCGCCTAGCACGCCAAGGCTCTCGCCTCTTCCGGTGCTATGCGACAATGCCAAAAGCGTCTCGGGTTTTGGCGGCATTGACCCCTACCCGTTGGCATTCCGAACAACAGCAGGTAATCGTTACTACGCCACCGTGCATCGGTGGTCGGGACTCGAAAGCCCGTTTTGTTGGGAAGTAGTTTGCGCTTGCCAGCCGGCACCACCGCACGTGGTGCCGGCTGGCAATCCGTCTGCCGGCTATGGCGGGCGGGGCGTGGGGGTCTTGTACCCGCCGGTTCCCAACATCCGGTTTTCGAGCCACGCCCTGTCCGCCACCTTTATCGGTGGCGGCTTCTGCCTGCATGCACGGAGCCCGCCATGACCACGCCGCACTCCCCGCCCCCGCGCTCGATCCAGGAAGCGCCCTCGGCCGCTCCGGCCCCGGACCCCAACAGCCTCATCGCCATCCTGCACGCCATCGGCGCGGGCGCTGCGGCCGACGGCCAGCCCTGGCCCGAGCGGCACCATCTACGCAGCCGGCAGATGGCGTTATCCGACGCAGACTGCGCGCTCACCGGCCAACGCATCGTGCAGGAGATCCTGCTGGCGGCCGAACGCACGCGCCAGAACGGCGAGTCCGAGCAGTACGTGGGCGACCGGGTGATGGAGGGGCTGGTGATGGCCGATCTCGCGCTGACCGCCTTCATCCATGAGCGGGTGCGCCCCAAGGACTGAGCGCGCTTATGGCGTGGAGCTTTCTACCTATGCACGGGGTGACGAATGAAGAAGCACGGCCTTGCCGCTGCGGCGGTTTGCATCGTGGTGATCGGCGCGATATGGGTGGAGTGGCCCGAGCCTGCGGGCGATCAGGTATGGGCCTACCAGAAGCTGCAGCCGGCCGATTACCGATTGCTGCACAGTGATGCACTCGGATTCGTGACCGCGAAGGCACACGAGGGTTTTGCACTGCACACACGCTATGCCGGGGTGACGTCCTTCGAGATCCGCTGCAAGGGGGTTCTGGTGATGGACGTAGAGAATGCACCCTCGCGCGTGCTGATCCGCATGCCTGCCGATGCCCACTGGCGGGCACCGGATATCGAACGGCTGCGTCTCAGTTTCGAGCGGTGGCTGGATCTCCACCAGAGCCAGGGGCGGTTGCTGGTGGAGAATGCGGGGCCATCGTGGGTTGAGGCGCGGCTTGGGCGCGTTTACAGGTCGGTGTCTGATGAGCAGCGGTGTGTGTTCAAGGACCCAGGCCGCCCTTGGTCGGAACCTTCCTCGTTGCTTCGTCCACCCAGCGGACGCCTGCAGGCAGTCGAACGAATCGCATCACCCTCTTCTGCGTTGCTCCGAACTTTCCCAAGTAGCCCACATCTATGGAGGGCTCCTTCAAACGGATTCTTGAACGAAGTCGTGCGCGTGACAGGCACACCCGGTTTTCAAGGACACTGTCTGATCGAACAAATTCTGTTCGATCAAGGCCAACTACTGAAGCCGCTTGCCAGTCAAGTTTTCCAGGCGTTGGCCCGCGCTCCCGCGATGCTCATTGCCGGGACTGCCACGGTACTACCGCTCTGTTCTGCAAGGTCATACACCACCAATGCCTCGTCTTCAGTTCCGGCGCTGCATCTGAGCGCACCACTGTTGTCCCAGGCTGCAGACTCTCCCGCCATCTCGAATCCATCGGCATGGCCCACGCCGTTGCATACCAACACAATCATCCCAAGCTCCAGCGCGACTGTCGCGTAATGGCGGTGAGCGCGCTCCATACCGATCATGTTCTTTGCAACACTGGCAACGTAGACCGTTGCTCCCACGTCCTTGGCCCGCAATGCACTTTCCATCTGTAGCGATTCGAAGCAGATGGCGGGGACCAGAATTTCGTCTCCAAGGGTTACTGACAGGGGCGTGGTTCCTGCCTTGAAATAAGGCAGTTCGTCGGCGTGCAGCATCTGCTTGGTGTAGACAGCCAGTGCCTGACCGCTGCGGAAGACGAACATGCCGATCTCCGGACCATCTTTGCCGCGATATGGCCCGCCGACTGCGACCAGAATCTGGTGCCGATCGCTCAGAGACTGGAATACCTCCAGACGTGCATCATCTGCCGTCATTGCCAGCTGTTCGGCCAACCGCGGCTCATAGCCGGTGAGCGACATCTCTGGAAAGAAGACCGCTGCACCGCCACATGAGGCGGCCAGTTCAATGAAGTGCACGTGCCGTTCGATATTGCCAACGATGTCGCCAGGGGCTGATCGCATCTGTGCTGCAACAATCTTCATTCCATCCTCTCTACTCAGACGCAGGCCGAAGCAAGAACCGCTTCGTACGCTGATTATGCAACCGCCCGTTGGGTGTATCCATCGGGGATCGAGGCGCGATCCTGGCGCTTCAACGAAGGGACTCCTGATGCGCAGCGATATCTGTTCAGGGAAAAGGATCGCCCTTGACCGGAATCCCCCTAGCCGTCTCACCCGCAATGCCCGATGGCGCCCTGCGGAACGCCTGCCGCACCATCGAGCATCCCTCTGCAGGAAACCACACATGAGCCTGGCGCTGGTCCACAGCCGCGCCCGCGCCGGGGTCGATGCCCCGCTGGTGCGGGTGGAAGTGCATCTCTCCGGCGGCCTGCCTGTCACTCAGATCGTGGGCCTGGCCGAAACCAGCGTGCGCGAATCGCGCGAGCGCGTGCGGGCCGCCCTGCTCTGCGCGCGTTTCGACTTTCCACAGCGGCGCATCACCCTGAATCTGGCGCCTGCCGATCTGCCCAAGGAAGGCGGACGCTACGACCTCGCCATCGCGCTTGGCATTCTCGCGGCCAGCGGCCAGGTCGATCCGCAGTCGCTGCTTCAATACGAGTTTCTGGGCGAACTTGGCCTGACCGGTGAACTGCGGCCGGTGGCGGGTGCACTACCCGCCGCGATTGCAGCCGCCGAAGCCGGGCGCATTCTGGTGGTACCGCCAGGGAATGCCGCAGAGGCAGCTTTGGCCGAGCACGCCGATGTGCGTGTAGCGCGCACGCTGCTGGAGTGCTGCGCCGGGCTGGGCAATCCGCGCCTGTTGCCGCCCGTGGAGCGCGTAGACACGACGCCGTTGCCACTGCCCGATCTGGCCGACGTTCGCGGGCAGGCGCACGCACGGCGCGCATTGGAAGTGGCCGCCGCCGGTGGGCACCATCTGTTGTTGATCGGCAGTCCTGGCTGCGGCAAGACGCTGTTGGCCTCGCGCCTACCCAGCTTGTTGCCGGATACCGAAGAGACTGAGGCGCTGCAGCTGGCCGCGATTGCATCGGTGAGTGGCGAAGGGTTGGACCCACGACGCTGGCGGCAGCGACCCTTTCGGGCACCGCATCACAGCGCGAGTGCAGCCGCGCTGGTGGGCGGCGGCTGTCAATTACAGCTAACCTAGCGACAGTACAGCTAACGGCGCTACCGCTCGCAAACCCCGTCAGCTAAGAGTTCGCGGTCAATTCTGGACCTTCCTACCTGCAACGGTTCGTTTCGGCGTTCCTAGTTCTTGATCTGGATGGCGGCAACCCGAATGTCTGAAACCGTCTCGTCGTACCGTTCGACGAACGTGGCAAACTTCTCTCGATCCAGTTCATAGCTGTGAGCCCAGCGCTCCAATCCCTGGCTGAGGGCGTTGATCAGGCCGATGAACTCGAAATAGAAGATGCTTCCGGTATCAGGCAGTTTGACTTGCGACTGACCTACGCGGAACGAGACACAGCGGACATTTCTCTGCCGGACTTTGCTCGAATTGATGTTGGACATATGGAGCAGTCCATTCCGCAGCTCCCACAGCTCTTCGGCAGTGATCCCTAGCGGCACTAGATCAACGTACTCATTCAGCCAACGCACGAAGGACGGCGGTTCACGGAGGTCGCCGAACTCCACGTAGGCCAAGCTGTCGATACAGCTCAACAAGAGCTTCATCGACGACACGAACAGCCCGCCGTTGTAAGTCAGCTTGATCGCAATGAAGTAGTCGTCGTGAATCAAGTCCGTGAATCGAAAGCCATCCTGGGTCGAGTACTTCCTGAGCCAGTCAACCATTAGACCGTGCTCACCGGCAGCTGCCGCAGCATTGTCAACATCGAACTGACCGCTGACAGCAGCGTGATTGAACTTGACTTGGCGATTCACGACAGGGGTGATCAACGCCAGAGCGCCCTCAGTTGCACCAGCATGCGCCATCGCTTCAGCGAGGAGCTCGCGCTCACTGCCCAGTCGACAGCTGGCATTGAACTCGTGCCTGGTAAACGAGGTGGACAGCTTCACTTTGGTAGCGCGCTGGAGGTCACCCTTCAGGTGCTTTTGCAGAAAGCGCCCTCCTTCCTCGTCATCGCCAGTGAGCTCGTACGTGACGTAGCCGACGCGCTCACAACGATCAGCGGGGTCAAAGTACAGATAGAAGTTGTAGATAGTTTCCATGGAACCAGCCTCCTTTGGATCTTCTGTTCATTCGATGCACCCACGCGAAGCGTCAATTTGCCGACGTTGCGTCAAAAACTTGAACCTTACTGCGGTCCTGCAATTAATGATGCTACTGCGTTAAGGTGGCCGACAGTGCGCACTAAAGCCAGTAGAAATGCAGTTTCTAAGATTTCCAGCCGATGACCATCTTTGGGTAGTGAAGTGGTACGACAAGCATCGGCAGATGCATGAGCTCAGCAGATCCGCAAGCGTAGAAGTACTCCTGCAGCGGCTGCCGGGGCTAGACGCGAAGTCGGTGCGCGGAATGTCCCAGGTCGATGTTGGCCAACTTCTAGCCAAGGATAAGGACTCACCACCGGTCTTCCGCACCGAGCTGCTGGATGCAAGCTCGCTGCCTGCGATTCGCATCGGACATGTTTACCAGTCCGGTCGCCGCGTTGGTGACCTACCCTCGACCACCCTGACGCTGAACATGCCCGGCGGGGAAGGCCTAATGAAAGAGGTACTACTAGGTGACAATCTTGAGAAACCCGCGGGTTGGGCGGACAAGTACAATTTCAGGCTACTCAACCCGTCCCAGTACGAACTGCCATTCCGAGCCTATGACGGCTCAAGGTGCATCGTGCGGCGAGTTCGCCACAAAGGCACGGATCTTGACATTGTCATTCCAAGGACACTGATCGAGCAGTCCTTCTACTATCCGGACTCCTACATGGTAAATGTCGCCGGCAAGGGCGACTGGGATGCTCAGAAGGACGCGCTGATCGTCTTCAGAAAGCTGGACAATGGCCTCGAGACAGCGATCTGTCGGGAGACAGGGACGTGGAAGGTGGTCGTGCGTACTCACGTACTGAAGATGCATGCGCCCATGATGGCGTTCTTTGCGCATAGTCCCTACGCACAGGAAAGTGCAAACCTGATCCACACCCTAGCTCTTAAGGAGCGGGGCCTGAATCGGTTCGCTCCCTGGCATGCGTCAGGCCGCATCCCTTGGGATCCCGAACTGGGGCCGTTCCGGATGAAGCTGCGGGGATTCCTTCTCAAGGGCAACCGTATGAAGGGATCCGAAACGTTCCTGGCTACGCACATTGCAGGCTGGACGCTCCCAGAACGCACACCTGATATCGAGGATGAGCGGGAGAACAGCGGTCACGAGAGCACGAATGGCACGCAAGACCCAGGGCGGTCACGGGGAGGCAGATCTGAGCGCCGCGGCAATAGCCAGCACCAAATCCAATCCGGGGTGGACGCCGATCCGAACAAGGGCTTCCAGGGCTTCGATACAAGCGCAATCGAGTGGTTGGAGGAGCCCCGTGTCAGGACACAGACCAAGTCTAGCCACATCTCCCCAACTGGAGAGCCGAAAAGCGGATCGGACGACGGCGATGAGTCCAGCCAAGGCTCTACCGGTCCCAATAGCGGACAGACCAACAACCCTGGGAAAGTGACGGTTCGATCGATAGTGCACCCGGGTGCCGCATCCTTTGCGCGCATCGAGAAGGCTTTGAAGGACCTGGAAGAAGAGAAATTCATCACCAGCTTCACCATCTTTGGGCCAGTCGACGCGAGTCAGCGACAAGAGCGAGGCGAAGCCTCGTGCTGGAACTTCCTCCCCAACGAGCTACGTAAGGGCGAAAGTCGCAGCGGCAGGCTACCCACGCGTGGCTGGTTCATCGTCGACCCTCGAGTGCGCCCCCGGCCACGTGCAGCTCTTGTGTTGCGCATCGTCATGGGCGAACACATCCTCTACTGGACCGAAATTGAGCTGCGTTCATCTGAGGCCGGGATGCGCTCTCCGATCCTAGCGAACATTCATGATTCGCTAGCTGATTCGATCATCGACGGTATGCTGCGCAACATCTCCGAGAAGGAGGGCCGCAACCTTGCGTCCATTGCTCGATACGCTGTCGCTGATCAACCGCCTCCAGCCAATGCGACCCTTTTCCAGCACGCCTACGTGTATGAGCATCAGCCCACGGTCAGTGCACCAAGCGCAGCCAGCGATGTCGCTGATAAAGCTGCATCGGCCTCTGTTTCGACCGAACCATGCGCCACGGCCGCCAAGCACACGAAACGAGCGAGCAAAAAGGGCAAAGGCAAGGTCATAACCGGCCTGAACCTGGGTGCCGTCAAGCGAGTTCTGCTACGTGCGGCCGGTGTGGGAGAAGCCTAAGAATGACATGCACGCCACTTCGCAGCGCTCTTACAAGCCACAGCGCTTTGAGCTGGCCGGACGAGCCTAGCGACGAACCTCCGAGCGACGCTCATCAGCTGTTCTCGCAAGATCGCGATAGCCAAGGCTATCTGGCGAGATCTCGTCGGAAAGGCGCCGGATCACGATGCGGCAGCTCAGTTGTAGTCGTACTGCGCTTCCCTGCCGAGCTCGGCGGTCAATCCCCACATGCCCTTTAGTTCCAACCCCTCAATGCTTACTACCTTTTCACCACTAATCTCAGCCAGGAAACTGAACGTAATCTCATCCAGTTCCACTACAGCCTGCCCGTCCACGTGCTGCAGCGGGACAAGCACTTTCTCTTCGCTGTTCCAGGCCGCCGAGTCCCAGTCTGGTGCGCTGTAGCGGACCTCAATCTTTGGCTCGCAGCGACCGAAACCGATGTACTGGCTTGCTTCATCATGGATTCGATAGAGCGACGTTACGGTGACCTCGTCAATGTCTAAGACTCCCAGCACCTCCATCTCCGCATCGTCCTCGTCTCGCGCCTGCACTGGCTCGCCGTAGATCGCGTCGTGCACCGCTCGAGTGAACAGGTCATGGCACTCCTCAAGCCAACTCATCTTCTGCTCACCTTCCGGAATGATGCCAAGTGCCTCAAACAGCTGGGGCATCCTCTTGACCTGGGTGATGTGCTCACTCTGCTCACAGGCATGGGTGAAGTCCCCGTCCAGGGACCAGATGATGAGGGGATCTTCCGGACCGGCCCCATCACTAACTGCGCCAAAAATAAAGGCGTCCGGGAACTGATTCTTCTTTCCCTCAGCGAACATTCCGGTGCTGTGTGTGTACTGGTTCAGCACATCACTGGGTTTGACATTGTCGATACTTAGCACTTCCGCGCGCATACGGCCTCGAATGTGCGCAGTGACGAACTTCCTATGCCTCTCGAAGAAAGAAGCGCGAATCTCATCCTTATCCACGACGGGCACATCGATGCCGAGCAACAGCTTGGCTGACTGACTCAGCGCAGACTTGGTCAATGGCTCCAGTCGCTCGAGGTCAGAGTCGCGAAAGTGCTTAGCTACCTCGATGATCGTCAAGTCGGTACATACAAGCTTTATCAGTTCGTGCTCGATCAGCTCCTCCAGAGTGGAGGCCTCGGCCTTACGGAACCCTTGACCCCAACCAATCCACACATTGGCATCCACGAAAACGCGATATGGGTAGCTAGGCATTGGGAAATCCGAGAACTGAAGAAGCAATCTTCGCACCAGCGCACCAAGGACGCCATATAGGTGCAGCCAACCTGACTCGCACCTTTCTCCCAAATCCGCCGGCAAACGGTGATGAGTGACCTAACCAGTCAGCCTGGGATCAACTCCGCATGGGACGGAGCGAGTACCGACTAGCGCGCGAGCTACAGGAATCCATTGTCCAAGCTGTCCCGGCACAAAGGCTATCTACCTCGAATCCAACACATTCCGAATCAGATCCGGCCGCATGATCGCATCGGCGTCATCCACGCCTTCGCGTGTTCCGGACAGCACTACCGCTGGATCGGGATCCAAGCCCTTTGATCGCATCTCCTTCAAAGTAGCAGAGGCTGATTCAAGGATGCTCCGTTCGCGCACGCTTCGGCACGCGGCCCCTGCGGCAGCGATCACCTCATCCGCGCTCGGGCTCTTCTTTGCGTAGAGCGCGGTGTGCTTCATCATGCAGTCGTAATACACCCTTGATGGAGGCGACATCTTCGATGGGTCGATCGTAAAGCCGCTGAGGGAGGCCCCCAATACGACGGCGTAGGCAACATAGATCAAGGCGGCACCTGCAACTTGTTGGGCACTCCAGGGCTATTCTCGCACGCCCCCATATGGCCGCTAAAGATGCTCTGGCCAGCTGGCATGTTGCGCCGGCCTCCCCAATCAGACTCATATACCTCCTAGCTCCGGCTTGGCTCTTGGCCGTATGACAACGCGGGTCCACTGCAAGGGATCGCCTGTAGAGCATCCTGGTGCGGACTATGTACGGAGCCTATGGTTGACTGACTCGATCGCTAGAAGTAGCGTGGACAGATCCGACCGACAGCAACCCGCCGCCCTAGCGGAAAGGTCATCTGTGGAACAGTATGCCGCCCCCATCACCAGTAGATGTTGCTTGTGTGGGTCGAGCGATACGCTCTCAGGGGAACACAAGATAAAGGCGTCTGCTCTCCGATCGATCTTTGGCAGCCAGAGCACTCTGATCGGCCATCCGGGTGGACCATATAGGCATGCACAGAGTCCGAAATCCAAAGCTTTCCACTTTACCTCTCGGCTTTGCGAGCCGTGCAACAGTGCCAGGACGCGCCCCGGGGACCTAGCGTTCGACGAGTTCAATGAAAAAGCTACCAGCCTCTCCCACCAAGGCTTGCAGCCATCCCTTGTCTTCTGTGAGCAAAGATTCAACCCGAACTCAGGACATCTCTACACAGATGTCTGCAGACACTTCGCCAAGCATATGTGCTGTCATCTTGCGGAGATGGGCGCCCCGCCTCTCAGTGGCCTTGCAGATTTCGCCGTTGGTACCAGCTCACGAAACATGATGACCTTGCTAGTTGACCATGATGTGGGATACCAACGCAGGGAGGCGACCCATGCATCCGGTCTCTACGCAGCTCACGGCGGATTGTTAGTGATCGGCAACAGCACCACCCATGCCCCCACCTGCTTCCATTCAACTCTCACAGTGGGTCCTGTGCGCTATTGCTATCGGGTATGGCTTGACCAGACCGCGCAAGCCCAACTACTCAATGATCATCCCGAGTTCTATGCGTGGTGCGCTCGTAGGACGGCGGAAACCCTTCAGAACCCAATGAGCAGTGAGGACAGGGAACTATTGGGCGTAGCTCCGCTGCCGACCCCATAGAGATTCGTAACGTGTGATGGCAAGGATCGAGGTTTGTACTTTGACTGCCACGACCTGCGGGCTGGCAGCGTCCCATACTCTTCCACGACAACTGCTTAAGCAGGCAACCCAACTCGACATATGTGGTTGCAGTGGCTGGCACCGGAAGCGCTGCGCCAGCCTGCTGCAGATCTCACATGCAGTGAACTAGAAAGTATCGCTTTGGTCCGAGTCAACTAGGTACGCATACCTGAAGAGGTCCAGATCACTTTCGCTAACCGGGGGGATCTCCTCTAGAACTCTGAAGGAAGGACCGAAATACTCAAAGAATTTCCAGGTCTTTTTCGGACTCCAATACTCCTCAACGAGCCTGTCTACCGCCCGCGAAGAATCCAGGCGCTTCTGCAGCTCATGGATGATTCGGAATGGAGCTCTGTGGAAGTGGCTCATCTCCACCCGGTACAGCCTAATGCAACTAGGCGCCACGCCTTGACCTGCGAGAAATAGTGACGATGCAGCGGGGTTTTCAGACGCGAACACACACACCCTCCGAGAAGGAAGATGCGATGGCCGCTTGGATTCAAGGACGTTCACCACCGCCGGATAGTATGTCCCAGGGGCGGACGCAGCAACGATTTGACCGGCCGAAAGCGATTTTGAGGTCGCGTGGAAGAGGTCTGGATGTGACGCCGTCATCTGTCGCCCCTCAGCTTGTTTGCAATGAGGCTCCACTTAGCTTCGGGCAATAGATTAGCCCGCGGGCCGCAGCGCATAGACTTGGTCAATGATGATCTTGGCTCTTTCTGCATATTCACTGTATGTCTGCTTGAGGTTGTCTTGAATGATCTTGTGGTTTGCATCGGAAAGCTCTACGAAGGTCAGCCGGTAGAACTCCCGCGACTGATCTACGATGGACTCAAGCAGCGAAATGTTGCGCCGGACCTGTAGAATTTTTGACTGAAAATCGACCTCAAACATCTTCAGCGAGGCAAGACAATGATCAACCAACGGAATGGGGTACTTCTGCAGAAGCGCCGCCTTGGTTTCGGCCGTTGCCATGGCTTGGGATGCAGCTTGTATTTGATCATCGGGGAAGGCCAATAGTTGTTTGGTCAAGCCGAGGAACCTCAGCAATTTCTCCTTCTCCGGCTCCTTCTCTAGCTTGTCCTTCTGCCACTCCAAGTAGGCTCTATCGATCTTTCCGACTGCCCCCATTGTCCTGTAGCAAGCAGGCAAGAGTACTGCCGAGAGCTCCAAGAGCTCATTCTCGACCGCCTCTCTGCTGAGGGCAGCCTCACGCTTTGACCTGATTGCATCTACGATAGCGGGGCTTAAAGTCCCAAGCAGCCAGCCCAAGACCAAGATGAGAATGCTCTGCAGCGGGTGTTCCATGGCACCTCCGGCCAGTTCAATCACTTAAAAAGTCACTAATGTTAGTGCGGCCCACTGAGACTGCCTTCGATGAAGCCCATTTCTCTTCATCGCATTGAGGTTGTGCGGGCGCGACACAGCCTACAATGGCCCAGCAGACTGAAGGCAGCAATGCGCTTTGCCTTCAGCTCATTTCATAACTCCGCTTGCAGGGCGTCGCCGCCGAACTCTACACGTGCGACCCGAAGAACCCGCGCCGGATCATCGATCAGCGCGCTAGCTGGTGCCGCGCCATCGAGCAACGCATGCGGCGAGAGAAACCACTCAGCTTCGCCCCAGCCGGTGGTTCGACGCAGCCCATTCGGCTCTCGCTGGAAAGGGCCCGATTCGCGCAACACGCCCAGGATTCCACTCAAGTGGGCTACGAACTGGCCATCCGCACGAAGTTGCCAGGGCGGAAAGCGATAGCTGGGTACCGGATCCGCCACGTAGACACCCAACAACCGCCCCTCACGGCGCAGCTTACCTGGAGACTCGCCTGCGCTGCTGCGCTTCCATCCCAGATTCTATTGTGCGCCCAGTATCCGCTTGAGCACGATCCCCCCCCCTCCAAAGCCCAATGATGCACCGCACAAGGCGATGAGAGTAAGGCAGCCCTCGCCTTGGGGGAGCATTGGGAGGGTCACCTCAAGGCAATCGCCATGCGCACGTCTTTTGCCAAGAACGATCCCAAGCTTGCAGGGCCGGCACGTCAGGGGTTCCACCAGATCGCCACAGCATGGTGCCTGACGGAGATGGAGCAATCTGCGCTGCTTGGGCAGCCGGCTGCCTCGGCGTTCTTGGCATTGGAGGCCGGTGTAGCGGATGACAGCTCGCACGAGACGCTGGTGCGATTGAGCTACCTGATTGGGATCTACCGGCTGTTGCACACCATATTTACCGATCCCCAGCCGGCAGACAGCTGGGTACGCCGCCTTAACAGCGCATCACTCACGAGGGATACGTCCTGATAGCTTGGCGTGTGGCAGAGAGTCCAGCAGGTAGTCCTTGGAAGATGGCGAAGTCCTTGCTTGCAGCACCGAGATGGCCGCCATGCAACTGGCTGATGCCCGAATTCAGCCTGGCCGGGCGACTCATGGTCCCAGCCGGGGTCCTTGGGGGGCTACTGGGACCAGCTCGGGCGGAGATGGCTCAAGCCCTGAATGGGAAGACTCACGTTGATTCAATTCTTCCCTCCACTAGGCCGGGCCGGCGCTTTGGAAGATGGCAACGCGGCTACGGATGCGCCGAGACCCAGAGTCACCTAAGGCGGCGCCTGGTCAGCAGGTCATGGGGGTACCACCCCGGGAAGTTCAGCCTGGAAGTCTTCATGGAGGGGGATCACCATGGCGCCACCTCCACCTTGGATCCCATTCATGAAACAGATGACTTCTACTCCGCACGCGGTGATCTTCCCCGCCGGCAACGATACCTACCATGCCATCCGTTCCATCAACGAGTTTGGCGAGCTGGCCCATGCCGCTGCCTACGCGAGTCAGCTTATGGCAGACGGCAAGGCTCAGCACGCCGACGAAGCGCTGATGCAAGCAATTGCCGAACTGCGGCGCATTCGCTATGCGAAAGAAGGCTACGCACCCAACAAGAAGGCCCGCTATGCGCTCAAGAAGCATGCGGACTCCCTCACGGCGGTGCCCTGCCTTCAAGATTCGATGGCCCAGTTGCCCGCCACCGAGGATTCTGAACAATGACGGCCTGGCACGGTTCACTCCCCGGCTCCGCGGTCGAATCTGATACGCGGCGGTCGCTTGGCTCGTATATGGTCGACATTCTGGGGTTGCCGGCACAGTCTAAGGCGCAACTGGATGAGCAGTTTCAACGGTTCCCCGGTGAGGCAGAAGCTGTTGTCGACGTGCTAAGGCAGATGAGCGTAAGAGACTCCACCGGCTCGTCCGGGTGGATGGGTAGCCGGCATTGGAAGCGAGCTACCCAGTCGTCTCGCACTGCCGCCCCTTTTACATCTGACACCAGCAGCCGACTAGTCTCCAAGGGATTAGCTAGCCACACGCAGGGCTTTCTATCCTATGGAGCCGCGGAGCACGGGTTGAACGCACTCGCAGGGCGGCGCGTTCTCTGTGCTCGGCTTCAGAAGTGCCTGCTTGTTGAGCAGTACAAGCCGCTGCTCAACTGGGTAGATGATCCAGATGCTTTTGCCCGCACGTCGATCAACGCCTTTCAGTTGCCATCCACTGGCGGTGCGCAGAATCTGGCGGCGGATTCTGCGCTCGGCACGTCTTTCTACTGGATAGACGGCACGCTGCAAGGGCTCATCGATCATTTGACCCTGGTATGGCGGGAGGGTCATGCAGCGGAAGAGCGGTCAACCACACCTGCCGCTGAGTTGGACAGAATTGCTGAGGAAGCGTACGAACGTATCAAGCAAGTGCTCGATTTAGCCGCGCAGCATGGAGCAAAGAAGGTCGCCACCGATAGCTTGTCACTAAGGTTTGCCGCCGCAGTCTCGGCCAATCGGGGCGCAGATGAACTGTGGAGCCGTTGCGATATGGAGCTCAAAGCACTTCAAGACGCTGAGACGCTCCTGGGGCAGTTGATCAAAGCGAAGTTGGGGCAGGTACCTGAGCAGTTCCAGCATCGGCCTGCCGTCGATGTGGAGGAGCACCTGGCAACATGGCTAACCAACCAATTTGGACCAGCTGGTGAGCTTGTCGACCCAGAAAACGGAATACGACCGATGACGCATGCCGATATCGCCACCGCCGTCGCCCTGAGCGGGGTGCTGCAGCGGGACTACGTCGCAAAGCAGAGTGTGGGAGAGCGCGGCTTGAATGCCTTCTGCCAATACGGCGGGGCCGAGGTTCGCTTCGTGTTTCTTATCGCGCTGCTGGCTTCCTACGAACTAAAGAGCAGGGTGTCCGAAGAGTTCACTGGGAGTAACAACCCGACCAAGGCGGTGTTTCCATTCAAGAACAAGCCTGGATTCGCAGAACCTGGTGCACTGTCGCTGCACGCGGCTGCATCGATCGAAAGAATGGTCGCGCTTATCCACCGCTCTGTCGGAGTCGGCTGGAAGTTTGACGTCGCCGCGCTTCGTGAACATGCCGAAGCTAAGGTGCGCCGGTTGGACTACCAAGCCCGCCTACTCCAATATGCAGTTGATGGACGACCTGCATCAGAAATTTACGGAATTTACGACTTCCTGACCAAGGTGGCATCCGGAGCCCTACGGTCGGCAGACTACAAGGAGCAGGGGGTGTAATGAGCTAGCTGCACTTGCTCCTTTCAGATCTGCCGGTCCTGCTCAATCCCTCCGTGGGTATGACTCTGCTTTGAGGGATCAGTCCTGCTGTAGCAAACGAGAGCAGAAGCGTGCCTACTTGGAGCGACAAGTAACCCGTCGCTCTATGAAGCCGTTCCTGCGTGCTACGACCTCTACCAGCCCTGGCGCCAGCTAGACCGCCTCGATCGCCAGCGAGGAGGGTTATGGCCGGTGGAACTTTGCCGACCAAGCGGTGTGCTGCACTCCTTCTCCGAGCTGGTTGAACTTGATCAGGAAGCTTCAGCGTGAAGCTGGTTGGCCCAACTCAGATGAGCCGCGCACGCTTCTTCCCTGCAAAGGAGCGTCGCCTGAGCACTAGTGGGAAGTGAGTTTCGCCCCAAGAGCGTAGCCACGAACGCTCAGGACGCCTCCGAAGACGACCGCACAGCGCTATGCCAGCGTATAACGGCCTCCCGCAAAGCAGGCGGGCATTTCACTACCTCGTCCAGCGAGACGATGCACCATCGGCCCTCCCTCTTCTCCGGCCACCAAACACCGGAACTGATCGCCCGTAGGGGAATCTGGAAGGCAATAGCGACAGCCTTCTGAAGATCCTCCAACGCCGCATCATCTCCAGCCACCTTGAGCTTCTTCATCAGACTGCGCAGCTGAACCACGGGCTTGGGCTCCGGAGCGTTTTTGCGAGGGCACCGCGGCATCCCTATGTGATGATCAAGCTCCTCGCGCGCAAAGCGGATCAACGAACTTAGATTGGCCTTGCTACCTGGCACCTTGTCCAAATGAAGCCGTAACTTCTGCTCATCCAGCTGGACAAGAGAGCTGATACCTGCCGAACGCATGAGACCGGCCGCTGCCGAAAGGTATATCCTCCGGGTTCGCACCGGCCTGCCCTTCTGAATCAGCCAGCGATTGAACTGAAACAATTCTTCACCGTGTTGGTTGCTCTCTGCTTCCTGCAGGATGGCCTGTACTCTGGCCGTCTCGACGTGTTCCAGTTTCGCTTCGGATGAAATCTCCAGCGCGAGCACCTGGCATACGTATTGAGCTGCAAGATGGTGCTTGCGCAGTCCCGCCACCGAGAACAGATCGAGCAGCGCCTGCGGCTGAACCTGCTCAGCGGAGCCGAAGCGCTGGTCTAGCTGGCTGAAGAAATGCCCATGGGCGCGCAACAATGTCGGCAACTTGGGACTGTAGCCGTCTCGCACCAGCAGCCAGCCGACGAAGCCCTTCAACAGGTCCACCGCCCAGGTGCTCGAAAGGGTAATGGCGATCAGCCGCCCCTCTTGCTCCAGAATTCGACGGTTGATGCAGGATCTACAATGCCCGTTGCCAGCGCCGCGGACGACTCGAGCACACCCAGGGCAGTCGTGCCAAGCCTCACCGCTGGGGCCACAATCGGCGCAGTATGCAGCCCCGCTACTCGTGGCCCCGGCCAGGATTCTGTATCTTCTGCAGTAGGTGCAGGTTCGATGGGTGATTTGGTTCCTGCATGATGGACAGACGCGTGAAAGCAGGTCTCCCTCCCCTGCCCAGGTGAGGCGCCTACTTAGCCGGGTGCAACTCCAGCAAGACTCTTCTTCGCGGAAGTGCGGAGCACAGGAGGCGCATGCCACAGCAGCTTCCCCAACGCACTTTCCGGCGACCGGGACAGCCCTCCCACATCGCACACAGGCCCGGCCTGCGCGCTGACACCCTCCGCAAAGGGGGGCGGCACTATCCCTGCGATGCATACGCGCGTTGCCACCGCAGCCTGAACATGGGACAGGGAGAAACTCTGTTGCATAGCAGCTCGAGCAGTAGCCCTTTCCCTTGTGGAAGCGATGCACCTTCTCGACGCTTCGGCCGCAGTTGTCGCACCAGCGCTCTGCAGTTTTTTCAGGCGTAGCAATCATTTTCCAGCAGCCTTCAGCAGTGCCATCGCCCTCTTCTCCCTCCACCCGGCTGGCTTACTGAGCCGTAGCTGCTTTAGCCACTGGGCAAGGCTGGTCCGCGAGACCGGCTTCCGGGCAAGTGGTGGCGCACGTAACTGATCTCCGACGCATTCAAGCCACGGAGGTGGGCGAGCCCGTTCAAACGTGGCAGTGGAAATTCTACCCACAACCCTAAGCTGGGCCATTGACTCCGGCCACTGACTGGCCAGTTCATGCACCAGATCGAAGTAAAGCCAACGCAGCAGCGGGCCTTGGGATTCAACCAGGTGACCTCGCACCTGTTCCGGAGGGCGAAACATACCCCAGCCGCGGAGCAGATTAACGCCACGCGCCAAGTCCGCGAGAGAGATTGCTCCAGTAAGCGTCGGCACAGGAATGCCAGATAAGGCGTCAACCAGCGCCTGTTGGCCAGTGGGAGCGGGACGGCCGCCCACATGTCGCAAGCAGAGCGCCACATGATCGACGTGGCAGCGATGACACCTATTCACGCCCCTGAGCTGACGGTGGGGGATGATGGGCGCCTGGCAGTCAGGACAGCACGCGTACAAAGGGACTAGGTGAATTGGACAGCTGGTCACAAAGGAAAGCCGCCAGAGCCGCAGGTACACACCAGCCTCGGATAGACAGATCGGACAGACCTGAAGCCCGCCTAGGGTTCGCAGCCGATGGAACATACCCAGCCGGTTGATCCACGTACCCCAACATTTCGCTGTAGGAACAAGGGGCCCGTCAATTGCCCGCTGGATGGGCTGGAGGGACATTGAGTCAATGACATCAGCGCTGATGCCACAGCGGTCGTGCAGAAGCTGGGTGATTGCTGGAATAGGATGCCGGTCAATGTCCCGGCTCCACACCTGCACGCCTGGGAGCAGGTGTGAGTAGAACCGGTAAGGATCCGCGCAGTGGCCTCCCGCCAACCGCAGCAGATAGGAACTCAAAAGCTCCCCCTCCACGGGGCGGATGCCTCGGTGGAAAGGGAATGGATCAGATTGCTTTAGCGATTGTTTGCCAAGCATCGGCCCGGGTCCAGTTGAGCTCGGCAAGCAGCTTTACGGTGATCTGCTCACTACCGGTTTCGATGGCCGCAGCCGCGGCCCTGCGAAGAAGCTTGACGTTCTGCCCTACGGTATCTCCGGCCATCGCAAACAGGGCCTTGGCGACCTCTGGCTGCGCCAGATCGGACTTCTTGGCCAATGGCAACAGTTGCTCGTACGAAGCCAAGAATCCAAGATACTCCCGATTGAGGCGCCAGCGAGGCAGTCCAATCGGTTCAAAGCGGGACTTGAGCTGTGGGTCGAGATTCAGTGCATTGATCGCCTTGTCGGTGCCAGCAGCGACAATCGGGATGCGCAGCTCGTTGCTCAGGTTTCTTATTGCGGCCAGTAGGTCTGATGTGGCGCGACCCGCTTCAGCGACATTGTTGAACTCATCGAGCGCAAGCATCTGAACATTGGCGTTGACCATCGCCGACTTGGCTTGACGCTTCTTGTGCGCCGCGCGATCTCCCTCTCGATGGGAAATGCCCAGAGCCCAGAGAATGAGTGACCAGAACTCGGACTCGTCCGGCTTGCTGGGCATTTCAATCTTGAGAACTGGGACTACCGGCTTGCCCTCACTGGATGCCAGGATGGGGTGCCTATTGGCGAAGTACTCAAGAATGGAGCTTTTGCCATTACCGCTCCCGCCCACCAACAAGATGTTGTTAGGGCGCAGATTCTTGGGGAAGTTACGGAGATCATCCAGCTCGTCAAGCGCCTTGGTGGCAGCGGTGTAGCCCACCCAGCGATCCTGTCGGCAGAACTCGATGCGGTACTCGTTCGCCGCATCCAGAATCTCAGCCACCTCAGGCAATAGATGTTCAGTGCTCATCGCTTCAGTGACACCTGGAAGGGAGTGATGGGCTCAGCAAACGGATCATCGTCCAGAGCCTCAGAGACTCGCGCGTTAATCCCATGCACGCTCTCGTCATTGGCCGCGGCGGGGATCGGAACTGTGCGCTTCGGCTGCTCGGAAGGCTTGGGTCGAACGCCTGGCGGTCGACGAGCGGCGGAACGCCGTGCCGACCTAGCCTTCTTCGTCGCGTTGAGAGCATCATCCACACGTTGACGGAGGCGATCTACCGTCGCAAACAGCTGGTCTTCGTCGACGTCCTTCAGACCATCCTGCTTGAGCACCTCATTTGCTGCGTTAAGCTCCCATAGGCTGATGGCAGGGAAGCCTGCGTTTCGATATCTGACAGCGGAATAACGGTTGTCCTGAGGGTCCAGGAAGTAGGTCACGCTGATGTCGCGGGGGTCTCGCCGAATCAGGAACTTACGCTTCTTCTTGGTATCGGGGTCGACAGAGTTGATGTAGGGATCCAGCACGCTGTCGTAGTAGTGGATCTTGTCCAGCTGATAGCCGTAGCGCTGAATTGTGCGCTCTTCATAAGGCATGAAGTCCAGCTGGACACGAAGAGGATCTTCTGGGATGGGCAGCAAGCCAATACCCGGCTCGGTGGAAGAACCAGCCAGCCCGCGCTCCCAGGCGGTCAATGGAGTCACCCCTACACCCGAGTGCACTGCCCGGTGATACTTATTGACGATGTAGTCCACCAGGTAGGCCTCAAGCTCCCTGAGGGTCATGGCCGCCTTGGCATCGGAGTCATATCCCTTTCGCTGCTCCGGCTTGGAGAACGTCTTACCTGGCAAGCCCAAGAAAATTCGAGCAGCCGTGCCCATCAACCGTTCGATGTGACCGCCATAGTGGGGAGTCTTCTTCATGCGGTACTGCAGATCGATGCCATAGTCCTCGCAGGCACGGGAGAGCGTACGGGAGCGGAATTCCTTGGCATTGTCACAATGAACCTTGCTCATCACACCCCAGGCCGGCCACTCGCCCCCAACGCCCAGATTTGCCAAGTATTCGCGCTTCTGACAGATCGCCTGGGACAGGCATAGCCCAACGGCGACCGACGAGGGCGGATCCATGGACAAGTACAGGCCGGCGACCAGTCTGGTGCTTACGTCGATCGCAAGCGTGAGATACGGCCGACCAATGGGAAGGCGACTCACCTCGTCAACCACGATCACGTTTGCTGGCGTGTGGTCGATCTGGATGACGCTATAGGGGTGATTCGCGTCGGGGAACGAGCCGCGGATAGGCTGGTACTGATCACGAGCATCGTCGCGCCGACCGCGCTTGCGCAGAGCGAACGACTTGGGGATGTCATTGATTCTCGCCCTGATGGTGATGTGGCTAGGCGCCTTGAGCTTCATGTGCCTGCAGCGTTTCCTTACCTCATCCACTACGTCCTGCGCCGTCCCCCTGTCCACGGACAGGTACTTTTCTTCAATTACGGCCCGGATGACCTCCTCAAGAACCTGACCAAGCATGCGCATCCCGGTACGGCGACCTGCCTTGCTCGGCACCAAGGACGACACATGACCAGACAGAAGGAAGGCTTTGAGCCATTTGTAGAGCGTGGTGAAGTGAACGCCAGCATCTTTGGCGATGGATTCCACATCAGATCGCGATCGGCAGGGCATGGCCAGCAGGGGCTTGATCAGCGCCAAGCGACGCTGGCCCTCTGCCCACTCTTCGCTTGAATAAAGAGCCAAGTCGCGCTCAGCTGCAGCTACTTCTTCTGACGGCTCAATGATTCGAGACAGGCCTTCAACACGCAGCGTCTTGCTCTCACCCGTACCCAGATCCTTGGCCAGCACGCTGCTAGGGGTCATAACATTGGTAACCACGTAGCGGCGCCCCTCGCTGGTCACCTCGACACCTGGCGCCACGGTGAGAAATTTTCGAGAGATGCCGACCATTTAGCTTTCCATCCAGATCGTCGAGGACATCGTAAGAGGCACGTTTAGGTCACAACCCAAACGACGATCGGCGACCATCTTCCACAGCACTGGAATAGCCCGAAGACGTGCTTCAGATGACATGTAAGCAGCACTTAGCAGAGCTTGAACCGTCGTGGGGCCCGTTGCCTTCAGGGCATAGAGGAGCTGGCCAGAGATCAGCTCTTGCTCTGGGAGCCGAATGAACCTGCGCAGGAACTTCACGTTGCCCAGATAGGGCGTCCGAATGTGCTTCTCAGTGAGCACTTTGAACCGCCATCCGTTCTGCCGGCAATGACGGTAAGCAGCGCCAAAGCGAGCGCGGAGCCTCTTCCAGTCTGCTCTGAGCTCATCCTGATACTTCACCTCGTAGACAATTACTTCGGGCAGGTCGCCGAAAAAGGTGGCTCGAAGATCCGGGGTATAGCGGCGGCGACGGCCATCTTCTTGGTGGTAAATCGAGAATGGCTGAGTGAGAAGCTCAGAAACGCGAGGATCGAAGTCCAGCAACTCAATCAGATCCTGCTCAAGGCTGGACTCGAAGCCGGCAGAGCCTTGGTCCAGCGCTACCCGTCCCGAAAGACCTCGCGACCTCACTCCCACAAGCCTTGCGGGGATACTGCTATCCATTAGCGCCATTAGCCATGCTCCGGCAATCCAGTTGCGTCAATACGTGTAAATCGTGTAGCGGACTTAGATGACTCGATTCGTTACACATCAAGCACTTAGTGGAATCACGGTTAGCTTGGTTAAGTGTACCTTACAGCGGCAATCCGCCCTGCCCCGGCGAGATCTCGCTGGCCCATCACGGTGTTCTTTTCCTCGATGAGCTGCCGGAGTGGAACCGCAGCGCGCTGGAAACCCTGCGCGAGCCGCTGGAATCCGGCCACATCCGCATCGCCCGCGCGGCGCGCAGCGTGCAGTATCCCGCGCGCTTCCAGCTGGTGGCGGCGATGAATCCCTGCCCCTGCGGCTGGGCTGGCGACCGCAGCAACCGCTGCCTGTGCAGCGATGAACGCATCAACCGCTACCGCGCGCGGGTGTCCGGCCCGTTGCTGGATCGCATTGATCTGCATATCGGCGTGACGCGCATGGACGCGGTGGAGCTGCGGGAGAGCACGCCGCTGGGTGAGCCCAGTGCATCGGTGCGTGCACGTGTGGAAGCCGCGCATGCCCGGCAGCTGACGCGTGGTGGGCTGAATGCCCATCTGCCCCCGGCGGCGCTGCGGGCGTGCACGAAGCTGAGCGAGGCCGATCAGGATCTGCTGGAGCAGGCGATTGAACGCCTGCAACTTTCCGCGCGGGCCATGCACCGGATTCTGCGGGTTGCGCGCACGATTGCGGATCTGGCGGGTTGCGAGGTGATCCAGACCGCGCATCTGGCTGAAGCGATCGGGTACCGGCAATTGGACCGGGGAAATGCATGAGCCTGATTGCGAGGCTCGCCCTGGAGCTACGGTCATCAGAAAAAAAAAATACCCCGGCCGCATGCCCAGACAGACAGAGACGGTACCGGGGTGTACCTGACCACGCTACCGCACGGGAGACAAGCATTGCAATCCGCCGCAGTGGATGCGGCAGGTACATCTACCACGCACGGCCTTCTACCTACAGTTGGGCGCGAAGAGCGGTCGACTAACAGTCGACCCCACCAAGGGCGCGCCTCAGGCGGCGGAATCCACCCGCCCTCGCTTCGCCAGCAACGCCACCCGACGGCTGACCAGCGCGTGCAGCTCCGCCAGCTCCGACGCCCGGTCAGCCGTCATGTTCCCGCCAAACAGCACCCGCGACAACGCCGCCTCGTCGCTGTCGTCCGGGTGCTGCCACCGGTCCCGGTACACCTTCTGGCACACCAGCCAGGCCTGCCGCAGCCCTCCGCCGGGCAGCGGACGGACTACGCGTTCGTAGACCTGCCAGAACTGGTATTCGGCCCGCAGATCGATCACAGGCGCCACGGACAGCGCCTGCCGGGGCCGTCCTGGGCCACGGATGCCGAACAACGGTGATCGCGGGTTGTACTGAGCCATGTCAACAGGATGACCCAGCAACATTGTGGGAACCTTGCGCTGGTACCAGAAAATCGGTGCTGATTGTGCAGACGGCGGATGGGGTCATGGCATTCGCCTGGGAACCGCGAAGAGCATCCACGCATGGCGTGGATCTACTGGTCGGTCGCAGGGGGCACGGCATTCGCCTGGGAACCGCGAAGAGCATCCACGCATGGCGTGGATCTACTGGTCGGTCGCGGGCGGCATGGCAGCCACGCATGACGTGGATCTGCCGGGGTCAGAGCCCTTTGCTGCGCAAAGGGATCCGACCCCGCCCCTCATTGCCTCAGAACGCCATCGAGGTGCTGAACATCAGCTGCCGTGGCGCGCTGCGCTGCAGGGTCTGGTAATCCCCCGAGAACGACGAGCCGGCGATGGTGGCGGTTCCGATGTTGTGTCGGTTGAACAGATTGCTCACGTCCAGCCGCAGCTCCAGGCCGGGCACGGCGCTGTCCGCGCCGAACCGGTAGGCAGCATAGGTGTTGACCTGCCAGAAGGTTGGCACGCGGATGTCGTTCTCGTAGGTGAAAGGCTGGCGCAGGTAGGAGGTGCTGGTGGCGCCAAAACGCCAGTCACCGAAGTGGGCGGACAGGTCGCTGACCAGCGAGATCTGCGGGTAGCCCGGCTGGGCATTGCCCTTGATCGGGTACACCGTATCGCCCACCACGAAGTCACTGTCGTAGTACGAACGGGCCACGGCCACGCCCTGGTAGAACTGCAGGTGGTCGGTCAGGTCGGCGGTGATGCCGAGGTCGGCGCCGATCACGTGCATCTTCGGCATCAGCCGCACGGTGTTGATCTGCGCAAACTGAGTGCCGATGGCGGCCGACAGCAGGCGGTTGCGGATGTCGTTGTAGAACACATCGCCGGTGATCGTCAGCCGATCGAAGCGATGCGAGGCGCCCACCGTGAGGTTCCAGTTCTTTTCCGGACGCAACGTGCCGGCCACGCGGTCGAATTCTTCCTGGTCGGTGATGGTCCACGCAGAGGCGGTGTAGCCGATGTTGCCGCGCTGGGCGACGCGGTAGCCGTTCATGGTGTTGGCCAGGTCGATGAAGGCATCGGTGGATTCGGTCGGGCTCCAGAACAGCGAGACATGCGGCAGGAAGTTGCTCTTCGCGCGCAGCGTGCCGTTCACCGGCCGGTCCTTGGCGTCACCGAGGCCACCACCGCTGGTGCGGAAGTCCACGGCCTTGAAGCCGACACCCAGCTTCAGCGTATCGTTCAGCACGATGTCGTCCTGCAGGTAGAACTGGCGCGAGCGGGTCACCCAGCTCGATGCGTTGTCGGTCTTGAACGCGGGGCCGTACACATCGAACGGACCGGTGGCCTTCAGCGGTGGGCCCTCGCCCAGCAGCGGCTGCTGGTACCACTCGGTCTTGGCCGCGGCCCTGCTCTTCTCCTGCCAGAAGCCGGCAGTGAAGGTGTGCGCGCCGGTCTCGAACTGCAGGTTGACCATGCCGCCCAGCCGGTTGAGGCGCGGCGTCTGAACCTGTTCGGAGAACGGTGCGCCATTGGGTGACGGTACGGTCGGGTCGGTCAGCGTGGCCTGGGTGTGGCTGTTGGCGTTGTACAGCTGCACGTTGCCACTCAGCGCCGGACTGATCTGGAAGCGATGGTTGATCGAGGACACGCGGTCGCGGGTGGTCTGGCCGGTGTCGTACGGAATCAGTTCGGACAGCTCACCGCAGGTGTACGCGCCGCAGGACTTGTCCGCGTTCTCCGGCGAGGCCACGTACCAGGCCCACGCATAATCCGGGTAGAAGATGTCAGCCTTCCAGCCCAGCTTGCGGATCATGTCGAAGGAGATGTTGTTGTAGCCCCATACCTTGGCCTTGCTGTCGGACAGGAACACGGTGACATCGCCCCAGGCGACGTCCTGCTGCAGCTTCAAGTCGCCGCGCAGGAAGTTCTGCGTGCCTTCGCCCTGGTACTTGTCGGCGGACACGCGCTGCAGGTCGACCAGCACTTTCGGGCCATGCTCGCCGAGCTGGCCGCTCTGCCCGGATACGGTGGTGACCAACGTATTGTTGCTGCCCACGCCCTGCTTCACGCGCAGGCTGGGCGTGTCCTGCAGCTCGCGCAGGCGGTATTCCAGGCTGCCGCCGTTGACGCTGCTGGAGAACACGCTGACCGGTGCGCCGCCGGGGCTGACCGTGACAGCGCCGATGCCATCGGGCACGCCCACGTTCACCACGCTGGTGCCGGTAAGCGAGAGGAAGCCGTTGTCGTTCAGCGGCACACCCTCGAAGGTGATGCCCATTTCATTCATGCGGAAGCCGCGCACGAACAGACTGGTGGCCGAGATATCCAGGCCCAGCCCGTCGGTGGCGGTGTAGCTGGCACCGGGCACCTGCTTCAGCATGGCCAGGCCGTTGTTGCCGGTGACCATCGCGTCGAGGTCTTCTGCCTTGATGATGTAGCGGTTGGGGCCGACCACCTGGGTCGGTGCAACGGCGGCCCCGCGTGGTGTGGCGATGACCTGCAGGGCGTTGAGGGTGGTAGGCGAGTCGTGCGCGGCATCGTGCGCTTCTGCAGCATACGCAGGTGCGGCGATGGCAGCGATGATGGCCAGGGCGAGGCGCGTCGTGGGTGGGGTATTCATGGGCGCAGATCCAGGGTGCAGGGGGAGAGCGGCGCAGGCGCACGCCCAGCGCGTTGCGGCACCGGTGTCGGCGCTCTGGCTGGCGGTGCGATTGCGTTGAGGGAGCAACGGCGCGGTGCGCGCCGGTCAGCAGCAGAGGAAGACGATCCTCTGCCTCAGAATTCGATGGCGTGATTTCGACGTGCGAAATTCTTGCATCGCATTGCCGCATTCGCCATTGCGCGGTGGTACAGCGCCGATGGCGATGGGGATGGGTGGGTTATACGTGAGTATAGCCCCGGCGTGGTAGAGGCCGACCTTGGTCGGCGCTTGCCGTCTGCGTGTGCCAACCAAGGTTGGCACCTACCGGGGCGGATGAGGTTGGCACCTACCAGGGCATAGGGACGCGCGGTTACTGCAGGACGAAACGCTCGATCGCCCGTGCCACGCCTTCATCGGCATTGCTGCTGGTCTCGAACCGCGCAACGGCCTTCACCGCATCGATGGCGTTGCCCATCGCCACGCTGGTACCGGCGTACTGCAGCATGGTCAGGTCGTTTTCCTGGTCACCGATGGCCATCACGTTGGCGCGGTCGATGCCCAGGTGCTCGGCCAGCTTCTGCAGACTCGGGCCCTTGCCGGCGCGGTGGTCGAACACTTCAAGGAAATAGGGCGCGCTCTTCAACACCGCGAAGCGCTCGGTCAGCTCGTTGGGCAGGCGCGCGATGGCGGCGTCCAGCACCTCCGGCTCATCGATCATCATCAGCTTGATGAAGGGCATCGACGGGTCCATGTCGGCCACGCGGCGGTAGGACAGCGGCATCCGCGAAAGATGCGAGTCGGCCACGGTGTAGTAGCTGATGTCCTGGTTGGGCGTGTACATGCGCTGGCTGTCCAGCGCCTGGAAGTGCACGCCCAGTTCGCGGGCCACCTGCTCGCAGAACAGGAAATCACCGAAGCTGAGCGGATACTCGACCACGGTTTCGCGCGTGCCGATGCGCTGCACCAGGCCGCCATTGCAGGCGATGCAGTAGTCGTCGTCGCCGGTGATGCCCAGCTCGTGCAGGAACGGTGCCAGGCCGGGAACCGGGCGGCCACTGGTCAGCACGATGTGCACGCCCAGCGCGCGCGCCTGTGCGATCGCCTGCTTGGCCCGCGCTGTGAGCGTGTGGGTGGGGTCCAGCAGGGTGCCATCCATGTCGATGGCGACCAGTTCGATGGTCGATTGCCGGCGGCCCATGTCCATTGCGTTCAACTCGTGCGGGGCACGCCAGTTTACCCCCTCATGCCCGGTTCACCTCTTTGCCCACGTTGGCCGGGATACTGCAGGAGCCTGTGCGTCCCCCACCGCAGGACGGCCCATTGACCGCCCTTCCCTGGAGAACCTTGCGACGCATGACCTACCGTGCCCCAGAAACCAATGACAGCGCGCCCCTGGCCCTGCAGATCGAGCAGATGATCGACGAGCTGCCCGGCGACCAGGTGAGCGTCGGCACCCTGCTCAGCGCGCTGGGCGATGAGGGCCTGCTGCTGATCGTGATCCTGCTCTCGGCCATCTTCATCATTCCGGTGTCGATTCCCGGGCTGAGTACGGTGTTTGGCGCCTCGATCCTGTTGATCGGCCTGAGCCGGGTGCGCAACCGCCCGCTGTGGGTGCCGCAGAAGCTGGCACACCGCGAGATCGCCACCGACAAGCTGAAGGCCAACCTCGGCCGTGCGCTGAAGTGGGTGCACCGCATGGAGCGGCTGTCGCGGCCGATGCGGCTGGCGGTGATGGTGCGCTCGAAGAAGATGATGCATCTGAACAACCTGATGCTGGTGTTTGCAACCCTGCTGCTGATGGCGCCGGCCGGGCCGATTCCCTTCAGCAACACGCTGCCCGCGCTGGCGCTGATGTCCTTTGCGATCGGCTTCATCCAGCGCGATGGTGCTGCGGTGGCAGCCGGATATGGTTTCGTGGTGGCCACGGTGGTGTATTTCGGCGTACTGCTGGGTGGCGTGGGGTTTGCTGCCGAGTCGGTGTTCAGCGGGTTCCGCAGCAGTACCGCGGAACTGTAGAGCCGAGCCCATGCTCGGCTTACGCGCGCACCGCGCGGGTTTCCGTGCACCGAACGAAGAGCAGCCGAGCATGGGCTCGGCTCTACAGAATTACTTGGCTGACACCCGCCACACCACGTCGCCCACGTCATCAGCCACCAGCAATGCGCCCTCGGCATCCATCGCCATACCCACCGGCGCACCCATCAGCGTCTTCTCGTCCTTCGAGGCAAAGCCACTGACCACAGTCTGCGGCCGCCCGGTCGGTTTGCCGTCCTTGAACGGTACATACACCACTTCGTAGCCGCTCAGCGGTGAGCGGTCCCAGCTGCCGTGCTCGCCGATGAAGGCGCCACCGTGGTACTGCGCCGGCAATGCCTGGCCGGTGTAGAACAGCAGGCCCAGCGGCGCCACGTGCGAGCCGATGGCGTAGTCCGGCACGATCGCCTTGGCCACCAGATCCGGTCGCTGCGGCTGCACGCGCTCGTCCACGTGCTGGCCGTAGTAGCTGTAGGGCCAGCCGTAGAAGCCATCTTCCTTCACCGAGGTGAGGTAATCAGGCACCAGGTCGGCACCGATCTCGTCGCGTTCGTTCGCCACCGCCCACAGCTTCCCGGTGCTCGGCTCCCAGTCCAGCCCGGTCGGGTTGCGGATGCCAGACGCGTAGATGCGACTGCCACGCGTGGCCACGTCCACTTCCAGTACCACCGCACGGCGGTATTCGACGGCCAGGCCATTTTCGGTGATGTTGCTGTTGGAACCCACGCCCACGTACAGCTTGCTGCCATCGCGACTGGCCAGCAGTTCCTTGGTCCAGTGGTGGTTGATGGTGCTGGGCAGGTCGGTGAACTCGCGGCCCTTGTCGGACATGCGGGTTTCGCCGGGCACGTAGCGGTACTGCATGATGTTGCCGGTGTTGGCCACGTACAGCGTGTCACCGATCAGCTGGATGCCGAACGGCGAATGCAGGCCTTCGATGTAGACGTGCTGGGTCCAGGTGTTCGTTCCCGGCGTGCGGCGCAACAGGGTGACCCGGTTGCCGCCCTTTCCGGCCTTGCCCGAGCGCGCCTTCACCTTGCCGGCAATCCACTGCTTGGGCGTGGTGATCGGTTCTTCGCCGGGGCCATTGCCTTCCACCACCAGTACATCGCCATTGGGCAGGGTCAGCAGGCGCCGCGGATGCTGCAGATTGGCGGCGATGCGCTCGATCTTCAGGCCCTCGGCCACCGTGGGTGACTGGCCATCGGCCCAGCCCACGCCGCGCGGCACCTGCATCGGTGGCATCAGGAAGTTCTTCGGTGCCGGCAGCGGCGGCTTCGCACCGGACTGGTCGGTGGGGTGGTATTCGGCCTTGCCCGCGCAGGCCGACAGGGTGACGGCCAGTGCCAGCGCGGCCACGGTGGGCAGGATGTGCTTAGCCATGACGACCTCCCTGCAGCACCGGCGGCTGCAGTGACAGCAAGATCAGGCCCAGTGCGATCAGGGCCACGGTCAGCGCCGACAGGATCGTGCCCGGCACCGCAACGGCGTACGCATCGCGGCTGTGCACGAAAGCGTTCCAGATGGCCAGCACCACTGCGATCAGGTTGAGGAAGAAGTCGATGCGATCGATACGGGTGGCCGTGCCATTGCGGCGCCAGACCGTGAACAGGTTGATCAAGCGCGGAATGATGGCGATCAGCAGGCCGAAGGTGATCAGCCAGGCCGCGGCCTTGCCCCACATCACCTCGGCGCTGTTGAGGTAGATCGCGTCGAAGATCAGTGCGCCGACGAAGAAGCCGAAGGGTATCGGGTTCAACAGGCTGAACAGCGTGGTGCCGAGGCCGCGATGGGCCTGGGCCAGAGGGTTGACCATCATCGTGCTCCGATGCGGAAGGGTGCAGAGGGGTTTAGTAGCACAGCGGGATGTGAGGGCGCGCGATGACACCTGGTTGATCCACGCCATGCGTGGATAGGCATGCCAACCAAGGTTGGCATCCACCAGATGCCGGCCATGGCGCCAGTAGATCCACGCCATGCGTGGATACGGGTGCCAGCCAAGGTTGGCATCCACCAGATGCGGGGCAAGGCAGTCGTCATTACCCCACGGCATAAGTGTTTGTGACGCAATCGGCACATCTGCACATTGCGGGCGTGAAGAGGTAGGGGGTTGTTCGTTGTGTCGCGTTTGGCTCGTTGCGATGGGGCAGATCCGCCCCGCCGTCCTGCCATGCCGATTCACAACAGAAGGATTCGTGTATGAAGCGACACACGCAACGCTCCGCGCCACCGCGCTCCGCGCGCCTGGCCCTTGCTACTGCCCTGGTACTGGGCAGCCTGGCCGTCACCGCCCAGGCCCAGCAGGCCGATCCACTGGCGGGAATCCAGTGGCATCTGCTCAACACCGGGCAGACGGTCCCGGCCGATACGCTGCCAGTAGCCGGCAACGATCTGAACGTGGATGGCCTGTACCGCAACGGCATCCGCGGCCAGGGCGTGATCATCGGCATCGTCGATGACGGCCTGCAGATCGCGCATCCGGACCTGGCGGCCAACGTGGCGGCAGTGGCCGGCAAGAACTTCGCCAATGGCTCGAACAACCCCACCCCGTCCAATCCGGACGTCGACAATCACGGCACCATGGTCGGCGGCATCGCCGGTGCGGTGGGTGCCAACAACCTGGGCGTGCGTGGTGTGGCGCCGGCGGCAACGCTGAAAGGCTTCAACCCGATTTCGCGCACGGCGCAGGGCAGCCAGCAGAGCAACATCGAGTACGCCTGGTGGGACGGCGCAGAATCGGCCGACGTGCAGGTGTTCAACAACAGCTGGGGCGCCGGCCCGGGCAATCCGAACCTGCCGTTGGCGTACAGCGAGAACACGATACGTTCGTATGAGCAGGCGCTGTCGGGTACGCGCGGTGGCCGCGGCGGCATCTACGTGAAATCGGCCGGCAACAACTTCAACAACGCCTCGATCAGCCAGACCCAGGATGTCTGCACCACCGACACCAAGAACCGCAATACCGGCTGCGTGCCGGCCGGCCGCGATCCGCGCAACAACCTGTTCAACGTGATCACCGTGGCGGCGGTGCGCGCCGATGGCGTGCGCTCGTCGTACTCCTCCACCGGCTCGGCCCTGTGGGTCTCGGCCTTCGGCGGTGAATACGGCCTGCAGGCCCAGTACGCCCCCGGCCTGGTGGCACGCGCGTACGACCCGGCCATCGTCACCACCGACGTGACCGGGTGCGCGCAGGGCAGCAACAAGAACACCAACCGCCAGAACACACTGGACAGCAACCTGTCGGCCATCGACAGCACCTGCAACTACACCGCCAAGATGAACGGCACCTCGGCATCGGCACCGATGGTGTCGGGCGTGGCGGCATTGGTGCTGGAAGCCAATCCGAACCTGTCCTATCGCGATGTGAAGTACATCCTGGCCACCACCGCCACCCGCAACCACCCGAACCAGCCGGCGGTGACGCTGGCCGACGGGCGCACGCTGGTGCCGGGCTGGACGGTGAACGCCGCCAACCGTGCCTACAGCAACTGGTACGGTTTCGGTGTGGTCAACGCCGCCCGTGCAGTAGAGGTCGCCGAGAACTTCCAGTCGCTGGGACCGCTGGTCGACAGCGGCTGGCGCAACACGACGCGTACCGTGGCCATCGGCAACACCTCGGCCGCCGCCGCACGCCTGACCTTCCAGTTGGCCAACGGCGCGCGCAACATCGAAAGCGTGCAGTTGGGCTTGCGGGTCAACCACCGCAACACGCGCCAGCTGCAGTTCGTGCTGGTCTCGCCCAGCGGCACCCGCAGCGTAGTGCAACCGGCGTTCACCGCGATCGGTTCGGGCACGGGCGGTGCGCAGAGCAACTTCACCAGCTGGGACCTGCTGTCCAGCAATGCCTTCCTGGATGAGAATGCCAGCGGCACCTGGACGCTGGAAGTCACCGACATGGGGCAGGCCGCGAACGCTGCATCGCGCGGCAACCTCGAATTCTTCAAGATCCGCGTTCTGGGGCACTGATGATGAAGACGACCATTCTGTTGAGCACGCTCGCCTTCGCGGCGATGACCTCCCCTGCCTGGGCACAGAGCTCGGGGCAGACTCCTCCGGCAAGGACCCTGTCGACCGTGGATGCGCAGGAATTGAAGGCGTCCGCTACCGGCCGCTCGTTCGACGTGGGCGGCACACGCTTCCAGCTGTCTCCCTCGACCACCGTGAAGCAGGCCAGCGGCGGTCAGTTCACGATCACCCCGCAGGCGGCGGCGACCACCAGCTCCCGTACGAAGCGTTCGCTGGATGGCGCAGCGGCAGCGCCTGCTGATGCCGGCACCGGCAAGTTCGCGGCGGCGGTCTCACGTGACGGAGCGCCGGTGGTAGCGACCTCGCGGGTCAAGGTGTTCTTCACCGATACAGCATCTGCCCAGCGCGCGGCAACCGCTACCGGCGGTACCGTGGTGAAGGTATCCAAGGCTTCGGGCCAGGCCATCGTGGAGTACCCGTCGGTGAACGCGGCACTGGATGCGAGCACCAAGCTGCTGTCCACCGCCGGTATCCGCGCTACCGAGCCGGACGTGGTGCAGTGGGAAGAGACCAAGTAAGGCGTTGAGTGGTGCCCCCGGCCGGTTGGCTCTCCTGGCCGGCCGGGGGATTGGTATTGGGGGATGTGCCGACCAACGGTCGGCACCCACCGGATTGCTGATGTCGACACCTACCGGGCGGCGAGCGTGTCGCTGTGCTTGAGGCTGCAGCTGGCCAGTGCGTCGTTGCCGGCGGCCGGATGGGCCGGTTCCAGCAGCAGCCGCTGCACGTCGGAGAACAGCTTCTCCACCGGCATGCCATAGGGCGCGAACAGGCGCAGGCGGCCCTGGCGGTCGAACACGTAGCCGCCCGCGATATGGCTCATGGTGTAGGTCTCCGGCACCTGGCCGGGTTCCTTCTCGTAGAACGCCTTGAAGTCGCTGGCCATCGCGGCCAGTTGTGCTTCGTTGCCGACCAGTGCAATCGCCTTGGGGTCGAAGGCTTCCACATAGGTGCGCGCAACCTCTGGTGTGTCGCGGGCCGGGTCGACGCTGACGAACACCACCTGCAGCTGGTCGGCATCCTTGCCCATCAGGTGCTTGACCTGGCTCAGCTCGACCATGGTGGTCGGGCACACATCAGGGCAGCTGGTGAAACCGAAGAACAGATAGGTCACCTGCCCCTGCAGGTCCTTCGGGCCGCGCACGGTGCCGTGGCTGTCGGGCATCGACCACTGCTGGCCAAGCGCTTCGCAGGCGATGTCCTTGGAATAGAAGTCCATGCGCGACTGCGCGCTGCAGCCGGCCAGCAGGCCGACGGCCAGGCCTGCCAGCAGCGGCAGGCGGAAACGGGGAGAGAACAACGAACGGACAACAGCAGCAGGACGCTTCACGGGTACCACCAACGCAGACGCGGGCGGGGTCTCGGTCAGGCCTGCCCTTGGGGGAAAGAGGACGGAGGTGCCGGGGTGATCGCGCGGTCCGTGCCGATCACCCCGGCCACGGTCAGTTGATCATCATGTGGTAGTGCATGCTCCAGATGATCCACACCGACAGCGCGACGACGATGAACAGGATCACCAGGGTGAACACGAAGCTGGCCAGGTTCCAGCCACCTTCGGACTTGCGATCCATGTGCAGGAAATAGACCAGCTGCACCAGGATCTGCGCCACCGCGAAGCCAACCAGCAGGAACAGCGTGAGCGGCCGCGACAGTACCGGGTTCATCACCAGCGCGAACGGCACCACGGTCAGCAGCGCGCACAGCACGAAGCCGATCAGGTAGGACTTGGTGGAGCCGTGCGCATTGCCGGCGCGCGACGTTTCGACGTGGGCCATGTCAGAAGGCTCCGATCAGGTAGACGAAGGTGAAGACGCAGATCCACACCAGGTCCAGGAAGTGCCAGAACAGGCTCAGGCACGACACGCGGGTGATGTTGGTCGGGGTCAGGCCACGGCTGTAGACCTGGTGCATGACCACCGCCATCCAGATCAGGCCGCTGGCCACGTGCAGGCCGTGGGTGGCCACCAGGGCGAAGAACGCCGACAGGTAGGCACTGGTGCTCGGGCCCGCACCTTCGTGGATCAGGTGCGAGAACTCGTAGATCTCCATGCCGATGAACGAGGCACCGAGCACGAAGGTCACGCCCAGCCAGCGCAGCACCGCCGAGGCATCGTGACGATGCATCGCCAGTACGGCCTGGCCATAGGTGATGCTGGAGACCAGCAGCAGGAAGGTCTCGGCCATCACGAACGGCAGCGAGAACAGGTCCTTGCCGGTGGGGCCGCCGGCGTAGGCGGTGCTGAGCACCGCGTACGAGGCGAACAGCGAACCGAACAGCACCAGGTCGGACATGAGGTAGACCCACATGCCGAACACTTTCATGCCGCCCTGTTCGTGGCCGTGGTCGTGCTCGTGGTGGTCCTCGTGCGCCTGTGTGTCGCTGGCCAGCTCGGGGCGGGTCAACAGGTTCATGCGCGTACCTCCTTCAACTTGGCCAGGCTGGCCGCTTCGGTGCGCGCCACCTCTTCGGAACTGACGTGGTAGTCCACGTCCTCGTCGTAGGACCGCACGATCAGGGTCACGATCATCGCGATGAAGCTGGCCGCGGCCATCCACCAGATGTGCCAGACCAGGGCGAAGCACAGCACCAGGATCCAGATGTTGAGGATCAGCGGCACGCCGGTGTTCTTCGGCATGTGAATCGGTGCGTACTTCTTCGGCGGCGGCGGCAGGCCACGCTTCTTCGCTTCGTGGAAGGCGTCCAGCTCATCAGCCTTGGGCACCACGGCGAAGTTGTAGAACGGCGGCGGCGACGGCGTGGCCCACTCCAGCGTGCGTGCGTTCCACGGGTCGCCGGTGAGGTCCAGGTTGCGCTTGCGGTCGCGCACGCTCACGTAGATCTGCACCAGCATCAGGATGATGCCCGCGAACACGAACAGTGCACCGATGAAGGCGGCGATCAGGTACGGCGTCCACGCCGGGTTGTCGTACTGGTTCATGCGACGGGTCATGCCCATGAAGCCGAGCATGTACAGCGGCATGAAGGCCAGGTAGAAGCCGATCACCCAGCAGGCGAACGACCACTTGCCCAGGCGCTCGTTGAGGGTGAAGCCGAACACCTTCGGGAACCAGTAGACGAAGCCGGCCAGGTAGCCGAACAGCGCGCCACCAATGATGGTGTTGTGGAAGTGGGCAACCAGGAACAGGCTGTTGTGCAGCAGGAAGTCCGCGCCCGGAATGGCCAGCAGCACGCCGGTCATGCCACCGATGGTGAAGGTGACCAGGAACGCGATGGTCCACAGCATCGGCACGCTGAACTCCACGCGGCCGCCGTACATGGTGAACAGCCAGGTGAAGATCTTCACGCCGGTGGGAATGGCGATGATCATCGTCATGATGCCGAAGAAGGCATTGACGCTGGCACCCGAGCCCATGGTGAAGAAGTGGTGCAGCCAGACGATGAACGACAGGATGCCGATCGCCAGCGTGGCACCGACCATCGATTTGTAGCCGAACAGTTTCTTGCGCGAGAACGTGGCGGTGACTTCAGAGAAGATGCCGAACGCCGGCAGCACCAGGATGTACACCTCCGGATGGCCCCAGGCCCACACCAGGTTCACGTACATCATCGGGTTGCCACCCAACGTGTTGGTGTAGAAGTTGAAGTCCAGGTAGCGGTCCAGGGTGAGCGCACCCAGGGCGACGGTCAGGATCGGGAAGGCGGCGATGATGATCACGCTGGTGACCAGCACGGTCCAGGTGAACACCGGCATCTTCATCAGGGTCATGCCCGGCGCACGCATGCGCAGGATGGTGATGAACAGGTTGACGCCGGTCAGCAACGTGCCGATGCCCGACGCCTGCAATGCCCAGATGTAGTAGTCCACGCCCACGCCGGGACTGAACTCGATGCCTGACAGCGGCGGATAGGCGACCCAGCCGGTCATGGCGAACTCGCCAACGCCGAGCGAGATCATCATCAGCGCTGCGCCGACCACGAAGATCCAGAAGCTGAAGGCGTTGAGGAACGGGAACGCCATGTCGCGCGCGCCGATCTGCAGCGGCACGATGATGTTCATCAGGCCGACCACGAACGGGGTGGCCACGAAGAAGATCATGATCACCCCGTGTGCGGTGAAGATCTGGTCGTAGTGCTCCGGTGGCAGGAAGCCATCACTGCCCGGCCCGGCCGCCGCCAGCTGCGCGCGCATCATCAGCGCATCGGCGAAGCCGCGCACCAGCATGACCAGCGCCACCACCACGTACATGATGCCGATCTTCTTGTGGTCCACGGTGGTGAACCAGTCGCGCCAGAGCACGCCCCACAACTTGAAGTAGCTCACCGCGCCGAGCAGCGCGAGGCCGCCCAGCACCATGGCCGCCAATGTGACCACGACGATCGGCTCGTGCAGCGGCACGGCCTCCCACGTCAATTTACCCAACATGTTCGTTACTCCTGGGAAACCTGGGCACCGCCGGCAGCGCCCGCCGGGGTAGCAGCAGCGGTGTTCTCACCGACGCCGATGAACTGGTCGATGACCTTCTTGAACAGCAGCGGTTCAACACTGGAGAAGTGCTGCACCGGCGCGTTCTTCGACGGCGCTGCCAGCGCCTTGAACTGCGTGAAGCTGAGCGCGTCCGGCGCGCTGCGCACCTCGGCCACCCAGCGATCGAACTCTTCGTTGCTGCTGGCGGTGGCAATGAACTTCATGTTCGAGAAGCCGTGCCCGCTGTAGTTGCCGGACATGCCACGGAACTGGCCGGGCTCGTTGGCGATCAGGTGCAGCTGCGTGCGCATGCCGGCCATCGCATAGATCTGCCCACCCAGCTGCGGGATGAAGAAGGTATTCATCGTCGAGTTGGAGGTGATGTTGAACGCCAGCGGGCGGTTGGCCGGGAAGTTGAGCTGGTTGACCGTGGCGATGCCCAGGTCCGGGTACACGAACACCCACTTCCAGTCGGTGGCGATCACGTCCACGTGCAGCGGTTCACCGGCCACGTCCAGCGGCTTGTACGGGTCCAGCTCGTGGGTCGACTTCCACACGATCACCGCCAGGCCGGCAATGATCAGCAGCGGCACGCCCCAGACCACAATCTCCACCTTGGTGGAGTGCGACCAGTCCGGCGTGTATTTCGCTTTGGTGTTGCCGGCACGGAAGCGCCAGGCGAACACGAAGGTCAGCACGATGGCCGGTATCACCACGATCAGCATCACGCCGATGCAGATCAGGATCAGGTCGCGCTGTGCGATCCCGACCATACCCTTCGAATCCAGCAGCACCCAGTCACAGCCCGACAGGCCGACGCAGGCCAGGGCGACCAGCGCCAGGCGGATGCGGTTCCAGCAGATATTCATTGGAGGTCAACCCTGTTGAAGAAGCGCGCTTGACCGGCTCGCCTGCGCGCAGCGCCCGGGCGTGGAGCGGCTACACTGTGGGTACGAGGTCGCCTACAAGCAGGCGAACCACTCCAATCAAGCCCATACAAGATACAGCATTGTATGGACTTGTGCATCTGCACGTATGGAAAAAACTGACCGATGACGCCACCTGCCGCCGGCCGCCGCCTGAAACACCCCAATCGCACCTGGGTTCGCCCCTTCCGCGAGGGCGCCGGCCCGCTGTACCTGCAGATTGCCCAGCAGGTGCGCGAGGCGGTGGATGACGGCGTGCTGCGCCCAGGCGACCGCCTTCCGCCGCAGCGCGACCTGGCCCAGCAGGTGGGCGTGGACCTGACTACCGTTACCCGTGCCTTCGCCGAGCTGCGCCAGGCCGGCCTGCTGGATGCGCAGGGCGCTGGCGGCACCTTCATCGCGCTGTCGGCCGGCAACCGCAGCACCTCGGTGGACCTGAGCATGAACATCCCGCCGCTGCTGGGCAGCGCGCCGTTCGCACAGGGCATGGAGGCTGGCCTCCAGCACGTGGGCCAGCAGCTGGGCCAGGGCGAACTGATGAGCTACCACGTCGGCGCCGGCACCCGCGAGGACCGCGCCGCCGCCGTGCAGTGGCTGGCGCCGATGCTGGGCACGGTGGGTGCCGACCAGGTGGTGATCTGCCCCGGCGCACAGACCGCGCTGTGTGCGCTGATCCTGGCCCGCACCCAGCCGGGCGAGCTGATCGCCGCCGAACAGCTGACCTATCCGGGCCTGCTGGCGGCCGCGCGCGTGCTGCAGCGGGGCGTGGTGCCGGTGGCAATGGACGCCGAAGGCATGCTGCCGGAGGCGCTGGAGGAGGCCTGCCAGCTGCGCCGTCCGCGCCTGTTGTACCTGGTACCGACCATCCAGAACCCGACCACGGCGACGATGTCGGCGCAGCGCCGGCAGGCCCTGTTGGCGGTCGCGAAGCGCCACGATCTGACCGTGATCGAAGACGATCCCTACTGGTTGCTGGCCGGGGACGCCGCACCGCCGCTGGCTGCCCACCGCGATGCCGGCTGCCCGGTCTACTACATCTCCACCCTGTCCAAGTGCCTGGCCCCGGGCCTGCGCACCGCCTACCTGGTGGTGCCGGCCGGCGAGCCGATGGAACCGGTGCTGGACGCTCTGCGCGCGATCGCGCTGATGCCGACCCAGTCGATGGTGGCGGTGGCCTCGCAGTGGATCCGCAGCGGCCAGGCCCGGGACATGGTGCAGCGCTTCCAGCAGGAGCTGCGCGAGCGCCAGGCGATTGCCGCGCAGTACCTGCCGTCCCGCGCACAGGCGCATCCGGCCGGCCTGCATGTGTGGCTGCCGCTGCCGCCACGGCTGGACCAGTACCGGCTGATCCAGGCCGCACAGGAACAGGGCCTGGGCATCGCCAGCTCGGATGCCTTCAGCGTGGAGGAGCCGCCGCCGGGCAACGCGATCCGCCTGTCGCTGGGCGGCGCGGTCGA
Source organism: Stenotrophomonas sp. ATs4 (assembly GCF_051861585.1). Lineage (NCBI taxonomy): Bacteria > Pseudomonadati > Pseudomonadota > Gammaproteobacteria > Lysobacterales > Lysobacteraceae > Stenotrophomonas > Stenotrophomonas sp. ATs4. The sequence goes on along the minus strand of NZ_JBLYPK010000005.1, from coordinate 117,362 downwards.
CCAGGGCGCACTGGCCGGGGCGCTGGCCAAGCTGAACGAGATCCTGTCCGAAGCCCCGGAGGCCCGGCACAACGCCATCGTCTGAACCGGGTGCATGGCGCCTTATCCATACAAGATGATATTTTGTATGCAATGTATGGATGAAGGGATGTGCATCGATGCGCGCCGAGAAACTGAAGTTCCACCTGGTGATGGCCGGGTGCGGCGGCTTTGTGCTGCTGATGCTGGCCGCGCTGGCCTGGGTCTGCCTGCAGCCGCAGACCGTGGACGTGCAGGCCGCCGAGCGCCACGCCATCGAGCAATGCGTGCAGCGCAGCGAGGATCCGTCACGCAGCGAGATCCAGCGCCGCGCGCAGGCTGATTCCTGTCGCGAGATGCGCAAGCAGTACGTGCACAAGTTCGGTGGAGAAGCGTCCTGATGGGCGCAGCCGCGCCGCGTCGCCGCTGGCTGCTGCCGACGATGATCGCCCTCGCCTGCCTGTTCATGGCCGGCGTGGCGGCTGCGCTGTGGCAGTACTTCGGCTACAGCGCGCAGTCCACCTTCACCGAACAGGCCATCGTCTTCGACGACTCGCAACTGCGACTGCCGGCCGATCTGGCCGGTGATACCGGCCGCATCCGCGTGGTGCATTTCTGGGACCCGGCGTGTGCGGTCTGCAACCGCGAGACCGGTGCGCACCTGAGCTACCTGATCAGCATGTACCGCCGCGCCGGCATCGACTTCTATGCGATCCGTCGCCCGGGTACCCAGGGCGAGCTGCCCGAGCCGCTGCGCAACAAGGTGATCAACCTGCCGACCATCGATGGCATCGAATACATCCCGGCCAGCCCCGCCGTTGCCATCTGGGATCGCCAGGGCCACCTGGCCTACGCCGGCCCGTACAGCATCGGCATGGTCTGCAACTCGGCCAACAGCTTCGTCGAACCGCTGCTGGACAAGCTGGTGCGTGGTGAGACCGTACGCCCGAAAGGACTGCTTGCCGTGGGCTGCTACTGCCCCTGGCAAGCCAAGCGCTGAGGACGCGCAATGACATCACCGACGCTGGCCGGTGCGGCCGCCGCAAACAACAACGGCGGTCACCTGTCCGAACCGACCGATGGTTATGGACAGGCTCCCGCCGTTGGAAGCAACGATACGCCCCGACATGCTCCGTACATGCCGCGACCGGATGTCGCAGCCCGCGAATGGGTGCTGGACGTGCTGGCGCACAGCGGGCCGATCTACCTGCGCATCGTCAATTCACTGGAGCGCACAGTGCGCCGCGGCGGCCTCGCGCCGGGCCAGCGCCTGCCCTCGCAACGCGCGTTGGCACAGCAGCTCGGCATCGACCTGACCACGGTCACCCGCGCCTTCGATGAAGCACGCAAGCGCGGGTTGATCGAAGCACGCGGACCACAAGGCAGTTTCATCGCACCGCCCAAGGCAGGCTTCGACCAGGCGGTGGACCTGAGCATGAACGTGCCGCCGGTGCCCGACGCCGATGCGCTGGCCGAGACACTGCGCCGCGGTGCCGCCGCCGTGCTTGCACGCAGCAACGCGCCGAACCTGATGACCTATCACCTGGGCGGCGGCAACCCGACCGACCGCCACGCAGCGGCGCGCTGGCTGCAACCGATGCTGGGAAAGGTGGACGACGCCTGCCTGCTGCTGACTGAAGGGGCGCAGGTGGCGCTGGCCGCGATCCTGGTCAGCCAGGGCCGCGACGACGACGCGATCCTATGTGACACGCTGGTCTATCCGGGCCTGCTGCAGGCGGCGGCCGCACTGGGCCGGCGGTTGCTGCCGGTGGACAGTGACGAACACGGCATGTGCCCTGAAGCGCTGCTGCGACAGGCACGCGAAAGCGGCGCGCGCCTGGTCTACCTCAATCCCACCTGCCAGAACCCGACCGCGCTGACCCTGCCGCTGCAGCGACGCGAAGCGCTGGCGCGCGTGTTGGAAAGCGAAGGCCTGCTGGCGATCGAAGATGATCCGTACTGGCACCTCGCCGAAGATGCGCCGATACCGTTGGCAGCACTGGCACCGCGTCATGTGTTCTATGTAGCGACGCTGTCGAAGGTGATCAGCCCCGGCCTGCGTACCGCGTTCGTGCAGTGCCCGAGCGCTGCGCACGCCGAGGCGATGACGGCCGCGTTGCGGGCGACGCGGCTGATGGGCCATCCGCTGGTCTCGGCACTGGCCAGCCAACTGCTGCTGGATGGTTCAGCGCAGTCACTGCTGGCCCAGGTACGCACCGAGGCACGCGAACGCATGCGCATGGCGCGCTACCTGCTGGCACCGTCGCTGCTGCAGCGCGCGGAAGGGCTGCATGCGTGGTGCCGGATACCGGCGCCGTGGACCGACGCCACGCTGGTGCGGACCGCACAGCTGCAGGGGCTGGCGATCGCGCCGTCATCGGCGTTCTGCCCGCCGGGCGTATTGCACCAGAGCGGTGTGCGGTTGTCGCTGGGGCTGGCGGCGGACCGTCGGCAGCTGGAAAGCGCGCTGCGGCGGATTGACCGGTTGTTGTTGTCGGATGCGTTGCCGGCGATTGATCGGTAGGCGGAAAGCATCCACGCATGGCGTGGATCTACTGGACCCGTTCACGCCGTCCATGGGTGAATTTCCAATCGTTGCCACCCGATCCCAGTAGATCCACGCCATGCGTGGATGGGATATGCCGGCCGCTGGCCGGCAGCTGCACATGGGCGACGGTCATGAGGTTGCCGGCCAGCGGCCGGCACCACCGTTTATTGTCAGGCCAACGCCGCCAACGCCTTCACCAACGCGTCCATCTGCTCCGGCCGGGTGAACACCGACGGCGTCACCCGCACGCAGGCACCGGAGTCCAACCCGTCGCGATGGGTGGTGAACACGCGATGCTCGTCCAGCAGGCGCTTCTGCAGCGCGATGTTATCAGCCACGCTGGTGCGCCCGCGCAGGCGGAAGCTGGCCAATGCACTGGCCAACCCCGGGTCCGGCGAAGACAGCACTTCAATGTGCGCCATCTGCCGTGCCGGCAGCGTCCAGCGCTCACGCAGGTAGCGCAGGCGCGCCTGCTTGTTGGCTACGCCGATGCGCTGGTGCAGGGCGATCGCTTCCGGCAGTGCAAGGTAGGCGGCGAAGTTGACCGTGCCGGTGTGCACGCGGCTGCCCACGCGGCCGTCGTCGGTCTCGCCCATGTAGGGATCCAGGTCGGCCACACGCCCCTTGCGCACGTACATCGCGCCGACGCCCACCGGCGCACCGATCCACTTGTGCAGGTTGATGCCGACGAAATCGGCCTTCAACTGCGGCACCGCATAGTCGAGCTGGCCGAAACCATGGGCCGCATCGACGACCACATCGATGCCGCGTGCACGCGCTCGCTCGGCGATCTCAGCCACCGGCACCACCAGTCCATGGCGGTGGCTGACTTGGGTCAACAGCACCAGCTTCAGGCGCGGCAACCGCGCGAATGCGTCCTCGTACGCCTGCAGGATCTGTGCGTGGTCCGGCACCGGCGGCAGCGCGATACGCTCGACCTGCACGCCGCGACGCTGCTGCAACCAGCGCATCGCGCCAATCATGCTGTCGTAGTCGATGTCGGCATACAGCACCTGGTCACCGGGCTGCAGGCGGTTGTAGCCGCCGATCAGCGCCAGCATCGCCTCGGTGGCGCCACGGGTCAGTGCGATCTCATCGGCGCCCACACCCAGTAGCTCTGCCACCTGCCGCTGCACCGCCATGTACTGCGCCGGGAATTCACGGCGACCGTACCAGGCGTTGCCACGGTTCACCTCGGCCGTGTGGCGCTGGTAGCTGGCCAGCGTCTCGCGGCCCATCGCACCCCAGTAGCCGTTTTCCAGGTGGTTCACTTCGTCGGTGATGTCGAAGTGGCTGGCCACGGCGGCCCAGTAGCCTTCATCGCGGGCCAGCACGTCCGGCGCCACGGTCGTTGCGGGTATCTGCATGGGCGCAGCGTAACGCGCGGCGGCCATGGCAGGCAGTGAAGACAGTGCGGCTGCGGCTGGTAGCAGCGTGCCGGCACGCAGCAGGGAACGGCGCGTGCGGTCCATCAGAAGCTCAGCCGGTACTGCGCGTACAGGTTGGCGCCGTCGGTGTCGTACGGCGCGTTGCGCGAGTAGACCAGGCCGCGACTGGCCTGGAAGACCGCTTCGTCCGGGTAGCGGTCCAGCACGTTGTCGGCGCCGACGCGCAGGCTGTGGTGTTCGTTGATGCGATAGCCCACCGCCAGGTCGAGGAAACTCATCGCGCCGAAGCGCTGGTAGATATCGCCCACCGCATTGCCGCTGGAGTCGGTCCAGGCACCGTAGTAGCGCATGCGCGCCATCAACGACCAGGCGCCGATGTCCCAGCTGCCGGTCAGGCTGCCCTTGTGCTCGGGCAGGCGGTCTTCAAACAGCACGCGCTGGGTCTCGTTGGTGGCCACCGAGGTGTTGCCGTTGTCCACGCGGGTGCGGTTGTAGTTGTAGGCCAGGGTCAGCGTCATCCGGCCCGCGCCGAGGTCACGCAGGTAGTTGCCGACCACGTCCACGCCGGTGGTAGTGGTATCGAAGTCGTTGGTGAAGTAGTTCACCGAGGTATAGCCCAGCGGATTGGGAGTACCGGCCGGAATGGCGAAGCTGGCCGACTGGCTGAAGCGGTCGGTCAGCTTGATCTGGTAGACGTCCACCGAACCGGACAGCCCCAGGTCGGTGCGCCAGGTCAGGCCCAGCGACGCCGTACGCGATTCCTCCGGCTTCAGCGGCCGGGCACCGAGAAGCTGCGCCAGCGGATCGTTCGGCGACAGGCGGCCACTGGTGAAGATCTGCAGCGTGCGCGTATCCAGGCCCTGGGTGGTGCTGGTGGTGTTGAGCTGCGCGGGTGTCGGAGCACGGAAGCCAGTGGACACGGTGCCGCGCAGGGCCACGTCCGGGGTGATCGCGAAGCGCGCCGAGAGCTTGCCGTCCAGCGTGCTGCCGAAGCTGGAGAAATCCTCGTAGCGGCTGGCCGCACCGATGCTCCAGCGCTCACCCAGCGGCACTTCCATATCCACGTAGGCGGCCTTGCTGCGCTGGCTCCATTGCCCGGCCTGGCTGGCCGAAAAACCCGGCGCGCCGTTGGAGTTGGCTTCCAGACCCGCGGCCGCGCCCGGACCCACCGCGTACGAGGCCGGGTCACCGGCGCGCACCTGGTAGGTCTCCTGGCGGAACTCGCCACCGAAGGCGACGTTGATCGGCTTGGACAGCGCGCCCACGTCCCACTCGTAGTTGAAGTCGGCGTTGGCGTTCTTCTCGGTCTGGGTCAGGCGGCCCAGATCGAACGCGGTGGGGCTGGCAGGACCGAGCGAGGCATTGATCGAGTTCTTCAGGCTGTAGTCGATCGCGTTGCGGCCGTACGAGGCGCTGACATCCCAGCGCAGCTTGGGCGTGATCTCGCCGCGCAGGCCACCGACCAGCTGCAAGTCGTTCTGCGTATTGCCGTACTGCGGGCTGAAGCCCACCGGGTACAGCGAGCGCAGGTTCCAACCCGGGAAGATGGCGGTGGTGCGATACGCGCCGGTGGTGGTGTCCGGGTTGCGCCAGTTGAAATCGCTGACGCCTTCGCTGTGGCTGTACAGGCCGAACGCGTAGAGCTCCAGCGTATCGCTGGCGTTGGCTTTCACGTTGAAGCCGACGCGGCGACTTTCCAGTTCCGGCTGGCCCCAGCGCTGCACCGGGTTGGGCACGTCCAACTCCGGATGCGCAGCCTGGAAGGCGATGGCATCCGGGCGCTGGCGGGTGCGCGAGGTGGCGTCGGAGTTGGACGATTCAGCGAACAGCACCAGGCTGCCGTAGTCGCCCAGCGACCACCCGGTGCGCGCGCTGAAGTCACGCGACGCGCCATCACCCTGCGCGTACTGCGAGTAGCCGGCGGTGATCTCAGTGCCAGGGCCATCCTCGAGAATGATGTTGATGACACCGGCGATGGCGTCCGAACCGTACTGTGCCGATGCACCATCGCGCAGCACTTCGATGCGCTTGATCGCACTGGTTGGGATCTGCGCCAGGTCGGCCGCCTGCGCGCCACGGTTGCCGAGCAGCGCGCTGCGATGGAAGCGTCGGCCGTTGACCAGTACCAGCGTCTGGTCCGGTGACAAGCCACGCAGGGTGGCCGGGCGCACGAACACCTGGCCGTCCGCCATCGGCAGGCGCTGCACCACGAACGACGGCACCAGCTGGGCCAGTACGTCCTTCAGATCGGTGGTTTGAACGGACGCGATGTCTTCCTTGGTGAACACGTCCACCGGCGCCAGCGTTTCGAACTGGGTGCGGTTGGAGGCGCGGGTACCGGTGACCAGCATCGCGTCTAGCTGCGTAGGTGCGGCACGGCTGCCACCGGCCGCATCGACCGCATCGGCCTCCGCTGCGATCGCGCCTCCTGCGCTGGCCATGGAAAGGGCAAGGAGGATGGAACGCGAAAGCTTCGAACGATGCACGGCAGGGCTCCGGGAGGACGCGACAGGGCCAGCACCGGTGCGGACACTACAGGCCTGGACAAGGCGCGCAGTCTCGGCGCGATCTGTGAAGGAGGCATGACGTCAGTACGACAGCTTGATGCCGCACGGGCGCACGCGCAGGCAGTGGATGCCGCGATACGGTTCTTCGACCATTCACTGCGCTAGTGGCCGCCGGGCATGGCCCGGCGCTACAGTGGGTGCGTCAAAGAGGATTGATCATGCGCCTGTTGCACCTCACTCTGCCGGTGTCCGATGTCGCCACCGTGGCCGCGTACTTCCACGATGTGCTGCAGCAGCGTGTGGTCGGAAACCATGTGCACGTCGGCTGGAGCACGATCGAACTGCAGCCTGCGCAAGGACGTCCGGTCGGCGGCGTGCATCTGGCGTTCAACGTGCCGGACAACCGCTTCAGCGAGGCGATGGCGTGGTTGCGCGAACGTACGCCGCTGCAGCGTAACCCTGCAGGGTTGGACTACTTCGCACTGGAAAGCAGTTGGCAGTCGCAGTCGGTGTACTTCACCGGCCCGGACGGCCTGATCCTGGAACTGATCGGCCGCCGCCGCTTGCCGGCCAGTGCGCGCGAAGGCGCCTTCCATGGCAGCGAACTGACCTGCCTGAGCGAGGTCGGCCTGCCCAGCCACGATGTCGATGCTGTGCGCGAACACTCCAATCAACGCTTCGGCCTGCAACCGATCAGCCCGGCCTCACCGCAGTTCGCGCCGATGGGCGACGACGAGGGCCTGCTGATCGTGGTCGCCGCCGATCGTCGCTGGTTCCCCGAGCAGAAGGACCTGCCCAATGCACAGGGCCTGTTGCTGCGTGTGGGCGAGGTCGCCGGCAGCGGCGAGCTCGTCGACGATGCCTTGGGCTGGCGGGTCGTCTCGACCTGACCCGCCGTTGCAGACACGGCACGCGCTACTGCGTGCGTACACCCCGCCCTGCTTCAATCTGCGCATGCAGCGCCTGCAGCTGTGCCGCCGTCTGGTTGAACACCTGCAGATCGGCATCGACCAGGGCCGCCCAGTCAGGCGCGTACCCCAGCAGTTGCGCCACCTGCTCGTTCGGCGCGCGATCGAAGCCCTCGCCAAGCACGGCCAGATAACGCTCACGGAACCCTTCCGGGTCACGCTGGTCCTGCACATACAGCTGCACGGCCAGCAACCCCGCATACAGGTAGTTCACCAGATAGTTCGGGTCTTCATACATCAGGCGCTTGCCGATCCAGGTGTTGCGCAGCTGCGGGTAGCGCTCCGGTTGCTGGCCGAAGCGCGCGAGCACCTGCCCGGTCAGCGCGTCCAGGTCATCGGCGGTGCCCAGCGTGCTGTCGGCTACACCCCGGTAGATCGACTGCTCCAGCTGTGCTTCCTCGGAGGAGGTGAACAGCTGCAGCACCATGTCGTCCAGCAACGATTTCAGGTAGTAGGCCTTGGCGCGCGGGTCCTGTGCCTGCTGATACAGCTGGTCGCGGAAGCGCAGCTCGTTGTAGATGGCGAAGGCTTCGGTCAGCCACTGGCTGCCGTTGCGGTGCAGCGGCGATGCGTGGCCACGCTGCATCCACTCACCGTGCAACGCGTGACCGGCTTCATGGGCGATCTCGACGTCGCTCTCCAGATCCCCGCTGCGCACACCGACGTACAACATCGCCGGCGCGCCAGGAGCGTTCACCGCGAACGCATCCTGGCTGCGATTGCCGCGCTCGGTGGCCAGGTCCATGCGCTGGTTGGCTGGATCGAGCAGCGCGCGCAGTTCGGCGACGTACTCCGGCCCCAGGTGCTGCATGGCATCGGCGGCGTTGTCGCGCAGCTGCGTCAGCGTCAGCACCGGTGGCGTGTAGCCGGCATCGGGCACCGTGGTATCCCAGATCTGCGGCGCATCGATGCCGGAACGTGCGGCGTGACGCAGCAGCATCTCCTGGTAGGCGCGGCGGTCTCCGGCGTGATGTTCGATGGCTACCAGCGTCGCATCCACCGCCGCTGTATCCAGACCCATGCGCTGGTAGCCACGCGCCGGTGCGGAGCCATCACCCTGCAGGCGTGCGGCGGCGTCATTCACCTGTACCAGCCCCAGCAGCACCGAAGCCATCGGCTCACGGCGCGAGTGCAGCCCCTGCCAGTAGCCCTTCCAGCCGGCCTCGCGCAGGCTGCGGTCGGGCTGCTGGGCCAGCGTCTGCTTGTCGCGTCCCGTATCCCAATGCCGTCCATCGCGTGCGATCTGCGGATACTCGGCACTGCGCAGTATCTGCCCACGCAGGCGCGCGAAGCTGTCCAGCGCCGGATCGGCCAGCGCCTCCACGGCCTCGTCCAGCGCGGCATTGGCCGGAGCGGCAGCCTCCTTGAGCGCACGCGTACGCAGGAAGCCGTAGGGCGCGGCCCACGCTGCGTCCACAGGCGCCTCACGCAATGCAGCGCGACCGGTGCGGGCAATGCGGCTGCACAGCCCCATTGCCTGGTCCAGCGCCTGTGCCGGGCGATGATCGCGGGCGTTGCGGGCGGACTGCAGATGCAGGTAGGCGAGATGACGCAGGCACTGCGCTTCCAGGGCCTCGGCCTGCCGGAAGCGTTCCGCCGGTGCAAGGGTGGACGCCTGCTGCAGGGCCTCGACGCGCTTGCCCAGCACGTCACGCGCGGCCTGTTCGGCGGTGGCGGTGGCGAAGTAGGCGCGGTCATCGGCATGCACCGACTGTGCCTGGGCGCCGCTGAAGGGGGCTATCGCCAATACGGCGGCAACGGCGGCGGTGGTGGTGCGCTTCCTGAAAGCCTGCATCGGCGTCTCCCTGCCTGGACCAGGCCTCGAGCCTAGCAGCCACTGGCCCGCCGCGCCTGTGCCGGAACAGGCTTCAGATCGACTCGTCCTCACGCTTGACCAGTGTCCAGCAAGGCGCCTGCGCAAAGGTATAGGTCTGCTGGTCGCTGCTGTCCGGTGTGCGGATCTGCACTTGCCGCTGCCCATCGGCCAACCTGCTGACCTGCATTTCGCGGCCCTGCCCGGCCAACGCGGCTGGATCGGGCATCACCGGCCACTCGACATCGGCCAGCGCCAACCGGCTTTCCACCTTGCGCGGTTCCGGCTCGGCCTCGGCATCGATGTAGCTGTCCAGCAAAGGATCGGCAGTGGTCTTTTCCTGCAGCGCGATCTCGTTGCCGAAGTGCTTCAGGAACGCGTCGAATTCCGGGTAAGGGCATTCACTGCGGGCAGGGACCGGCGCGGGCTCGACCCTTGCGGCGATGGTTGCTGGCGCCGCGGTGGGAGGCGGCGGCGTGGCAGGTGCGGCGTTGGCGGGCATTGCCTGCGGCGCAGGCGTGCACCCCACCAACCCGATGCCACACACGAGCATCAGCAGTGCAGCAGAAGGGTATCGACGCATGGGCTCATCCTGAATCCGGTCCGGTCGCTCCATGCTACCGCGCACCCTACAATTCCGGCATTCCGCCTGTCCGAGAGTCCTCATGCATCGCCTCCTGCTCCTGATCGGCCTGCTGCTGCCCGTCCTATGGCCGGCCGTGGCGATGGCCATCGATGTCCACGAAGGCGACCTGCTGTTCGTCACCGCCGGCCGCAGCGGCCTCAGTGCGGCCATCGACGATGCCACCGGCAAGCAGGGCGCACCCAGCTTCGATCACGTCGCCCTGGTCGCCTCGGCGCCGAAGGGCTGGGATGTGCTGCACGCCGATGAGAAAGGATCGCGCCGGCAATCGCTGGCCGAGTTCCGCCAGGACGCGCGCGCCAAGCAGCGGCAGATCGTGGTCTATCGCCTGCGCGCGCCGCAACAGGCGGCCATCAAGGATGCGGTCGCCACCGCGCGCACGATGCTGGGCAAGCCGTACAACACGTCGTATGTGTTGAACGAAGACAGCTATTACTGCTCGGACTTCATCGAACGCGCCTTCCGTGCGCACCACGTGTTCGCATTGCAGCCGATGAATTTCCGCAACCCGCAGACCGGGGAGATCGCCCAGCACTGGGTGGATCTGTACCGCGGCATGGGCATGGACGTGCCGCAGGACCAGCCCGGCACCAACCCGAACGACATGTCGGCGGCGCCGGTGCTGCAGCGTATCGGCGTGCTGGAATAAGCGAAGCCCCGCACGTGGCGGGGCTTCACCGGTCACTCCGCATGCACGGCGCGGTCATTCTTCTTCGTCGTTGCCGCCCTGCTGCTGGTTCTGGTTGCGCTTCTGCTGTTCCTGCTGCTGTTCCTGCTGCTGTTGCTGCTGCTGGTCACGGCCGCGACCCTGCTGCTGATCCTGCTGGTTCTGCTGGCCCTGTTGTTTCTGGTTCGGGTTCTGGTTCTGCTGTGCCATGTCCGATCTCCAAAGCCACTCGCGGAATGCGGTGGACGTGGCCATCGTCTGCAGCGAATGGTTAATCACGCGTGGGGGGGCGGCTACATCTGTGTGTACGCCCGTGAATGAACGCGCGGAAGCCCTTGTGGCACAAGCGGCTGAAGAATTCATGCGGGTTCGGCATGTGCTCATGAAGTCTTCAGCGTTTCGCGCATTCATGGCATTCGCTGCCGGAAACACGCGCTGAACAAGGTTGGCTTCCCGGCTCACGCAGGGAAGCCAATGCTGCATTCAGGGCATCACCGGCGGCACATACGCCAAGGTCATCCCCAGCAGCCACAGCAAGCCCAGCACCAGCGGGATGTGCACCAGCAGCTGGATGAAGGTGAAGCCCACGATGTCGCGTGCCTTCAGGCCCAGCACGCCCAGCAGCGGCAGCATCCAGAACGGATTGATCAGGTTCGGCAGCGCTTCGGCCGCGTTGTAGACCTGCACCGCCCAGCCCAGGTGCGCCTTCAGTTCGTTGGCAGCCTGCATCACGTACGGTGCCTCGATGATCCACTTGCCGCCACCGGACGGCACGAAGAAGCCCAGCACCGCCGAATAGACGCCCATCACCAGCGCGAACGAATCGGTGCTGGCTACGTGCACGAACAGGCTCGACAGCCGGTGCGCCAGGGTCTGCCCATCGCCGCCGGCAGCGTGGGTGAGGATCATCGCGATGCCGCCGTACAGCGGGAACTGGATCAGCACGCCGGTAGTGCTCGGCACCGCCTTGGCTACCGCGTTGAGGAAACTGCGCGGACGCCAGTGCAGCAGCAGGCCCAGCGAAATGAACAGGAAGTTGTAGGTGTTGAGGTTGGCGATGGCGGTGATCACCGGCTTGTTGGCGAACTCGTTGAACAGCCAGCCGAACGCCAGCAGCGACAGCAGCACGGTCAGCAGCGGGCTGTATTCCAGCCATTCGCCCGGGCGCGTGCGCTGCTGCAGCGGCTCCGGTTCGGCCTGCGCGGCGCCGGGGAACTCCTCGGCGGTGCGCGCACTGCCGGCCGCCGGTGCGGTAAGCCAGGCGATCAGCAGCGAAACCAGGATCAGCACCGAGGTCAGCGCGATCGACTGCCACAGGAAGATGGTTTCGGTGAACGGCAACACGCCGGTGATTTCCACCAGACCGGGCGGCATGCTGGCCGGGTTGGCCTGCAGCTGCGCGGCCGACGAGCTCAATCCCATCGCCCACACCGCGCCAAGGCCCAGATAGGCCGAGGCACCGGCAGCGCGGTAGTCCATGCGCAGTTCGGTGCGGCGCGCTAGCGCGCGTACCAGCAGGCCGCCGAACACCAGCGAGAACCCCCAGCTCAGCAGCGAGGCGAGCATGCTGACCAGGCCCACGTACACCACCGCACCACGGCCGGTGCGCGGCACACGGGCGAGGAAGTCGATGAAGCGTGCGACCACCGGCGCCGTCGCCACGGCGTAGCCACCGATGACCACGAAGGCCATCTGCATGGTGAAGGGGATCAGGCTCCAGAAGCCGTCACCGAAGGCGCTGGCGGTGGCCTGCGGGGTCGAGCCGAAGCCCATCGCGGCCAACGCGACGATGACCACGCCCAGCACCGCGAACACGTACGCGTCGGGGAACCACTTTTCCGCCCATGCGGCCGAGCGCAATGCTGCGCGCGCCATCCAGCCGTCCTGTACTGCTGCCGTCGAGGCCATCATCCACCCTCCCAGGTTCGATGGCCCGATTCTGGGCGGTGGGGTGTGGCCTGTCAGCCACCTATTGGTCGTAGGTGGCGGGATGGTAGTGCCGGCCGCTGGCCGGCAACTTCGGGATCGCGCACGGGTGCAGCCGGCCAGCGGCCGGCTCTACCAAGCCCATGGATGGTCGTAGGTGGTGGAGGGCGGTAGTGCCGGCCGCTGGCCGGCAATCTCGGGAGCGCACACGTGTGCAGCCGGCCAGCGGCCGGCTCTACCTCACCCTGGGCTCAGCGCAGCGCGAGGTCCACGGCGATACCGGCAAACAGCGCGGCACCCACCCAGTTGTTGTGCAGGAACGCCTTGAAGCACGGGCCGCGTTCGCGGTTGCGGCAGATCCAGAACTCGTACACCACCAGCACCGTGGCCACGGCCACACCGGCGAGGTAGTACCCGCCCAGTCCGCCGCGCACGCCCACCAGCGCCATCGTGGCCAGGAACAGTGCGTACAGCACGCCCTGGATGACCAGGTCCAGGTCGCCGAACAGGATCGCGGTGGAGTGCGAGCCTATCTTCAGGTCGTCCTCGCGGTCGACCATCGCGTACCAGGTGTCGTACGCGGTGGACCACAGGATGTTGCCGGCATACAGCAGCCAGCCGAGCATCGGCACCTCGCCCTGCACGGCGGCGAACGCCATCGGAATGCCCCAGCCGAACGACATGCCCAGATACACCTGCGGCAGGTGGGTGTAGCGCTTCAGGTACGGGTAGCTGGCGGCCAGGAACACGCCGATGAAGCTCAGGCCGATGGTCAGTCCGTTCAGGGTCAGCACCAGGCCGAACGCCACCAGCATCAGCACGGCGAACAGCGCCAGCGCGGCGCGGCCGCTGATCGCACCGGTGGCCAGCGGACGCGCCTTGGTGCGCTCCACGTGCGGGTCCAGCCAGCGGTCGGCGTAGTCGTTGATGACGCAACCGGCCGAGCGGGTCAGCCACACACCGGCAGTGAACACGAACAGGGTCCACAGCGGAGGCAGACCGCCCGCGGCCAGCCACAACGCCCACCAGGTGGGCCACAGCAGCAGCAGCGTGCCGATCGGGCGATCGGCGCGCATCAGACTCCAGTAGTGCCGCCAACGCGGCGTCGCCGGCGACTGCGGCGAAGTAAGGGGGGTATCAGCCATGGCGATAGGATACTCCTGCGCCGGGGGTGAGGCTCAGAAACGACAGGGCCCGATGCGTCTGCGCGCACCGGGCCCCGATATCCTGCCCTGCGAAGTGGTCAGGCCTTCTCGTCAGACTTGTACTCGTAATAGCCGTAGCTGTAATAGCCGGTGGCACGTTTCTCGACCGCGTTGAAGATCGCGCCCTTGATCTGCACGCCGTTCTGCTCGAAGCGCTGCAGGGTCAGCTCGATTTCCTTGGCCTGGTTCACGCCGAAACGGGTGACCAGCAGGCTCGAACCAGCGTGGGTGGCGACCAGCGCCGGATCGGTCACAGCCAGGATCGGCGGCGTATCGACGATCACCAGGTCGTACTTGCCGGACATCTCCTGCAGCATCTGCGCAAAACGCGGGTGCATCAGCAGCTCGGCCGGGTTCGGCGGAATGTCACCACGCACCATGTAGTGCATGTTGTCCAAGCCGGACACCGGATGGATCACGTCATCGACGCTGAGCTTGCCGCCCAGCATGTCCGACAGGCCCTTCTGGTGCGACACACCCAGGATCTTGTGCAGCGTGCCCTTGCGCATGTCGGCGTCGATGACCAGCACGCGCTGGCCTGCCTGCGCGATGACTGCGGCTAGGTTGGTGGACACGAAGGTCTTACCCACGCCCGGGCGCGGGCCCGAGATGGTCAGGATGTTGTTCTTCGCTTCCAGCATGGCGAAGTGCAGGCTGGTACGCAGGCTGCGCAGCGCTTCCACGGTCGGATCGGCCGGAGCGGTCACCGCCAGCAGGTGCTGGCGACCGTCGGCCACCACGCGCGTACCGTGCTTGCCCTTGCGCAGCTTAGGCAGAGTGTTGGACACGCTGAGCGGGATGGCGGCATAGACCGGCAGGCCCAGGGCTTCGATATCCGCCGGGTCTTCGATGCCCGGGTTGAGCATGCGCTGGAGGAAAACGAAGGCAATCGAAAGGAAGGCACCAAGGAGTGTGGCGATGGCGACGATCAAGGCCTTGCGGGGTGCAACCGGGTTGGCGATGTCAACGATGGCCGGATCGACGATACGCACATTGCCGACCGCGCCTGCACGGGCCACGTCAAGCTGCTGCGCCTGGTTCAAAAGCGCCGTATAGAGCTCATTGCTGACCTGCAGGTCACGGGTCAGGCGCAGCAGCTCCTGCTGGGTCTCAGGTAGATCCCCCACCTGCTTCTGGAAGCCGCCCTTGCGGCTTTCCAGATCGCCGATCTGACGCATAAGCGCCCGATAAGCCGGGTGCTCGCGCGTGAAGCTCCGATCCATTTCGGCCTGCTTCAGGCGCAGCTGCTGGATGCTGGCTTCGACGGCTACTTCCTGTTCCAGCAGACCCTTGGTCTGCATGGTGATGTCCACCGACCGGGACTGCGACTGGTAGGCGCTCATTGCAGCCTGCGCCTGCTCCACCTGGCGGCGGATCGTAGGCAACTGATCCTTAACAAACTGCAGCTGCGAGGCAGCTTCAGCAGAGCTGCGATCTACGTTTTGACGGACATATGCATCGGCAACATGCTGGACCAGAGCTTCGGCCATAAAAGGGTCGGCGCTCTCATACGAGAGGAGCAGGATACCGGACTCCTTCCCCTGCTCCGTCGCCTTGATATCGTCCTGCAGCTCGGCGACCACGTCCAGCCGACGAAGACGCGTCACTTCGAACTGCGTCCCGGGGTTAGCCCGCAGCGTATCAACCTCCAAGGCTACCCCATGGCCCTTCGCAGGTACGCCAACTTGCCCCTTCAGTACAAGGTCGCCGTCTTCGTCAAATAGAGAGTAATCCTTCCCGCTATCACCAACCTCCAAGATCATGGCGCTGCCCACAAACGCCAGAGGAACTTCAAGGCGATGGATGCCCAGAAGCTCTCCGCCCCAGCCATACCGGGACAGACCCAGTTTTGGCGGCGCCACCTGGTTCTCTGTCTCGGGCTTGAAATGGCGAACGAAGAAATTGCCAAAGATTGGAAGACGCTTGGGCTCGATCTGCACTTCAAGATTTAGCTTGTCTACGGCGCTGCCAATGACAGTGCGGGATGTCAGCAACGCAACTTCAGTCGTTGCCGCTGTACTGCCACCTCCGCCCAAGGAGGCGAGATCTGCCAAGCCAGGGATGCTGGGCACTTTGGACTCAACCTGCACCATCGACTGAGCTCGATAGATGGGGGGAGCCAGCACGGCATAAACCGCACCGAGTACACAAAACAGGGCCGTCACACCGACCACAAGCCACTTGCGGTCAATCAAAACACCCAGCAGCTCTCGAAGGTCGATCTCGTCATCCTTGATTGCACGGGCTTCCGTCTGCTTCGTCATCGATTTCACTTCAAGTCAGGAACGATCGAACAAGTCCAATCGCTCGTTCGCATAGAGGGGTGCCACGTGGCGTGAGCAAGGCCGATCAAGCGGCCGAGTAATACATGAATGCGCACACCACTTCTTCTTCAGCCGTCTCACCGCCAGCCGAGCCTGACAGTGTACCCGATGTCAAGGCCCAACGAAGTATGAACGACGCTCACAAATGCGCCGTGAGCTTGAAGAGGATAGGTCGCCGGGCAGCTGAGGTCCTAGGTTGTTATGATTCGGACCACTCACAGGAGGCCATCAACACCTCCGACGCGCGCCCGTCTCAATGGGCTTTGAATCCGCCATGAACTGGACCGGCACGGGGAGGGGATCGACTGACCTGCCGATCTCTGTAGTAGCATCCGTCCCCCGCGCTACCTGGCATCTGCCGGGAGGCGTGCGGACCGGAACGCCTTCAACCCGCTAAGCCCAAACGCAAGGCCGCTACAAAAGGAATTGAATGAAGATCGCTGTCGTGGGAACTGGGTATGTCGGCCTTTCGAATGCGGTGCTCCTGGCGCAGAAGCACGAAGTCGTTGCGACGGATATCAACAAGGATCGCGTGGCTCAGCTCAATTCCCGGCTGTCTCCGGTGGAGGACGCCGAAATCTGCGAGTATCTGGCCACGAAGGATCTGAAAATCACGGCCACCCATGATTGGAAGGAAGCATATAGAGATGCCGACCTCGTAATTATTGCAACGCCGACTGACTATGACCCCAGCACTAACTTCTTCGATATCAGCTCGATTGAATCGGTCATTCAGAATGTGCTGTCGGTAAATGTATCGGCGTTGATGGTGATCAAGTCAACCCTGCCAGTCGGCTGCACCAATGCCCTGCGTACGCGCTTCGGTAGCGACAATATCATTTTCTCGCCGGAATTCTTGCGCGAGGGAAGAGCACTTTATGACAATCTTCATCCAAGCCGCATCATCGTAGGCGAGCGCTCTGACAGGGCGAGCGCCTTTGCCGAGCTTATGAAGGACGGTGCTCTCAGCACAGATGTACCGGTCCTCCTTACAGACTCGACCGAAGCTGAAGCCATCAAGCTGTTCGCCAACACATACTTGGCGATGCGCGTTGCATACTTCAATGAGCTTGACACGTACGCCGCAAGCCACGGACTGGACACCCGCCAGATCATCGAGGGGGTCAGCCTTGATGCGAGGATCGGTGGCCACTACAACAACCCTTCCTTTGGCTATGGTGGCTACTGTCTGCCCAAGGACACCAAGCAGCTTCTTGCCAATTACAGTGATGTTCCCCAGAACCTGATTCATGCCATCGTCGAAGCCAACCGTACCCGCAAGGATTTCATTGCAGATGAGATTATCGCAAGGAATCCTCGCGTAGTCGGCGTGTACCGGCTGGTAATGAAATCGGGGTCTGACAATTTCCGCGCTTCCGCGATACAGGGCGTGATGAATAGAATAAAAGCCAAGGGAATTGAAGTGATCGTCTACGAGCCGGTGCTTTCCGACAAAGAATTCTACAACTCTGAAGTGATAAGTGACCTGCGGAAATTCAAGAGCCGGGCCGATGTCATCGTAGCGAATCGATTCGCCTCTTCACTTCAGGATGTTGCTCACAAGGTATACACCCGCGATCTCTTCGGTGCCGACTGAACTGCCAGAATATATACGAAAGGAATGGAATAAATGACAAAGCGCGCATTGATTACAGGCATCACCGGCCAGGACGGCTCCTATCTGGCGGAATTGCTTCTCGACAAAGGCTATGAAGTGCACGGCATCAAGCGCCGAGCCTCCCTGTTCAACACCCAGCGTGTTGATCACATTTATGAAGATCCGCATAAGCCGGACCCACGCTTCCACCTGCACTATGGCGACCTGACCGACACCAGCAATCTCACTCGCATCTTGTCGGAAGTTCAGCCCGATGAAGTCTACAATCTGGGCGCGCAAAGCCACGTCGCTGTGAGCTTCGAGGCGCCCGAATACACGGCGGATGTCGACGCTATTGGAACGCTTCGCCTTCTGGAAGCGATCCGATTCCTCAAGCTGGTGGACAAGACGCGTTTCTATCAAGCATCCACCTCGGAATTGTACGGCCTTGTCCAGGAAGTTCCGCAGAAGGAAACCACGCCGTTCTATCCGAGAAGTCCATATGGTGTCGCAAAGCTGTACGCCTACTGGATAACGGTGAATTATCGCGAAAGTTATGGCATGTATGCCTGCAACGGCGTGCTCTTCAACCATGAAAGTCCGCGCCGCGGCGAGACATTCGTGACTCGAAAGATCACCAGAGGCCTGGCGAACATCGCCCAAGGACTTGAGAGCTGCCTCTACATGGGCAATCTGGACGCCCTTCGCGACTGGGGACATGCCAAGGACTACGTGCGCATGCAGTGGATGATGCTGCAGCAGGAAACTCCCCGTGACTTTGTCATTGCCACCGGTGTGCAATACAGTGTTCGCGAGTTTATCAGCCTGTCTGCAGCTGAACTGGGAATCGAGCTGGAGTTCCAGGGCAGCGGAGTCAATGAGAGAGCGATTGTCCAGCGAGTTTCTGGCGATGCGGCGCCGGCGGTGAAGGCAGGGGATATTATTGTTTCCATTGACCCGCGCTACTATCGTCCAGCCGAGGTGGAAACCCTGCTCGGCGACCCATCTCTGGCGAAGTCCGAGCTGGGCTGGACGCCCCAGATCACTCTTCAGGAGATGGTGAAGGAAATGGTGGCGTCCGACCTGAGCATCGCTCGTCAGATTGCATTGCTGCGCGAGGCAGGGCATCAACCAACCATCACAAGAGAGTAGCAAGCGCATCCACCGCAATACCTGCCGGTGATTGTGCGCTGGGTCTACGTAGATACCCGCCCCTCGGCGCAACCGTTCGCCCGGACAAACCGGGGACGAATGGGAACGTGAGGGGCTGCCCCCCCTGGAACCAACGAAGAAATGATTGAAATTCTGCTGCTTACAAGAATTCTTGTGGACTATGCTTGGGAGTACAAGTCACTCAACGTCATCCACACGGGGTTCGTATTGGTTGCCGCAGCTTTCTACATTTCGAGAAAGCTGCGAACTGACGCCAAGCTCAGGAAAACCGACATTCTGGTTCTGCTCTTCGCAATCTATGTTGTTTATTCATTCATCACCACCAGAACAGACCGCGGCCTATACGATTTCGTAAAGCTGATGCCTTGCGCCGCTTACTACGCCATCGGACGCTTCTACAATCGGTCGCCTACCATGTCGATACTCCCCGGAGCGGCAGCGGCGACCATCGCCGGGCTTTTCCTTGCCGCCATGTTAGGTGTTGGCTACATAGACTGGGGCGGCATCAAGACCTTCACTGCCGGCTACTTCTTCAAAACCGATGCCGCACTTGGCGTGGTTGTACTGACTGCATTTGCCTTACTTTGGTCACGCAACACCCTTGTCATTGCCGCTCTTGTGCTGATCGGCAGCTCCGTGGTGTTCGCCACAAACGCACGCATCGCAATTCCGCTGGTTCTCGTACTACCCGGGCTCCTCTACTTGAGCCAACGGGGACTGTTCAGTAAAAGCACCAAGGCGCTTGCATTTACATCCGCATTGACCGTCCTGGCAATCGGTCTTTTCTCGTTCATTGACCTGGGCTCTTTGAATCTACTGGGACTTGACCTTTCCGACCCCTTCTCCGACAAGAACACTCAAGGGCGGACCCACATCTGGGCCGCACTGATTAATTATTACAACACACTGGACATTTACCACAAGCTGACCGGCGCCGGCCTTGCTGCAGACATTGTTGCCGCGTCAAACTTCTACCAGAACGACGGATTTACTGAGTCAAGAGCACACAATTCGTTCCTTTGGCTCCTTGTTTGTTTTGGATGGCTCGGCGGCGCACTTTATCTGAGCATGCTCGCCGGATTTGTCCGCCAAGCGCATACTATGGCGCTTGAAAACCCAAAATCAAAACTACTCTTCCTTTTTGCAGGCCTGTTTGTAGTTTTTCTGGTGTTTTCGATCTCCACAGAAGCCGTAGTGAAGCCTCAGATTACATTCCCGCTGTTCCTGTTTGCAGGATTTTGCGCAAACCCCTTGTTCAGAAAGCCAGCGCCAGCGGGAAGCTGAACAGAAACTCTGCCAAACTAGCATTCTGGAGGCGAAGGCCAACCAGTTCAGGATAAGAATCCCGCTTTCCTTTCGCGCCATTGACCTCTGATGAAAACCCTCCTGAAAACAAGAGAGCTTCTAGTTCGAATCATCTCCCGGGGAGAAAGTCTGATTTCGGCGCTCTTGGGGCAGGCGAGCTCCAGCATATCGAGCGTGCTTGTTTCAGCATGGCTCATACTCCTGGCACCCAAGGAGCAGTTTGGGGTGTACAGCCTCTGCTTCTCGATATCGATAGTCTGTGCCGGAATGATTTCCTCCGGCCTGGTCATTCAATTCGCCGTATACCTGCCCACCAAACGCAACGAGGATCACCCGGCGGCCCTTAACACCTATCTAGCCATGATTACAGCGCTTTGCGCTGCAGGAACTTTGCTAGGCGTTGCTGCCGATCTATCACCGCTTTTCTCTTCCTCGCTGTTCAAGCAAACGCTGATTTGCGGTGCAATGACCTGGGCAATCAGCTCGAGGGAGTTGGTTCTAAGGTATATGATGCATCGAGAGGACCATCGTGACATCAGGGTATCGAGCTTGATACTTCTCGCTAGTACTACTTGTCTCCTCCTGATCCCGCAGTCTTTTTCGTCACCCTTGGAGTGGGCGGCATTTGCCTACGCTGCGGGAATTCTGCTTAGCTTGTTCCCCTGCTTCCTCAGGAACAAAAAAGGCATAGCGCAGGTATCTCTGGCCAGCGTGCGGGGGGCAGTCGCCGAGTCTTGGCACGGTGGTCGCTGGGGTATTGTTAGCAACGCCTTCTTTTCGATCAGAAATCAGGCACATACGCTCCTTCTGGCCCCGCTTGGGCCATCCGTTGTTGCTGACGTCAACGCTGCCCGGCTTGTCTTCATGCCGATGTACCAGATCGCACCGGTTATCTCGCAGATTGGGCTGGGTGCGATCGCAAAGCTGAGGTCCACGGACGAACTGCAGGCGGTCAGATACAGCGAGAGGCTCGCCAAGTACTCGGTCACCCCCATCCTGACCTACGGAATTCTCGTATCCATCTGCGCAGTGGTGATGAAGACCGCATTGATTCCAGCAGAATACTGGAATTCAATCAATTATTTACTCGGCTGGTGCTTGGTAACGAGCGCGATGGCAGGGAGAATTGCATATTCCACTACTCTGCAGGCTCTGCAACAGTTCAAATCGGTTGCGTCGGGAAACATCGCATCCCTCTTTGCGCTTTTTGGGGTATGGGTACTTCTCAAGAATACAACTGGCGCACCTGCAATTCTATATGCGATGGCCGGCTCAGAGGCGTGCGTGATGCTTATCTATATGCGCAAGATATCCCTGATCAAGTCAAGATTTCTCCTTCAAGGTCCAAGCAAGCCATGATTGCGATGCAGGGCGCTACCGCGCCCGGGAATCGCGCCAATTCGTGGCAAAAATCTCCGCGCCGGCGTACTGGCAAGACCGGCGATTACCAGAGAAGACGCAGGCAAAGAACGATGAAGCAGGTAAAGGACATGGAAGCATGATTCATACAGCCGGAAGGCCGCGTTGTGTACTCATAGTGCAGCGTAGGATGACACACTATCGCGTGCCCTTCTTCAACGCTCTTCGCGATCATCTGTCGTCCTCCGGAATTTCTCTCAACGTGGTTTTCGGAGATCCCACCACGGCAGAGAAGCGGAAGAATGACAGCGGAAGATTGCCCTGGGCTCAGCATTCGAAGTGCAGTTACTTTTTCGGAGACAGGCTCTGCTGGCAACCGTTTTTGAGTCAGGCGAGAAAATCCGATCTTGTTATCGTTACTCATGAAAACAAGATGCTGTTGAATCTTCTTGCTCAGTACGGACTGCCTGACAAGCGGGTCGCACTTTGGGGTCATGGCGCTAATTTGCAGGGTAGCTCTGGCACAATCCGCGAAGCCTTCAAGCGTCGGACCGCAGATCGGGCCGACTGGTGGTTTGGTTACACAGAGATGAGTCTGCCACTTATTCTTGCCAGCGGATTTCCGGCGGACCGGGTAACCATCGTGGAGAACTCCATCGACACACTCGCCCTTGCCAGAGAGTTTGCCGAAGCTACCGACAAGACGTCTACCCGGCCCGCTCGTAAATTGCCTTTAGGCGCCTACATCGGTTCGCTTTACCAGGAAAAAAGAATTGATTTCTTGCTTCAAGCTGCCGAGCGGGTGAAGGCAAGGGTTCCTGACTTTTGCATGGTCATCGCCGGCGCTGGTCCAGAGCAGCAGAAAGTGGAGCAATTCTCGTCTGCAAATCCCTGGCTCAGCTATGTTGGCACTATCGACACCAAAGAGAAGGCCACACTTCTAGCGCGTAGCCGTGTCCTGCTGAATCCCGGTTTGGTGGGGCTGGGAATCCTTGACTCGTTCGTATGCCGAACGCCTCTGGTAACCACTGATTGTGGCTTGCACAGCCCTGAGATTTCCTACCTTCGGAACGGGCACAACGGGGTGATGACCGCTGACAATCTTGACGGCTTCGCCGACGAGGTTGTTCGGTTGATCTCAGACCAGGAGCACCACAGTCGTTTGGTAGACGGATGTATAGAGAGTTCAAGCCGATACACCATTCAGAACATGGCGGAGCGATTCTCAAATGGAATAAAAGCATGTCTCGATGCGAACATTCGTAGGGGCTCGCGATGAAAGTCCTTCTGGTCCATAACGCATACCAAGTATTTGGAGGCGAGGACTCCGTAGTGTCCCGGGAGAGGTCACTCCTGACCCGCTCTGGACACACAGTGGCCACTTACGAAGTCTCGAACAACTCGATCTCGGGACTGTGGGGACGCGTTCGGGCGGCGCTTGGGACTGTTTTCTCCGTGGGATCTTACTTCGCGGTGACAAGAGCTATCCGTGAGTTTCAGCCTGAGGTAGTACACGTTCATAATTTCTTCCCTCTGATATCGCCGTCTGTCTTCTACGCATGCAAACGGGAGAGGGTTCCAGTAGTTTTCACACTCCACAATTATCGGATCCTGTGTCCAACTGCGACGTTGGAATATGACGGCGAGGTCGTTCTAAAAAGCCTTAAAGATGGGCCCTGGTGGGCACTTCGCCAGCGCGTGTTCCAAGGATCACTCGTTGGGACATTCGTTTTGTGTTCCATGATCTACATCCACGCCAAGATGGGCACATGGAACAGGATGGTGGATCGATTCATCACGCCCAGCGAGACCAGTCGGCGCAACTTTCTAGAGGGCGGGCTGCCCTCTCATCGTCTCGTAGTCAAGCCGCACTTCGTTGAGATAGATGAGGATGCCCCCCAACCCAGATCTGGCTTCCTGTATGTGGGCCGACTCTCCGCAGAGAAGGGCGTTTCGGTCCTTATCCGTGCGATTCATGCACTCGCCCATTCCAGTCCTTCGATAGGGAAGGATGCCTTTTGTATTGTTGGTGGTGGCCCCATGGAACAGCACTGCCTGGATGCGGGAATTCATTCGTTGGGGGTGATGCAGGCGTCTGGCGTGCAGGAGATGATGCGTTCAGCGACAGCCCTTATCGTTCCCAGCGTCTGCCAGGAAACGTTCGGCTTGGTGATCATCGAGGCTTACGCTTGCGGTCTACCCGTCATTGCCAGTCGTATTGGCGCATTCGAGGAATTGGTCTTGGAGGGTCAGACCGGACTGACATTCGAGACTGGCAACGCGGAAGATCTCGCCGAGAAGATCAGGTGGGCTGCGGAACATCCGCTTGAAATGATGCGCATGGGATCGCAGGCGCGATCTCGATACGTCGATCGATATACCGCTGAACGTAACATCAATTTGCTTGTTTCCATCTACAGAGAAGCTGCGGAAGAGTACCGGACCTAGGAATATGAGTATTGATAGACGCTCCCTCAAGCAAGTCATCGGCGCCCGGATTGATGTTGTCGAATGGACAGACGCGATTGACAGGATTCACATTTGGTCAGCCGCTAGAAGTAGCCGCGTGGTCTGCATCTGCAACGCCCACTCCGTCGTAACCGCCCGTCAGGACAAGGAGTTCGCAGCAGCCGTGAACTCTGCCGACATGGCGACGCCCGATGGTGCGCCCGTGGCCTGGCTTATGAGACGTCTGGGGGCCTCCGGCCAGGAACGCATCAATGGCCCCGACCTGATGCTCAAGTACTGCGAGGAAGCCGCCAAGCGTGGCGAGTCCATCTACCTCTATGGTGGCGCTGAGACTACCTTGGGCATTCTTCGCGACCAACTGCCCAAGCGGTTCCCTGGCTTGGTCATTGCCGGCTCCCACTCACCTCCCTTCCGCGTCCTCAGCGAGGAAGAGGATGCCGCTATCGTGCGCGACATCAATGACTCTGGCGCCGGCACGATCTGGGTCAGCCTCGGCTGTCCGAAGCAGGAGAAGTGGATGGCGGCCCACCGTGGCCGCATCAATGGCGTGATGATCGGCGTTGGCGCAGCGTTCGACTACCATGCAGGCGTGATCTCCCGGGCACCGCTCTGGATGCAGAACAATGGCCTCGAATGGTTGCACAGGCTTGCGAGTGAGCCTCGTCGGCTCTGGAAGCGCTACTTCGTCACCAACACCCTGTTCATCTGGCACGCTGCGCGCCAGTTGATGACGGCGCAGTCAAAATGACCGCTTTGACCGAGCTTCCACCGCGGCACTTGAATGCAGCTGACTTCAAGGCCGTGGTTCGGGACACACCTCTCGTGTCGATCGATCTTCTGGTCATGGATCAACGGCAACGCATGCTTGTCGGGTTGCGTACCAATGACCCTGCACGCGGATTCTGGTTTGCTCCGGGTGGTCGCATCCGCAAGGGCGAGAACTTCAACCAGGCCTTCCACAGGCTTACTCAGGCTGAGCTCGGACAATCGCTGGATATCAGCGAAGCCACCTTCGTTGGAGCGTATGAGCACTTCTACGCCGAGGACTTTACCGGCGCATCGGATGCGGGCACGCACTACGTGGTGCTGGCGTACTCCATCAATGTGGATCCGACGAGAATGGCTCTGCCGGAGGAACAGCATGCTGAGTACCGCTGGGTAACGGCAGAAGACGCCCTTTCCGATGCGTCGATTCATCCCAGTACCCAAGCATACGCTCGCAAATGAGAAGGGCCAGCGATCGCTGGCCCTTTCAGCTACGATCTCAAGCGGCGCGCAGGCGGCCTTGATTGTCGAGGAACCAGCGATACGTATGCTCGACGCCTTCCCGAAGCGGGATCGAAGCCTTCCAGCCCAACCCATTCAAACGTGAGACGTCCAGCAGTTTGCGCGGTGTGCCATCCGGCTTGCTGGTGTCATTGCGGATCTCGCCCTTGAAACCCGTGATGTCCTTCACCAGCTCCGCAAGCTCGCGAATGCTGATGTCATCACCGACGCCAACATTGACGATGTCCGAGCCTTCGTAGGTCTCAGTCAGATAGACCGTTGCAGCTGCCATGTCGTCGACATGGAGGAATTCCCGACGGGGGGTTCCCGTACCCCACATGGCAACCTCGCTGTCATTGCGTTCGGCGGCTTCGTGGAACTTTCGCAGCAGCGCCGGAAGCACATGCGAGTTCTGCAGATCAAAGTTGTCGCCCGGCCCATAAAGATTGGTCGGCATCAGACTGATTGCATTGAATCCATACTGCTTGCGGTACGCTTGGCACATCTTGATGCCCGCAATCTTTGCAATCGCATACCATTCGTTCGTAGGCTCCAGCCCCCCCGTCAGCAACGAGTCCTCACGGATCGGCTGCTCGGCGAACTTGGGGTAGATGCACGATGAGCCGAGGAAAGTCAGCTTCTTGGCGCCATGGCGGTATGCCGCGTCGATCACGTTGTTCTGGATCTGCAGGTTCTCAAACAGGAATTCGGCAGGGTACGCATCATTGGCATGGATGCCACCGACCTTGGCCGCAGCCAGGATGACGATAGCCGGCTTCTCGGCCTCGAAGAGTGCTTCGACCGACGCGCGATCCCTGAGATCGACGCGCTCGCGCCCAGCCAGCAAGAGGTTGTCGTAACCCAACGCCTGCAAACGGCGCACCACGGCTCCACCCACCAGTCCCCGGTGTCCTGCGACAAAAATCTTATCGTGCTTGTCCATGCTCTTTCCGTTCAACTGCTGAGTCAGGGGTGAAATTTTAGCAGACGACCTCAGCCCCATTCGGGCCAGCCCGGCCTTGACGACGGGTGGGTTGAGATTTATCCGGGGAAACCAGATAGAATGCCCTCCTCACGGCCCCTTCCGGGTGTCTTGATGCCCGTCCCGGCAGGTTCCGAGGGCGAGGCGGTATACAACGCGCCCGTAGCTCAGCCGGATAGAGTAGTGGCTTCCGAAGCCATTGGTCGGGGGTTCGAATCCCTCCGGGCGCGCCATCTTTCCCTGCTCGTAACCGTCACTCCGGGCCTCTCGCTTGCGCTTCCACGTCAACGCGGCTCAGGAGCGAACGGCATCGAGCGATGTGCGCAACCTTGAAGATCGCGCACGACGATGGAAAGCGCCTGCCCTTTCTGCACCGCCCCGGGCAGGAAGGCGCCCTTGCCGTCGTACAGGAAGGTTTCAATCTCACCACGTGCAACCACCAAGTCCGCAGCCGGCGGCTTGAGCTCTTCCAGAACAACACTGAAGGGACGCCAGGCCAGACCGTGTTCGTCGCGGATATCGGTCGATACCGCGTGTGCATGTGCCTGCTGATCCACGCTGGCCAGTGGCACTCGTAGTGCCTGCGATCCCTCCGTACTGATCTGGAACCTGCCAAGGACCACGGTATCCACGGTTTCACTGCCGATGTAGGTGATCGTGGCCTCGGGGCACTGCACGGCATCGGCGAGGTGCGATGCACACGCGGCCAGGCTTGCGGCCAGGAGGGCAATGATCGGCCGGATCATGGGTTGGCACCTGGCACGTCGCTACCCTGCCCAGCGTTTGCAGCAGCGCGCGTAGTGGAAGCACCCGGCCTGCGCGCGTAGCTGTAATCCGGATCGCGGCAGTCGCGCATGATCGGACTTCGTGCGTGCCTGATTACGCCGGGGAACCAGCACAACGCCAGCACCACGGCCCATATCACGGCCAACCAGAACCATCGGCCCAAGGCATAGGCCCAGATCATGGGCAATGCAGCCAGCAGCACGATGATCTGCGTATACAGCAGGTAGAGCGTGTGCAGACCCAAGCGGGGATCCGAGCGCAGCACCACGCCACATCCCCTGCATGGCGTCTTCGCCTGCCGTGTCGATGCGGAGCGCAGCGGAAACCGCTGCCCTGCTGCGCCACAGAATGGACAGGTGAAGGTCAGCAGGCGCATCAGGCAAGCTCCTCTCTGTCGATTGACATCAACTGTCGGGCACGAAGCCGAGCCTAGCATGGGCCTGTTAGGGGGCGCCGCAAACAGCAACGCCGGGCAGTGCCCGGCGTTGCCTTCATACCAGTCGAGCATGGCTCGACTCTACACAAAGCAGATCAGTACTTCCCATCAAACGCGAAGATCGGCTTGCGCTGCTTCCACGCGCCAGCAGTGAAGTCCGGGAATTCCAGCGTCTGGAAGCTGTTGGCGATGGACTGCTCGCTCAGCGGCGTGATCGCGCTCCAGGTCACCGCATCGTAGATGTCGATCGGCATCGGTGCCTTGGCCTTCAGCGCTTCCACGAAGGCATGGATGACGAACCAGTCCATGCCGCCGTGGCCGGCGCTGGCGGCGGTGTCGGCATTCTGCTTCCACAGCGGGTGTTCGTACTCATCCTGGTACTTCTTGAACTCTTCCCACTGGTGCGGCGGGCTGCGGCCTTCGATGTGGATCGAGTGGTTCACGTCCATCCACAGGCCCTTGGTGCCCTGCACGCGGAAGCCCATCGAGTACGGACGCGGCAGCGAGGTGTCGTGCTGCAGCAGGATGGTCTCGCCATTCTCGCAGGCCAGCGTGGTGGTCACGATGTCGCCGAGCTTGAACTTCACCTTGGTGCTGGGATGCGTGGTGCCACCACTCTTGGCCACGGTGTAGTCGTGCAGGCCACGCGCCTTGGTCGCGAAGGCGTTGATATGGGTGAAGCGGTTGCCGCGGTTGATGCCGGTGTACATCGCGCACGGGCCGATGCCATGGCTGGGGTACAGCTCGCCGTTGCGCTCCACCGAATGCTCGGTGCGCCAGCGTGCTTCGCTCCAGCCCTTGGGACCGAACTCCACGCCGCTGTCGTAGGGCTGGTTCGGGTCGCCGGAATTGAACTTCACGCCACGCAGGTCGTGCTGGTAACCGGCCTGCAGGTGCACCAGCTCGCCGAACAGGCCCTGGCGCACCATCTGCAGCGCGGCCATCACGTCGCGGCGATAACAGACGTTCTCCAGCAGCATGTACGGGGTGCCGGTGCTCAGCTGGGTCTTCAGCACGTCCCAGTGGTCCTGCAGGGTGATGCCGGCCACTACTTCGCAGCCCACCGCCACACCGGCCTGCATCGCGGCAATCGCCATCGGCGCGTGGTATTCCCACGGCGTGGCGATGATCACGCCATCGATGCCCTTCTGTTCCAGCAATCGCTTCCAGGCGTTGGTGTCGCGATCCTGGCCATAGGTCTTCGGGGCCGGCTTGCCGGCCTTGGTCACCATCTCCACGGCGCGGCCGAGCATGATCGGCTCGATATCGCAGACAGCAACCACCTCGACGTCGTCGCGGCGCACCAGTTCCTTCAGCAGCACCAGGCCACGCATGCCGGTACCGATCATGGCCAGGCGCACCTTGCGCCCGCGTGCCCATGCTGGGGTCTGCGGCAGCAGACTGCTGGCGGCGACAGCGGCACTGGCCGCGATGAATTCCCTACGCTTCATGGCAAACATCTCTCCTCTTGGCAGCGTGCCGGCCGCAGCCGGCACGCCAGGTCACGCAAACGGAATTACTTGAACCGGTAACCGACAGTCACACTGTAACCACGACCGAAGATGGTCGCGTAGTCACTGGAGTCACCCAGGAAGCTGTTCGGATCGTAGAACGGCAGGCGATCGAACAGGTTCTTGACGGTGAAGCTCAGGTTCCACGCATCATCCGGACGCCAGGTGACGCTCATGTTGGCGGTCCACCACGACGGTGCACCATCGCACTTGCTCTTCTGCAGGGCCAGGTAGCCGCCGGTGCAGGTTTCCTTGTTGTTGCTCACCTCATCAACCTGATCGGTGGCCCACTTGGTGCCACCCACGTAGTTGACGAACATGCTGGTGGTGACCTGCTTGTAGGTCCAGTCGGCATTGAGCGTGGCACGCAGGCGCGGGTTGTTGTAGTAGCCCACCACGTCGCCGTAGAACCAGCCGTTGGCTTCATCCATGTAGAAGCGGTTGCGGTTGGCGATGGTGGCGGCCAGGCCGATGTTCAGGTTGCCCCAGTCACCCAGCGAGAAGCGGCTGCGCGCATCGATGTCGAAGCCGTCGATCAGGGTCTTGCCGCGGTTCTTGTACTGGCCTACCACGCTGGCCACGTTGCCGGCGGAGTAGCCCGGCAGCGTCGACGGGCAGTTCACGCCGCTGGCCGCATCGGTGCACATCGCCGCCAGCTGCGCCAGGTTGGCGCGATCGCTGTCGGTGATCGGCGAGCGCGACATCGAGATGATGTCTTCCATGCGGCGGTAGTCCGGCGCGACGATTTCATTGTCGCGGTAGATGAACCAGTAGTCGGCCGACACCGACAGCCAGGTCGCCGGCTCGTAGACGAAGCCGAGGGTGGCGATCTTCGCCTTCTCCGGCTTCAGATCCTTATTCGGCTGGGTCATGCGCGCCACGGTGCGACTGCAATCGACGTTCAGCATGTTCTTGCCCAGATCGACATCCCCCGGCCGCTGCGACTTCAGCAGCAGGTTGGCAATGGCGTTGGTCTCGTTGCAGCGCAGCTCGTCGCGGAAGCCACCCAGCTGGGCGAACACGCCACCGTTGCCAGATTCGGCCAGGCTCGGTGCACGGAAACCGGTCGAGTAGGTTCCGCGCAGCATCAGCTGGTCGAACGCCTGGTACTTGAAGCCGATCTTCGGGGCGACGTTGGCACTGAAGTTCGGGTACTTGTCCACGCGCACCGCCGCATCCAGTTCCAGCTTGTCGGTGATCGGTGCCACGGTCTCGGCGAACAGCGCGTAGGTGTTGCGCTTGCCGTCGAACCAGGAGCCGCCCTGCTGGGAGATCAGGCCGTTGGCCGCATCGGCGTTGCCCGGGGTGTAGAAGGTTTCGCGGCTGGCATTGAAGCCGAACGCGGCGCGCATTTCACCGGCCGGCAGCTGGAACAGCGGGCCTTCGATCTTGCCGTCCAGGGTGTGCAGGCGGGTCCACGACTGGATGTCGAAGGTCGGGAACGCTTCACGGATCAATGCGGCGTTGGCGTCGCTGATTTCGCCGAACTTGTACGCCGGGTGGTCGGAGATGATCACGCGGCCGGTGGTCGGATCGACCGAGTACGGGCCGAACGCCTTCTCGAAGCCCTTGATGTTGACGTTGATCGTCTGGTACGTGGTGGAGTGGGTGCCGGCACTGGCGAAGGCAGTCTCCCAGTTCCAGTCACCCCGGTTGCCACGCGCACCGGCCAGCACGCGGTAGCTCTTGTCGGTGTTGCGCTGGCCGAAGTAGTTCTGGCCCGCATCCTGCAGCAGGTAGTTCAGGCCCACCACACCGCCCATCATCGCCTTCATTTCCGGGCTGGCGTGGTTGTACTCGTTGTTCGGGCCAAGGAACGGGTACAGGAACTGGTTGACGTTGTTGCCGGTGTTGCGCGAGAACCAGCTGGTCGGGTTGCCAGTGGTGGTGCCGTAGGTGCGCGGCGTACCGCCGTTGGCGCGCAGGTCGATGTCGGTGTAGGTCGCCTCGGCGAAGATCTCGGTGCTGTCACCGACCAGGAAGGTGCCGTTGAGGTAGGCGGTGTTGCGTTCGGACTTGGCGCCGGCGTCAACCTCGTTGTTCATCCAGGTTTCCCAGACGCAACGCGGGCCGGCCGCTTCGCTGGTCAGCACGTTCTTGCAGCCCGGTGCAGCTTCCTGCACGCGGCGGCCGGTGACCGGATCGAAGGCGAAGTAGCTGCCCGGGTTGAACTCGCCCGGCTTGCTGCCTACGCCCAGGCGCAGGTTGTTAAGGTAGTTCGGGTTGTTGACGTAGTACTGGTCGGGTCGCTTGTCATAGAAATCGGCCAGTGGAATCGCGTCGCGGCGGTACATGTTCACCGCGCCGTAGATGTTGAAGCGGTTCTCGGTCAGGTCACCGAAGCCGGCGGTGATGCTGGCCTGGCGCTCGCCGTAGGAGTCGATGCGCGAGGAGGTGTCGTTGGTGAAGCTGACTTCGGCACCCTGGAAGTTGCGCTTGGTGATCACGTTGATCACGCCGGCCACCGCGTCGGTGCCGTACACCGCCGAGGCGCCGTCGGTCAGCACTTCCATGCGCTCGATGGCTGCAGCTGGGATCGCGTCGATGTTGACGAACTGGGTCTGGAAGCCGGCCGGTGCACCGTAGTACGACAGGCGGCGACCGTTCAGCAGCACCAGCGTGCCCTGCGCGCCCAGACCGCGCAGGTTGGCCTGCGAAGCACCGTCGGAACCGGTGAACAGCGAACGTGCATCCTGCTGCGCCGGGCGGGCGGCCGGCAGGTTGTCGAGCACCTGCAGCAGCGTGCGCGCACCCATGTTCTGGATGTCCTGCTTGCTGATCACCTGCACCGGCGATGCGGTTTCAACGTCGGTGCGGCGGATGTTGGAGCCGGTGACCTCGATGCGGGCCAGGTCGGTGGCCTTGTCCTTGCTCTCCTGGGCGAAGGCAGGAACGGCGACCGACAGCAGCGCGCCGGCAATGGCCAGCGTCAGCGGAGCGATCGTACGACAGGGGGGGCGGTGGTGGCGTGCGGGCAACATCGGGGTTCTCTCCTGGCAGGGGTGCGGCGCAAAAAGTGAGCGCGTGGGCGTTCGGCGGGCAAAACGCTCCCGGGCCACGGCCCCCACAGTCGTGGTGAAGCCGTAGTCGGAATGGGCGGGGGGAGGAGCGGTGTTACGAGGGGGTCATGGGGCGACGATGCTGGCGGAGTCGCCCTCCTGGCCGATCAGCACGGCATTGGCCCAGTTGGCACAGACCTGGGCGGGTTGGCTGCCCTGCGCACCCAGCGTGCGCAGGCTCAGGGCGGAAAGGCCACGGATGTCCAGCTCCGGCTTGACCACGCCGGGCGCCTTCACCAGGCCGCTGTCGTACAGCAGGCGGTTGTCACCCCAGACCTGGAACTGCAGGCCACCGGCGGTGCGGCAGGCGTCGTCGATGCCGAGGTCGGCGCGCAGCAGGTGCCAGCCGCCCTGCAGGCGCAGGTCGATGCGGCTGTTGGCACCGACGCCCAGGCCACGGCGGAACTGCAGTCCGTTCATGCGCATGCCGGCGTCGCCGCTGAAGGCCTTGTCGGCTCGCACCTGGCTGGCCAGCGCGGCCGGCACCGGCAGCTCGGAGAGATAGCGCTGCCGGGCCGGTCGCTCCGGTTCCTGGTGTTCAAGAATGTGGAAGGTGGACAGCGCGATCGGGCCGACGTCGCGCGGCTGCAGCGCATCGAAGGCGCGGGCGCTGCCCTGTGCGGCCGTGACCATCGGGTCGGTGCTGCTGGCGCCGTCGCCTTCGGGGTTCTGCACGCTCAGCACGCGGAAGCGCAGCAGGCGGCCGGCGTGGGCCGGGAAGTCGATGCGCTGCACGCCTTCCTTCAGCTGCAGGCGGCCACGCGCGATCGGCTCACCCCACTCGCCGTTGCTGTCGCCCAGGTAGACCTCGTAGTCGCGTACCTGGCCGTGCTTCCAGTTCTTGTCGTTGCGCGGTGCAATGTCGATGCCGTCGATCATCTTCCGCTCGCCGAAGCCGATCACCCACTCGTGCGCTCCGGTGCGCACGGCCTGGTTGCGCACGCTGCGGAACCAGGTGGCCGGATCATCGTCGAAGGCATTTTCCAGTGCATGGCCGGGTTCTTCGGCCGGGCGGTTGACCACCAGCAGGCTGTCGGCCGGCAGTTCGCGGCCCAGCACCGGCGCGGCCGGATAGGCATCGTCGGCGACCGCCGCAGCCACCGCGAAGTCCAGCTGCAGCTGCAGCGGCTGGCGGATGTCCTGGGTGGCGGTGCGCACGTGCAGCGTGCCACGGCGTTCCTTGGCATCGAAGTACCAGCCTTCGCTGGCGCCGTTGAAGGCGGCGGCATCGGCCAACGCGGGCAGCGCGCGGCCACCGGCCTGCACCACACGCGGCGCCTGCCGGCTGAGCACGCGCAGGCCATAGCGACGCTGCGCCAGCTGGCCGTTGTACTGGCCCTGCACCGCATCGATCTGCACCTGCACCGGGCCACTACCCTGCACCGGCGCCTGCACGGTGATCTTCTGCGTGCTCGACTCGCCCTGCTGGTAGCGGCGCGTGTTGCCATCGTCTTCGTACAGCGTGTACTGCGACTCGCCCTGCGGGTACAGGTCGAAGGTCACCTCATCGAGGGGTTTCTCGCCGTCAAACAGCATCGACGGGTACATCGGCAGGATGGCACCGGCGCGCACGAACACCGGCAGCGTGGCCAGGTCCACCTGGCGGTCGAGCTGGCGGCCATCGGCAGCGGCCTGCACGCAGCGGCCATCCCAGTAGTCGATCCAGCCGCCGGCCGGCAGGTGGATGTCGCGACGCCAGCCACGGCTGGCCGCCTGGCTGCGGTATACCGGCGCCACCAGCAGATCGCGGCCGAGCAGGAACTGGTACTTGTAGGTTTCATCCTGCGCATGCGGATCGCGCGGGTTGTCCCACATCAGGCCACGCACCGGCGGCGCGCCGGTCTGTGCAGCCTCGTGCACCAGGCCGTACATGTACGGGGTCAGGCGCATCTTCAACTTCAGGTAATCGCGGTTGATGCTGCGGTAGGGCTCGTCGTACCACCACGGGTGCTTGCGTGCGTTCGACGACCAGCCGCTCATGCCCATCAGCACCGGGGTGAACGCCTTCCACTGCAGGTCGCGGGTGAAGGTTTCGGCGCTGCCGCCGAAGATCGCATCGACATCGCCGCTGGCGTAGGCCATGCCGGACAGGCCCGAACCGACCAGGGTCGGCACGTGCCAGCGGATGTAATCCCAGCTGCTGCTCTGGTCGCCGGTCCAGGCCACCGCATAGCGCTGGATGCCGGCCCAGCCCATCACCGTCCACAGGAACGGGCGCGAATCGGAATTGTCGAGGATGCCGTTGAATGCCTGGCGGTTGGCATCCATCGCGAACTGGTAGCCCTTGCCGGTCCAGGCCACGTCCAGCTTCTGCACGCGACTGCCGGCCTTGCCCACTTCCCAGGCGATCTTGTCAACGCCGTTCTCGGTCCACAGACCGGTGCGGAAACCGTACTTGGCCAGGCCCTGCACGGTTTCCGGCAGTTTCTTGTAGCCACAGCCGTAGCCATCGTTGGGCAGGATCCAGCCACCGGGCATGTCGTGGGCGCGGTACTGCTTGGCCACGCTGTCGATCACATCGGGCGTGGTGCCGGTCGGGCCATCGCTCCAGCCTTCGGGCACGGTGCCGGGCTTCTTGCTGTTGTCGCCATCGTTGTAGCAATCAGCATCGCCGTAGGACAGCGCCCAGCGCGCGACCATGTTGGGGCGGCCGGTCAGCTGGGTGTAGCGCTCGATCAGCTTCGGCAGGTCGGCGCCCACGAAGTAGTACGCATCGAAGCGGTCTTCGCGGTGCAGCAGCGTGGCCTGGTCGGCCTCGCGCAGATCGTAGCTGCCATCGCTCCACGTGTTGCGCAGCATGCCCCAGCCACGGCTGCTCAGCAGCATCGGCGCCGGGCTGGGGCGGTCGCCTTCTTCCCAGCCGCCGGAATAGGACACTTCCAGCTCGCGGCCCTTGAACTGGTAACGGCCGTTCTGCTGGCCGCCACCGAAGTAGCCTTCATCGGCCTGCGAGGACAGTACCTGCACGCTCTGCGCGGCATCCAGGTCCAGCGGCTGCAGTTCCTGCCACAGCGCAGTGGGCTGGCCGTTGTCCAGGCGTTCCAGGCGCATGCGCAGCGGCTGCCGCTGTACATGCAGCACCAGTGCCTCGGTGCGTACGCGGATTTCCTGTGCATCTTCTTCCAGCTGCGCCTGCACGTTCGCCTTGGGCTGCGGCAGCACGATCGGTGCAGCCTTGTCGCCGGCACCGGTCAGCGTGCCGTTGCGGCCGGCCTGCACGCGGATGATGTCGGTGGCCGGCAGTTCGATGCGGATGCGCGCGCCCTCGTCGGTCTGCAGGTCCCAGCCCTGCACGCCGTCGCGGCTGGCGCTGGCGGTAACCGAACGCAGGTTGCCGACCGGCTCGGCCCGGGCCGGCATGGACGCCAGCATCAATGCCGGCAACAGGGCCAGCATCAGCGGCGAGCGACGAACGCAGATTTCCACACGGACTCCCAACCCGTTCACCGGGCGTTTCGAAAGCGGTTGGGCCGACTCTAGGGCAGCGATTCGAAAGATGTCAACAAATTGAAAGAAAAAAGGAAGATATATTCCATTGAAACGAAAGTTGTTGCGTTGCAATACTTTGTGTAAACGCTTGCAGCCGCCTGTTAAGCATTGTGCGATACGGCATTTAGCCCTTCCTTTCGTTTTCCTGGGCACCTCGCAGCGGGAAAACCCGCCCCGCCATTTTCTTTCTTTTTACTTTCGATGTTTGACATTTCGAAAGAAAACGCAGATGGTGCGCTGGCCCAACTGGAACCTCTGAATGGACGTCACCCTGCTTTCCGATGTGTCCGCCTGGCAGCGCCTTGGCGGAGCCGATACCGCTACCGAAATCGCCCAGCAGCCTGCGCTGTGGGACGCCCTCGCACAGGACCTGTCGCGTGCCCGCGACCGCCTGCAGGCCTTCCTCGGCGACAGCCTCAACGATCCCAACCAGCGGGTGCTGTTCACCGGCGCCGGCAGCTCCGGCTTCATCGCCGAAATGGTGGCCGACGCGATCAACGCGCAGTGGCCGGCCGATGTGCGCGTTGTGCACACCACCAGCCTGCTGACCCACCCGGCGCTGTACCTGCAGCGCGACCGCCCGACCCTGCTGGTCTCGTTCGGCCGCAGCGGTTCCAGCCCGGAAAGCGTGGCGGCAGTGGACCGCGTGCGCAGCGACGTGGATGACGCGCGCTTCCTCGACATCACCTGCAACGCCGATGGCGAACTGGCCCGTCGTGGCGCCGGCCGTGCCGATACCTGCACCCTGCTGATGCCGTCGGCCAGCTGTGATCGCGCCTTCGCCATGACCAGCAGCCTGACCTGCATGCTGCTGGCCGCACTGACCGTGTTCGATCGTTCGCCATGGGATGCGCGCGTGGCGCGCCTGAAACAGATCGCCGCGCTGGCCCGCGAAGGCCAGGCGCAGTGGGATGCACCGGTGGCGGCGCTGGCGCAGCGCCCGTTCAACCGCATCATCTACCTCGGCAGCGGCCCGCTGGAAGCGCTGGCACGCGAGTGCGCGCTGAAGGTGCTGGAACTGACCGCCGGCCGCGTGCTGGCGCTGGCCAACACCCCGCTGGGCTTCCGTCATGGCCCGAAGTCGACGCTGGATGGCAACACCCTGGTGGTGGTGCTGCGCAGCGTGCAGCCGCTGGCGCGCCGCTACGAACAGGACCTGCTGGAAGAACTGCGCCGCGACGGCGTGGCCGGCCAGGTACTGGCGATCGGCCCGCATTCGGACATTGGCGCCGATGACGAATACACCCTCATCGTGCCGGCACTGGACGAT
Source organism: Stenotrophomonas sp. ATs4 (assembly GCF_051861585.1). Taxonomy (NCBI): domain Bacteria; kingdom Pseudomonadati; phylum Pseudomonadota; class Gammaproteobacteria; order Lysobacterales; family Lysobacteraceae; genus Stenotrophomonas; species Stenotrophomonas sp. ATs4. The sequence goes on along the minus strand of NZ_JBLYPK010000005.1, from coordinate 80,653 downwards.
CCGTGGCTGGCGCCGGTGTGGCTGGGCTTCGCGCAGCTGTTCGCGCTGCAGCGCTCGGCCGCGCTTGGCCTGACCCCGGACAACCCGTTCCCGGACGGCACCGTCAACCGCGTCGTCAAGGGCGTCACCATCCACCATGGCTGAGCTGATCGCCCACGCCTGCTACGGCATCGACATCGGCGGCACCAAGATAGAGCTGGTGGCGTGCGATGCGGCGATGCAGGTCACCTGGCGCCGCCGCGTGGGCACCCCGCAGGGGGACTACGACGGCTTCCTGCAGGCGGTGGTCGCGCTGGTGGCCGAGGCGGACGCCACGCTCGGACGCAGCGATGCGGCCATCGGCATCGCCCTGCCCGGCGTGCGTGACCGCCGCAGCGGCCGCCAGCTCAGCGCAAACGTGCCTGCACTGACCGGCCAATGCGTGGCGCAGGATCTGCAGGCCCGCCTGCAGCGTCCGTTGCACTTCGGCAACGATCTGCAGTGTTTTGCTTTGTCTGAAGCACACGGCGGTGCCGCCGACGGCTACCCCAGCATGTTCGGCGCCATCCTCGGCACCGGTGCCGGCGGTGGTTTCTGCCTGCAGGGCCGGCTGCTGTCCGGCTTCAACGGCCTGGCCGGCGAATGGGGCCACTGGAGCGTGCCCGGCCATCTGCTGCAGCGGCACGGCCTGCCGCTGCTGGACTGCGGCTGCGGCCTGCAGGGCTGCGTGGAGCGCTATGTGTCCGGCAGCGGTGTAGCGATGATCGAACGCCATCTCGGTGGCAGCGCCACCGACGCCAGCGCAGTGATCGCACTGGCCGAAGCCGGCGATGCGCGTGCGCGCAAGGCGCTGGACATCCATCGCGATCTGCTTGGCCACAGTCTGGCCGCGCTGGTGCTGGCGCTGGACCCGCACGTGATCGTGCTCGGCGGCGGCCTTTCCCAGTATGCGCCGCTGTACCAGCAGCTGCCGGCAGCCATTGCCGCGCATCTGTTCAACGGTGTGCAGGTACCGCCCATCGTGCCGCCGCGCTTCGGCGATGCCGGTGGCGCACGTGGTGCCGCCCTGCTCGCCTGCCAACCCTCGTTTTCCTGATTGACCGGAGCCTGACCATGTCCCCGTTGCAGACCCTGCTTGCCTCCCACCGCGCCGGTGCCAACGTCGGCCTGTACAGCGTCTGCTGCAGCAACGAGCAGGTGCTGCGCGCGGCCATGCACGTGGCGCTGGCACATGGCACCGTGCTGCTGATCGAGGCGACCTCCAACCAGGTCGACCAGTTCGGCGGCTACACCGGCATGACCCCGCCGCAGTACCGCGATTACGTCGGTACCCTGGCCGACGAAGAAGGCTTCCCGCGCGAGCGGCTGATCCTGGGTGGCGACCACCTCGGCCCGAATGCCTGGCAGAAGCGCCCGGCCGCCGAAGCGATGACCCACGCCCGCGTGCTGATCGAAGCCTACGTCGCGGCCGGTTTCCACAAGATCCATCTGGACTGCAGCATGTCCTGCGCGGATGACCCGGTGCCGCTGCCCGATGCCATCGTCGCCGCGCGTTCGGCCGAGCTGGCTGAAATCGCCGAGCGCACCGCCGGCGAACATGGCTTGCCGCCGCCGGTCTACGTGATCGGTACCGAAGTACCGATTCCCGGCGGCGAAGCCTCGCTTGCAGAGGGCCTGCAGGTGACCACGCCGGCCGCCGCCGCGCAGACCCTGGCCATCCACCAGCAGGCGTTCGACACGCCGCAGCTGCGCGATGCGTGGCAGCGCGTGATCGCGATGGTGGTGCAGCCGGGCGTGGACTTCGATCACAGCAGCGTGCACGAATACGACGCGGCCGCTGCCAGCACGCTGGCCGGCTTCCTCGAACAGCAGCCGCGCATCGTGTTCGAAGCGCACTCCACCGACTACCAGCGCGAAAGCGGCCTGCATGCGCTGGTGCGCGACCACTTCGCCATCCTCAAGGTCGGCCCGGCGGCCACCTTCGCCTACCGCGAAGCGCTGTTCGCGCTGGCCGCGATCGAGGCCGAGCTGCTGCCGGCCGCGCAGTGCTCGCGCCTGCCGCAGGTGCTGGACGAGGTGATGGTGGCGCAGCCGAAGTACTGGCAGTCCTACTACCAGGGCGATGATGCCGCGCTGCGCCTGCTGCGCAGCTACTCCTTCAGCGACCGTTGCCGCTACTACTGGGGCGAGCCGGCGCTGCTGCAGGCGGTGCAGACCCTGTTCGCCAATCTGGAACAGCATGCGCCGCCGCTGGTGCTGCTCAGCCAGTACCTGCCCGAGCAGTACCGCGCCGTGCGCGAAGGCAGCCTGGCCAACACCCCCACCGCACTGGTGCAGCACCGTATCGGCCTGTGCCTGGGCGAGTACGCCCGCGCCTGCAGCGCCAACCAGGCCGGAACCCGCACGCAGAACGCAGGCTCGGCTGCCGGCGTTCCTGCGAACGGCTAATCTCTACCTTTTCCCGCGAAACCGAGAATGGCCATGCGCAACACCCGCTCCCGTCGGCAACAGATCCTGCAGCTGCTGATCGAGCACGGCTCGGTGCAGGTGGCCGATCTGGTCGAGCGCTTCGGCGTGTCGGCGGTGACCATCCGTGCCGACCTGACCCACTTCGAGTCGCAGGGCCTGGCCAACCGAACCCATGGCGGCGCCACGCTGGTACGTACGCCGCCGCAGGAACAGGACATCCATGAAAAGGATGCGCTGAACCTTCCGCTGAAAGAATCGATCGGCGCGCGCGCCGCGCGCCTGGTGCAGCCCGGCGACAACATCATCATCGACTCCGGCTCGACCACGATGACGCTTGCACGCCATCTGCGCGCGCATCGCGACGTGACGGTGATGACCAACGGCCTGAACATTGCCTGGGAACTGGCCAATGCAGGGGGCATCACCGTGCTGCTGACCGGCGGCCTGCTGCGCCAGCAGTCGCTGTCGCTGCAGGGCAGCCAGGCCGAAGCCAGCCTCAACTCGTACAGCTTCGACACCCTGTTCCTGGGCGTGGATGGTCTGGACCTGCAGTTCGGGCTGACCACCCATGACGAGGCCGAAGCCCGCCTCAATCATCGCATGGTCGAACGCGCGCGCCGCATCGTAGTGCTGACCGACGCCTCCAAGTTCGGCCGCGTCAGCCTGCACCGCATCGCACTCCTCGATCAGATCCACGCCATCATCACCGACGCCGGCATCGACGACGCAACCCGTGAAGGGCTGCAGCGGTTGGGCATTGAAGTGATCATCGCCGAGCCCGCCGCATGACCGACACCCGTTCCCTGCAGGGCCGCATCCTCACTCCACTGGGTTGGCGGCGTGGCACTGTCCACTTCGATTCGCACGTGCGCCAGCTGCAGGTTGACGACCACAGCGGCGCTGATGATCTACAGCTGCCGGTGATCCTGCCCGGCTTCATCGACCTGCACGTGCACGGTGCGGCCGGCGTGGATCTGATGCAGGGCGGCGAGGTGGCACGCACCATCGCCCGGACCCATCTTCGCTTCGGTACCACCACGCTGCTGGCCACCACCATGACCGCCGGGCTGGACGAGATCGAGCACGCGCTGCAGGGTGTGGCCGCCACCATGGCTGCGCCCGATGCCGAGGCCGCCTGCATCGCCGGCGTGCATCTGGAAGGGCCGTTCATCAGCCCGCAGCGGCTGGGCGCACAACCCAACCGCACGATCGAGGCGACGCTGGCGCTGGTGCAGCGGCTGCACGCGCTGGCACCGATCCGGGTGATGACGCTGGCGCCGGAAATCGGCGAACACACCGCGCTGATTCCCGCGCTTTCGGCAATGGGCATCCGCGTGCAGCTGGGCCACAGCGCCGGTACCTACGAAGAGGGTGTTGCTGCGCTGCAGGCGGGTGCGTCCGGCTTCACCCATCTGTTCAATGGCATGACCGGCGTCGATCACTATCGCCCGGGCATTGCGGCGGCGGCACTGGCGCATGCGCAGTACGCCGAGATCATTCCTGACCTGCAGCACATCCATCCCGGCGTGATCCGCTTGGCCGCGCGCGCGATTCCACGCCTCTACGCGGTGACCGACGCCACCGCCGCCACCGGCATGCCCGATGGCGAGTACGCCCTGGGCGAACAGCGCGTGCACAAGTGCGGCGGCTGCGTGCGCCTGGCGACCGGTTCGCTGGCCGGCAGCGCGCTGACCATGGACCAGGCGCTGCGCAATCTGGTGCGTGTGGGCCTGGAGCTGGCCGATGCCTCGCAGCGCGTGTCCACCTTCCCCGCCGATTACCTGGGCCTGGATGATCGCGGCCGCATTGCGCCCGACGCCCGTGCCGACCTGGTAGTGCTGGATGCGGAACTGCGCTTGCAGCAGGTGGTGGTGGGCGGGCGCGTAGTCGATTTGTAGAGTCGAGCCATGCTCGACTCACCGCGCAGCGCGCGGTGCGGGGAACCTCGATATCGGAACGAAGAGCAGTCGAGCATGGCTCGGCTCTACAGAAAGCAATCTGCGACGAACCGTCGCCGGGCATGGCCCGGCGCTACCACAGGAACTGCCGATGACCGCAAGCACCGCTCCGCGCTGGCCCGTACGCTACCTGCTCTTCATCGGCGGCCTCGGCGGCCTGTTGTACGGCATCGATATCGGCATCATCGCCGGTGCCCTGCCCTACCTTGAGGCCACCGCCAGCCACGCCTGGCAGCTCAGCAGCCAGCAACTCGGCTTCGTGGTGGCGGCGGTACTGCTGGGCAGCGTGTTGTCCTCGCTGTTCGCCGGCATGGTCGCCGATCTGATCGGCCGTCGCGGCGCGATGCTGCTGGCCGGCCTGCTGTTCACCGCATCGATCCCGATCATGGCGCTGGCCTCCGGCTACACCCCGCTGCTGCTGGGGCGCCTGCTGCAGGGCATCAGTGGCGGCCTGATCGGTGTGGTCATTCCGCTGTACCTGGCCGAAGTGCTCAGTCCCGAACGACGCGGGCGCGGTGCGGCCATGTTCCAGTTGCTGCTGACCGTTGGCCTGGTGCTGGCGGCCCTGATCGGCCTGTACCACGCCCACGCAGTGGATGCCGCCACCGAAGCCGTGCGTTCGCTGCCGGTGGCACAGCAGGCGCAGGAACTGTTCACGGTGAAGGACCACGCCTGGCGCACCATCTTCTGGACCTGCCTGGCGCCGGGCCTGCTGTTCTGCGCCGGTATCTTCTGGCTGTCCGAATCACCGCGCTGGCTGGTGCGCCGTGGCCGCATCGAGGATGCCCGTCGCAGCCTGCAGCGCGTCCTCCCCGCTGCCGACGTGGAGCCTACGCTGGCGCAGATCCAGGCGCCGGAATCGAGCAGCAGCGGCAAGCGTGACCCCCTGCTCAGCCGCCGCTACGTGGTGCCGTTCGTGCTGGCCTGCGTGGTGCTGGCCTGCACCCAGGCCACCGGCATCAACTCGGTGCTGGCCTACGCGGTGAACATCCTCAACCAGGCCGGTCTGTCCGGCTCGGTGGCCAACGGCGCCGACGTGGCGATCAAGCTGCTCAACGCGGTGATGACCGTGGTTGCGCTGCTGCTGGTCGATCGCAAGGGCCGCAAGTTCCTGCTGATGCTCGGCAGTGGCGGCATCTGCGTGGCCCTGCTGGCGGCGGCCACGCTGTTCTTCCAGGCCGAGCGCGGCCGCGCCGATGTGCAGCCGCAACTGCAGGCGGCGGTCAGCGGCGACGGCCTGCGGCTGGTGCTGGACGACGCGCAGTGGCAGCGCCTGGGCGGTGGCATCGACAGCGAAGGCCGACCGATGCAGCTGACGGTATCGTACGCCTACGGCGACTTCACCAACGTGCGCGCCCTGCGCAGCGACAACCTGACCGACCGCGAGCTGCGCGTGGAACGCGCGGGTACCGTGCAGCCGGACAGCGTCATCGGCGCGTTCTTCCGCACCCTGCACCTGAACCCGTTCGCCGACCCGGCCAGCGCCGCGCACGCACCGCTGCGCATCGAACAGGCCCACATCGGACCGATCCCGCCGCCCGCGCATGGCTGGGCCGTAGCCACCTGCATTCTGGTGTTCGTGGCCTTCTTCGCCGTGGGCCCGGGTGTGTGCGTGTGGTTGGCGCTGTCCGAGCTGATGCCCAACCGCATCCGCTCCAATGGCATGAGCATCGCGCTGTTGATCAACCAGTTCGTATCGACCACCATCGCCGCGATCTTCCTGCCCACGGTGGGGCACTACGGCTACGCCAGCATGTTCCTGTTCTGGGCCGGCTGCACCTTCCTGTTCTTCCTGGTGGCCGCGTTCTGGCTGCCGGAAACCAAGGGCAAGTCGCTGGAAGAGATCGAAGCGCGGTTCGCCCGGTAACGGTCGGTCTTCGTCAACCTCCGCGCGCAGCGCGGAGTTGTTGGCGCGCCCGTCATTGGCCCGTGATGTGCCTGGCCAGCTCCTGCGCCTCGGCAACGCTGGGCAACCCGCTCAGCATCATCGATTCGCCGAACGGCCCCTGCACCGTCGCCACCATCAGCACGCGGCCATCCACGCTGATCGCCGCACGCTGGCCGACCAGCGCTGCTGTGCCCTCGTGGATGCGCTGGTGCGCTTCAGGCCGATAGCGGATCTGCAGGCCGGGCTGCTGGCCCGCGTCCAGCACGTAGCGCACATCGGCAATGTCGGCACTGCCGGCAATCGGCGGCTCGCGCAGGGCCAGGGTTTCGCCCTGCCACTGCACCGGTGTGCCCTTGCCGGCTGCATCGACCGCGCTCAGTCGCACATCCACGCCCGGGCGTGGCGCATGCTCCTTGCCGGCCAGCGCACCGGGTGTGGCACCTGGCATGCAACCGCTCAGGCCCCATGCCGCCGCCATCACCAGCGGAAGCGCAACTCTCACTTCAGCTTCCGCAGCTTGAATGCCACCACCACCTGCAGCAACCCGTACAGCAGGCTGCCGATGCCGATCCACAGCGTGGTTACCGCCACGCCCGCATACGGGTTGGCCGCGAACAGCAGGCCCAGCACTACCGCCAGCACGCCACTGAGGATCAGCAGCCACTCGCCCTGGATCTGCTTGCGCACGCGGATCGCGAACACGATGCGATAGATGCCGGCCACCAGCAGCCACGCCGCCAGGAACAGCACCAGCACGCTGGCGGTGGCCAGCGGATTGATCACCGCGAGGATGCCGAATCCCAATGAGGCAATGGCATACAGCGCCAGCCATCCGCGCGAGGCACCACTGCCGCCCCTGATCAGTGCGAACAGGCTGATGACGCCTTCAACGATGGCCATCACGCCCAGTGTCCACGCCAGTGCCATCGCTGCGGACAGCGGCCAGCCGATGGCAACGATGCCGAAACCCAGTGCGACGAGCCCGTACAGCAGCAGGATCCACCAGCTGCGCCCAACTGCCGACAACAAGGGAGACAGGGGGGAATTCATGGCCACTCCTTCGATCCGGAACCGGCCTCATCCTAGCCCCTGTGGATGAAGAGGGCGATCACGGCGCCCGCGCGCAGACCCACACACGCACCTCTGCAGCGCCCGCCAGACGCAGCGTCTCGGCGACCTCCATCACCGTACTGCCGGTGGTCATCACATCATCGACCACAGTCAGTCGCCTTGGCACGGAACCACGCACGTCAAACGCATCGAACAGGTTTTCCCTGCGTTGTTCGGCCGTGCGTTCGGACTGCGGTGCGGTGTGGCGGCGCCGGTACAGCCCTTGCCAGACCGGCATCGGCAGCAGGCGGCACAGCTCTGCGGCCTGGTTGTAGCCGCGCTGGCGCAACCTGCGATTGTGCAGCGGCACCGGCACCAGCGGTGGAGACCACCAGGGCGGCGGTGCGCGTTGCATCAGCTGCGCGAGCAGGCGTCCGGCTGCGAGATCCTGGTGGAACTTGTAGCGCACCAGCAGCTGGTCGACCGGCGGCAGGTACAGCAGGCTGGCGTGGGTAGCCGTCTGTGGCGGCGATTCATCGCGGCAGGTACCGCAGACAATCAGTGCGGTGTCGGGCAACGGCAACGCGCAGCGCAGGCAGGAACGGGCCGCCCAGGGCAATCCGGCAAGGCAGGCGTCGCAGAGGTCGAGTTCATCGTGGCCAGGATCACCACAGACCAGGCAACGAAGCGGTAGCAGCACGCGAAGTGCTGCCTGCATGTGGCGGCCCGCGTCGAAGAAGGCAGACATGCGCTTCAGCGTGACGCAGCCGTCAGCGCATTACCATCGGGGGTGTCCTCAACCAGCCGTAGGGGTTTTGTCGCCCACCCACCGCCCCCCGATCACCTCACCGCGTTGGCGCCGGTGCCGCATCCACCCGGGTGCGATACACCATGTACGGCTTCTGCCGGCGATCCACGCCACCATTGAATCCAGCCTGCCGATGCAGCTGGTTGGCGATGAAGTACAGGTAGCCATCGGGCCCCATCGACAAGGTATCGGGCCACAGGATCCGTGGGTCGTGCACCACGGTCGTCCAGCGCCCCTGCGCATCACGGGCATGGATGGCGTTGTGTTCGTAGTCGCTCGCATACAGCCGGCCGTTGGCGTCCATTTCCATGCCATCGGATGCCCCCTTGTCGCCCAGGTCGACCACGGCCGCAGCCAGCGCCGCTTCACTTACTTTGGGATCGCGCAGCAAGGCGGTCGGCACGCTGTACAGATGGCGGCTGGACAACGAGTATAGAACAGCGTGCTGCCATCGGGCGACAACGCAATGCCATCGGCAGCCACGGTAAACGGCTGCGACGTTCCATCGGCGTTGCGCAGCCGCATCTGCTGTCCTTCCACGATCGGCACGAACGCGGGATCGGCCGACGTCGACACGTGGCCGATCAGGCGCTTGGACGCGGTACCGGTAGCAAGATCGATCACGATGATGCCGCCAGTACCGCTCAGCGACGAGTCGGTCACGTAGGCCACGCCCTCGCGGCCGACACGAAAATCGAAGCGCACATCGTTGACGTAGGTGCGCGCATCGATGACGTTGGCCGGGAGCACCAGCGTTCTGGCCACAGTATTGGTGGCCAGATCGATCGCCACCAACTTGGCGCCACCGGCCTGTGGCGCAGAGAACCCGGGTGCGGCGGTATCCAGCACCCACAACCGGTCCTGGCCATCAGCCACCACGCTCTGCACGCTGATGAAATGTGCTGCCGGGTCGGGATCGTCCTTGCGGTTGATGCGCGCATCCGGATAGGGCACGGCATGGCCATCGCGCCATTCGGCCACGCTGTAGGCCACTTCATCGCCCCAACGCGGGAAGTTGACGAAAATTCGACCGGTTTCGGAGACCGCCACACTGGTGGGCATGGCGCCCTCGAAACGCGCCACCGGCTCGATGATGCCGATGCTGCGTTCGCTGGGCAGCACAGGCGTGCCTGCCAGCGCCAGCGCGGGGGAACTGGCCAGGGCCAGGACGGCAGCCGCCAGGCTGCGGATACGGCGGTTGATCATTGTTGCTCTCGATGCGGGTCCGGGTGCAGTCCCGGCGTCGACGCATCTTCAGCGGCGCGCCCAGCGTCGGGTAGACGGCGCAGGCGGAAATCAGCTTCACTTTGAGAGTGAAGATGGAGCGCGGATTGATCTCATTGATCGCGGTAATGCTTGCCGTCTATCGACGTCTCCAGCACGCGTGGTTGTCAGGCAGGTCGGCGTCCGCGCATTGCCCTGCCCCGGATCGGAGGGGCAGAGTGTGGTCAGGCCAGCGCCTGCCGGCGCAGAACGGTCATTGCGCGCCCGCTCTGGCCAGGCGCACCGCGGCATCGAGCACGGTATCGCGGCCATTGCGATAGTCAGCGACGGTCGGGTGCACCTCCGCCTGCGGCGCGATTCCCACCCCGACGAACTCCTTTCCATCAGGATAGGTGTCGCGCTTGGTGCAGATGAGAGCAACCATGCCGCCCGGCAGATCGAACATCATCGGGGACCCCGTGCTGCCGCCCGTCAGCTCTCCTACGATACGTCCCCTACGCATCGCATCGAAGGCGACGACAAAGTCTTCTGCAGCCGAATAGGTGCGTGCGCTTGTCAGTACCAGCACAGGCTTGGCGTAATGACGCTTGCCATCGTGTGGCCATTCGCCCGCACCGGCGTTGAAATCAGGATTGCTGATGCTCCAGGCACGCAGCGCCGGCCGGTAGTCAGGCGTTCGCCACGCGGACGTCTGGAACGGTCGATCGGTAAGCAGCGACAGGATGCGATAGCCTACGTTGCTGTTGCCGCCGCCGTTGTCGCGCAGGTCGAAGACAATCGCGTCCGCGCGCGAAATCTGGGCGAAGGCCGCTTCGAACTGGTCGGCGGCGGTGTTGTCGGAGAACGAGCGCAACGTCACCAGGGCCACGTTGCCGGGCAACAGCTTCCACTCGAAGGCCGGCGGTTCCTGCCTGGCCGCTTTGTACTCCTTGGACGGCATGCGCCCGACCTTCACGACATGCTCTTTCCCACGGGGGTCACTGAAGCCAATGCTCAAGGGCCGGTCGAGAGGTCCCTGCAACAGGGAGCGCTCATACATCTGGGAATGCAGATCCTGCGGGGTGGATGCAGACGTGTACGGCCGGAGTTCACGCTCCGCGTAGACGGACACGGGTTCGCCATCGATCGTCAGCAGCTCCCATCCGCGGCTGATACCTGCGGCACGCAGCGCCGGATCGAAGACATCGCGGACGAACACCCGCCCTTCCACAGAGGCGGTGCTCAGCCCGGGACGTGCCTGGAAACGATCCCGGATGGAGGCCGACCTGAGCACCAGCGTGCTGTGCCCGTCCTGCAGCCGCGCGAGGAATGCCTGCAGTTCCCGATAGTAGGCATAGGTGTCCGGTGCAGCGCGTACCCGCGGCAACGTCTCCAGATACAACGCATCCCAATCCAGGTCTGGCACCCGATCGAAACTGGCGAAGCTGAACTTTGCTTCGGACCACAGCCGCGACAGTCCGGCAACGCGTTGGTCTTCACTGAGGGAATCGCTGTAGGCTACGGCGAAGCCCGGACTGTTCCAGATCCTGTCGCTGCGCTTCTGCTGTGCGGCGATGTCGGCCAGCAGTGCGTCCAGACGCGGGTCACCCTGCAGCGACGCCAGGCTGGGATCGTGGCGGATGCGATCGGCCTGCATGACACCCGCCTTGACCGCGCGCCCCAGGAAATCCAGGGCCTGCTCCCGGTCTCCCGCCATCGCCGCAGCGCTGGCACCACCGTAGAGCACTTCTTGTTCAAAGATGCCGGCGTTGTCGTCCAGAGCACCTGCAACCCGGTGATAGAGGTCCGCGCTTGCACGATAATCGCCTGCCTGATGGGCAAGCTGTGCGCGTGCAACCTGTTCCTTTGCAGACTCGCCGGCCACTGCCTGGCCTGTGGCTGCAAACACAAAGAGGGACAACAGCAGCATCTTTCTCATCTGCAGGTTTCCAGGTAGTGGAAGCGTGGACGAACACCGTCACCGTGATGTTCACCGCCATCACCCTGGTTTGAAATGGCACCTGAGCTGATGAGCTTCAGACACTTCCTTTCAATTGCAGAACCGGGTAGCGAAAGCCGAGTGAGCACCGCCCGCATCACTGTCGGGCAGCAGGCTCCGAGCCAGCGGCATCGTCGACGACCTTCGGCACCATCAACAACTCCGCCAACCCACGATAGATCGGCACCCTGCACACCAGCCCGGACACGCCACGAGCAATCAACACCGTGGCCAGGATCGGCAGCAGCAGATCGCCGCTGTCGGTCAGCTCCAGCGAGATCACCGCCGAGGTCAGTGGCGCCTGGGTCACACCGGTCAGGTAGGCGCACATGCCCAGCAGCACGAACGCGCGCGGGTCCACGCCCGGCATCAGCACCGCCAGGTTGTGGCCCAGTCCCGCGCCGACCGCCAGCGCCGGCGAGAACAGACCGCCGGGAATACCGGCCACGTACGATGCGAGGTTGGCCAGCAGCTTCATCAGTCCGAATTCGTGGCCAACGACCGCCTGCCCCTGCACCAGGCTGCGCGCCTGCTCGTAGCCGGTGCCGAACGCGCCGTTACCGAAGACCAGGGCGAGCAGTACCACCACCAGACCGCAGCCTGCAGCCAATAGAACCGGATGCCGCTGCCGCAGTTGCCCGAGCCAACGTGGGCGGCCTGCCGCACTCGCCAGCACCGCACGTGCGAACAATCCGCCCAACAGCCCCGCCACCACGCCACACAGCAGGATCGCCAGCCAGCCCTGGCCCAGTGGCAGGCGCGCGCTGACATGACCGAAGTAGGTGTAGTTGCCCAGCAGGCCCAGCGACACCACGCCACCGACGATCACCGCGGTCAGCAGGGTGCCGGAAAAGCGATGCTCGAAGCGGCCACTGAGCTCTTCGATGGCAAAGACGATGCCGGCCAGCGGCGTGTTGAACGCCGCCGCGATACCCGCCGCACCACCGGCCAGCAGGAAGTGCGAGAGCTCGCGGGGATCCTTGAAACCGAACCAGCGGCCGAACAGGTACATCAGGCTGGCGCCTACATGCACCGTGGGACCCTCGCGCCCCACCGATGCGCCGCCGAGCAGCGACAACGAGGTCAGCAGCAGCTTGCCGGCCGAGACCGCAGGTGAAAGATTGGTCTTCCGGAACGGCTCATCGGCCTTGTCCAACGCGGCGATGACCTGCGGAATACCGCTGCCCCGCGTGGGTTTCAGCACACCGGCGGTCAACCAGGCCAGCAGCGCGAAGATGCCGGGCGTGAGCAGCAGGGCCCACCACGGCGAGTGCGATGTGATCCGCTGGAATACATGAAAGGCGGCGTCACTGGCCTTGGCAAACAGGATGGCCACCAGCGCCACGGCCACGGCACCACCCCAGAGCGCGGCACGGCGGCGCCAGGCCTCACTGAGGACCAGCGCGCTGATACGGCCGCGGAGGCGATGGAGATCGGTCATGGGGCAGAGTCTGCGCGCCAGCGCTTTGGTTGGGCAGCGGCCACTGTGGCCGAAGGCCTTGCAGGATGTGGTGAATGCGCCCACGCGCCGGGAACCGCATGCTTTGGCAGCGATGGCACGCCGTCCCACATGCGTGAAGGCCGGCCGACTCCTGCCGGGTTCGTCCACCGCGCCTCGTGGAGGTAGCATTGCAGCCGCTGCCCTCTGGGGAGGGGTGCAGCTCCGCCGGCAACGACAGGCCGCCACCGCTCGTCATCGCGGTAGCGCTTGCCAGCACCTGCGTGCCGACATCTGCGTGAATTGCTTCGTTCTCGACATCCTCAATGACAATGGAGTGTGAGATGAATGCCTACGACCCGCTAGATCACATCATCCATCTTCGTGATGGCACGCTGCAGGAATCAGACCTTCGCCGGATTGTCGGTCGCGCGCTGCAGGCCAGGTCACCTTCCGGAATCGTCATCCATGTACATGGCGGCCGCGTTTCGCAGAAGCGTGGACGGCGCATCGCAGAAGCCCTGCATGACCCCTATGTGCGGGCACAGGCCTACCCCTTGTTCTTCGTCTGGGAAACGGGTGACATCGAAGCTCCGTTGAACAACCTGGGCGAGATCCTGGGTGCAGTACTCGCCAAATTTCTCTTCAGGAAAGTCCACGACAAGATCCTGGAAAAGCTAGGCAGCGGGCAGGTTCTCACGCCCGGTATGAAGATCCTCAACGCCGCGCCACCCGAAGAGGAGAGCCTTTCGGCAGATCTCGCGCAGGAATTCGCTGATGATCCCGAGGTGAACCAGGCCATTGCCGAGGCCCGTGAGGATTACAGGGAGGCGACGCTGGCGCCCGCCAACAAGATGCTGGCACACGAACCGCCAGCCGAACGCGCGGCCATCGTCAACGAGCGCACGGCCAGGGAACTGTTTGGCACTCCGTCACCCAACAAGGCCATGGCATTGAATTGGATCGCGCTGGCCATCAAGGTGGCCAGACTGGTGATACGCGTATGGCAGCGCCAGCAGAGTGGTCGAGGGCGCCCAGGCGCCGTCTCTGCCGTGATCGTGGAAGAAGTGCTGCGTGAGTTCTATCTCGATGACGTGGGGCGCATCGGCTGGTGGAATCCCATGAAGAAGGACGCACAGGATTCATTCGACGGCCCCGCATCGGGTGGCGTCAGATTCCTGCGCGAGTTGCACAGTCAGTTGCAGTCCGAAGCCTCTGTTCCCCGCATCACGCTCGTCGGCCACAGCGCCGGCAGCATCTTCCTGTGCGAGCTGTTGGACCAGGCGGCGCAGATCCTTCCGGATCTGAAGTTCGACCTTATTCTCGAAGCGCCTGCGGTGACGTGCCGTCGGTTCGCGCGTGCCATCTCGAAGCACGAGGACCGAATCGGGAGGTTCCGGCAGTTGGCGATGAGGGATGCCGACGAAGCCAACGAGCGCTCACTGTTCTTTCCCGGTTCGCTGCTCTACATCGTGTCCAACATCTTCGAAGATGCTGCCGATGAACCTCTGCTCGGCATGGAACGCTTCTTCACCCGGGAGAACGTCTATCGCAACTCTGCGGCGTGGGCAGACATCTCGGCCTGCCAGGCGTTCTTCGCCCGGAAGGGAGAAAGCGCGGTGAGCTGGTGGACCCTTGATGACCTCAATGCCGACCAGCGCGAAGGTTGGGGCCACGGCTACTTCGATGACGGTCCCTTCATCCTCGGCAAGGTGACCGCGCTGATCAGCGAAACACCGCACACGCCTTGATGCCGATCGCTTTTCGCGCTCGACGACAGAAGCAACGCTCCGGGCGGGATCGCCCGGAGCGCAAACACTGTAAACCATACGAACATTAATATTGTTGACAGCCTGCGCGCGCCCACCCACACTGCCGCCCTCGCTCCATTCGTACCCAAGGTCCCGCCATGGCTGCTGCCATCCGCCACGACTGGCAACACGACGAACTGCAGGCGCTGTTCGATCTGCCGTTCCCCGAGCTGCTGTTCCGCGCCGCAGCGGCCCACCGCGAGCACTTCGACCCGTCGCAGGTGCAGGTCTCAACGCTGCTGTCGGTGAAGACCGGCGGCTGTCCGGAAGACTGCGCGTACTGCCCGCAGGCGCAGCGCTACAACACCGGGGTGGACGCGCAGAAGCTGATGGAGACCGACGCGGTGCTGGCCAAGGCCCGCCAGGCCAAGGCCGCCGGTGCGTCGCGCTTCTGCATGGGTGCGGCATGGCGTTCACCGAAGGACCGCGACATCCCGAAGGTGGCGGCGATGATCGCCGGGGTGAAGGCTCTGGGCCTGGAGACCTGCGCCACGCTGGGCATGCTCAGTGGTGAGCAGGCGCGTGCGCTGAAGGACGCCGGCCTGGACTACTACAACCACAACCTCGACACCGCGCCGGACTACTACGATTCGATCATCCACACACGCCAGTACCAGGACCGCCTGGACACGTTGGAGCACGTGCGCGATGCCGGTCTGAAGACCTGCTGCGGTGGCATCGTCGGCATGGGCGAGACGCGCGCGCAGCGCGTCGGCCTGCTGCTGGCACTGGCCACGCTGCCGGCGCATCCCGATTCGGTGCCGATCAACAAACTGGTGCAGGTGGCGGGCACGCCGCTGCATGGCAGTGCCGAGTTGGACCCGTTCGAGTTCGTGCGCATGATCGCGGTGGCGCGCATCGCCATGCCGCGCTCGATGGTGCGGTTGTCAGCCGGGCGCGAGGCGATGAGCGACGAGCTGCAGGCGCTGTGTTTCCTGGCCGGTGCCAATTCAATCTTCTATGGCGACAAGCTGCTGACCACCGGCAACCCGGAAAGCGAACGCGACCTGGCCCTGTTCGCACGCCTGGGCCTGCAGCCGATGGCGGTGCAGGTGGATGCCGAAGGCCACGACCACGGCGGCACCGTGCACGCCGATATCAGTGCCGATACGCGCGGCTGTGGCTGCGCTCACGCCGCCTGAGACGGGGTGCAAGCAGGCATCGCGGCAACGCGCTACCCTAGCCGCCCCGTCGTCGCATTCAGCCACCATGGCCCGCCCCGACCTGACCGCCCGCCTCCACGCCCAGCGCGCTCTGCGCGATGCCCAAGGCCGTCGCCGCCCGCGACGCACGGTCACCCGTCGTGATGGCGTGCGCCTGGAAGTGGACGGCCAGTGGCTGACCGGCTTCTGCAGCAACGACTACCTGGGCCTGGCCCAGCAGTTCAGCGTGGTCAACGCACTGCAGGACGCCGCCGCGCGCGAAGGCGCTGGCGCCGGTGCCTCGCACCTGGTCTGCGGCCACCACGCCTTGCATGAGACGCTGGAACGCGAGGTAGCCGAGTGGCTGGGCTACCCGCGTGCGCTGCTGTTCGGCAGTGGCTTCGCCGCCAATCTGGCGGTACAGCAAGCACTGCTGAGCGAAGAGAACGATGTCTGCGTGCAGGACAAACTCAACCATGCCAGCCTGCTCGATGCGACCCGGTTGGCTGGTGCGCGTCTGCGCCGCTACCCGCACCTGGACACCGAAGGTGCAATGCGTCAGCTCAAGCACGCGCCTGATGGCGCGGCGATGCTGGCCACCGACGGGGTCTTCAGCATGGATGGCGACATCGCCCCGTTGCGCGCGTTGTCGCTTGTGGCACGCCTGCAGCAAGCGCTGTTCTATGTGGACGATGCGCACGGCGTTGGCGTGGTCGGCGACGGTCGTGGCGCGGTGGCTGCCGCCGGGCTGGGCGTGGACGACGTGCCGCTGCAGCTGGTCACGCTGGGCAAGGCACTGGGCGGTTCCGGTGCACTGGTGCTGGGCCGCGACGACCTGATCGAGCATCTGGCCGAAACCGCGCGCCCGTACATCTACACCACCGCCGTGCCACCGGCGATGGCCGCTGCTGCGCTTGAAGCGGTGCGCCTGGCGCGCCGCGACCACTGGCGCCGCACCAAGCTGACCGACCTGATCGCGCTGTTCCGCAGTGAAGCGCGTCGCCATGGCCTGGACCTGATGGCCTCCGACACACCGATCCAGCCGCTGCTGTGCGGCGATGATCACACCGCCGTGGCGATGTCCACGGCGCTGGAGCAGGCCGGCTGGCTGGTCGGTGCGATCCGTCCGCCGACGGTGCCGGAAGGCAAGGCACGCCTGCGCGTGACACTGTCCGCGCTGCATGCGCCGGAACAGGTGCGGGGCCTGGTGGAAGCCATCGCCAGCGCGCGCGACCGCGTCACCCTGGCCGTGCGCGAAGCCGCGCCACCGCCGCTGCCCGCCTTTGCCTGAGTTCCGTGTAGTCGCCCATGCATATTGAAGTCGCCGGCCGCGGGCCGGACCTGGTTCTGATCCACGGCTGGGCCCTGCAGGGCGGTGTGTTCGCACCACTGGTGCAGCGCTTGGCCGACCAGTTCACCCTGCATCTGGTCGACCTCCCCGGCCATGGTCACAGCCGCGAGGACACCACGCCGCTGCGCCTGCCGTTCGTGGTCAACGCCATCGCCGCGGCCACGCCGCCGGCGGTGTGGTGTGGCTGGTCGCTGGGTGGCCTGTTCGCGCTGCACGCGGCGGCGACGCTGCCGAAGGTGCGCGGGCTGGCGATGATCGCCGCTACGCCGCGCTTCGTACGTGGCGAGGACTGGCCGCACGCGGTAGAGCCGGCCGTGTTCGAGCAGTTCGGTCGTGAGCTGGCCACCGACTTCGCCGGCACCCTGGAGCGCTTCCTTGCGCTGGACGTGATGGGCTCGGCGCACGCCCGCGAGGAACTGCGCACGCTGCGCCAGCGCCTGGTCGAGCGCGGTGCGCCCACCGAACGTGCCCTTCTGGAAGGATTGCGCCTGCTGGAAAGCACCGACCTGCGCGGTGCACTGCCGACCCTGGGCAAGCCCAGCCTGTGGATCGCCGGCCAGCGCGATCGGCTGGTTTCGCCAGCGGCGATGCAGGCCGCCGCCGCACTGGCCCCGGGCGGACAATCGCTGACCATCGCCCACGGCGGCCATGCGCCCTTCCTCGGCCATGCCGACGAGGTGGCTGCCGCCCTGCAACACTTCGTTGCCGGCCTGTTACCGGCCGATGGCGGACAATGATCGCCTTCCGATCTCCGCAGGACTGACACATGGATCTGGGTATCAATGGCCGCTGGGCACTGGTCTGCGGCGCAAGCAAGGGGCTGGGCCTGGGCTGCGCGCGTGCGCTGGTGCGCGAGGGCGTCAACGTGGTGATCGTGGCCCGTGGCGAAACCGCTCTGCAGGCCGCCGTTGAAGAACTGCGCGCCCTGTCCGGCGCTACTGAGGTGCGCGCGGTCGTCGCCGACGTCACCACCGAGGCCGGCCGTACCGCGGCGCTGGCCGCGTGCCCGCAGGTGGACATCCTGGTCAACAACGCTGGTGGTCCGCCGCCCGGTGATTTCCGCAATTTCGAGCGCGACGACTGGATCGCCGCGCTGGATGCCAACATGCTGGCGCCGATCGCGCTGATCCGCGCCACCGTCGACGCGATGATCGAACGCGGCTTCGGCCGCATCGTCAACATCACCTCGTCGGCGGTGAAAGCCCCGATCGACATCCTGGCGCTGTCCAATGGCGCGCGCAGCGGCCTGACCGGTTTCGTTGCCGGCCTGTCGCGCCGCACCGTGGCCCACAACGTCACGATCAACAACCTGCTGCCCGGCCAGTTCGACACCGACCGCCTGCGCGCCAACTTCGCCCACAGTGCGGGCAAGGACGGCGACGCCGGCGAAGTGGCTGAGCGCCGCCGCCAGCAGATTCCCGCCGGCCGCTTCGGCACGCCGGACGAATTCGGCGCCGCCTGCGCCTTCCTGTGCAGTGCACAGGCCGGTTACCTCACCGGGCAGAACCTGCTGATCGACGGCGGCGCCTACCCCGGTACGTTCTAAGAGACTTCTGCAATGCCGTCCCACTTCGATGCCCGCCACGTCCGCCGCGCGTTTGCCCGCGCCGCCAACAGCTACGACGCCGCCGCCGCCCTGCAGCGCGAAGTGCAGTCGCGGCTGATCGAATCGCTGGACTACCTGGAGGCGCGCAAGCCCGAAGTGGTGCTGGACATCGGCGCGGGTACCGGCCATGCCAGCGCGTTGATGAAAAAGCGCTGGCCGAAGGCACAGGTGATCGCGCTGGACGTGGCGCTGCCGATGCTGGACCAGGCCAAGCGCCAGGCGGGCTGGTGGAAGCCGTTCCAGCGCCTGTGCGGCGACGCCGCCGCATTGCCGTTGGCCGACAACAGCGTCGATGTGATCTTCAGCAACCTGTGCCTGCAGTGGGTGGACGACCTGCCGGCGGTGTTCGCAGGCTTCCGTCGCGTGCTCAAGCCCGGTGGCCTGCTGGTGTGTTCTACCTTTGGCCCGGAAACCCTGATCGAACTCAACGAGGCCTTCGCTGCCGCCGATGACCGCCCGCACGTGAGCCGCTTCGCGCAGATCGCGCAGTTCGGCGACGCGCTGATGATGGCCGGCTTCCGCGACCCGGTGCTGGACCGCGACCTGTTTACCCTGACCTATGATGACCTGCCGTCATTGATGCGCGAACTGCGCGCGATGGGCGCGACCAATGCGCGGGTGGACCGCCGCCATACGCTGACCGGGCGCGGTCGGTTCACGGCAGCGGCAGCGGCATACGAACCAATGCGCCGTGCCGACGGCAAGCTGCCCAGCAGCTGGGAAGTGATTTATGCCCACGCCTGGGCACCGGATCCGGGTGCGCCGATCCGCGAAGGCGGGCATGACGTGGCATCGGTGCCGGTGTCGGCGATTCCGATCCGCCGCAAGCAGACCTGATCGTCCGGTAGTGCCGGCCGCTGGCCGGCAACTTCATGAATCCATGGGAAAATTTGCCGGCCAGCGGCCGGCACTACCGGATGCCACGCCGTACTCGAATCGCTCTGGTAGGTGCCGACCTTGGTCGGCACGGTGCCGGCGGCATCGCAATCTGACAGGTTGTGCCAACCAAGGTTGGCACCCACCAAATGCAGGCCGCCGCTCAGGTGTTGGCCGGCGAACTCAGCGGCGGGCGCACCAGATCGCGGTGGAAGAAGTAGATTTCCTGCACCAGGAAACGCCAGCTGGTATGGAAGCTGCGAAAACGCGTGCTGGGCGTGGACGAGGCCAGTGCGTCGATCCCCAGTGCCTTGCTCAGCCGCAACGCGCGCGCCATGTGCAGCGGGTCGCTGACGATGATCACCCGGTGCAGGTCACGCTGCTCCATCAGCCGCTTGGCTTCGACCAGGTTCTGCACCGTATTGCGCGAAGCGGTCTCGATCAGGATCGCGTCGTCCGGTACGCCGTGCTTGAGCGCGTAACGCCGCGCCACCTGCGATTCAGAGAAGCGCGCGCCGGTGCCGCCATAGCCGCCGGTGAAGATCAGCAGCGGCGCGTAGCGGGCTTCGTACAGATCCAGTCCATGGCGGATGCGCTCTTCGAACACCGGCGACGGCTTGGCGTCATAGGCTGCTGCACCGAGCACGATGATGGCGTCGGCCTTGGCCGCCTGGTCACGCTCGCCTACCCAGACGATCCAGGCAGTCACGCCCAGCAGCCAGATCACCAGCAGGACAAACAACCGCCACAGCCAGCCCAGCAGACCGGTGCGAGGCCGATGCCGGTCGCGGCTCACGGTGCCCCCCAGCGCAGCGCTGGCAGGTCGACATTGCCGCCGGACAGCACCAGGCCCACGCGCAGGCCGGCGAAACGCTGCGGCTGTGCCAGCACCGCGGCCAGTACGGTGGCCGAGGATGGCTCGACCACCTGCTTGAGCACCTCCCACAGCAGACGCATCGCGGACATCGTGGCGGTGTCATCGACCACGATCACCTCGGCACCGGCCGCGCGCAGCAGTTCGAAATTGGGGGCGCCGATCAGGGTACGCAGGCCGTCGCAGATCGTGTCCGGGGTGAACGCGCCCAGGCGCTCGCCTGCGGCCAGCGAACGCGCGGTGTCATCGGCACCGGCCGGTTCGGCCAGCACCAGCCGGGTCTGCGGGCTGGCGTGCTGCAGGGCCAGCGCGGTACCGCTGGCCAGGCCGCCGCCGCCCACCGGCACCACCAGCACGTCGAACGGGCCGTCGCTGTGCAGCAGTTCCAGGGCGGCGGTGCCCTGCCCGGCCATCACTGCCGGATCGGCATAGGGATGAATCAGCGTCGCGCCGGTATCAGCCTGCACCTTGCCGCAGGTGGCCTCACGGTCGGCGATGGTCGGCGGGCAGTGCCAGAGCGTGGCGCCATGCCGGGCGATGTTGGCCAGCTTGGCTGCCACCGCCCCTTCCGGCACCACCACATGGCAGGGGATGCCACGGGTGCGCGCGGCCAGCGCCAGCGCGGCGCCATGGTTGCCGGAGGAATGCGTCACCACGCCGGCACTGGCGCGGTCGGCATCCAGCGACCACACCGCGTTGCAGGCACCGCGGAACTTGAACGCGCCACCGCGCTGCAGGTGCTCGGCCTTGAAGGCCAGCCGCGCCCCGGCCAGCGCATCGAGCGTGCGCGAGTGCAGCACCGGGGTCACGCTGGCGTGCGGGGCGATCCTCGCGGCAGCAAGCAGGACGTCGTCGGCGCGGGGCAACAGTGAATCGCTCATGACGCAAGATTAACGTATGGCCCCGCGCTGGCGACCGGGACACAGGTCATGCCAGCATGCAGCCCTTCGCCTCCATTCATCCTGGGCAGCGGAATTAAGGGCCGATTCAATGCCCGCGCACGAAGCTGACTGCACACCCGTCCTCTGGGGGGACCCACCATGAAAATGCGCTTGATGCTTGCCGGTGGCCTGATGCTGGCCCTGACCGGCTGCACCACCTACGACTACGTCGGGGGTGGCCGCGGTGGCGGCTACTACCACGGTGCGCCGTCGGTGGAATACCGCTATCCGGCCGGTTATCCCTACAACTCCGGCTATTACGGCGGCTATGGCGGCTACTACGGCGGCTACGGCAACCCATACTACGGGCGTCCGGTCTACCGCCCGCCGCACAACCACCGCCCGCCGCCGCGTCCGGGCAATGGTGGCGAGAACCGTCCGCCGCCGCCCTCGCGCCCGTCCTACAACGGTGGTTCGCCGTGGCGGAACATGGATTCGATGCGGCGCCCGCCGCAGTCCAACGTGCAGCCATCAGCGCCCCCGCCGCAGGCCCGTCCGGCGCCGGCGCCAAGTGCGCCGAGGATGAACGGTTCCCCTTGGCGCAACATGGATCGTGGGACGCAGCGCACAGTTGAGCGTTGAACCGTCTTGCATTTCACACGGTCTAAGCCGCAATCTACGCGGACAGTGACGGCCCGCGTCACAAAGTGACAAAAACGACACGGGCCGCCGCAAAAAGCTCTACGTCGATATCCGACAGGAACATCTGGATCCCCCCTGTTCCGGCCCTGTCGGATGTCGGCACCTCTGAAGGCAGACGGCCCCGCAATGCGGGGCCGTTTGTTTTTTGGGGCACACCGCAACAGCATCCACGCATGGCGTGGATCCACCCGGCATTGCGGATGGTGGGCATCCACGCATGGCGTGGATCTACCCAGGGCCCGTCATCAGTAGATCCACGCCATGCGTGGATGGAGCTCTCCCGATAGCCCCCAGAAAAAACAGGGCCGGACAGTCCCCCGACTGCCGGCCCTCTGCTCCCCCACCGTGCGCCTGTACCGGCCCCTGTTCCAATTCCGGTCACGGGCGCCTGCGGCGCCAGCCACGGTGGGTGCTATTGGGTTATCTGCAAAAATCCTGCCAACTTTAGGGCGGATTTCATCCCGCACCCGATCCGGGCCCGTCGCCCCCCTCCGAATGGCGCTAAAATCGCCACCCCGGCGCCGCCCCCGGCCGCGCCCGTCCCTTGTTGACCTGCCCCCATGACCCATTCCTTCCATCGTTACGACGTCATCGTCATCGGCGGTGGCCACGCTGGCACCGAAGCCGCGCTGGCCGCGGCCCGCACCGGCGTGCGCACCCTGCTGCTGACCCACAACATCGAAACGGTGGGCGCGATGAGCTGCAACCCGGCCATCGGCGGCATCGGCAAGGGCCATCTGGTCAAGGAAATCGACGCCCTGGGCGGTGCGATGGCGCATGCCGCCGACCGCGCCGGCATCCAGTGGCGCACGCTCAACGCCTCCAAGGGCCCGGCCGTGCGCGCCACCCGCTGCCAGGCCGACCGCAACCTGTACCGCATGGCGATCCGCGCCATCGTCGAAGGCCAGGCCAACCTGACCGTGTTCCAGGCGGCAGTGGACGATCTGGTCATCGAAGGCGACGCCGTACGCGGCGTCATCACCCAGACCGGTCTGCGCTTCGATGCGGAGGCGGTGGTGCTGACCGCCGGCACCTTCCTGGCTGGCAAGATCCATGTCGGCCCGACCCAGTACGCCGCCGGCCGCATGGGCGACCCGCCGGCCACCACACTGGCTGCGCGCCTGCGCGAACGCCCGTTCCAGGTGGATCGCCTGAAGACCGGCACGCCGCCGCGCATCGACGGCCGCTCGCTGGACTACAGCGTGATGGATGAGCAGCCCGGCGACACCCCACGCCCGGTGATGTCCTTCCTCGGCTCGGTGGACGAGCATCCGCAGCAGGTCAGCTGCTGGATCACCCACACCACCGAACAGACCCACCAGATCATCCGCGACGCGCTGCACCGCTCACCGCTGTACAGCGGCCAGATCGAAGGCATCGGCCCGCGCTACTGCCCGTCCATCGAGGACAAGGTGGTGCGTTTCGCCGAGAAGGCCAGCCACCAGATCTTCGTCGAACCCGAAGGCCTGGGCATCGTCGAGATCTACCCCAACGGCATCTCCACCTCGCTGCCATTCGACGTGCAGCTGGAGATGGTGCGCAGCATCCGCGGCTTCGAAAACGCGCACATCACCCGCCCCGGCTACGCCATCGAATACGACTTCTTCGACCCGCGCGGGTTGAAGGCCTCGCTGGAAACCAAGCTGGTCAACGGCCTGTTCTTCGCCGGCCAGATCAACGGCACCACCGGCTATGAAGAAGCCGCCGCGCAGGGCCTGCTGGCCGGCCTCAACGCCGCGCGCCAGGTGCGCGGGCTGGACGGCTGGTGCCCGCGCCGCGACGAGGCGTACCTGGGCGTGCTGGTGGATGACCTGATCACCCACGGCACCAACGAGCCGTACCGCATGTTCACCAGCCGCGCCGAGTACCGCCTGCAGCTGCGCGAGGACAATGCCGACCAGCGCCTGACCCCGGCCGGCCGCGACATGGGTCTGGTTGATGACCGTCGCTGGCGTGCGTTCGAAACCAAGCAGGCAGCAGTGGATGCCGAGCGTGCGCGGCTGGGTGCGTTGTGGGCGACGCCCGGCAATGCGCTGGGCCGCGAAGTGCAGGAAACGCTGGGCGTGGCCGTCAGCCGCGAAACCAACGTATTGGACCTGATCAAGCGACCGGAACTGGACTACGCCACGTTGATGCAGGTGCCGTCGCTGGGCCCGGCCGTGGCCGACGCCAAGGTGGCCGAGCAGGTGGAGATCGGCGTGAAGTACGCCGGCTACCTGGACCGCCAGCGCGAGGAGATCGAGCGCCAGCAGCGGCATGAAGCCACGCCGATTGCCGGCGACTTCGATTATGCGATCGTGCGCGGCTTGTCGGCCGAGGTACTGCAGAAGCTGGAACGCGTGCGTCCGCAGACCATCGGCCAGGCGCAGCGCATTCCCGGCATGACCCCGGCCGCGATCTCGCTGCTGCTGGTGCATCTGGAGCGTGCACGCCGCGGCCGCGTGGCGTAACGCGGGATCGGCAAATGCCATCCACGCATGGCGTGGATCTACTGGTCGTACGGCATGCATTCGTGTGGCGTAACGCGATGCTCGCCGGGCATGGCCCGGCGACACCGTGCATCGACGGGGGCATTCATCCGCGCATGGCGTGGATCTACTGGTCGTACGGCATGCATTTGTGTGGCGTAACGCGACGCTCGCCGGGCATGGCCCGGCGCTACCGTGCATCGACGGGGGCATTCATCCACGCATGGCGTGGATCTACTGGTCGTACGGCATGCATTCGGTCGGCACCTGCCAGCGCGGATCGCGTGCAGCATTGCAGTAGATCCACGCCATGCGTGGATGAACAACCCAGCGCCGACCAAGGTCGGCAGCTACCGGAGCGAGCGCGTTACCGTGCGTCGGCGCCACCGCCCAGCACCTTGAACAACGTCACCCGGTTGCCCGCCTCCTGCTGCTGCAGGGCAATCAGGTCCTGCTGCGCGGCGTACAGGCTGCGCTGCGCATCCAGCGCCTGCAGATAGCCGTCCAGCCCGGTGCGGTAACGCGCATCGGCCAGCGTGTAGCTGCGCTGGCTGGCAGCGACCAGCGCACGCTGCGCGTCCATCTGCGCGGCCAGGTGATCGCGTGCGGCCAGCGCATCGGCCACTTCGCTGAAGGCCTGCTGGATCGCCTTTTCGTACTGCGCGATGCCGATGTCCTTGCCGATCTTCGAGGCGTCCAGCGAGGCCTTCAACGCACCGGCGTGGAAGATCGGTGCGGTGATGCTGGGTGCGAACGACCAGCCGCGGGTGCCGGCCGAGAACAGCGTCGACAACGCCGTGGAGCTGTGGCCGTAGTTTGCGGTCAGCGTCAGCGTCGGGAAGAACGCGGCGCGCGCGGCGCCGATATCGGCGTTGGCCGCCTGCAGCGCGTGTTCGGCGGACAGCACGTCCGGGCGCTGCAGCAGCACGCTCGAGGGCAGGTTCGAAGGCAGCGGCGCCAGGGCCACGGTGCCATCCAGTGCCTGCGCGCTGGGCAACAGTGCCGCCTCCAGCGGCGCGCCCACCAGCAACTGCAGCGCATCGCGATCCTGCGCCTGCTGGGTCTGCAGCTTGGCCAGCGCAGCGCGCGCAGCCTCCACGCTGGTCTGCACCTGCGACAGGTCCAGGCCCGAGGCCAGGCCCTGTGCATGGCGGGCCTCGGTACGCTGCAGGGTCTGCTGCTGGCTGTCCAGGGTCTGCCGGGTGAACGCCAGCGACTGCTCGTCGGCCGCCAGCGCCAGCCAGGCCGTGGCCACTTCGGCGACCAGGCTGGTGCGTGCCGCACGCTGGTTCTCGGCGCTGGCCAGCCAGTTCTGCAGGGCCTCGTTCTTCAGGCTGCGGATGCGCCCGAACAGGTCCAGTTCCCAGCTGCTGATGCCGACCTGCACGCTATCGGACTCTGTCACCTGCGATACGCCGGTCTCGCTGGTGGCATCACTGGAGCGCGAGCGGTTCACGCTGCCGCTGGCATCCACCGACGGCAGCAGCGCGGCGCGCTGGATACGGTACTGCGCGCGTTCCTTCTCCACCTGCAGCACCGCCACGCGCAGGTCGCGGTTGTTCTGCAGTGCCAGCGCGATGACCTGCTGCAGGCGCGGCTCCAGGAACACTTCGCGCCAGGCCGGCATCGCCAATGCCGGCTCGGCCTCGCCGGTGGCGGCATTGCTGAACTGTGCCGGCACCGGCGCCTCGGGGCGCTGGTAGTGCGGCGCCATGCTCACGCAGCCGCCCAGCGCGGCGGTCATCGTGGCGGCCGCCAGGGCGCGCAGCAGCATCGGCTTCATGGGCTTGCCTCCGGGGCAGTGGCTTCGACCGGCGCGCGGCCCGGGAACATGCGGCGCACCAGCAGGTAGAACAACGGCACGAAGAACATGCCCAGCACCATCGAGGCGACCGTACCGCCGGCCACGCCGGTACCCAGCGAACGGCGCGCGGCCGAACCGGCGCCGGTGGCGAACACCAGCGGCAACACGCCCATCAGGAACGCCAGCGAAGTCATCACGATCGGCCGCAGCCGCAGATAGACCGCCTGCAGGATCGCTTCGCGGGTGCTCTTGCCCTGCTGTTCGAGGATGCGCGCGAACTCGACGATCAGGATGCCATTCTTCGCCGCCAGACCAATCGTGGTCAGCAGGCCGACCTGGAAGTACACGTCGTTGTTGAGGCCACGCAGGTTCATCATCAGCACGGCACCGAACACGCCCACCGGCACCGCCAGCATCACCGCGAACGGCACCGCCCAGCTTTCGTACAGCGCGGCCAGGCACAGGAACACGAACAGCAACGAGATGGCATACAGCATCGGTGCCTGGTTGCCCGACAGCTGTTCCTGGTAGGCCATGTCCGACCAGGCATGGCTGAAGCCTTCCGGCAGCGTGTCGGCCAGGCGTGCGATCTCGGCCATCGCTTCACCGGAGCTGACCCCCGGCGCAGGCTGGCCGGTGATCTCCATCGCCGATACGCCGTTGTAGCGCTGCAATGCGGCCGGCGCGCTGGTCCAGTGCGTGCTGACCAACGACGACAGCGGCACCATCTGCCCAGCCTGGTTGCGCACGCTCCAGCGCTCGATGTCCTGCGGCTGCATGCGTGCTTCGGCCGTGCCCTGGATGAACACCTTCTTGATGCGGCCCTTGTAGATGAAGTTGTTGACGAAGTCGCCGCCCAGTGCGGCATTCAAGGTGTCATTGATGTCCTGCGGATTCACGCCCATGGCCTGTGCCTTGGCGTCGTCCACCTTCACTGCGTACACCGGCGCGTCTTCCAGGCTGGCGTAACGCACGTTGACCAGCTTCGGATCCTTGGCGGCCTCCCTCAGCAGGGTATTGCGCGCGGCCACGGCGGCGGCATGGCCGGCACCGCCTTCGTCCTGCAGTTCCAGGGTGAAACCCCCCGCATCACCCAGGCCGAGGATGGCCGGCGGCGAGGTGATGAAGACCTGCGCATCGGGCACGCGGGCCATGGCCGCGGTCAGCCGCGCGGCGATGGTATCGGCATCGTCCTTGCGGTCATCCCAGTCCTTGAGCCGGATGAAGGCCTGGCCGACGTTCTGGCCGCTGCCGGTGACACTGAAACCGGCCGTGGCTTGGATCGACAGCACGCTGTCGTCCTTCACTGCGGCGGCACTGAGGCGATCCATCACTGCACGGGTCTGCTCCAGGGTGGAGCCGGCTGGCAGCTTCACCAGCGCGTTGAGCATGCCCTGGTCCTCATCGGGCAGGAATGCACCCGGCAGGTGCCACAGCAGCAGCCCGGTGGCCACGCTCAGCACCAGGTAGAACAGCACCCCCAGCGTGCGCTGGCCGAGGAAGCCATCCACGCGGTGACGCAGGCCGTTGGAGATGCGCTCGAAACGGTGGTTGAACCAGATGAAGAACTTGCCCAGCAGGCTCGGCTCGCCACCGTGGTCGCCATGCGGATGGCCGCCCTTGGGAATCTGATGCAGGATGCTGCCGCACAGCGCCGGAGTAATGGTCATCGCCACCAGCACCGACAGGATCATCGCCGCGGCAATCGTCACCGAGAACTGGCGATAGATCACGCCGGTGACACCGCTGAAGAACGCCATCGGCAGGAACACCGCGGTCAGCACCAGCACGATGCCGACCAGCGCGCCGGTGATCTGGCCCATCGCCTTCAGCGTGGCCGGCTTCGGTGCCAGCCCTTCGAAGGTCATCACCCGCTCCACGTTCTCCACCACCACGATGGCATCGTCCACCAGCAGGCCGATGGCCAGCACCAGCGCGAACATGGTCAGGGTGTTGATCGAATACCCGAACGCGGCCAGCACGCCGAACGTGCCCAGCAGCACCACCGGCACCGCGATGGTCGGGATCAGCGTGGCGCGCCAGTTCTGCAGGAACAGGTACATCACCAGCACGACCAGCGCGATCGCCTCGATCAGGGTGATCACCACTTCCTTCAGCGAGATGGTCACGAATGGCGTGGTGGTGAAGGCCACGTGGGCGCTGTAGCCATGCGGCCAGTACTTCTGCAGCTGCTGCAGCCGTGCATCGATGGCCTTGGAGACGGCGATCGCGTTCGCACCGGCATTAAGCTCAATGCCCAGCGAGGCCGACGGCTTGCCGTTGAAGGTGCTGATGCTGTCGTAGCTCTCCGGCCCCAGGCCGATCGTCGCCACATCACCCAGGTGCACCACGCTGCCGTTGGCATCGGCCTTGAGCACCACCTGCGCGAACTGCTCGGGCGTGTGCAGGCGGCTGCGCGCGGTCACCGTCGCGTCCAGCTGCTGGCCCTTCAGCGCCGGCTGGCCCCCCAGCTCACCGGCCGACACATCGGTGTTCTGCGCCTGCAGTGCGGTCTCGATGTCCGACGGCATCAGTGCGTACTGGCGCATCTTTTCCGGGTCCAGCCAGATACGCATGGCGTATTCCTGGCCGATCGGTTGGATGTTGCCGACGCCGCTGACACGGCTGATCTGGTCGTCGATGCGCGCTTCCATGAAGTTGGCGACATCGAAGTTGTCCATGCTGCCGTCTTCGCTGGTGAACGACAGCACTTCGAAGATCGAACCACTGGACTTGGTGATGGTCAGGCCGTTCTGCTGCACCGCCTGCGGCAGCGTGGCCATGGCGGCCTGCAGCTGGTTCTGCACCTGTACCTGTGCGGTATCCGGGTTGGTGCCGGTGGCGAACACCAGGTTGACCTGCGCCGAGCCATCGGAAGCGCTGGTGGAGGTCATGTACATCAGGTGGTCCAGGCTCTGCTGGGACTGCTCGATGACCTGGGTGACCGCGTTTTCCACGGTCTGCGACGAGGCACCGGTGTAAGTGGCGCGGATGGTGATGGTGGGCGGGGCGATCTGCGGGTAGCGGTCCACCGGCAGGATCAGGATCGCGAGCAGGCCGAGCAGGCTGACCGCGATGGCGATCACCCAGGCGAAGATCGGCCGGTCGATGAAGAAACGAACCATGCGCGGCGGGCCTCAGTGCGACGTTTCGTCGGTGTTGCCGTTCGGGTCGATCGCCGGCATGGCGGCCAGCTGCGCGGTGGTGGCCGCGACCGCCTTCACCTGCTGGCCAAGCGCTACCGCACTGCCGTTGCTGACGATCACCCGCTCGCCGGCCTTCAGGCCCTGCGTGATCTGCCACTGGTTGCCCACCACCTGCCCGGTGCTGACCCGGCGTTCGACCACGTGGTCCTTTGCATCGAGCAGGCGCAGCAGCGACTCGCCGCGTTCATTGCGCAGCACCGCCTTCTGCGGCACCAGCAGGGCACGCGCGTCGGTGGCCATCGGCAGCACAGCCTTCAGGTACATGCCCGGTAGCAGCAGACCGTCCGGATTCGGAATGACCGCGCGCAGCACCACGTTGCCGGTGCCCGGATCGACCGCGCTGCCGACGAACTCCAGCGTGCCTTCATGGGCATAGGTGCTGCCGTCCTCCAGCAGCACCTTCACCTGTGCCTTGCCGTCGATGGCCTTCACCAGGCCGGCATCGAGCTGCTTGCGCAGCGCCAGCATCTGCGTACTGGACTGGGTCACGTCCAGATAGACCGGGTCCAGCCGCTGGATGGTCGCCAGTGCCGCATCCTGGCCGGCAGCGACCAGCGCGCCGGCAGTAACGCTGGAGGTGCCAATGCGGCCGTCGATCGGTGCGGCCACCCGGGTGTAGTCGAGGTTGATGCGGGCGGACTGCAGCGCAGCGCGCGCGGCGATGACATTGGCCTGCGCCTGCTTCAGTGCCGAAGTGGCATCGTCGGCGTCCTGCTTGCTGGCCGCATCCATGCCCAGCAGCGTGCGGGTGCGCTCGGCCTTCGGCTGCGCCGACAGCACGGTGGCCTCGGCCTGCGCCAGCTGGCCTCGAGCGGTATCGAAGGCGGCCTGGTACGGCGCCGGATCGACCTGGTACAGCAACTGGCCGGCCTTGACCTGCTGGCCTTCGGTGAACAACCGCTGGCGGATCAGGCCACCGATCTGCGGCCTCACCTCGGACACCTCGAACGCCACCGCTCGACCCGGCAGGGTCTGCTGCAGCGCCAGCGGCTGCGCGCTGGCAGTGATGACGCCCACTTCGGGGGTGGCCGGCATTTCGGTCCTGCCCGCCGAACAGGCAGACAAGGCCAGCAGCAAGGGCAACAACAGCGGACGGGGGGAGTGGGACAGCAGGCGCGGGAGTGACATGGGGGGCGTGGGGGCCTTGCGTTGACCCCTGCACGCTGCCGTGGAACTGTGCAGAGAATATGGAGAATGTGCGACTGGCTCAGCTGGCGCTTGCTTTCAGCGCCACATGCGCCGCTAATGGCCCCCGCGATGGCGAAGATTCGACTCAAATTCGGCCTGACCGCGAAGACCTTCCTCGCGATCTTCACCGCCTGCCTGCTGGTGCTGGCAGTGAACGGCATTGCCAGCCGCGTGGCGTTCCAGACCGGCTTCCTGGACTACCTCAACGACCAGGGCGACCTGCGCATGCAGCGCCTGATGCCGCACCTGAAGCGCGAGTACAGCGCGCATGGTGGCTGGGAGCATCTGCGCGGTGACGGTGACCGCTGGGCACGGCTGCTGCGCCCGGATCTGGCCCATGGGCACGAAGGACCGGTGCCGCCGCTGTCCGACCAGACCGGCGTGCCCTCGCGGCTGGGCCTGTTCGATGCGCAGCACCGGTTCGTGGCCGGCAACCCCGATGCCACCAGCGACGATGAGCCACATGCGGTGCAGGTGGACGGCAACACCGTCGGCTGGCTGGGCATGGTGCCGTTCCAGACCGTCATCGCCACCAACGATCTGAACTTCTACAACACCCAGGTGCGCGCCTGGTGGGTGATCGGCATCGCGCTGCTGCTGGTGACGGTGCTGCTGGCGTGGCTGGTGTCGCGCGCGCTGCGCCAGCGCCTGGCCAAGCTGGCCGCAGCCACGCACCGGCTGGCCGCCGGTGACTATGCCACCCGCATCGAACGCACCAGCGACGATGAGCTGGACGCACTGGTCAATGACTTCAACCGGATGGCGCAGGCGCTGGACGACACCGAGCGCAACCGCCGCGCCTTCATCGCCGACATCTCGCACGAACTACGTACGCCGCTGGCGGTGGTGCGCGCCGAGCTGGAGGCGATCGAGGACGGCATCCGTCCGTTGGACCGCGCCAACCTCGGTGGCCTGCAGAGCGAGATCCGCCAGTTGGGCAAGCTGGTCGACGACCTGCACGACCTGTCGATGACCCAGTCCGGCGGCCTGGCGTACCGCTTCGCGCCGCTGGACCTGGTGGCGCTGCTGCGCAGCGAGCTCAATGGCATGCGCGGGCGCTTCACCACGGCGGGGCTGGCATTGGAAGAAGACCTGCCCGCCACACCGCTGCAGGTGTCCGGTGACGAACGACGCCTGCAGCAGGTCCTGGCCAACCTGCTGGAAAATGCGCTGCGCTACACCCGTACCGGCGGCCGCGTGCACGTGCAGGCCTCACGCCTACCTGCAGGCGTACAGCTGATCGTGGAAGACACCGCACCCGGCGTGCCGGCCGACAAGTGCGCGCTGCTGTTCGAGCGCTTCTACCGCGTGGAAAGCTCGCGCAACCGGGCCAGCGGCGGCAGCGGCCTGGGCCTGGCCATCAGCCACAACATCATCCTCGCCCACCACGGCCACATCCAGGCCGAGCCCTCATCACTGGGCGGCCTGCGCGTGGTCATCATCCTGCCGGAGCCTGCATGAGCATGTCGCCCGCCACGCCCGCGAAAATCCTGATCGTCGAGGATGAACCACGCCTGGCCTCGGTCCTGCGTGACTACCTGGCGGCCGCCGGCATGGTCAGTGAATGGGTGGACGATGGCGGCCAGGTGATCGACGCGTTCGCGCGCTATCAACCCGACCTGGTGCTGCTGGACCTGATGCTGCCGCAGCGCGACGGCGTGGACCTGTGCCGCGAACTGCGCGCCAGCAGCGACGTGCCGGTGATCATGGTCACCGCGCGGGTGGAAGAGATCGACCGCCTGCTGGGGCTGGAGATCGGTGCCGACGACTACATCTGCAAGCCGTTCAGTCCGCGCGAGGTGGTCGCGCGGGTGGTGGCGGTGCTGCGCCGCTACCGCCCGGACCCCGCTGCACGCGCCAATAGCGGGCTGCACATCGACGAACCGGCAGCACGCGCTACCTGGAACGGCAAGGGCCTGGACCTGACGCCGGTGGAGTACCGCTTGCTGCGCACCCTGCTGGCCACGCCGGGACGGATCTGGGCGCGCGATGAGCTGCTCGACCGCCTCTATCTGGATCATCGCGTGGTGGTCGACCGCACCGTCGACAGCCACGTGCGCAACCTGCGCCGCAAGCTGGCCGACGCCGGCATGGAAGGCGAGCCGATCCGTTCGGTGTACGGCATGGGTTACAGCTACGAGCCGTGATCGCGTTCGCCGGGCATGGCCCGGCGCTACCGTCGCGATGGCCACTCGCCACGCAGGTATCATCGTCGCGAACGCCCTGATTTCC
Organism: Stenotrophomonas sp. ATs4; assembly: GCF_051861585.1. Lineage (NCBI taxonomy): Bacteria > Pseudomonadati > Pseudomonadota > Gammaproteobacteria > Lysobacterales > Lysobacteraceae > Stenotrophomonas > Stenotrophomonas sp. ATs4. The sequence goes on along the minus strand of NZ_JBLYPK010000005.1, from coordinate 47,720 downwards.
GGAGACACCCATGAACCCGCTGCGCCCCTTCCGCGACAAGATGCCCGTCCTCGGCGAGCGCGTGTACATCGATCCGGCCTGTACCCTCATCGGTGACGTGGAACTGGGGGACGACGTGTCGGTGTGGCCGGGCACGGTCATCCGTGGTGATGTCAATCATGTGCGCATCGGCGCGCGCACCAACGTGCAGGACGGCACCATCATCCACGTCAGCCACCACAGCCCGTACAACAAGGCCGGCTACCCGACCCTGATCGGCGAGGGCGTGACGGTCGGCCATGGCTGCATCATCCATGCCTGCACGATCGGCGATTACAGCCTGATCGGCATGGGCGCCTGCATCCTCGACGGTGCCCGCGTGGAGCGCCACGGCTTTGTCGGTGCCGGTGCAGTGATCGGCCCGGGCAAGGTGGTCGGCGAAGGCGAGCTGTGGGTGGGCAACCCGGCGCGGCCGGCGCGGACACTGAGCGACAAGGAAATCGAGTCGCTGCACTACTCGGCCGACCACTACGTGCGGCTGAAGGACGAATACCGCGGCTGAGCAGCCAACGCCGCCCCGCGGCTCTGCTAAAGTCTGGGCCCGACCAGGACCTGTCGAGACCCCCATGCCTGTGGCTGCCTGCCGGAGAGGACTCCGGTGCCCACAACGAAGGCCATCGCGCTGATGGCCGCACCGATGCTCGATACCTACCGCGAGGTGGTGACGCCGGAAGGTGTGCTGCTGCAGTTGCCGGCGGCCGGCCCGCTGCCGCGGGCGATGGCCTGGCTGGTTGATCTCGGCGTGCGCATTGCGGTGCTGGTGCTGATGTCGATTCCGCTGGCGCTGCTGGACAAATTCGGTTCCGGTCTCTATCTGGTCCTGATGTTCCTGGTCTACTGGCTCTACCCGATCATCTGCGAAGCGCTGTGGGGTCGCACCTTGGGCAAGCGTGCACTGGGGCTGCGCGTGCTGTCGCGTGATGGTGCACCGGTGGGCTGGATGGCGGCGATCACCCGCAACCTGCTGCGCACCGTGGACATGCTGCCGTTCGGCTATGCGCTGGGCCTGGTCAGCAGCCTGTTCGATCCGCATGGCCGCCGCCTGGGCGACCTGGTGGCCGGCACCGTAGTGGTGCATGCGCCCGCGCTGTACCTGCCGCCTCCACCCACCATCGACAGCGTGCTGGCCCCGCCGCAACCGTTGCGGCCGGAAGAGCAGGCTGCGCTGATGGCTTTCGCCGAGCGCGCACCGCGGCTGTCGCCGGCGCGCCAGCAGGAGCTGGCCGGCATCGTCGAACCGCTGACCGGTACCCACGGGCAGATCGGTGTGCTGCGCCTGTACGCGATGGCCAACTGGCTGCTGGGGCGGCGATGAAGCAGGAACAGTTCGTCGCCCGCTACCAGCAGGAATGGCAGGACCTGGAACAGTGGTTGCTGCTGCGCGCTGGCGTGTCGCGCCGTACGCGCCGGAAGGCCAGCGGCCTCCCGCTGGACGACACCGCCTTTCCGCAGCGCTACCGACGCCTGTGCCAGCAGCTGGCGCTGGCCCGTGAGCGCGGCTACAGCCCACAGCTGGTGCAGCGCCTGCAGCAGTTGATGCAGCGGGGCCACAGCGTGCTGTACCGCACGCCGCCGACGCGCTGGCGCGGGGCCCTGGAGTTCCTGGTGGCCGACTTCCCGCTGCTGGTGCGCAGCCAGGCACGCAGCATGTGGGCGGCGCTGGCGATGTTCGCGCTGCCGGCGGTGGCCTGCTTCGTGCTGGCGCAGGTCTACCCGGACCTGATCCACATGCTGATGGACAACCGCCAGATCGCCGCAATGGAACGCATGTACGACCCGGCCGCAGAACGCCTGGGCCGTGACAGCGGCACCGACTGGATGATGTTCGGCCACTACATCATGAACAACATCAGCATCGCCCTGCGCACCTTCGCCAGCGGCCTGCTGGCCGGGCTGGGCACGCTGCTGGTGCTGCTGTTCAACGGTGTGACCATCGGTTCGGTGGCAGGGCACCTGCAGCACATCGGCCACGGCGGACCGTTCTGGCGCTTCGTGGCCGGCCACGGTGCGTTCGAGCTGACCGCAATCGTGATCGCCGGTGGTGCCGGCCTGCAGCTGGGCATGAAGCTGCTGGCACCGGGCCGGCGCAGCCGCCTGGATGCGCTGGTCGAGGGCGGCCGCATCGGTGCCCGGCTGTGCCTGGGTGCAGCGTTCATGCTGCTGGTGGCCGCTTTCATCGAAGCCTTCTGGTCGTCGATCGCCGAAATACCCGCGTGGGGCAAGTTCAGCGTGGCCGGCGTGCTGTGGGCCGGCGTGCTGCTATGGCTGTGGCGCGGCGGACGCGGAGGCGGCGATGCGCATTGACCACCTGGACGTGGTGCTGCGCGCGCGCAGCGGCTGGGAAGCCATGGAGCTGGGCAACGCCCTCGCCCGCCGCCACGCACGTGCGGCGTGGGGCAGCTGGCTGCTGGCCAGCGCGCCGCTGTTCGTGATCTTCAACGCACTGGGCTGGTGGCTCGATGCCTTCGGCTGGGCCTGGCTGGCGATGTGGTGGTGCAAACCGCTGTTCGAACGTGCGCCGCTGTATGTGCTGTCGCGCGGCATCTTCGGCGAACCGGTCGGCACGCTGGCGGCGCTGCGCGCGCAACGTCACTGGGGCAACACCGGTTTCTGGGGTTACCTCGGCTGGCGCCGCTTCAGCGTGCTGCGCAGCCTGTGCCTGCCGGTGAACCTGCTGGAAGGCAATTCGCCTGACCAGCGCGGTCCACGCCGCCGCGCGGTGGCGGCCGGTGCCGCAGGCGCGGCAATGGTGTTGACCCTGGCCTGCATGGCATTCGAAGCGGCGCTGGTATCGGGTGCGATCGGCGCGGTGTTCATGTTCATGCCGCTGGAGCTGATGTCCGAATCGTGGCGCGCAGCGTGGGACATGATCGGCCAGGACACCCCGGCATGGGCACGCCTGGGCTTCAACCTGGCGTGCTGGCTGGCGTCGGTGCTGATCGGCCCGTTCTTCGTCGGTGCCGGCTTCGGCCTGTACCTGAACCGGCGTACGCAGATGGAAGCATGGGACGTGGAAATCGCCCTGCGCCGCCTGCGCGATCGCCTGCTGCCAGCGGCATCGACGCTGGCGCTGCTGCTGTGCCTGGCACTGCCACTGGTTTCGCCCCAGGTGCATGCGCAGGACCCGCAGACGATCACCGACGAAGCCCACGATGCCGACGAGGATGAGGACAGCGCGGGGGAAACGGCCACTGCGGTAAACGACCCCGCCAACACGCCGGCAATGATTTTCGGCACCTCGCCGGTGGACACCGACGGCTTCCGCCAGGCGGTGAACCGTGCCTATGAGGATCCGCTGCAGCGCCCGACCCGCCAGGTCACCCGCTGGAAGCCGATCGAACAGGCCGAGGAAAAGAAGAAGGAAAACAAGGCGCTGCAGAGCGACAGCAACAACAAGGGCGAGCGCAAGCCGCGCAAGGACGGCATCGCCTGGCTGGCCCGGTTGGCCGAATGGGGCCTGTGGGGCCTGCTCGGCATCCTGCTGCTGGTGCTGCTGCTGACCGCACGACTGTGGCTGCCGTGGCTGCGTGGCAGTGGCCGGCGCAAGGCCGAGGCCGCACCACAGGTGCTGGAGGAACAGGTGGAACTGCCGGCGGTGCTGCCGCCGGACGTGGCCACCCAGGCCGGCCTGTTGTGGGACCAGGGCCGGCCGCGCCAGGCGCTGGCGCTGCTGTACCGTGCCAGCGTGCGTACCGTCGGCGAGCGCAGTGGCATCGCACTGCCACCCGGCGCTACCGAAGCGCAATGCCTGCGCGCCTCGCGGCGCATGCCCGAGGCCAGCGACCGTGACCTGTTCGCGCGCATCGTGCGCATGTGGCAGTACGCCGCCTACGGTGGCCGCCTGCCCAGCCGTGCCGATTTCGATGCATTGGCCGGTACCCTGCGCCAGCAGTATGGATGGCAGGCATGAGTCCGCGCCTGTTCTGGTCGCTGCTGCTCGGCGCATTGGTGCTGTTCGGCGTGCCGCTGACCATCCTCTACCTGCGTACACATGAACGGGTGACCGAAACCGTGCGCCTGCCGCCGCAGGGCGAGGCCGCCTACAACCCGCTGTACGTGCTCGGGCAGGCGCTGCGCGCCGATGGCATCGAGGTGCACTCACGGCCGCGTCTGGAACTGCAGCAGATGATGCTGGGGCGCCATGACACGGTGGTGCTGCTGCAGGACAGCAGCGAACTGCCGGCACCCGCTGTGAAGCGGCTGCTGGACTGGGTCGACCAGGGCGGCCACCTGCTGGTGCGCACCCCGCCGCCGGCCGAGGACGATGCCAGCAGCACGCAGGGGCCGCTGCTGGACCAGCTGGGCGTGGACAGCCTGTTCCAGCGCAGCGACTGCCAGCCGCTTCATATCGACGACGACACCCGTCACAGCGAATTCTGCGGTGGCCGCCGCTTCACGCTTGGTTTCACCGCCCGTACGCGGGTTGAACGCCGCTGGGGCAGTGATCGCGACCTGGTGTTTGCGCGCCTGCGCCATGGCCAGGGCAAGGTGAGCGTGCTGGCCGACATGGAATTCATGCGCAGTGAAGTCGACTCGCCAGCAGCACAACTCGCTGCCGCCGTCGGCAAGGCCAGCGATGGCCTGCACGATCCTGCCCACCGCGATCTGACCCGCTACCTGCTCGATCCGAACTACGGCAAGGGTGCGATCTGGCTGGTCTACGCCAGCCGCCCGCCGTCGCTGTGGTCGCGCATGTTCTATCAGGGCTGGCCGTTGTGGGCACCGCTGCTGCTGGCCCTGCTGGGCTGGTTGTGGGGGCGCTCGCAGCGCTTCGGCAGCCGCTTGCCGTCGCCGGTGCTGGAACGCCGCTCGCTGCTGGAACACGTGCGCGCCAGCGGTGAGCTGCTGCTGCGCTTCGGCCACGGTGCGCGCCTGTACGAGGCCGTACTCGCCCTGTTCCTGCATCGCCTGCGGCTGCGTGCGCCGGTCGCCGCCGCACTTGATGGCGCGCCACGCGATCAGGCCATCGCCGAGCTGCTGAAGTGGCCGCAAGGCCGCGTCGCCAGCGCGCTCACGCCACCTCCGCCGCATGATTCCTCCGCCCTGCGCGAGCGCATCCGCTTGCTGCTCCAGATGAGATCCCTGCTATGACCGAAGTCCCCGAGCTGCCGGCGGCCACCAACGCCCGCCTGATCGAACGCGTCGACGCCATCCGCGATGCCATCGGCCACGCCTTCATCGGCCAGGCCGATGTGCTTGACCAGATCCTGGTGGCCCTGCTGGCTGGTGGCCACGTGCTGATCGAAGGCGTGCCCGGGCTGGGCAAGACCCTGCTGGTGCGCGCACTCGCACAGGCCCTGGAACTGGACTACGGCCGCGTGCAGTTCACCCCCGACCTGATGCCCAGCGACGTCAGTGGCCATGCGGTGTACGACCCGAAGAGCGAGAGCTTCAAGATCCGCCGTGGCCCGGTGTTCACCAACCTGCTGCTGGCCGACGAGATCAACCGCGCCCCGGCCAAGACCCAGTCGGCGCTGCTGGAAGTGATGCAGGAAGGCCAGGTGACCATCGAAGGCAAGGCCTTCACGCTGGCGCCGCCGTTCATGGCGTTGGCCACGCAGAATCCGCTGGAGCAGGAAGGTACCTATCCGCTGCCGGAAGCACAGCTGGACCGCTTCCTGCTGAAGGTGCTGATCGACTACCCGCAGCTGGAGGACGAGAAGCGCATGGTGACCGCGATCACCAGCGGTCGCGCTGCCAGCGATTTCGACCTGAGCCAGGTGCCGCGCGTGCTCGGCGCCGGTGAGCTGCTGGAACTGCAGCGCGCCACCGCGGCGATCACCGTCGATGACGAAGTGATCGACTACGCGGTACGCATCGTCGCGGCGACCCGCCAGTGGCCGGGCATCGCGGTCGGTGCCGGCCCGCGTGGCAGCATCGCGCTGGTGCGTGCCTCGCGTGCACAGGCGGTGCTGGCCGGTCGTGATTTCGTCACTCCGGATGATGTGCGCGACATCGCACGCCCGGCGCTGCGCCACCGCATCGCGCTGGCTCCGGAACTGCAGATCGAAGGCCAGGACGCCGATGACGTGCTGGGCGCGCTGCTGGCCAAGGTGGAAGCGCCGCGCCGATGAGGCCGGCCCCGCTGCTGCTGGTGCTGCTGCTGGCCTGGACTGCCCTGGGCGGCCTGGTGCTGGGCGGGTTGCTGCCGCGCGGGAGCTGGGCGCTGGCGGCGCTGGCGATCGCCGTGGCGGCGCTGATGGATCTCTGGCGGCAGTCGCGACGTCCGTCGCCGCAGGTGCAACGCGAACTGCCCGAAGCGCTGGCATTGGGCGTGCGCCGCGAGGCCGCACTGCGCCTGCAGGCGGACGCATCGATGACGGTGCAGGTGTTCGATCTGGTACCCGGCGGCTGGCCGCTGGAATCGCTGCCGCAGCGCGTGCGCCTGCAGGCGGGCACCGCTGCCACCCTGCACTACCATCTGCAGCCGCTGCAGCGCGGGCATTTCCGCTTCGAGGGCGTGCACCTGCGCATGCGCTCGCCGTGGCGCCTGTGGTGGCAGCAACGCACCCTGCCCCCCGCGCTGGACGTGCGGGTCTATCCGAACTTCGTGCCGCTCACCCGCTTCGCATTGTTCAGTGCCGACCAGGCTTCGCGGCTGGTCGGTGCGCACGTGAAGCGCCGCCGTGGTGAAGGCACCGACTTCCACCAGATGCGCGAGTACCGCATCGGCGACAGCCTGCGCCAGCTCGACTGGAAGGCCACCGCGCGTGCGCGCAAGCTGATCTCGCGCGAGTACCAGGACGAGAAGAACCAGCAGTTGCTGCTGATGCTCGACAGTGGCCGGCGCATGCTGGCCAGCGAAGGCGGACTCTCGCACTTCGACCACGCATTGAACGCCTCGCTGGTGGTGGCTTACCTGGCGCTGCGCCAGGGCGACGCCGCCGGCCTGTTCGCTGCTGGTGGTGAACGCCGCTGGGTGGCGCCGCAACGCGGCATGGGCACGGTCGAGCACCTGCTGCGGGCCAGCTACGACCTGCAGCCGCGCGCGGTGGCCACCGACTATCTGGCCGCCGCCACCGAAGTGTCTCTGCGCCAGCGCCGGCGCGCGCTGGTGATGCTGGTCAGCAACGTGCGCGATGAAGACATCGAAGATCTGCTGGCAGCGGTACGCCTGCTGCAGCGACGCCATCTGGTATGCGTGGCCAGCCTGCGCGAGCGTGAGCTGGACGGCGCACTTGAGGGCGAAGTGCAGACACTGGAAGACGCCACCCAGGCCGGTGCCGCGGCGCTGTACCTGCAGCAGCGTGCGAAGGCGCACGACGCGCTGCGCAGCGAGAAGGTGATGGTGCTGGACGTGACCGCCGATGCCCTGCCCGGCGCGCTGGTGGAGCGCTACCTGGCAGTGAAGCGCGAAGGGCTGCTCTGATCGGTAGCGCCGACCAAGGTCGGCCTCTACCAACGGCGGTTGCCGGCCAGCGGCCGGCACTACCCCTGCAACAATCGACGCTGCAACCGCTCTACCGCACGCTGCAGCAACACCCGGTTGCGGGCCAGCTTCATCCACTGCGGCAGGCGCGAGAACATCGAGCCATGGGTGACGCCCGCGCGCTCGCGCAGAGGCGCGGCAGCGTAATCGTGCAGTGCCTGCAGATGGGCCTCGTTGTAGGCCCACAGCACGCCGGCCGCGGTCTTTTCGACCAACCGCAGCGGCAGCCCGAAGTGCGGGTCGATCGCCTCATTGCCACGCCACCGCGACAGCGTGACCTCCACCTCGCTGCTGCGTCCACATTCACTGCAGTCTGCAGCCAAGGTGCGCAATGGAGACGTTGCACGTGCGCGGTGCAGTTCAGCGCTTACCCATTTGTGCCCGCAGTATCCGCAGGGACGATAGCCCCTGTAACGCACCGGTCCGACCCAGTCGCCCGCAACACAGCAACCACAGCCGCATCCACTGTCGAGGGATGCGCTACAGCCCAGGCAGCGGAAACGTCGCGATTCCGACGTCCCCGCCACCCAGCCGGGCGTATCGCAGCGATGGCAGCGCACCGCGATCCGATCCGAATAGCGCCACAGAGCGTGGCCGTCATCCAGATGCCGACCCGGCAGTGGCGCAGGCCGCAGATCGCGATTGCGCCGCACCGCCATCAGACGTAGATCCGCGTCGGCGCCTCATCGACGATCGCGTGCGGCACGAAGCGCGCGCTGTCGCGGGTGATTGCGCTGTCGTCCTCGCGGATGCCGATGCCGCAGGCGTGGTCACCCACCACCCAGCTGCCGATCAGCGGATAGCCGCCTTCGAAGCGGGTGAGCGGATGGGCGCGCTGGATGATCGCCGGGCCGTCGTAGGGACCGTCGCTGCGCTGGGTGCTGCCATCGGCCAGGTGCATCTCGATGTTGGCACCTTCGCGCGAGAACAGCGGCTTGCGCACCCAGCCCGAGGCCAGCGCGCTGCCGTCGTCGAAGTGCGCTTCCAGCAGGTTCGGATGGCCCACGTTGCGCTGCCACAGCAGCGGCAGGATGCCCTTGTTGCTGAGTACCGCCTTCCAGGCCGGTTCCAGCAGCTGTACGCCCGAACCGGGCAGCGCGCGGCCGAACTCTTCGGCCATCAGGTCTTCCAGCGGGTACAGCTTGAACAGCGTGCCGATCACCGAATCGTCCAGCGCGGTGAAACGGCCATCCGCAGACAGACCGATGTCCTCGACGGCGATAGCCTGCCCATGCAGGCCGGCCTGCGAGGCGCAGTCGCGAAGGTAATCGACAGTGCCGCGGTCTTCTTCGGAGCTGCCCACGGCACTGAAATACAGCGGCGGCGGCAACTGCGTGGCCAGTTCGCCGAAGCGTTCAACCAGCGCTTCGTGGATGGCGTTGAACTGGTCGGCGTGCTGCGGCAGGCGACCGGCGTTGCGCTGGTCTTCCAGCCACTGCCACTGGAAGAAGCTGGCTTCAAACAGTGAGGTCGGCGTGTCGTAGTTCAGTTCGTACAGCTTGGCCGGACCGGTGCCGTCATAGGCCAGGTCCAGGCGTCCGTACAGATGTGGCTGGCGTTGGCGCCAGCTGTCGGCGATCCAGTCGCGGTAATGCGACGGAATCGCCAGCTGGTCCATCAGCCGCTCACTGGCGATGACATCGCCGACCAGGTCCAGCGCCATCTGGTGCAGCTCGGCGCTGGGGTCTTCAATGTCCTGTTCGATCTGGCGCAGGGTGAACGCGTAGTACGCGCTTTCATCCCAGTACGGCTGGCCGTCGATGGTGTGGAAGCGGAAACCGGCCTCCTCCGCGCGTGCCCGCCACTGGGCACGCTCGGCAATACGGATACGTTGCATGGGTCGATCAGCCGCCGTAGCTGCCGCTGGTGCTGCGGCGTGCGCTGGTGTTGCCGAAGCCACCACGGCTGGCAGTGACCGCACGGTTCGGTTCACTGGTGACCGGGGCCAGACCAGCCTTGCCGGCGCCGATGCCGCTGGCGGTGTTGAGGCCGCCGCTGCCTCCCGGTGCCGGGCGCGCCCAGCCGGCGCTCTTGTCCTGGTAGGCCGGCGACGCCGCCGGCGCCTGCGGGGCCAGGCCGCCGCGGTTGCTCAGCATCTGCGACATGAAGAAGCCCATCATCATCGGCCCGATGAACGAGGTACCGGCCGAGGTGTGCTGCTGCACGCACTGTTCGGGCTTGTAGTCCTTCTCGCAGGCTTCCTTGCTGGCGTACTTCGGCGCCGCATCGGCGGCCTGCTTCTGCGCTTCGGCGAAGGCATTGCGGCACGACGACGGATCGCCGGTGGCCTCGGTGCACGACTCCACCGAGGTGTACAGGCCTTCCTGCACCTTCACCTCCGGCTCCTTCTGGCAGGCGGTGAACAGCAGCGGTGCAGCGCTCATCAGCAGCAGCGCGGTGGTGCGGGAACGTTTCATGGCCTCATGCCCTGTCGACGGATCAATGCCCCAATGATGCCAAATCCTGACCAGCAACCGGAATCGGCAAAGTCCGAAAGATGAACGGACTTTCATTTTCGTCGTTCCCCATCATCCACGCATGGCGTGGATTACCGTGTCGACCAAGGTCGACACCTACCAAGAGCAACGCAGAGCGCCGGCCCCGACAGATCGCAGGACACTGTCGAAGGCGGGGTGGGTCCGGTTGCGGGGGCGTGAGAGCCATGAATGGCGCGACCGAGGCTACATGGACGTACTTGCGCCGTCCCCCGCAGCCGGCCCCCCCCCCCGCCATCCCACGGATAGCCCAGCTGTTGTTGTTGAGGTTGCCGGCCAGCGGCCGGCACTACCGCGGGTGCAGGGCTGCAAGCCCGGCCGGGCCACCTCCGGTGGTTGCAGCAGCAACCGAAAAAATTGTCCATGATCGGCGGACCCCCACGTTGTACGGCCCGCCCGTTCCGCCAGCCATGCCTGAATACCGCTCCCGCACCTCCACCGCCGGCCGCAACATGGCTGGCGCCCGCGCCCTGTGGCGTGCCACCGGCATGAAGGACGGCGACTTCCACAAGCCGATCATCGCCATCGCCAACTCCTTCACCCAGTTCGTGCCCGGCCACGTGCACCTGAAGGACCTTGGGCAGCTGGTCGCGCGCGAGATCGAAAAGGTCGGCGGCGTCGCCAAGGAATTCAACACCATCGCCGTGGACGACGGCATCGCCATGGGCCACGACGGCATGCTGTATTCGCTGCCCAGCCGCGAGATCATCGCCGACTCGGTCGAATACATGGCCAACGCGCACTGCGCCGATGCGATGGTCTGCATCAGCAACTGCGACAAGATCACCCCCGGCATGCTGATGGCCGCGCTGCGCCTCAACATTCCGGTGGTATTCGTCTCCGGCGGCCCGATGGAAGCCGGCAAGACGAGGCTGTCCGAGCACAAGCTGGACCTGGTCGATGCGATGGTCATCGCCGCCGATGAAAGCGCCAGCGACGAAAAGGTCGCCGAGTTCGAGCGCAGCGCCTGCCCGACCTGCGGGTCCTGCTCGGGCATGTTCACCGCCAACTCGATGAACTGCCTGACCGAAGCGCTGGGCCTGTCGCTGCCCGGCAACGGCTCGACCCTGGCCACCCACGCCGACCGCGAGCAGCTGTTCCTGCGCGCCGGCCGCCTGATCGTCGAACTCTGCCACCGCTGGTACGGCGGCGAAGACCCGGCTGCGCTGCCGCGTGGCATCGCCACCCAGGCCGCGTTCGCCAACGCGATGACCCTGGACATCGCCATGGGCGGCTCGACCAATACCATCCTGCACCTGCTGGCCGCCGCGCAGGAAGCCGAAGTGGACTTCGACCTGACCCACATCGATGCGCTGTCGCGGCGCGTGCCGCAACTGTGCAAGGTGGCACCGAACACGCCCAAGTACCACATGGAAGACGTGCACCGCGCGGGCGGCGTGTACGGCATCCTCGGCGAACTGGCGCGTGGCGGCCTGCTGGATACCAGCGTGCCGACCGTGCACAGCCGCACCCTGGCCGATGCCATCGAGCGCTGGGATGTGGCGGTCAGCAGCGAATCGAGCGTGCAGGACTTCTTCCGTGCCGGTCCGGCCGGCATCCCTACCCAGGTGGCCTTCAGCCAGGCCACGCGCTGGCCGACCCTGGACGTGGACCGCGCCGAAGGCTGCATCCGCAGCGTGCAGCACGCCTACTCGGCCGAAGGCGGCCTGGCCGTGCTGCGCGGCAACCTGGCGGTGGACGGCTGCGTGGTGAAGACCGCCGGCGTGGACGAATCCATCCACGTGTTCGAAGGCAGCGCGCGCGTGTTCGAGAGCCAGGACGCGGCCGTCGCCGGCATTCTCGCCGACGAAGTGAAAGCCGGCGACGTGGTGGTCATCCGCTACGAAGGCCCGAAGGGCGGTCCGGGCATGCAGGAAATGCTCTACCCGACCAGCTATCTGAAGTCGAAGGGATTGGGCAAGCAGTGCGCGCTGCTGACCGACGGCCGCTTCTCCGGCGGCACCTCGGGCCTGTCGATCGGCCACGTCTCGCCGGAAGCCGCCAGCGGCGGCACGATCGGTCTGGTGGAAGATGGCGACCGCATCCGCATCGACATTCCGGCCCGCCGCCTCGACCTGCTGCTGGACGAGGCCACCCTGGCCCAGCGCCGCGCCGACGCCGATGCACGCGGCTGGAAACCGCACGCACCGCGCCCGCGCAAGGTCACCAGCGCACTGAAGGCCTACGCCCTGCTGGCCACCAGCGCCGACAAGGGCGCCGTCCGCAACACCGCGCTGCTGGGCGATTGACCGCCATACGGTAGTGCCGGCCGCTGGCCGGCATCTGTACCGCGACGGCCCACATCGATGAGGTTGCCGGCCAGCGGCCGGCACTACCCATCCTGATCCGTTATGGTGGTCCAGGAGGTCACCAACACGGAGGTTGCGATGATGTTGCTTTCGCTTTCGCTTGCCCTGGCCGCTGCCATGGGCACGTCAGCCGAACCGCCCAAAGCCCCCGGCTGCAGCTACGACCGTGCAGCGATGCTGGCGATGGAACCGGATGCGTTCGATCAGGACCTGGAAGGCGGCTGGCGCACGCTGGCCGACCGCGGCTGCCACCGCGAAGCCGCTGATCTGCTCGCCGCCTATGCTGCGTTGCCCAAGGCTGCAGGCAACACCCTGATTCTGTGGCATGAAGGCCAGATGCGTGCGGAGGCGGGCCAGTACCCGCAGGCGGTGACGCTGATGCAGCGCACCTACAAGCCCACCGACACCGACCCCGGTTACTGGAACGCCTACGTGGACGGCACGATCGCCTTCCTGCAGCGCGATCGTGCGGCGCTGGAGAAAGCGCGTGCAAGGTTGATTGCGATTCCTGCGCCGGAGCAGATTGCCAGGGCGCTGAAGGATGGGCGTTATCACTTCACGACTGCCGGCGGGCAGAAGGTGGATGTGCCGTGGCCGCCCAATCTGGACGTGCTCGATGGCTTCCTGCGCTGCTTTGATCGCGATTACCACAATGCGATGGGCAACCAGGCCTGCCGGAATCCGCAGGGCGGTTGAGCGACAGAGTACGTGGTGGGGTCAGAGCCCTTCCTGCGGAAGGGATCCGACCCCGGGTCAGCCGATCACGCGCTTGAACGGTGGCAGCGCGTCGATGATGCGCTTGCCGTAGCGGCGGGTCAGCAGCCGCGAATCAAGGATGACCACGCGGCCGGTGTCGGTGGAGGTGCGGATCAGGCGGCCGGCGAACTGGGTGAGCGTACGCAGCGCATGCGGAATGGCGATCAGGTTGAAGGCATTGAGCCCGCGCCCTTCGAACCACTCACTGAGGGTGGCGGTCTGCGGGTCGGTCGGCACCGCAAACGGTACCTGGGTGATGACCACGGTGGTGCAGGCTTCGCCGGGCAGGTCGAGGCCCTCGCCGAACGAGTTCAGGCCGAACAGCACCGAGCCTTCACCCGCGGCCACGCGGCGCAGATGCTCGTCGATCAGGCGGGTCTTGGACATCTCGCCCTGCACCAGCACCTGCTTGCGGCGCGCGGCCGACATCAGCCCGGCCACCTTCTCCATCTTCCAGCGCGAGGTGAACAGCACCATCGAGCCCTTGGCCCAGTCCAGTTCGGTGTCGAGATAGCGCGCCACTTCGCGCGGATGGCCTTCGCGGTCATCAGGCGTGACCGGGAATTTCGGCACGATCAGCTCGGCCTGGTTGGGCAGGTCGAACGGCGAGGACAGCGAGACCATCTCGGCCTCTTCGGGAATGCCGTTGTCGATCGCCAGTGACTGGAAGTCACCGCCGCCGGTCAGCGTCGCCGAGGTCATCACCACCGAATCCACTTCGTCCCACAGCAGCTTGCGCAGCACATGCGCGGCCGATACCGGCGAACCGTGCAGCACAAGATCGCCATCGCGGGTAGCAGTGACCCAGCGTGCCATCGGCGGCGCGCCGTCCTTGTCCTCGCGGCGCCAGGCCTGCCACAGGTTGTACTGCTGTTCGATCATCTCCAGCGCCATGCCCAGGTTGCGCTGCAGGCGCTCGCGCGCGGCATCGTCCGGCTTGCCCTTGGCCACCTGCGCGGTGGCGGCATGCGCCCAGTTGTAGAGGCTGCGGGTGTCGTCGGCCAGTGCTTCGATCGGCTCGCGCCAGGCCTCCGGCAGGCGGCCGTTGGCGGCGCGCCACATCGGCTCTTCGTCGGCCGGCGCCGGCATCCACACCCGTTCGACATGGTCGCGGAACGCACGCAGCTGCTTGGCCACGTTGCTGGCGATGTCGATCGCTTCGTTCGGCAGCAGGTTGCCGAGGCGGTCCTTGTCGACTGCGCGGTAGGCGCCGGCAATCAGGATCTGCAGGCGGCCGGTGCGCTTGGCCATTTCATCCAGCGCCAGGCTGGCCGCGCCCTGATCGATTGCCACGTTGCCGATGTGATGGCCTTCATCCAGCACCAGCAGCATGTCCGACGGTGCTGCGATCAGCGGCTGGCCGTTGTCGCTGTCGCCAATCGACAGCGCTGACAACAGCAGCGCATGGTTGGTGACCACGATCTGCGCATCGCGCACCGTGGTGCGCGAACGCAGCACCGCGCACTGTGCCGAATAGGCACAGCGGCGCCCGGCGCAGCCTGAAGCCGGCGTGGTGATGCGGCTGCGCAGGCCAGGGCTGATGGTCTCCGGTGCGTTGTCGATGTCGCCATCCCAACTGCCGCCAGTGAAGGCATCGGTCAGGCGCTTGGCGATGTCCATCTCGATCGGTGCCAGCGGCCGGTCGAACAAGGGCGCGTCGTCCTCGAACATGCCGCCCTGTGAGCCCTCGCCCTGCGCCTCGGCGGCGTTGCGTGTGCACAGGTAGCGGGTGCGGCCCTTGGCAAGGGCCACGGTCGCTTCCAGGCCGGTGGCTTTCAGGAAATTCGGAATGTCGCGCTCGACCAGCTGCGACTGCAGGGCCACGGTGCCGGTACTGATCACCAGCTTCTTCTTGCTAGCCAGCGCGATCGGTACACCCGCGGTGAGGTAGCCCAGGCTCTTGCCGACGCCGGTAGGCGCCTCGACCACGCCGACGCCGCCACTTTTCGACAACGCACGCGACACCACGCCGATCATCTGGCTCTGCGAGCGGCGGGTGGAGAAGCCGGGAGTATTGGCCTGCAGCGTCGTGTACGCCTTGCGGATCGCGTCCTTCAAGGGGTCATCGAGCGTGCGCGGAGCGGCGACGGTTTCGGTCACGCCGGGGATTACCGTGGCTGGATCAGGCCGGTCATTGTCGCATGGCCGGCCACGTTCACCGCCGCTGGCACCCTGAATGGGCCAGCGACGACGCCCGCTGGCGGTCGCGGTCCGATAGCCGGAGTCTCCAAGGGGCAGATACGCCGGGCATGGCCCGGCGCTACCGCTCAGGCGGCCGGAATCGTACGGCTACGCAGCAGGCGCACCAGTGCCCACACCAGCAGCACCACACCGATGGCCTCGACCATCGCCAGCGCGAAATGCAGCACGCCGAGGATGGCGCTCATGCCCGAGATGGCGTTGAAGTTGCCGCTGCTGATCAACCACATCGGCAGGATGCCGGCGGCCATGCCGCCCAGGCTGGACAGCAGCAGCAGCACCAGGCCAACCAGGGCGCCGGTGCGCGTCGCATCACGCGGCGCGCCGACCACCCAGACCAGGCCCACGCACAGCGCGATCAGCACCGGCAGGCGCACGCCGATCATGCTCAGCACCGACACCATCAGGGTCGTGTTGTCCATCGATCAGTCCTCGCCGGCCAGCACGGCGGCGCCTTGCCGCAGGGTCTGGTAGACCTCATCGGTCTGCGGGCGCACGCCATGCCACTGCAGGAAGCTCTCGGCCGCCTGTTCGACCAGCATGCCCAGGCCATCCACGGTATTGCGGCAGTTCGCCGCGCGCGCCCAGGCCAGGAAGGCGATGGCCGCCTCGCCGTAGTTCAGGTCGACGGCGGTGGTCATCGAATTGACCAGCGACAGCGGCAGCTTGAACTCGACATCACGGTCGCGGCCGGCCGAGGTGGCGTTGACGATCAGCTCGAAGTCGCCCAGGTCGCGCAGGTCTTCCCAGTAACGGCTGATGGCGCGGCCCGGCTCGCCCATCGCGTCGATCAGTTCATCGGCGCGTTCCGGCGTTCGGTTGACCACCACCAGCTCGGTGATGCCGGCATCCAGGAACGCTGGGGCGACGCTGCGCGCCGAACCACCTGCACCGATCAGCAGCATGCGGCGGCCACGCAGGTCCAGGCCATGACGGTCGGTCAGGTCACGTACCAGGCCGATGCCATCGGTGGTGTCGCCATGCCAGCGGTCGCCCTTGCGCAGCAGCGTGTTGACCGAGCCCGCGCGGCGCGCCCGTGCAGTCAAGGTGGTGCACACCGAGAACGCGGCTTCCTTGTGCGGCGAGGTGATGTTGGCGCCGACACCGCCTTCGGCGGCGAAGGCTTCCAGGCCGGTCAGGAAGGCATCCGGGGCCAGGTCGATCGCACGGTAGTCGATGCTGATGCCTTCCTGGCGACCGAACGTCGCATGGATCTGCGGCGACTTCGAGTGGGCAACGGGGTGTCCGAAGACGGCGTAACGGTCGGTCATGGAATCCTCAAGCTGGCTAGACTGATGCTCTTTCGTGCACGGACCCGGATGATGCGCATCACCCCGCCCCTGCTGGTGCTTGCCGCCAGTCTACTCTCTGCCCCCGTGGCGATGGCGTTGAACGAGTACGGCATCGAAGGCATGGGCGTGGTCTCGACCCGTGCCGACGAGGGCCGCGCCACGATCAGCGCCGATGGCCAGCGCATCGTTTTCGCCCGCCGCGGCGAGGCCGGCTGGGGCCTGTGGGAGGCACGCGTGGTCGACGGCCGCTGGCAGCAGGCGCAGGCCCTGCCAGTAGGCGTGGCCGGTGAGGCCCGTGACCCCTACTTCAGCCGCGACGGTCGCTGGCTGCTGTTCGCGGCCGGCCGCGAGAGCGCGCTGGCGCTGTACCGCGCCGCGCTGGCCGCCGACGGCCAGCTGGGCAGCGCGCAGCCGCTGGCGGGCGACAGTGGCGGCCGGGAAGAGCGCGGACCGTCCCTGAGCGCGGATGGGCGACGACTGTTGTTTGCCCGCCAGCAGGGCCGTGGCGCCGGCTGGGACCTGTTCGTGGCGACGCTGGATGCTCAGGGCCAGCGCGGACCAGCCACCGCACTGACCGCATTGAACAGCGCCGACGACGAAACCGACGGCGACTGGCTGGGCAATGACGGTGCCGTGGTGTTCAGCCGCGGCAGCGGCACGACCGCGCAGGTGTGGAGCAGCGGCTGTGCATGGAGCGGCGCAGCGCTGCAGCCGCTGGGGTTATCGTTCAACCAGGCCGGCGGCTGGACCGGCGCGCCGGTGATCGACAACGCCAAGCCGGGCGAGATGATGGTTGCCAGCAGTGCGGCGAAGGCGCCGCGTGCCGGTGGCGTGGATGTGTACCGGTTGGCGGTACCGAAGGTGGCGGCGGTGGCCGGGTGCAGCGGGTAATGGGCAATGGATCGCGCGGGCGTTCATCCACGCATGGCGTGGATCTACTGGAACCCGCGTTGTAGTAGATCCACGCCATGCGTGGAGGCGGCAGAGTCAGCGCGACAATACCTTGGCGCGCTGCTGTTCGTACTCCATCTCGCTCAGCTGGCCGTTGTCCTTGCGCTGGTTCAATGCGGCCAGCTCGGCCTGCACGCTGTCCGGCAGGGCCTGCTCACGGGCCACGTGGCGGGCGGCGGAGAGCTGCTCCGGCGGGCGCTTGCCGGCCCGCCAAGCGGCGATGAAGACACCGACGATGATGGCGCCGAACACCAGCGTACCGATGCCCCAGATCAGCCATTGCATCCATCCCAGTTCGGGTCCCATCGCGTAGTCCTCTGTCTATCGTGGCGCTATTGTCAGCGCTCGCGCAGCCATCGCGCCACCTGCGGCGCGAAATAGGTCAGCACGCCATCGGCACCGGCCCGCTTGAAGCCCAGCAGCGACTCCAGCACGCAGGCGCGCTCGTCCAGCCAGCCGTTGGCGAAGGCGGCCTTCATCATCGCGTACTCGCCACTCACCTGGTAGGCGAAGGTCGGCACGCCGAACTTCTCCTTCACCCGGCGCACCAGGTCCAGGTACGGCATGCCCGGCTTGACCATCACCATGTCGGCGCCTTCTTCCAGATCCAGCGCGATCTCGCGCAGGGCCTCGTCGCCGTTGGCCGGGTCCATCTGGTAGGTCTTCTTGTCGGCCTTGCCGAGGCTGGCCGCGCTGCCCACCGCATCACGGAACGGACCGTAGAACGCCGAGGCGTACTTGGCCGAGTACGCCATGATGCGCACGTTGATGTGGTTGTCAGCATCCAGCGCACGACGGATCGCGCCGATGCGGCCGTCCATCATGTCCGACGGCGAAACGATGTCGACGCCGGCTTCGGCGTGCGACACCGACTGCTTGACCAGTGCCTCGACGGTGATGTCGTTCAGCACATAGCCCTTGTCGTCGATGATGCCGTCCTGGCCGTGGGTGGTGTACGGGTCCAGTGCCACGTCGGTCATCACCCCCAGTTCCGGGAAGCGCGACTTCAGTGCGCGGATCGCACGCTGCGCCAGGCCGTCCTCGGCCCACGCCGCCGATGCATCCAGCGACTTCAGCGACGGGTCGATCACCGGGAACAGGTCGATCACCGGAATGCCCAGCTCCAGCGCTTCTTCGGCCACCTTCAGCAGCTCTTCGATCGACAACCGCTCCACGCCCGGCATCGACGGTACTGCGGTGCGGCCGGCCAGTTCGTGCACGAACACCGGGTAGATCAGGTCGTCGGTGGTCAGCGTGTTCTCGCGCATCAGGCGGCGTGAGAACTCGTCGTGGCGCATGCGGCGCGGGCGGTAAAGCGGGTGAGACATGGCAGGCTCCGAGGAGTGGCTATTGCAACAGGTAGCCCTGCGGCAGCAGGGGTTCGGGCAATGGGCGTTCGCCGAGCGCGTCGAGCTGGTCGATCTCGATCGTGCGCACCAGCGCGTCCAGCGGCAGGTCGTTCGGCTCCAGGCCGAACGGGTCTTCCATTTCTTCGCCCAGCTGGTCCAGGCCGAAGAAGGCATAGGCCAGCACCGCCGACAGCACCGGCGTGCCCCAGCCCAGCGAACTGGCCAGGCCGAACGGCAGCAGCACGCAGAACATCCACGCGCAGCGGTGCAGCAGCAGGGTGTAGGCGAACGGCAGCGGGGTGGTGAGGATGCGCTCGCAGCCGGCCTGGATCGACGACATCGCGTGCAGGCGCTCTTCCAGCTGGGTGTAGAGGATCGGGTCGAGCTCACCGGCGCGCAGCGCCTGGGCCAGCTCGGCGGCGATCATCGAGAGCAGCGCGTCGGGCACGTTCTCGCGCTGGCCCAACTGTTCGCGCTGGCGCTTGTCCAGCCACGGCAGGGCCATCAGCGCCACGATGCGCCCACGCAGGCGACCGGCCAGGGCATGGGCGAAGGCAGTGGTGAGATAGGCGATGCGGCGGCGTCGGCCGGCATCATCGGCCAGCAGCAGGTTCACCTGGCGGGCCAGCGAGCGCGATTCGTAGACCAGCTGGCCCCACAGCTTTCTGCCTTCCCACCAGCGCTCGTAGCAGGCGCTGTTGCGGAAGCTGAGGAAGATCGACAGCACCAGGCCAAGCAGGGTGAACGGCGTGACCGACACGCGCTCGATGCCGGTCGGCGGTGCCAGTTCCACCACTGCGGCCACCGCGATGGACAGGATCAGGATGGCCAGCACCTTCGGCGCGATCGCTTTGACGATCGAGCCGCGCAGGATGTACAGCAGTTGCCAGCCGTGGGGACGGGGTCGAATGATCATGGGGCAGCCGCGCCGGGCGCGGATTCACAGGCACGCGGGGGGCTCGCGCAGCCGTTCATTGTACGCCCCTGCCCGGCCACGGGCCGAGCGCCTGCGACGCCCTGTCGCACCCTGGCCCGGGATCAGACCACGCCGCCACCCAGGCCGAGACGGAGGATGCCGACCACCACCACGATGCCATTCAGCACCAGACCAGCCCAGGCCCGGCCCCGCTTGGTCGGGTGGGTGAACAGGATGCCCAGCGCAGCGATGACCGCGCCGACGGCGGCGAACGGGATCAGGAACCAGTTGCCCCAGCCCAGCAGCGGAATCAGCGCCAGGATCATCCACAACAGCGCCAGTACGCCCCACAACAGACTGATCACACCCATGCCGCTCTCCCGCAGTTGGTTCCTGGCCCCAACCATAGACGTTCCCGCTGCCGCCGCCTACTGCCATTGGCGGAGCTGTCACCCGCACCGTGCTAGCGTGCTGTCGTGCGTGCCCTGGCCCGGGTGTTGGCGCCGATTCAGAGTGGCCCGCCGATGATCGCAACCAGTCCTACAGGGGTCGTGCCATGAACATCCGTTGGGCCGCATTGACGGCCATCCTGCTGGTCGCCGCTGGTTGTGCCAGCACCTCGAAGGTGATGCTCGGCCGCGCCCGCGCACCGATCGACCCGGCGCTGGTGCAGATCTATTCGACGCCACCCGCCGGTTCGCAGGAAATCGCTCAGCTGGAATCAGCGTCTGCCGTGGGCTTCGGCACCCAGGGCCAGACCGATGCCGCCGTGGCACGCCTGAAGCGTGAGGCCGCAGCACTGGGCGCCAATGGCGTGGTGCTGGTGGGCGTGGGCAGCAGCGGTTCGCCGGTGGGCATGTCAGTCGGCGCCGGCAGCTTCGGCTCGCATGTCGGCGGTGGCGTCGGTATCGGCATTCCGACCACGCAGAAACGTGCCGCCGGCGTCGCCATCTGGGTGCCGAATCCGGCACCGCCGGCGCGGTTGCCGACACAGGTGATTACCCCGCAGCCGCAGCGGTGACCCGGACGGGCCACCGCAGGTAGTGCCGGCCGCTGGCCGGCAACCTCATGAACCTGTCCAACGCCCAGAGAATGCCGGCCAGCGGCCGGCACTACCGAATAGCATTCAGCGCTTGTACTTCGGCACGAACACCTTGTTCACCGCGTCGGCCAGCTGGTCCGGCGGCAGCAGGCCCTGGTCGAGCAGGAAGTTGTTGAACGCCAGGCGGTCGAACTTCGCGCCCAGCGCCAGCTCGGTCTGCATGCGCAGTTCCAGGATGCGGGTGTAGCCGTAGAAGTAGCTGCCGGCCTGGCCCGGCATGCGCACCATGTACCGGTCCAGTTCCTGGGTGGCCATGGCCTTGGACAGGCCGACCTGCTCCATCAGCACACGCTCGCCGTTGGCGCGGTCGGTCAGGCCGAGGTTGAGCATCGGGTCGAGCATCGCGCGCGCGGCACGCAGCAGGCGGAACTGCAGGGCGATCATCTGCCCGTCCAGCGGCTCGTACGGCACCATCTCGGCCTCGGCATACAGCGCCCAGCCTTCCACGTTCACCGAATTGAACGCGAACATCGTGCGTGCCAGCGACACGCCACGTTCGACCATCGCGGTGAACTGCAGCTCGTGGCCGGGGCGACCTTCATGCGCGCTCAGCGTCCATGCCGCCGCACCGAAGTTGAAATCGTCGTACTGCGCGCCCGGGCCGGCGGCCGGGTTACCCAGCGGCAGCACGAAGGTGCCCTGCTGCCCGGTGTTGTTGACCAGCGGTGCCGGCAGGAAATGCGGTGCGGGGCTGGCAGCGCTCTCGGCGGCCGAACCCAGGCGCATCTGCATCGCGCGCTTGGGCACATCGACGATGGCATGCTCACGGATCAGCGGATCGATCGCGTCGATCACCTTGCGGTAGTGGCCTTCCAGATGGTCGTCGGCAATCTTGTCGGCCTTCAGCGCGCGGATCACCGCCACTGGGTCGCTCGGGTCGGCCACCTTCAGGCCCTTGTCCTTCACCACCAGCGGCGCCAGCTGCTGCATCGCCGAGCGGGTTTCCATGAATTCCAGCTGCGCACGCTGCATCAGCAGCTTCGGGTCGATGTCGATGCCGACCTGCTTGAGCTGGTACGCATACAACGGTGCCGGCAGGCGTGCATCGGTGCGTGCCTTCGGCAGCACGGTCGTGCGCGTCCAGGTGGCGTAGTCCTTCATCTGCCCGGCCAGGGTCTTCATCGCCTCATCGGCGCCGGCGATCTGATACTTCTTCAGCAGCGACTCGATGCCGGTGATGTAGGTCTCGACGTTGTCCAGCGACTGCTGCACTTCGATCTTCGTCGGCTGCAGCAGGCTGCTGTCCTTCAACCGTTCCTCGTAGCGCTGGCGGGCCAGCGTGGTGAAGGCGGTTCCACCCGGCTGCAGGCCGGCGTAGGCCTTGAGACGATCGATCGCCTTGGCCCGGCGTTCGGCCGGCACCTGGTCGGACAGCAACAGGTTGAGTCCGCTGAACACCGTCTGCGGCGCATCGCTCCACGGCAGCAGGTACTTCTCGTTGAGCTCGCTGCCTTCGATGTTCTGGTTGGCGGCGTGGATCATGATCTCCAGGTCCTGGCGGACATTGGGATCCTTTTCGGCAGCCAGCTTCGCCTTCAGTTCGTCACGGGCCTTGGCCATCGCGGCGCGGTAGCGCGCATCGTTGTCCGGGCCGAGGTCGGCCACCTTGTCGTCATAACCGGGAACGCCGAAGAAGCCGGTCTCCTCCGGTTGGAACGGCCCCTGCGCGTCCAGCAGGATCTGCGCCAGTGCATTGCTGCGGGCGACCCAGGCGGGGCTGGCCGGGGTGGCGGCCTTGGCAGCCGGCGCGGCCAGGGCCGGCGGTGCGGACAGCAACGGGGCGGCAGTCAGGGCCAGGGCAACGGCGAGCGCAATCGGCTTCATGGGACACTCCAGCAAAGGGTTGCCCGCAACTTACGCGCTCACGGCGATGGCGACAATCTGTGGGAAGTCATGGCGGCTGGGATAGGCGGCCGGGCGCAGGGAAAACCTGCCGGGGTAGCGTCGACTGCCAGCCGACGCTGCACAGCCGCACGACCGGAGGTCACAACGCCAGCGTGAGCGGGCAGTCACCGCGCTCGCGGCAGGCCTGCAGCTCGCACTCCTGCGCGGCCTCGTCGTCATCCAGCGCGGTCAGATCGAAGGTCTGCTTGTCTTCGGCCAGCACATACATCACCGGGTAGTCCCACACGTCGTCACTGCGGGTGCCCTTCACGAACAGTCGCCCATGCGCATGCGGCCCTTCCAGCGCTACGGTCAGGCCGACATCGCGCTGGCCGTTGATCGCCGTCTGCATGCTGCCCAGCGGCATCGATTCCATTTGCAGCGGCTCACCAAACGCTTCCACCAGTTCGATGCTGCAGCCCGCGCGACGCAGCGCTTCACGCATCGGTGGACTCTCGCGTGCCGCCTCGCCCCAGCGCAGCACGCTCCAGGTCACCACCCCGCCTACACCGCCCAGCACCAGCACCACCATCAACGGCATTGCCCAGCGCCAGTGACGGCACCACCAACCGGCGGACGTCGGGTCATGGGCGGGAATCGGCGGTGGCAGGGTCATCGGCGGGCTCCTTCCCGGTTGCGGATCAGGGTTTCAGGCAACGTCCCAGGAAGGCTTCGGCCACACGGTAGCGATGCAGGGCGTCGGCGCCGGACAGGCCATGCTTGGCGCCGGGATAGGTCATCAGTTCGAACGGCTGTGCTCGCTTCTGCAGTGCGCTCATCAGGCTGGTCGAATTGGTGAACAACACGTTGTCGTCGGCCATGCCGTGGATCAGCAGCAGCGGCGAACGCAGGCCCTCGATGTGGGTCAGCACGCGCGCTTCACGGTAACCCGCTTCATTGCGCGCCGGCAGGTCCATGTAGCGTTCGGTGTAATGGCTGTCGTACAGGCCCCAGTCGGTCACCGGTGCGCCGGCCACGCCGCAGGCGTACTGGTTCGAGGCCTTGGCCAGCAGCATCAGGGTCATGTAGCCGCCGTTGGACCAGCCCTGCACGCCAATGCGCGCCGGGTCCACCCACGGCTGCTGCTTCAGCCAGGTCACGCCACGCAGCTGGTCGGTCACTTCCACCGTGCCCTGCTTGCCATACAGCGCTCCACCGAAGTCACGGCCACGGCGCGGGGTGCCGCGGTTGTCCAGCGAGAACACTACGTAGCCCTGCTGGGCCAGGTACTGGTTGAACAGGTGGTCGCCACGGCCGGGCCAACTGTTGGTGACGGTCTGGCTGGCCGGGCCGCCATAGACGTACACCGCCACCGGGTAGCGCTTGGCCGGATCGAAGCCGGCCGGCTTGATCAGGCTGTAGTTCAGCGGGGTCTTGCCATCGGCAGCCATCAGGGTGCCGAACTCGACCGGGCGCTGCGCATCGCGGTAGCGCGCATACGGATGCTTGGGATCGGCCAGGTCGTTCTCGAGCAGGGTGGCGATCTTCTCGCCATTGGCGCGGAACAGTTCGATCTGCGGCGGCGTGGTGCTGTTGGACCAGCTGTCGACGTAGACGCTGGCGTTGCGGGCGAAGCTGGCGCTGTGCATGCCCGGTGCCTTGGACAGGCGCTGCGGCTCGCCGCCCTGCAGCGACACCGCGTAGATCTGGCTTTCGCGCGAGGTCTCGATGCCGGCGCGGAAGTAGGCCTTGCCGGCCTTCTCATCGACCGCCAGCAGTTCGTCCACCGGCCAGTTGCCGTGGGTCAGTGCAGTGGCCTTGCCCTTGCTGTCGATGCGGTACAGGTGCTGGAAGCCGCTGCGCTCGGACGACCACAGCACGCTGCCGTCATCCAGGAAACGCAGGCTGTTGTGCAGCGGCACCCAGGTCGGGCTGGTTTCGTGGGCAAGCACGCGCTGGCGGTTGGAATCGAGCGCCACTTCCACCAGGTCCAGCTGCCTCTGGTCACGCGACTGGCGCTGGAAGCTCAGGTGCTGTGCATCGCGCCAATCGACGCGGGCCAGGTAGATGTCCTGTTCCTTGCCCAGGTCGACCCAGCGCGGCTGCGCATCGGCAGCCGGTGCGATCACGCCCAGCTGCACGCGTACATTGGCGTCGCCGGCGGCCGGGTAACGCTGTTCGATCACATCGGTGCGGTCGGCGTAGACCTCATAGCGCTTCTGCACTGGCACCGGGGATTCATCGATGCGGGCGAAGGCGATGGCCGAATCGTCCGGTGCCCACCAGTAACCCGTGTGGCGGTCCATTTCTTCATCGGCGACGAACTCGGCCACGCCGTTGCCAATGGTGATGCTGCCGTCGCGGGTCAGCTGCAGCTGCTTGCCACTGGCCAGGTCGATCACCCACAGGTTGCGGCCGCGGATGAAGCTGACGAAACCGCCCTTGGGCGACAGCTTGGCGTCGGTGGCGAAGCCTTCACCGTGGGTCAGCTGGCGCACGGCCGCCGCACCCTGCTGCTTGAGGTCATACAGGTACAGCTCGCCGCCGAGCGGGAACAGCAGGCGCTGCGCGTCCGGCGACCACTGGTAATCGACGATGCCGGTCATCGCCGCGATGCGCTGGCGTTCGCGGCGGGCCTTTTCCTCATCGCTGAGGGTCTCGGTGCCGGGCAGCACCACCTTGGAGTCGACCAGCAGGCGGGTCTGGCCGCTGCCGATGTCGTAGGTCCACAGGTCCAGCTGGTTGCGGTCGCTGTCCTTGCCGCGCAGGAAACTGACCTGCGATCCGTCCGGGGCCACCTTGGGCTTCATCAGGGTCGGGCCGGACAACGGCAACGGGCCAGTGATGGCTTCCAGGGTCAGCTTTTCAGCGTGGGCGGCGGTACTGGTGGCGAGCATGAGGGCGAGCGAAGCGAACAGGTGGCGCATGGAAGATCCTGGCAAACGGCAGGTCCGTCACGCGCCAAGCGCGCAGCGGTCGTGCCCCCATCCTAACCAAGCCTGTGCGGGAAGGCAGCATGACCTTTTGCCCATATGGAGTGCCGACCAACGGTCGGCACCCACCACCAGTAGATCCACGCCATGCGTGGATGACGCCGTCTTGGGTCAACGCTGGCCGAACAGGTGCTTGCGCTCTTCGTCGCTGAGCGGCTTGCCGGCATTCGGGTTCACCTGCTGGCGCAGGGCATACGCGCGCTGGGTGGCCGGGCGCGCGGCGATGGCCTCGTGCCAGCGCTTGAGGTTCGGGAACGCGGCGAAGTCGACCGGGATCTTGTCGTAGGCGCCGATCCACGGGTAGCTGGCCATGTCGGCGATGGTGTACGCGTCGCCGGCCAGGAAGGCGTGCTGGGCCAGGCGCTTGTCCATCACCCCGTGCAGCCGACGCACTTCATTGTCGTAGCGCTCGATGGCATACGGGATCTTTTCCGGCGCATACACATTGAAATGCCCCATCTGGCCACTCATCGGGCCCAGGCCGGCCATCTGCCAGAACAACCATTCCAGGGTGGTCACACGGCCGCGCGGGTCGCTGGGCAGGAACTGGCCGGTCTTTTCGGCCAGGTACAGCAGGATCGCGCCGGACTCGAACACGCTCTGCGGGGCGCCGCCATCGGCCGGGGCATGGTCGACGATGGCCGGCATCTTGTTGTTGGGGGAGATGGCGAGGAATTCCGGCTTGAACTGGTCGCCCGAGCCGATGTTGACCGGGTGGATGCGGTACTCCAGGCCAGCTTCTTCCAGCAGCAGGGTCACTTTGTGGCCGTTCGGGGTGGGCCAGTAATACAGGTCGATCATGGCGGCGGCTCGGGGTGCGGAAAGGAACCTGAAGTCTAGTGCGTGAGTTGGGTTGGCACCGTCACGGCGGGCCGGTAACCTCGCCTCTCCCCCGCAACGCAGCATCCTCCGCATGAGTGCAAACCGCCCGCCGCTCTCCCCGCTGTCCACGCTGATCTTCGCCTCGCGCTGGCTGCAGCTGCCGCTGTACCTGGGCCTGATCGTGGCGCAGTGCGTCTACGTGTTCCTGTTCGGCAAGGAACTGTGGCACCTCATCTCGCATTCGGCCTCGATGGGCGAGCAGCAGATCATGCTGATCGTGCTGGGCCTGATCGACGTGGTGATGATCTCCAATCTGCTGGTGATGGTGATCGTCGGCGGCTACGAAACCTTCGTCTCGCGCCTGCGCCTGGAAGGCCATCCGGACCAGCCGGAGTGGCTGAGCCACGTCAATGCCAGCGTGCTGAAGGTGAAGCTGGCGATGGCGATCATCGGCATCTCCTCGATCCACCTGTTGAAGACCTTCATCGCCAGCGGCGCATTGAACGGCATCCCGCTGTGCACGCCGGAGCAGATGACTGTGGCCGCCGCCAACATCGGTGTCGCCCGCTGCTCGATGCTGACCCCGGATGGCGTGCTCTGGCAGACCATCATCCACTGCGTGTTCATCCTGTCGGCGATCGGCATCGCCTGGACCGACAAGCTGATGTCCAACAGCCACAGCAAGTCGCACGACAAGGCGCACGACCACTGAGGTCGCCGCTGGCAGTGGCCTGACCGCCGTTGCCCTATTCCGGCCACCGCCCCTTGTACGAGGCGGTGGCCGGGATGCTAGATTGCACCCTCGCCGTTGCCGGCGGTGGCGTCGGGAAACGTCACCGTGCCGCGCCCGGACCGCAGGTCCCGGCCATGCATATCAATGATTTACGTCACGTCGTCTTCTAGAGGGGAGCAGGATGTCGCACGTCTCAACGATCACCGCCGCGCGCCGGTGGATGCCGGTTGCATTGGCACTGGCGCTGGCCGCCTGCTCGGGCAAGGAAGAATCCGCAGCACCGGCTCCCGCCGCCGCACCCACGGCCGCTGCTCCGGCCGCACCGGTAGTCGCGGCCAAGGTGCAGTCGATGGGCACCGAACAGCTGCGTGAGTCGGCCAGCCAGGCCCTGCGTGAGAACCGCATGTATGCGCCGGCCGGCGACAACGCCATCGAGTACTACCTCGCCCTGCGCGACAAGACGCCGGACGACGCCTCGGTGAAGAGCGCGCTGACTGACCTGCTGCCTTACACCCTGATCGCGGCCGAACAGCACCTGGGCCGCGAGGACTACACCGAGGCGCAGCGCCTGGTGGCACTGATCGAGAAGGTGGACGCCGCCGCCCCCGCCCTGCCGCGCCTGAAGGAAGGCCTGGCCAAGGGCGTGGAGAACGCGGCCAAGCGCACCGAGACCGAAGCCGAGAAGGCAAAGAAGGACGCCGAAGACCGGACCAAGCAGCAGGCCGAACAGCAGCGTTTGACCGAGCAGCGCGCCAAGGAGGCTGATGCGGCCAAGCAGATCGCCGCCCAGCAGGATGCCGCCCGCCGCGACAACGAGCGCCAGGATGCCGAGCGTCAGGCCGCCGCCCGCCGCGAAGCCGAGCAGAAGCAGCAGCAGGCTGCCGCCCAGCAGGCCAGTGCGGCACGCCAGGCCACGGCAGCGGCGGCACCAAGCCTGCGCCCGGTCAGTACACCGGCACCGCGCTATCCGGCCGAGGCGCTGCGCGCCGGCACCTCCGGTGAAGTGCTGGTGGAGATCACTGTCGGCACCGACGGATCGGTGATCAATGCCCGCGTACTGCGCGCAACGCCGTCGCGCGTGTTCGACCGGGAAGCGATGAACGCGGTGAAGCGCTGGCGTTTCGAGCCCGTCAGCGCACCGGTCACCACCCGTCGCACGCTGGTGTTCGCACCCGGCGGCGGCTGACCGCCAAAAGGGGACGGAGGGGATTAAGTCGTTTCCGTCCCGCAATGACGACAAGGCCCGGCATGTCCGGGCCTTGTTCGTTTCAGGAGAGGCTGTCGATCAGGGCTTGCAGCGCAGGATCACGCGCCGCCAGCACCTGGAACAGGCCCAGCGCATGCAGGCCCGGCAGCAGTGCACGCAGATCGGCCTCGGCAGTGGCGCGTGTGGCGGGATCGCTGGACGGATCCTGCCAGTCACGAACGCTGGCGAGGAAGGCACCGACGCTGCCCTTGCGCACGGTGAGGCCGTTCACCTGTACGTCGTTCTGATGGTCGGGAAGGATGTCCTGCGGCTGCATGGATGATGCTCCTGTGGGATCGGGTGCCCAGTGTCCCGCCCGGCCACCGGCACTTCTGCCGTATAACTGCCATTGGATATGGCAGATCAGACATCAACCGCATTGATTGACCCCGCTTTGGCGAACGCTGAAGGCGGCCCCATCGTCATGGCGTCCCAGCTGCGTGTACCCGGACGGCGCCGCACCGCGCGCCACCAGCACCTGCGCGGCCAGTTGCTGGGCGCCCACCAGGGCCTGCTGCGGATCGAGGCCGGCGATCAGCACTGGCTACTGCCGGCAGGGCACGTTGCCTGGATACCGCCTTCGCTGCCCCATGCACTGGTGGGGGCGGAGCGGTTCGATGGCTGGAGCCTGTACTTCAGCGCCGAGGCCTGCCTGGGCCTGCCCGCCACACCGCGCATTTTCCAGCCCAATGCACTGCTGCAGGCTGCGACGACACGTGCGCTGCGATGGCCGCATCAGCCACTGGACGCCGCGCAGACACGACTGGCCGGTGTGATCGCCGATGAGATTGCCGCCAGCACGCCCCTGCCGCTTGCCCTGCCACAACCGCAGGATCGCCGGTTGCGGCAGATCGCAGCGGCGCTGGCACGTTCGCCGGACGACGTTCGCAGCGTCGAATCGTGGGCGGCCGCCAGCGGCCTATCCAGCCGCAGTCTCGCGCGCCGTTGGCAGGCCGAAACGGGAATGACAATGAGCCAGTGGCGGCAACGCCTGCGCGTGCTGCTTGCGCTGCCACGCCTGCTGTCAGGCGAGCCGGTGATCAGCGTCGCGCTGTCGATGGGCTACGACACGCCCAGTGCCTTCATCGCCGTGTTCAAGCGCGAGATGGGGGTGACGCCCGCGCGGTATGGAAAAGGGGACGGAGGGGATTAAGTCGCTTCTGCCCTCCCCCACACCATCTCGCGGCATCGCCTGATGCCCTTCGCGGCCACGGTGGCGGCAGGCTGGTGATTCCTTGAATCCCTCAACTCCCATGCCTCGACAAGCACGCCTGATGTTGGCCGAACAGCCGTACCACGTGACCCAGCGCGGTGTGAACAAGGGGGCTATCTTCGTTGACGATATCGACCGCCAGTTATTCCTGCACCTGATGCACGGCGCGTTCCACAAGCATCAGGTCGCGCTGCACGCGTACGTATTAATGGGCAATCACGTTCATCTATTGGCCACGCCCTCCACGGGTGTGGGTTTGGCCAATGCGATGCGGATGCAGGGCAACAACTATGTCCAGGCGTTCAATCAGCGGCATGAGCGAAGCGGACCGCTGTGGCAGGGCCGCTTCCATTCTTCGATGGTGGACAGCGACGCCTATCTGCTCAGCGTTTATCGCTACATCGAACTCAACCCGGTTCGTGCAGGCATGACAGCCGCTCCGGAAGATCACCCATGGTCGAGCGTGCATGGAAACCTGCGGCGACGCCACGATCCGTTGTTGACAGAACATCCCGTATTTCAGGCGCTCGCCCCGACCCGACAACAGCGCGCAACGCTCTATGCGGAGTTCCTGCTGGACATGAACGCATCCGCTGACCTGCCAGCAATCCGCACCCACAGCGCCGGGCAGCATCCGTTGGGAAATGCAGCGTATCTACGAATGGTGGAACAGACGCTGGGGCGCCCCGTGGTGTTGCGCAAGCGGGGGCGTCCCCGGAAGAAGGGGGCGGAGGGGATAGAAACGACTTAATCCCCTCCGTCCCCTTTTTGCGGTCAGCCGGAGATGGCCAGGCGCTCGTTGTGGTAGCGGCGCACGGCGGCGAACCACAGCACGGCGGCCAGGCCGAGGCTGGCGCCGAGGTAGATGGCCCAGACCGCCGGCGTGATCGTCTCGTGGCGGATCACCTTCAGCAGCATCTGGTTCTGCGACAGGAACGGCACGGCGTACTGCCACATCTCGCTCTTCAGCGGATAGGCCACCAGCGCGTAGCCGGGCATCATCGGCAGCAGCATCAGCCAGGTCATGTGGCTCTGCGCCTCCTTCATGCTCTTGGCGGCGGCCGACAGGAAGGTCAGCAGCGAGGTGCCGATCATCAGCATCGGCAACATCACCAGCAACATCTGCAGCATCGAACCGACGTTCATGTTGAACTGGCGGCCGATGTTGCCGGGCGCGATCTGTGCGCTCACTTTGAACGCCATCAGGGTCAGCAGCAGCGACACGAAACCGACCACGCAGGCGGCCGCGATCTTGCCGCTGACAATGGCGCTGCGCGAGCCCGGCGTGGCAAGCAATGGTTCCAGTGACTGCCGCTCACGCTCGCCGGCGGTGGCGTCCATCACCAGGTAGGCGCCGCCGATGAACGAGGTCAGCGTCAGCAGCACCGGCAGCAGCATCGACAGGATCATGCCGCGCTTGGCCTCGGCACTGGCCAGGTCCTGGCGTGCCACGTCCAGCGGCCGCGCCACCTGTGCGTCGATGCCACGTGCCATCAGGCGCAGCGCGCCGACCTGGCCGTTGTAGGTCGCCAGTGCCGCTTCCAGTCGCGCACTGGGCACTTCTGCGGCGCGGCGGGTGCTGTCCTTGATCACTTCCACCAGCGCCGGCCTGCCGTCGGCCCAGTCCTTGCCGAAGTCATCGCTGATGCGCAGCGCCACGTCGATCTCCTGGCTGCGGATGGCTTCGGCCAGATCCTTCGGTGCAGGGGCAGTATTGAGCCCCTGCGCGGCAAGGAAGCGCACCAGGTTGGGGGCGTTCTCCGCACCGATGGTCGGAATCTGCAGCGGTTGTTCAATCTGGGTGCGCACCCGGCTCTCGGCCAGCTTGCCCATGCCCAACAGCAGCACCGGGTACAGCAGCGGCCCGAACAGCAAGGTCAGCAGCAGCGTGCGGCGATCACGGGAAAGGTCGCGCAGTTCCTTGCGCATCACCGTCATCAGGGTCGACATCATGCTCATGCGTGCAGGCCCTCTTCGCTGCCGATCAGTTTCACGAACGCATCTTCCAGGTTGGATTCGCCGGCCTGCATACGCAGTTCATCGGCGCTGCCGGCGGCCATCACCGTGCCCTTGGCGATGATCACGATGTGATCGCACAGCGCAGCCACCTCCTGCATGATGTGGCTGGACAGGATCACGCAGCGCCCTTCTTCGCGCAGGCCCAGCAGGAAGCGGCGCAGCGCGCGCGTGGTCATCACGTCCAGGCCGTTGGTGGGTTCGTCGAGGATGACATTGCGCGGGTCATGCACCAGCGCGCGGGCGATGGCGGTCTTGGTGCGCTGGCCCTGCGAGAAGCCGTCGGTCTGGCGGTCAAGGATGTCACCCATGTCCAGCGCGTGCGACAGCACCTCGATGCGCTCACGGATACGCTCGGCCGACAGGCCATGCAGTTCGCCGAAGTAGGCGATGTTCTCGCGCGCGGTCAGGCGCTTGTAGACGCCACGCGCATCCGGCAGCACGCCCAGGTGGCGACGCACCTCCACCGGATTGCGCGCAGCGTCGACACCATCGACGCTGATGCTGCCCTGGTCGGGGGTCATCAACGTGTACAGCATGCGCATGGTGGTGGTCTTGCCGGCACCATTGGGCCCCAGCAGGCCGGTGATGCGGCCATCCTCGGCACGGAAGCCGACGTTGGCGACCGCCTGGATGCGGCCCGTGCGGGTGTCGAAAGCCTTGTGCAGGTTGTCGGCGACGATCATGGTTCCCATCCGTTGAACGAGGTGAACGCCGGCACGTAGCTCAGCGTGTCCAGGCAGCCGGCATCCAGCGCCTTGGCATCGGTCTTGTCGATGAACTGGCCGAGCAGGCGCGGCATGCAACCGGCACTCAGCGTGCCGTGGCCCTGGCCGCGGGCGACCAGCGCGCGGCCATTGGGCAGGCCCGTGAGCACCTGTTCGGCATAGCGCGGCGGCGTCACCGGGTCCAGCTCACCGGACAGCAGCAGCGCCGGTACGTCACTGCGCAGCGGCACGGCATTGGCTGCCGGTGCCGGCCGGTGCGGCCATACCGGGCAGGCGGCGAAGAAGGCACTGGCCACGTCGTTGCCGAACAGGCGCTCGGGATCCTCGGCCGGTGCGCGGTAGCGCGGCGCGTCTTCGCTGCAGATCACCGACCACTGCATGCCACGATTGATCTGGAAATCCATGCTGCGGTTCGCACCGCGTGCCAACGACGCCAGCGGTGCATAGCGGCCGTGCGCGGCTTCATCGAGAACCAGCGGCAGCAGCGAGGAATACTGCGGCACGTAGGAGAAGGCGAACGCCAGGCCGATCACACTGTCCGGACTCAGCACATCCTGCCGGGCCTGGTTGGTGCCGGGGTCGCGATACTCCACCGAGACCGGCGCACGGCGCAGGGTCTCGACCACACTGCGCAGCTGCGCGCGGGTGTCGGTCGGGAAGCGCTTGCTGCAGGCGGCATCCTTGCGGCACTGCGCCGATTGCAGGGCGATCGCATCCTCGAACGTTGTGGCGAAATCGCCGCCCACCACCAGCTCATTGGGCACCACGCCATCGATGACGATGCTGCGCGTGTGCTGTGGATAGGCACCGGCATAGCGTTGGGCCACGCGGGTACCGTAGGAGCCGCCGATCAGGTTGATGCGCTCGACACCCAGCGCCTGACGCACCGCATCCAGATCAGCAATCGCCTCGGTGGTGGTGTAGAAGCGCGCATCGGCACGCCCCTGCAGCGAGGCAGCGCAGCGCTCGGCGTAGTCGCGCAGCGACGCTTCAGTGGGTGCGGCGTCCTCGTCCATGGCCAGTTCCTTGCCATCGGCGCCCAGGCAGTTGAGCGGATTGGAACTGCCGGTACCCCGCTGGTCGACCAGGAAGATGTCGCGCTGCTTGCGCACCTGACGCAAGGCGGTGTCGACGATGACCGCCACTTCGCTGGCCGCCTGGCCCGGGCCGCCGGCCAGGAAGAACACCGGGTCAGGCTGGCTGGAGCCACTGCTACCCGATTCCAGCCAGGCGATGCGCAGGTCAATGCGGCGACCCTCGGGCTGGGCCCGGTCCTCCGGCACCTGCAGGGTGGCGCACTGCGCTTCCACATTCGCACTGGCGCCTTCAGTGGACAGCGTGCAGGGCTGGAAATCGATGCTGCCGAAACGGCGGCTTGGCGCATCGGTGGCGCCGTCCGCGCCGGCCGAAGGCGGCTGGCTGCAACCGGCAAGCATCAGGCTGGCCAGCATCCCGGCCAGCGCAAGGTGGTGTCTTTGCATCGTGCTCGTTTCCCCTGGAGGACGTTCCTGCCGACCACGACGGGCTGCCGCGGAAGATGTGACTCAACTTACACGGGCACGGCGTTGTCGGCGATGGGCAGACGCGAAATCTCCGCCGGCGTGGCGCAGGCCAGGCGATCGCGGCCCCCGGCCTTGGCCCGATACAGCGCCGCGTCTGCAGCTGCCAGCAGCGTGGACAGGTCGCCGCGGCCGTCGTCCATGGCCAGGCCGATGCTGGCGGTGACCGTCACCGGCCCGGTGGCCAGACGTGCAGGGTGCTGCTGCAGAGCGATACGGATCTCCGCTGCCCGCGCCCTCGCTTCATCCTGCGTGCTGCCGGCCAGCACCAGCACGAACTCCTCGCCACCGTAGCGGCCCAGCAGAGGATCGCCGCCCGGTATGCAGCGTTGAAGCAACACAGCAAAGTGGCGCAGGACCTGGTCTCCGGCCAGGTGGCCCCAGCGGTCATTGATCTGCTTGAAGTGATCGACGTCGACCAGCAGCAGGGCCAGTGGCCGGCCCTGCCGACGCAGCCGCTGCAGCTGCGCCTGGCCATCGGCCAGCACCGCGCTGCGGTTGAGCAGGCCGGTCAGGCCATCAGTACGCGCCGCACGCCGCAGATCGACCAGCATGCGCTCGACCAGCAGCAGCACCATCGCAAAGCACCGCGCCAGTTCCAGCATCACGCCGGCAAGGTAGGTGACGAACATCGGCGTGCCGGTGCGCATGATGTCCTCACCGGCATCGGGTGCCACCGGCAGGAACAGGCGCACCGCGTACAGGGCCGCCTCGGCCAGGAACACCGCTGCGGCCAGGCGACAGCTGGTCCTCTGCTGCACAGGGGCATGCCGCAGCAGCAGCCACGCGATCCAGCCATCGACCAGCAGCGTGAACACACTGAACACCTGCAGGCGCACGCCCAGGTTCGGCCACAGCACCAGGAAGGCGAAGATGCAGGCCATGAACGTGGTCGCCATCAACAACGGCCGCCACAGCGGCAGCGGCTGCTCAAGGTGCAGTGCCACGCCGCGCAGCATCAGCACCGCGCAGCCGGCCATCGCCGCATTTCCGGCCAGTATGGCCGGCACCAGTGGCAGGTAGGGTCGCAGCGCCAGCAGGGTCACGCCCAGGGTCAGCAGCCACAGGCTCGCGGTCCACAGGCGTAGCACCGGTTGCCCGCGCAGCACCATCAGCAGCAATGAGAACCCCACGGCAATGCCGATGCAGAGCAGGAAGCCAAGCACGGTGATGGTGGGGAAATCCAAGGACATGCGGCACTCGTCGGCCGGGGCGGCGCGCGCATCTTAGCGCCTTGCCGGGCGATCCCCATGGCGCTCTCCGGCCCGAGGGAGATGCGGGGTCTGAAAACGGCGAGCACGGCGGCCGGCGCATGCCCAGAATCCGCGGAAAACCAAGGAGACGCCCATGCATGCGTGGTACCTCGGTGGCATCGACCACCGCCCGTTCCTGCACCTGTTCGAGAAGAGCGACACCGCGCTGGCTGCGCTGGGCATCCAGCGTCGCTGGGCCAGCGAAACAGGAGGACACCCCTGCCGGATCAGCCTGAGCGATCCGCCCGGTGGCAGCGAGCTGCTGCTGTTGTCCCACGTGCACCTGCCCCTGCACTCGCCCTATCACGCCTCGGGCCCGATCTTCGTGCAGCGTGGCGTGACCCGCTGCGTGCTACCGCCGGGTGAAGTACCGCCGTATGTACAGCGCCGGATGATCTCGTTGCGCGCCTATGACCAGGCTGCATTGATGCTGGCCGCAGAGATCAGCGCGGGCACGGATGTCTCCGCTCGGCTGGACACGCTGTTTGCTGACCCTGACGTGGCCTTCGTGCAACTGCACAACGCGGCCCACGGCTGCTTCTCATGCCAGGCGGATCGCGTGGGTGTTGCGCCGACGTAGCCGGATCTCCACGACGTGATCGATGCCACGCCCAACACGTGATCGCCAGCGCATCCGTTCAGTCCCGCGTGAAGCCTGCGGGAAGGGCTTCACACCCACAGTCACGGATCGGCATTTCCATGGTTCCGCACCCTGCGCTGCGACTCGATACTCGCCGTGGTGCCGCCGAAAGTCCGCCGTGCAGCGCAGCTCCTGCGGTCACCGCTCTCTTTCGACGACCACAAGGAAGCGCCATGTCATTCCGATCCACACCGCTGTTGCTGGCCACTTCATTGGCCGCCGCTGGCCTGTTGCTGGCCGGCGATGCATTTGCCCACGGCACCATGACCACGCCGATCAGCCGCGTCTATGCCTGCTTCCAGGGCAATCCCGAGAACCCGACCAATCCGGCGTGTGCCGCCGCCAAGGCTGTCGGTGGATCACAGGCGTTCTACGACTGGAACGGCATCAACCAGGCCAACGCCAACGGCAACCACCAGGCCGTGGTGCCGGACGGCAAGCTGTGCAGCGGCAACAACCCGACCTTCCGCGGCCTGGACGTGAACCGCAGCGACTGGCAGACCACGCCCATCCACGCCGATGCCAATGGCAAGTTCACCTTCGTGTTCAAGGCGACCGCGCCACATGCCACGCGTGACTGGCGCTTCTTCGTCACCCGCGACGGCTGGCAGCCGGGCAGCCCGCTGGGTTGGGCCGATCTGCAGGAGTTCTGCACACTGGGTAATACACCGCTCTCGGCCGATGGCACGTACAAGCTGCAGTGCACCTTGCCGCAGCGCACCGGCCAGCATGTGATCTACAACACCTGGCAGCGCTCGGATTCGACCGAAGCGTTCTATACCTGCATGGACGTGCGCTTTGAAGGCGGCGGCGGTACGACACCGGTACCGCAATGGCAGGATGCCGGCCCGGTCACCGCACGCGGTGAATTGCCGGTTGGCACGACGCTGGCACTGCGCGTGTTCAACGCCAACGGCAACGATGTCGAACGTGTGGAAGCGACGCTGACCAGCGGCCAGACCGCGGCCGCGCAATGGCCCTTGGTACTGGCGCGCAAGGTCAATGGCAGTGCACAGCATGCGCGCGTGGGCGTGCTTGCCAATGGCGTGATCACGCCGTCGGCGTCCGCCACCGAGAACCGCGTATACCTGAAGGACGGCAACCGCTTCCAGCTCGACACCAAGGTGCCGGACCCGGGTACGCCATCGCCGGGCGGTGATTTCGACCACGTCTACCCGGCAGGTATCGGCAGTTATGTGCCGGGCCAGACCGTGGTGAAGAGCAGCGACGGCAAGCTGTATGCCTGCCGCCCGTTCCCGGAAGGTGCGTGGTGCAACGTCAACGCCGAAGCGTACCGACCCGGTGTGGGTGCGGCCTGGCGCGATGCGTGGGTGCCGTACTGACAGCATGGATGAGAGGCGATGCGACCGCATCGCCTCTCCGCACGGTCAGAAAGTGAGCGCTTGATCGCAGAAGCGCACGCGTGGCCATGCATTTCGTAGAAATCCGATGGTGATCAACGGATCGCGCAGGAAGACTCCGCGAGGTTTCCACACTTCGCAAAGGAGTTCCTGCATGCATCTGTCCCATCGGGCCGTCCTCGCACTGTCCGTCGTTGCCGGCCTGACACTGTCCGGCAGCGCCTTCGCCCACGGCACCCTGTCCAAGCCGCTCAGCCGAGTGAAGCAGTGCCATGAGGGCAATCCGGAAAACCCGACAAATCCGGCGTGTGCCGCCGCCAAGGCCATCGGTGGCGCACAGCCGTTCTATGACTGGGCCGGCGTCAACCAGGCCAACGCCAACGGCAACCATCAAGCGGTGGTTCCAGATGGCGAGTTGTGCAGCGGCGGCAACAGCAAGTACCGCGGCCTAGATCTGAACCGCAGTGACTGGCCGACCTCGCCGATCCGCGCCGATTCGCGTGGGCGTTACACCTTCGAGTTCAAGGCGCCGGCCGCGCATGCCACCCGCGAGTGGAAGTTCTACGTCACCCGCGACGGTTGGCAGCCGGGCAGCCCGTTGCGCTGGGCCGACCTGCAGGAATTCTGCACGCTGGGCAATGTGCCGGTCTCCGGCGACGTCTACAAGCTGGATTGCCCGCTGCCCAAGCGCAGCGGCCAACACGTCATCTACAACACCTGGCAGCGCTCGGATTCCGGTGAAGCGTTCTATACCTGCGCGGACGTGCGCTTCGAGGGGGGCGGTGGCGTGACCCCACCGCCGCAGTGGCAGGATGCAGGCCCGGTCACCGCCCGCGGTGCGCTGGACGTGGGCACCACCGTGACCCTGCGCGTGTTCAACGCCCAGGGCAACGACCTGGAACGCCCGGAGATCACCCTGGCTGCGGGTCAGACCGCTGCGAACCAGTGGCCGCTGGCACTGGCCCGCAAGGTCAATGGCAGCGCCCAGCAAGCACGCGTGGGCGTGATGACGAATGGCGTGATCACGCCTGTCGCCTCGGCCACCGAGAACCGCGTCTATCTGAAGCCGGGCAACCGCTTCCAGATCGATACCCACCTACCGGGCCCGGTCGATCCGGTCGATCCGCCGCCGGGCGACTACGACTTCGTGTATCCGGCCGGTATCGGCAGCTACAAGCCGGGCGAAACCGTGGTCAAGGGCACCGACGGCAAGCTCTACGCCTGCCGCCCGTTCCCGGAAGGTGCGTGGTGCAACATCAACGCCGATGCCTATCGCCCGGGCACCGGTTTCGCCTGGCGCGATGCCTGGATCGCGTACTGAGGCGGGGGACCGGGGGCGGCGCGATGCCGCCTCCGGTTCGTGCGGTTGCCGGCCAGCGGCCGGCACTACGGGGATTGTGGGGCTGCCGGCCAGCCTATTTGCTGCTGACGTACTTCTCGCGGCGGATCTGCGGGTTGCCCAGGCCGGCGGCCTTGAGCAGATCGGCGCAGGCATCGACCATGTCCGGATTGCCGCACAGGTAGACGATGTCGGTGGCCGGGTCCGGCGTGAAGCCGGCCAGTGCCTGCTGCACGTAACCGTGCTGCACGTCCGGGTGCGGATCAACCGGCAATTCGCGCGACAGGCACGGCACATAGCGGAAGTTCGGGTGCTTTTCGGCGAAGCTGTAGAAATCTTCGCTGTACAGCAACTCACCCGGGCTGCGCGCGCCCTGCAGCAGCACGATCTGCACCCCGCGGTCGGCCATGGCCTTCTCCAGCAGCGGCAGCATCGAGCGGTACGGGGTGACGCCGGTGCCGGTGGCAATCAGCAGGTAACGGGCATTGTGGTCGCCGGGATTCAGGCAGAAGCGGCCATAGGGGCCGGATGCACTGATCTGGCTGCCGTGCTGCAGTGCTTCGAACAACGCCGTGGCGGCGCCACCGGGCACGAAACTGACCGCGATATCCACCGCCTCGCCCGGGCCCAGCGCATGGTCATGGATGGTCGCCAGCGAATAGCTGCGCTTGGTCTCGGTGCCGTCGGCGTAGCTGAAATGGACCTGGATGAACTGGCCGGGCTGGAAATCCAGCGGCTGCCCATCATCACGCACGAACTGGTAGTGGCCGACGGTCGGGGCCAGCATGCGGCAGCCGACCAGCTTGAGGGGGAATTGAACAGGCACGACTTTTCGGGACAGTGTGTAGCCGGGGCAAGCCCTCGGGGTCTTCTATAATAGCCCCTCCCCTCCCCTCCCCGCCCCTCTCCAGCGCCAGCCCATGGGCGCGAAGGCTTCGAGCTTGGCTTCCCTGAACGATACGGCGCCCGCCCTGCGCGTGCGCGACCTGCGCAAGACCTACGACAACGGCACCCAGGCCCTGAAGGGCGTTTCCCTGGAAGTGGCCCCGGGCGACTTCTTCGCCCTGCTCGGCCCCAATGGCGCCGGCAAGTCGACCCTGATCGGCATCATCAGCTCCCTGGTCAACCTCAGCGAGGGCCAGGTGGAAGTGTTCGGCAGCGACCTGGTGCGCAGCCGCAGCGCCACCATGCGCCTGATCGGCCTGGTGCCGCAGGAAATCAACTTCAACCTGTTCGAAAAACCCTTCGACATCCTGGTGAACTACGCCGGCTTCTACGGCGTGCCGCGTGCCGAAGCGGAGAAGATGGCCGAAGAAGAACTCAAGCGCGCCCACCTGTGGGAAAAGGCGCAGGTGATGAGCCGCACCCTGTCCGGCGGCATGAAGCGCCGGCTGATGATCGCCCGCGCGATGATGACCCGCCCGCGCCTGCTGATCCTGGACGAGCCGACCGCCGGCGTGGACATCGAGATCCGCCGCGACATGTGGCGCGTGCTGAAGGAGATCAATGCCGCCGGCACCACGATCATCCTCACCACCCACTACCTGGAAGAGGCAGAGTACCTGTGCCGCCACCTGGCGATCATCAACCATGGCCAGATCGTCGAGCAGGGGCCGATGCGTACCCTGCTGGCCAAACTGGACGTGGAAGGCTTCCTGCTGGATATCGACGGTGACCTGCCGGCACAGCTGCCGGTGATCGAAGGCGCGACCCTGACCGCGCCGGACCCGCACACGCTGGACATCGACATGCCGCGCGCGATGGATCTCAACCGCGTGTTCGCCACGCTCAACGAAGCCGGCATCCGCGTGCGTTCGATGCGTACCAAGAGCAACCGCCTGGAGGAGCTGTTCGTGCGCCTCACCGGCAACCTGGAGAAGCCTGCATGAGCACCACCGAGCTGACCGACGGCCAGCGCAACCGCGTCGCGCTGATGACCATCGTGCGCCGTGAAGTCGCCCGCATCATGCGCATCTGGGGCCAGACCCTGGTGCCGCCTGCGATCACCATGACCCTGTACTTCCTGATCTTCGGCGGCCTGATCGGCTCTCGCGTGGGGGACATGGGCGGCTACAGCTACATGCAGTTCATCGTGCCGGGCCTGGTGATGATGAGCGTGATCCAGAACAGCTACGGCAACATCAGCTCCTCGTTCTTCGGCGCCAAGTTCGGCCGCCACGTGGAGGAGCTGCTGGTCAGCCCGATGCCGAACTGGGTGATCCTGTGGGGTTATGTGGCAGGTGCCGTACTGCGCGGCCTGATGGTGGGCGTGATCGTGCTGATCATCGCCATGTTCTTCACTCCGGTGCGCATTCCGCACCCGCTGGTGACGCTGACCACGGTGATCCTGGGCGCGACGATCTTCTCGCTGGCGGGCTTCATCAACGCGGTGTATGCAAAGAAGTTCGATGACGTGGCGATCGTGCCGACCTTCATCCTGACCCCGCTGACCTACCTGGGTGGCGTGTTCTATTCGGTGAAGCTGCTGCCGGGCTGGGCCGAAGCGGCCACCCATGCGAACCCGATCTTCTACATGGTCAATGCATTCCGCTATGGCCTGCTGGGCAGCAGCGATGTGCCGGTGGTGGTGGCCTACGCGCTGATGATCGGCTTCGTGGTGGTGCTGACAGCGCTGGCACTGTGGCTGCTGCGCCGTGGCGTGGGCATGCGCAGCTGAGGGTGGCCTGCAGGGCCTGCGGCCCTGCACCCGCCGAATCAACGTC
Organism: Stenotrophomonas sp. ATs4; assembly: GCF_051861585.1. Taxonomy (NCBI): domain Bacteria; kingdom Pseudomonadati; phylum Pseudomonadota; class Gammaproteobacteria; order Lysobacterales; family Lysobacteraceae; genus Stenotrophomonas; species Stenotrophomonas sp. ATs4. The sequence continues at coordinate 6,433 of NZ_JBLYPK010000005.1, read as the reverse complement.
AACTTCAACGGCAAAAGCTGACTATCCGGGGGATGGCGGGGAGTCGTTCTGCGCTGCTGTTGGTAGGTGTCTACCTTGGTCGACACGGTAGATCCACGCCATGCGTGGATGGAGCGTTCACGGTAAGGCCGATGCTCGGCTCTTTTCGTTTGGGATTGCCGCTAGGCTGTGGTCATGAAGATCTCTTCCATTCCATTGGACAAGGCCGTTGTGGACGGCCCCATCGATGCCTTCAGCCGCGCGTTGCTGGGCGATTCGCCCTCGCTGGCTGAGGTGCTGGAATACCTGGCATCACTACGCACTGCCGATCCCCGGTATCGCTACCTATGCACGCTCGATGATGCGGGCCAGTGCCGTTACACCAGCATGCATGCGTCCGATGACGCACGCATCGCGCTGTACGAGGACGAAGAGCCGGCAACCCCCGAAGATGCGTTGGCGGCACGCGAGCGGTCGCTGGCACATGTCATCGCGCAGCTGGAGAATTCCTCCCATCGGCTGGAATGGACCGCGCTGGCGGGCACCTTGCTATGCAATGACGCAGACATCGAGGCGCTGGTCGCGGCCAATGCTGCGCCGGATCTGATCGTCGATGCCGTGGTCTGCGTGCAGCAGGTGCCGGTGGACCGCGATGACCTCCTGATCGCCGCCCTGCCCAACGGTTACTTCAGCGCGGACTGGGACCTCTTCCAGAACCACGCCCTGATACGGCATCTGCAGGAGCGCTACGACTACCACCTGTTCGGGCTTGGCGCATCGTGGCTCGGCTTCCAGCGCGACAGCGCACCGTCGCCTGTACAGGCGAACGCGTTGGTCGCTGACCTGCAGCGTGTCTACGCTGCCGGAACAGACGTCACCTGGTCACAACTGGCCGCAACGCTGGCCACCCGCACCACGTTGTTGCTGGGTTACACCGAAGACTTCAGTGAACAGCTGCCCTGAGCACCGCCCTGCACGAGCGAGCACAGCGAGCGAACCGCTTCCGCTCTTGATCTGCTTCCCGTAGTTGCCGCGCCCGGCCAACCCCAATGAACAGTGCTTTCCGCGAACCACCACAAGGAGCTCAGCGGTTGGCTGCAATCTCCGGCACAATCGCAGTTCTGATTCCCCCAGAACACGGTGAACGTGCAATGCGCATCCTGATTCTCGGCGCCGGCGGTACCGGCGGTTACTTCGGTGGTCGCCTGGCCCAGGCCGGCGTCGACGTGACCTTCCTCGCCCGCCCCGCGCGCGCCGCACAGCTGGATCGCGATGGCCTGGTCATCCGCAGCCCGCTCGGCGATGCCAGCTTCCCGGTGCAGCACGTCACCGCCGATGCGCTACCCGCATTGGCCGCGCAGAAGCCGTTCGATCTGGTCATCCTCAGCTGCAAGGCCTACGACCTCGACAGCTCGATCGACGCCATCGCACCGGCTGTGGGCGCGAACACCACCGTGCTGCCGATTCTCAACGGCCTGCATCACTACAACGCACTGGACCTGCGCTTCGGTCACGACGCCGTGCTCGGTGGCCTGTGCTTCATCAGCGCCACCAAGGCGGCCGATGGCGCGGTGCTGCACCTGGGCAAGCCGGCCAAACTCACCTTCGGCGAGCGCGATGGCGGTGCGGTCTCCGCGCGCGTACGTGCCTTCGCCACCGCCTGCGCGCAGGCCAATCTTGATCACCTGGCCAGCGAACAGATCGGCCAGGAACAGTGGATCAAGTACACCTTCCTCACCGCGCTGGCCGCTGCTACCTGCCTGCTGCGTGCGGACATCGGCACCATCGTCGCCACCGATGATGGCGAGGCGATCGTACGTGGCCTGTACGACGAATGCCTGGCCGTGGCCGAAGCTGCAGGTGAGCCGATTCCCGATGCCGCGCAGGACACTGCACGCGGCACCCTCACCCAGGCCGGCTCGGCGTTGAAGGCGTCGATGCTGCGCGATCTGGAAGCGGGCCAGCAGGTGGAGGCCGAACAGATTGTCGGCGACATGCTCGTGCGTGCACGCAAGGCCGACCAGGAAGGCCTGCTGCTGCAGGTCGCCTACAGCAGCCTGCAGGCCTATCAGGCACTGCGCAGCGCGTGAGCCTCCCGTTGCAGGCCAGTGCGCTGCCGTCGCGGGTCCTGATCCTCGGCATGGGCTGGAGCGGATGCGTGCTGGCAGCGCATCTGCAGGCGCTGGGTGTGAGGGTCGTCGGCACGGTACGCGATCCGGCATCGGCGCCAGACGACGGCCTGCTGCGGCATTCACTACGCACCGGCGCCACGCCATCCAGGACCCGGCTTGATGAGATCGCGCAGACCGAGGCCGTACTGTGCAGCGTGCCACCCGATGCCGAGGGTGACCCGGCACTGCGCCTGCTGCTGCCGGCACTGCAGGACAGTCCGGCACTGCGTTGGATGGGCTACCTGTCGTCCACGTCGGTGTATGCCGACCGTGCCGGTGGCTGGATCGACGAGAGCAGTGAAGCCGATGCCACCGACGACGCCGGCGTGCAGCGCAGAAGGGCCGAGGCCCAGTGGCGTGCGCTGGCGGAGCAGCGCGGCATTGCCTCGGCGGTGTTCCGCCTGCCCGGCCTGTACGGCCCCGGACGCAATGCGCTGCTGCAGTTGTCAAAGGGCCGAGCCCGCCATGTGGTTCGGCCGGGCCTGGTGTTCAATCGCCTGCATGTAGAGGATCTGGCGGCAGTGATCATCGCCGCGATGCAACGACCCGCCCCGCACGCGCTGTACCTGCCCAGCGACGACGAGCCGGCACCGCCGCAGGATGTGCTGGCCTTCGCCGCGCAGCTGGGCGGGTTTGCGATGCCGCCTGCCGTGGCCTGGGACGATCCGGCACTGAGCCCGACGCTGCGGCGCTTCTACGAGAGCAACAAGCGCATCGACAGTCGTGGCACGCGTGAAGCGCTGGCGTGGCAGCCGCGCTTCCCCAGCTACCGTGAGGGCCTGCGCGACCTGCTCCGGTAGTGCCGGCCGCTGGCCGGCAATCAATCGTGTTGCCGGCCAGCGGCCGGCACTACCCGATCAACCGGCGTCAGGCAGGCGGAAGAACGCACGCGTCGCGGCAGCCGCGTTGGCCGCCGTTACTGCCACGTCCTCGCCACGGTCACGCGCCAGTTCTTCCACGATGTGCGAGAGGAACATCGGTTCGTTGCGGCGGTCCTTCGGCAGTGGCTTCAGCGTGCGCGGCAGCAGGTACGGTGCGTCGGTCTCGATCATCAGGCGATTGGCCGGGATGTTCTTCACCAGTTCGCGCAGGTGCGCCCCGCGGCGCTCGTCGCACAGCCAACCGGTGATGCCGATGTACCAGTCCTGGTCCAGGTAATCGAACAGCTCGTCGCGTTCGCCGGTGAAGCAATGCACCACCGCCGGGCCGATGCGTCCCTCGAAGTTCTTCATCTGCGCCATGAAATCGGCATGCGCATCGCGCTGGTGCAGGAACAGCGGCTTGCCATTGTCTGCGGCCAGCTGCAGCTGGCGCTCGAACGCCCGGTGCTGCGCCGGGCGCGGCGAGAAGTCACGGAAGTAGTCCAGTCCGCACTCGCCTACTGCCACCACTTCCGGATGGGCATGCAGCGCGCGCATCTCGGCGTCGCATTCCTCGGTGTATTCCACCGCGTGGTGCGGATGCACGCCGGCGGTGGCGTACAGGAAACCGGGGTGCTGCTGCGCCAGCTGCAGGGCCAGCGGCGAGTGCTCGCGGCTGGCACCGGTAATGACCATCTGCACCACGCCGGCCTGCCGCGCGCGGTCCAGTACGGCGTCGCGGTCGCGGTCGAAGGAGTCGTGAGTCAGGTTGGCGCCGATATCGATCAGGTGCATGGTCATCGCGGGGGAAAAGTGCCCGCGCATTGTACCTGTGGCCGCCGTGGCCCCTTATCCTTTGCACATGAACGCCCCGCTCTTCCCGATCTCCCCGCTGCTGCCGCAGATCCAGCAGCACCTGGCCGTACACCCTCGGCTGGTGCTGGAAGCGCCACCCGGCGCCGGCAAGACCACCCAGGTGCCGCTGGCCCTGTTGGATGCGCCGTGGCTGCAGGGGCGGAAGATCATCCTGCTGGAGCCGCGCCGCGTGGCCGCACGCAGCGCAGCGCTGTTCATGGCGCGTCAGCTGGGCGAAGAGGTGGGCGGCACCGTCGGCTACCGTATCCGCTTCGAGAACAAGGTCTCGGCACGCACGCGGGTCGAGGTGGTCACCGAAGGCATTCTGACCCGAATGCTGCAGGACGACCCGATGCTGGAGGCGGTCGGCGCGATCCTGTTCGATGAGTTCCACGAACGCCACCTCAGTGGTGACCTCGGGCTGGCCCTGGCGCTGGACGTGCAGGCGCAGCTGCGCGATGACCTGCGCCTGGTGGTGATGTCGGCAACGCTGGACGGCGAACGGCTGGCGCGCTTTCTCGATGCCCCGCGGCTGAGCAGCGAGGGCCGCAGCTACCCGGTGGCGGTCAGTCACTTCCCGGCGCGCCGCGACGAAGCGCTTGAGCTGCAGGTGCGCCGCGCGGTGCAGCAGGCCCTGGCCGAACACCCCGGTGACCTGCTGGTGTTCCTGCCCGGTCAGCGCGAGATCGCGCGGGTGCAGGCCGGCCTGCAGGAAACACTGGATGGTGGCGTCGAAGTGCTGGCCCTGCACGGCGAACTGCCGGTGGAACAGCAGGCACGCGTGCTGCAGGCGGCCAGCGATGGCCGCCGTCGCGTGGTGCTGGCCACCAACGTCGCCGAGTCTTCGGTGACCCTGCCCGGCGTGCGCGTGGTGATCGACAGCGGTCAGGCGCGCGAGCCGCGCTACGACCCCAACAGCGGCTTCACCCGGCTGGACGTGGTGGCCATCGCGCAGGCGTCAGCCGACCAGCGCGCAGGTCGCGCAGGTCGCGTGGCCGAAGGCGTGGCCTGGCGGTTGTGGCCACAGTCGCAGCGGCTGGAGCCACAGCGCCGCGCCGAGATCGATCAGGTGGAACTGGCCGGACTGGCGCTGGAACTGGCCGCCTGGGGCAGCAGCGACCTGCGCTTTCTCGATCCACCGCCAGCGGGCCCGATGGGTGCGGCGCGCGAACTGCTGCAGCGGCTGGGCGCGCTGTCCAGCAGTGGTGCGATCACCGCACTGGGCCGCCGTGTGCTGGCGCTGGGCACGCACCCGCGCATGGCGGCGATGCTGCTGGCCGCGCCCGATGCGCGTGCACAGGCACTGGCCGCCGATCTGGCCGCGCTGCTCGAGGCACGCGACCCGCTGCGCCAGGGCGGTGACGCGCTGGCGGCCCGCTGGCGCGCACTGGCCGCGTTCCGCAACGGCCGCGCGCCGGGCGATGCCAACCGCAGCGGGCTGGCCACCATTGATGCTGCTGCCAAGCAGTGGCGTCGCCGCCTGCGCTGCGAGGCCGCGCCGCCCAGCAGCATCGAAGCGCATGAGCTGGGCGACCTGCTGGCCCATGCCTTCCCCGATCGCATCGGTTTCCAGCACCCCAGCGATCCGCTGCGCTACCTGCTGGCCAACGGCCGCAGCGCGCGCCTGCACGAACTGAGCGACCTGCGCGGCGAGCCGTGGCTGGTGGTCAGCGAGCTGCGCTATGAAGCACGTGATGCGCTGCTGCTGCGCGCCGCGCCGGTGGACGAAGGCGCGTTGCGCAAGGGCTGGCCGGAGCGCTTCATCACCGAAGATGTGGTGCGCTGGGACAGCGAGCGCCGCGCCCTGGTGGCACTGCGCGAAACCCGTTTCGACCGCATCGTGCTGGACAGCCGCTCGGCCGGGCGGGTCGATCCGCAGCACGCCGCGCAGGCACTGACCGACGCGGTGGCCGAACTCGGCCTGCAGGCACTGCCGTGGACCGAAGGCCTGCGCCAATGGCAGGCACGGGTGGAATCGCTGCGGCGCTGGATACCGGAACTGGATCTGCCCGACTGCAGCGATGCGGCCCTGCTGGCCAACCGCGCGCAGTGGCTGCAGCCCGCGTTCGCCGGCAAGAGCCGTCTGGATGCGCTGGACGAAGCCAGCTTCGGCGAGGCGCTGAAGTCGCCCTTGGAGTGGTCACAACGGCAGCTGGTCGAACGCCATGCACCGACCCGCATCACCGTGCCCTCAGGACTGGAGCGGCCGATCAGCTATGCGCTGGACAGTGAGAGCGGCGATCCGCTGCCGCCGGTGCTGGCGGTGAAGCTGCAGGAGCTGTTCGGACTGGCCGACACGCCGCGTATCGCCGATGGTCGCGTGCCACTGACGCTGCACCTGCTGTCACCCGGCGGGCGGCCGCTGCAGGTCACCCAGGATCTGCGCAATTTCTGGGAAAACACCTACGCCGAGGTGAAGAAGGAGATGAAGGGCCGCTACCCACGCCACCCGTGGCCGGATGATCCGTGGACAGCGACGGCCACGCATCGGGCCAAGCCGCGCGGGACCTGAAGGCGGGGGTCGGATCTCTTTGCAACGCAAAGGGCTCTGACCCCGGGTGCGGCCGG
>NZ_JBLYPK010000004.1:0-418210 GCF_051861585.1 Stenotrophomonas sp. ATs4 | reverse complement strand
CCGGACTTTTCGAGTCCGTCAACACCTTCGTTCGATCATCTCGTCCGGCGGTGGTGGCGTCGCTGTTCGCGTGCCGTTTCCGAAGAAGCGATGCGCTGCAGCAAGGGAGCGAATTCTAGAGATCCTGCAGATTTCGTCAAGCCTTTTTTTGCATGCTGATGACAGAAGCGCCGCGACATCACGCATGACGTACGCTCGAAGATCGCTGCGGCGTTGACCGCGCGTTGCGCGGCCAACGCCGCAGAGGCTATCAATGCACGGATGCTCAGTAGAGGGACGGCAATGAACACGCAGGTGCGGCGGGGGTGGTGGCGCGATCTTTCAATGCCGGCGGTCGTTGCCGGCTTCATTACTGTATTGGTCGGCTTCGCCAGTTCGGCCGTGATCGTGTTCCAGGCGGCACAGGCCGTCGGTGCCGACCAGGCGCAGATTGCGTCATGGATGTGGGCACTGGGGCTGGGCATGGGCGTGACCTGCATCGGCCTGTCGCTGCGCTATCGCGTGCCGGTGGTGACCGCCTGGTCGACTCCCGGTGCGGCGATGCTGGTGGTCGGTGCCGGTGGAGCCTCTCTTTCTGAAGCTACCGGCGCCTTCCTGCTTGCCGCAGTGCTGGGCATGCTGGCCGGCTTCTCCGGCATCTTCGCCCGGCTGATGCAACGGGTGCCGATGGCACTGGCCGCCGGCATGCTGGCCGGCGTGCTGCTGCGCTTCGGCCTGGATGTGTTCGTGGCGATGAACACCCAGCTGGTGCTGGCGCTGGCGATGTTCGCCACCTGGCTGGCCGGACGCCGCCTGTTCCCACGCTATGCCGTGATCGCCACTCTGGCGGTCGGCATCGCAGTGGCGGCCAGCCGTGGCCTGCTGCACGCACAGCAGGTACACCTGCAGCTGGCCGTTCCGCAGTGGGTTGCGCCATCGCTGTCGTGGACCGCGGTGGCCGGCATCGCCCTGCCCCTGTTCGTGGTCACCATGGCCTCGCAGAACATTCCGGGCGTAGCGGTAATGCGGGCATCCGGTTACGACGCTCCGGTGTCGCCCGTGATCGGCTGGATTGGTGTGGTCAACACGTTGCTGGCCCCTTTCGGTGCCTACGCGCTCAACCTGGCCGCAATCACCGCCGCAATCTGCATGGGCCGCGACGCGCATGAGGACCCGGCACGACGCTACACCGCCGCCATGGCCGCAGGCGCCTTCTATATCGTGGTCGGGCTGTTCGGTGCCACCGTTGCGGCATTGTTTGCCGCGTTCCCGAAGGAACTGGTGGCCTGCGTGGCCGGTATCGCGCTGTTCGGCACCATCGGCAACAGCCTGGCCAGCGCATTGGCGGTGGAACGTGACCGCGAGGCAGCGCTGGTCACGTTCCTGGTCACCGCCTCGGGTGTCACGCTGGCCGGCATCGGTTCGGCCTTCTGGGGCCTGGTGGCCGGTTCGCTGTGCCTGCTGGTGCTGCGGCCCCGCCAGGCCCGCTGATCCAGCTAGCCCGCCAGCTCTGCGCCGATCGTAGCCAGCACCATGACAACGATGATGGCGGCCAGCGTGGCGATCACGCTGGTTCCTCCACGCGCGGCCAGTTCGCTGCGCAAACGCGCTTCATCGCCCCCGGTCACGGCACGCGCCTGGGCGATCTGGCGCTGGCAATGGGTCAGATACCAGCTGTTGCCGAACATGCCGGTGGTGATGCTGAGCGCGAAGGTGATGACCAGTGAGAGGCCCTCAGGCACTTCCAGCAGCGTCTCGATCACACTGACCAGCAGCAGGAGGCCGGCCCACAGCGCAGCCAGGCGGTACATCTTGCGGTACATCATCCATACCAGGCCGATCAGGAATGCCGGCCAGTGCCAGGTTCCGGTGCCCGTAGCGCTGCCTTGATCCAAGCGCCAGCGCTGGCGGTAGATCGGGAAATTGCCACCCACCACGCTGGCATACAGGGCCATCTCGCCTTCCAGCCCGAGGCTGGGGGTCATGTCCGGTGTTGTCTCCGGCGCGCGGTAGGGATCGGAAGGATCACCGACCCGGGGCGCGCTGGCTTCGACGGAGGGCAGGGCTTCGATCGACTGCGCCGGTGCGGCCTCCATGCGGGCTGGCACCTCGTCCAGCTCGGCCAGCGGCCGCCATGACGGCATGCCCTCGCACCACAGCAGCGTGCGCGCCGTTACCGCCCCCTCCTGCTGCAGCCGGCGAAGACCGGCCAGGTCGACCGGCCCACTGCTCTGCCTGCCATTGGCATACCACCACTGTGCTTCCTGCATGTTCTCCATCCTTCCTGCGAACATCATCAAACTGGAATTGCTGCCACCGCCTACAACGGGGCAACGGTCAGCGTCTGCGCCAGCCGGTGGCGCGCTCCCGGTGCAAGGGTGATCTGTTCGGGGCCGGCATTGGCCACCTCCAGGCACACGTAATCGTGCCAGCCATCGCCGACGTCGGCCATCTTCGCTGCCGCGTCCGCGCCCGGGTTCCATGCCACCAGGGTCTGGCTGCCGGTACTGCGAATCCCGATCTGTCGCTGCAAGGCAGGATCACGCAGTACGTAATGGCCGCCGGCACCGGTATAGATACGGTCGCTGCGACCGGGATCACGTGGATCGCGCAATGACCACGGCCCCTGCTGCAGGCGCGCCTGCGCGTAGTCGTCGTATTTGTCGAGATACTGCAGTCCATCGACGCCATCGACCTCGACGCGGCTGGCATCGCCCACGTGGAAGTAGCTGTGCAGGGCCTGGGTGAAGGTCACCGGGGCGGTGCCGATGTTCTCGCTGGTCAGCTGCTGGTGCAGCTGGCGGCCGATGCGCAGCTGCATCTGCAGGCGCAGGCCGAGGTCGATGCAGGGCGCGGGCGCCAACTGCAGCTCCACGTCACCATCATCGCTCTGGTTGGCCTGCAGCAGTTCCCAACGCGCGGTACGCACCAGGCCGTGCGCAGGAACATCCGCGCTCTGCCCCTGGCGGCCGAACCATGGCCAGCACACCGGCACGCCACCGCGGATGGGCGTGGGCAGCTCGGCGCGATTCGGCGACAGCCACAGCAGGTCCACCTGCCCTTCCGGAATGAATGACAGCAGCTGGCCACCAAACACACTGATGACCGCCGTGGCCCCGGGGGTCCTCACGTGCCACGCCTCAAGCCCGTGATAAAGGCCAGTGCTGATGTCCGGATTCGACTGCATGCGATGACGCTCCTTGAAGACCGCGGCGATGATGTCGCGGTCAGCGTGTCGCCGGCAAGGACTTCTGGCCACCGGGCGCGACGGCGGCCGCCTCTTCCTGCAGCACGCGCAGAATGCGCTGGCCCGCGCGACCGTCTACCTCACTCCAGCCCAGGCGCTGCTGCTCGGTCTGGATCGCGCGACGGGTGGCGGTACCGATCATGCCGTCGGCGCTGCCGATGTCGTGACCTCGCGCGAGCAGCAGGGTCTGCAGCTGGCGGCGCTCGTCGCGGCCCAGGCCCGGGTCATCGGTCGGCCAGGCGGTGGCCAACCCGCTGCCGCCACGCAGCTGGTCGGCCAGCGTGGCGATCGCCAGCGCATAGCTTTCGGCGGCGTTGTAACTGTAGATCGCGTCATAGTTGCGGAACACCAGCAACGCCGGACCCTTGGTCCCGGCCGGCAGCAGCAGCGCCGCGCGCGCATCGGACGGCAGGTTGGCGGGAGCCAGTGCACTGCCATCCAGTGCGGTCACGCCCTGCGCGCGCCAGTCGGCCAGCGCGCGGCGCTGGGTGCGCCCGGCCTGGCTTGCAGTGAAACCGGCCGGGATACGCACCTCCATCCCCCACGGCTCGCCACTGCGCCAACCGGCACGCTTGAGGTAGTTGGCGGTAGATGCCAGCGCATCGGGAATGCTGCCGACCAGATCACGACGACCATCGCCATCGCCGTCGACCGCGATGCGTGCGTAGGTGCTTGGCATGAACTGGGTATGGCCGAACGCCCCGGCCCAGGAACCGGTGAGCCCCTGCGCCTGCAGGTCACCCCGGTCGATCAGCTTGAGCAGGGCCAGCAGTTCACCCCGGAAGAAGGCCTGACGACGACCGGCGCAGGACAGCGTAGCCAGTGACTGCAGCAGCGGGCGCTTGCCGAACACGCGGCCATAGTCGCTCTCCACGCCCCAGACCGCGACGATGGTGGTCGGATCAACGCCGTACTGCGCCGACACCCGATCGAGCAGGTCACGATGCTGCTGCAGCATCGCACGACCATCCTCGGCCCGCTGGCGATCGACCAGGGCTGCCAGGTAATCCCAGATCGGCGTGGTGAATTCCGGCTGCGCGTCGAGCAGGCCGAGCACGCTGGGGTCCGGCGTGAGGCCGGCGGTGATCTCGTTGAAGCGGTCAGCGCTGATGCCTTGGGCCGCGGCCGTGGACTGCAGTTCCACCAGGCAGCGGCTGAACGCAGGATCGCTGCTGCCAGCGGGTTCCACAGGCTGTGTGGATGCCGATGCGAGGGCGGCCGCCAGGCCGAGCGTGGTCAGAATGGGCATGGCGTCCTCCGTGTTGCCTGTGCAAGGCCATCTTAGGGCTACCGGTGCAGCCGAACCTGAAGCGGCACCGGCTGATGATCGGTGCTACAGGGCGCGCAACAGGCGCAGGCCATAGGCCGGGGCGTCGGCATCCCAGCGCTGCACCACCTGCAGCCCGGCCTGCTGCAGCAGCTGTTCGAAGCTGTCATCGGTGTACTTGTGGCTGTACTCGACGCGGATGGGTTCACCGGCGGTGAAGTGGAAGGTGCGGCCATCCAGGTGGACATCCTGCGCCCACTGGCTGACCAGGTCGGTTTCGATGCGCAGCCGTGCCGTGCTGTAGCGGGCACGGTGGCGGAAGCCGTCGAGGTCGAAGTCACTGCCAATCTCGCGGTTGAGGCGGGCCAGCAGGTTGAGGGTGAAGGCGGCGGTGACGCCCTGCGCGTCGTTGTAGGCCGCTTCGATCAGTGCCGGGTCCTTGTGCAGGTCGATGCCGACCAGGGCCAGGCCGTCGTGGCCCATCGTCTGGCGCATCGCCCGCAGCAATGCGACCGCATCATCGCCTTCGAAGTTGCCCAGCGTGGATCCGGGGAAGAACAGCAGCCGTCGCGCGGGCTCGCGCTCGGGCATGGGCACGGCCACGGGACGGGTGAAGTCGGCACAGACCGGCAGCATCTCCACCTCAGGCAGGGCAGGTGCCAGATGGTCGATGCTGGACAGCAGCGCTGCACGCGAGATTTCAATCGGCGTGTAGGCCACCGGGTCGTGCAGGGCGGCCAGCAGCAGCGCGGTCTTGCGGCCGCTGCCACTGCCCAGTTCCACCACGTGCAGGCGCGGGCCAACGGTGCGGCCGATGTCCGGCAACACGCGCTTGAGCAGGGCCAGCTCTGTACGCGTGGGGTAGTACTCGGGGGTCTGCGTGATCTGTTCGAACAGCCGCGAGCCGTGCGCATCGTAAAAGTACTTCGAGGGCAGCTGGCGCGGCGCGCGCGACAGCCCGGCCACCACATCGGCCAGGATCTGCGGGCGGCCGGGGGTGAGATCGGTCAATGCCTGCAGCGCGTCCTGCACTGTACTCATGTCAGGTCCCTGGCCAGGCGCAGCCCGGAGAACTGCCAACGCGCCGGTGGCATGAAGAAGTTGCGGTAGCTGGCACGCACGTGGCCGCGCGGTGTGGCGCAGCTGCCGCCGCGCAGCACCCACTGCCCGCACATGAACTTGCCGTTGTACTCACCGAGGTTGCCGGCGAAGGGGCGGAAGCCCGGGTAGGCGCCATACGCGCTGTGGGTCCATTCCCAGACATCGCCGAACAGCTGCCGTAGTCCACTACCCTGCCCCGCCTGCGGATGCAGGTGGTCATCCTCGGCGAAGTGGCCCCGCAGCGGCTGCGATGCGGCAGCGGCTTCCCACTCGAACTCGCTGGGCAGCCGCGCGCCGGCCCAGCGGGCGCAGGCGTCAGCTTCGTAGTAGCTGAGGTGGCAGACCGGCGCATTCGGATCCAGTTCGCGCCAACCGCCCAGGGTGTACTCGCGCTGCAGGGCGTCATCCCAATAGAGCGGATGCCGCCAGTCCTCGGCTTCACGCACTACCCAGCCTTCACTGAGCCACCAGCGCGGTTCGCGGTAGCCGCCTGCGTCGATGAAGGCACGGTACTCGGCATTGCTGACGGGACGCTCGGCCAGCGAGTGTGCGGGGAGCAGCACGCGGTGCGGTGGGGATTCGTTGTCGTAGGCGAAGGCGGTATGCCGCGGCCAGGCTGCGGCGCCGACGGTGACGATACGCTCGGGTGATTCGATCCAGCCCTGCGCACTGGCAGCGCTGGCGGCAGGCTTCAGGTCCTCACGGTAGGCGGGCTGCAACGGGTTGCACCAGAACGCATGCTTGATGTCGGTGAGCAGCAGTTCCTGGTGCTGCTGTTCGTGCTGCAGGCCCAACTGCAGGTGCTGCAGCGCCTGCTCATCAAGATCGCCTGCCGCCAGCCGCGATTGCACCTGTGCATCGACCTGCTGGCGATAGTCGCGCACCTGCTGCAGCGATGGCCGCGACAGCAGCCCACGCTGCGGCCGGGCATGCGCCGGCCCGATGCTCTTGTAGTAGCTGTTGAACAAGTAGTCCCAGGCCGGGTCATGCGCGGGCGCGGTGGCAAATCCCGCCAGCACGAAACGTTCGAAGAACCAGGTGGTGTGGGCAAGATGCCATTTGCTCGGGCTGGCGTCGGCCATGCTCTGCAGCATGGCGTCCTCGGCGCTGAGCGGCGCGGCCAGTTGCATGCTGCGCGCCCGGATGCGGGCGAACTGGCGGGCGAGATCGTGCTGCGGGGCAGCGACGGCGGCGGGTACGCTGTCCATGCAGGCAGGATCGACGCAGGCCGGTGAGTGCGACGTCATGGTCCGGCGTCATTGCGTTCACATGCGTGACCGCCTCGCATTCAAGAAGCAGGCGAAAGCGCCGCTAACGGCAATGCTGCGGCCGCGTCGTCACCGCGCTGGAATTCCTGCTTGCCCCTGCATCCGCTCCGCCAGCCTGCGCATTATCTGTTCGTGCTGCCCGCCGTGCTGGTTGCCGTGGTGGTGTGGACCGCAATGGATACCGCAGACGTGGCAAGCCCGGCGCAGCGCATCCTGCCCTGGCTGCTGGCCTGCCTCGGTGCAGGACTGGCCCTGCTCTACCACCAGGTGCGCTCGCTCTGCCTGTTGCTGGTGGTGGCCGTCATGTTCGCGCTGCTGCACCGGGACGTTGGCGGCTACCTGCGTAGTGGCCATGTCGACGCAATGACCCCTCTGCGCTTTCACGCCATCTCAGCGTGGCTGCCGCTGCTGTTCGCCGGTCTGTCGCTGTGGCCGGAGCGCGGCCGCCGTCGCCAGGACCTGCTGTTGCGCGCGGTTTCCAGCGGTACCGCACTGCTGATCTTCCTGCTGCTGGCCACGCAGCAGCCGCGCGGCATGCACGATCTGCTGTCGAACCGTCACTGGGCGTGGATCCCGGCCGACTGGAACGCCTTGGCGCAGCTGCCGGCGCTGCTGTTCCTGCTGGCGACCGCAGCGCTGGGCTGGCAAGCGTGGCGGCATCCACGGCCACTGCACACAGCGATGCTGCTGGCCCTGCTGTGCCTGTGGTGGATGCTGCCGAGGGTGTTCCTGCAACCGGTGCTGCTGCCGGCGCTGAGCAGCGCGGCCCTGCTGCTGATGCTGGGCGCGATGCTGCAGGAGTCCTTCCACATGGCGTTCCGCGATGAGCTGACTGGCCTGCCCGGGCGCCGCGCGTTCAACGAGACGCTGCAGCGGGCACGTGGCACCTACAGCATCGCGATGGTGGACGTGGACCATTTCAAATCGTTCAACGACACCCATGGCCACGATACCGGCGACGACGTGCTGCGCCTGGTGGCCTCGCGGCTGGCGCGGGTGGGCGACGGTGGTCGGGCGTTCCGCTATGGCGGCGAGGAGTTTGCGGTGGTGTTCCTGGACCGCCCGGCAATGGCCTGCGTCGATGCCGTGGAAGCCTTACGGCAGAGCATCGAGGACACCCGCATGCAGCTGCGTGACCGCAGCACCCGCAGCCGCGACGATGACGCCGGGCGCCAGCAGCGCGGGCGGGGCGGCAGCGGACAGGTAGTGCAGGTAACGGTAAGCATCGGTCTGGCTGACACCCGCGTCGGTCCGCGCCCGGCGGCCGTGGTCAAGGCCGCCGACCAGGCGCTGTACGCCGCCAAGGACGGCGGTCGCAACCAGGTGCGCGCGTATGCCGGGCAGGACGTGCTGGCAGTGCGCGGTGGCTGAGGCTCAGACCGCGTCGAGGTAGTACCAGCGGCCTTCGATGCGCAGGAAGCGGCTGTGCTCGGTCATCTTCACCGCGCTGCCGCCGCCCACCCGATAGCGCGCGGTGAACCGGACCTCGGCGCTGTCGGCACCGGTGACGGTGTGCTCGTGCACGGTCAGGCCCAGCCAATGTGTACGCTGGCCGGACGCATCATCCAGCGACAATTCGGCCGGACGCGTGTCCGGATGCCAGCTCTGGCGCAGGTAGTCGGCCAGGCCCCGCACATAGGCGCTGTAGCGCGAACGCATCAGGCGCTCGGCATCCGGCGCGGCTTCACCGTCATGGAAGCGGCCGCAGCAGGCGGCATAGTCGGCGGGAAGGCCACAGGGGCAGGGATCGGCGGGTTTTCGGCTCATGTCGGCATTGTCGCCGGGTTGCGCGGATTGATCCACGTACGGCATAGGTCGCCGGTACAGGACAGGCGTATGCTGTCGCGCCCCCACCTTGATTGATCGCCGTGCTGGAACTGGTTCCCCCTGAGTTGTGGTGGCTGGTGGTGATCGCCTTCATCGCCGGCCTGGTCGATGCCGCCGTGGGTGGCGGTGGTCTGGTGCAGCTGCCGGGACTGTTCACGGTATTGCCGCAGCAGACGCCGGCGATGCTGTTTGGTACCAACAAGTTCAGTTCGATGTTCGGTACGGGTGCAGCGGCTTGGCGCTACGCGCGCAACGTGCGCTTCCCGTGGAAGCCGGTGCTGTTCGCAGCCGGCACAGCCTTCGTGTTCTCCTTCGCCGGGGCCACCGCGGTCAGCCTGCTGCCCAAGGACGCGGTGCGCCCGCTGGTGCTGGTGCTGCTGATCGCGATGCTGGCCTACACGCTGTGGAAGAAAGACTTCGGTGCGCTGCACCGACCGCAGGAGATCGGCCGCCGCGAGCTGGTGATCGCGCTGGCGATCGGTGCAGCGATCGGCTTCTACGATGGCTTCTTCGGACCGGGCACCGGCAGCTTCCTGATCTTCCTGTTCGTGCGCTTCTTCGGGCTGGATTTCCTGCGCGCGTCGGCAGCGTCGAAGGTGGTGAACCTGGCCACCAATGTGGCGGCGATCTCGTTCTTCGTGCCGACCGGCAACATCCTGTGGCTGTTCGCGCTGCCGATGGCCGCGGCCAACATCGTCGGCTCGGTGGTGGGCACGCGCCTGGCGCTGAAGGGCGGTACGCCGTTCATCCGCAAGCTGTTCGTGGGGCTGGTGGTGGTACTGATCGCGCGGATGGCGTGGGATACGCTGCGCGGGGCGTGAATGCGCCTCATGACCCGGTAGGTGCCAACCTCGGTTGGCACACGGTTTCCCATCGCGAAGAGCAGCCGAGCATGGCTCGGCTCTACAGAATGCTTGGGCGCGAGGTGCTGCCGGCCAGCGGCCGGCACTACCCCATCGGGCGGTTCATGACCCGGTAGTGCCGGCCGCTGGCCGGCATCCCCATTCAATCGGCCAAGTCAGGCCTCGGCTTCTTCCGGTTCGTTGGCCTGCTGGCGGCTGCGTTCGGGCAGCTTCAGGCGCTTGCCTTCTTCGTCGTACTCGATCAACAGAACGCCCGAGTCGTGGCGGCCGCTGATCTCGACGAAGCAGGCGCCACCGATGAACGGCTCCAACGTCATCACCGACTTCAGCGGTGTGGCGACCACCATCTGGAAACCGAAGTTGTCGAAGATGTTCATCGCCAGCGCGGTGAACTCGTTGTCGGCCTTGTCGAAGGCTTCGTCGAGCACGACGGCGGCGTAGCTGGGCAGCTGGCTGTCGGCACCGCCGAGCTGGTAGCGCAGCGCGGCCGCCAGGCAGGTGGTGGCCAGCTTCTGGCGCTGGCCACCGGACTTGCCGGCGCCACTGCGGTAGATCTCGACCTGCTGGCGCGTTTCCGCATCCAGCTCGACGCCGATGAACTCCACGTGCATGCGCACGTCCAGCACCAGCTCGCGCCAGCGCTTGTCCTCGCCTTCCTGCGAGCCCAGCCGGTTGACCAGCTGGCGCAGCACAGTGAACTGCGATTCGGCCAGCTCCCGCTGCTCGGTCTGCTGCTGCGACAGCACCTCGCGCAGCTGCAGGTGGAACTCGCCGACTTCCGGCAGGCGGCGGTCGTTCAGTTCGATGGTCAGCAACGTACCGCGGTTGAACGGCACCTGTTCCAGGCTGGCGTTCACTTCGTCCAGGCGTTGGCCGATCGACTTGCGGGCCTCGGCGCTGTGACGCTGCAGGGCCAGCAGGTTGTTCTTGCTCTGGTTCTGCAGCAGATCGAAGAAGCGCTCTTCGTGCTGCGGCAGTCCATCGCGCTCCAGGCGTTCGAGGCGGGCCAGGAAGTCTTCGGCCGAGGCCACCGACACGGTGAAGTCGCCCGATTCCTCCGGCCACTGCTGGATGAAGCGACGGAAGCAGCCAATCAACTGGTTCTCGATGCGGTTGAGGTCCTGCTGCGAGGACGACAGCTGCTCGTTCAGCGCGTTGCTGACCTGGCGCATGTGCGCTTCCAGCGTTTCCAGGCTGAGCGGGCCCTGCTCCTGCAGGCGTTCGGCGAGGCCGGCTTCATGTTCCTGGGCCAGGCTCGGCAGCACCAGCGCACGGCTCTGCTGCCGTGCACGATCGAGGCGATCACGTTCCTTGACCAGCTGCCCACGTTCGACGCGGACGTCTTCATAGGTGCGGCGGGACTGCTCGATGTCGGCGCGCACGGCGTCGATCTGCTTGGCCAGCTTGGCGAGATCGGCGTTGCCTTCGCGCAGGTCACGCAGCGTGGCCTCGATATCGGTCAGGCGCTGCTGCGGGGCGGCGATGTCGATCTCGTTCCAGCTGATGCTGACCAGCTCGTGGCAAGCCAGGCGGCGTTCGTTGTCGCGGTCACGCTGGCCGCGCAGGCGCGCGATGTCGGTCTCGCAGCTGGCGATGCGCTTGGCCAGTTCCTGTGCTTCGCGCTCGAAAGCGCCCACCTTGTCGTGGTTGTTGAAGCCGAGGATCCAGCGGCGGCGGTCGCCCACCGCACTGCGGTCGTCCTTCTCGAAGCGGTCGCCCGGATGCTTGACCTGGCCTTCGCGGGTGATGCCGCGGTCGACGTTGCGCAGCTGCTTGGCATCCACGCACTCGTAGTCGAAACGCTTGCCGAGCTCGCGGCGCAGCCAGCTTTCGAAGACGTGCTCGCGCAGCTCCAGCTTGTGCAGCAGCGACTTCGCCGACGGCTCACGCGCGAACGCATCGTCGTTGCGGCGCACGCGGTAGTAGGTGAAGCGCATGCCCAGGTGGGTACGGTTCACCCACTCGGCGACGTCGTTGTAGTGCTTGTCATCGACCAGCAGCGACAGCGCGAAGCCACCCAGCACACGCTCGATGGCGCCCTGCCAGCCCTGCTCTTCCGAGCGGACCTGGATCAGCTCGCCAACGAACGGCAGCGCCGCTTCGGCGATGCCGGTTTCCTCGGCCAGGCGCGCGCGCAGCTTCTGCATCGGCGCCGGGATGTTGGAGGGGGTGCGCTGCATCGCTTCGAGTTCGCTGCGCACTTCACCGAAGCGGCGCTCGTCATCGCGCTTGCCGCCGAGGCGGTCGCTGATTGCATCGTCCAGTGCAGCCGAGGCCCGCTGGCGATCCTGCAGTTCGTTCTGCGCACGCTCGACCAGCTCGGAGAAGCCGTGGGCGTCGTCGGGCAGTTCGGCCTGCAGCTGCTGTGCGGCTTCCTGGGCCTGGTCACGCTTGGCCTTGCGGCGGTCGCGCTCGGCTTCGGCGCGGCCCTGCTCGCGTTCCAGTTCCTCGATGCGCTCACCGCCCTGCTGGCGGCGCTGCAGTTCCAACTCAGCCAGGCGCTCGGTGTGGTTGTCCAGCGCGGCGCGACGCTGGCTTTCCTCGCCAAGCAGGCCGCGGTCACGCACGTCCATCTCGCGCAGGCGCGTTTCGATCAGCGCCTGGCGGCGGCTTTCGCGGAAGCTGTCGACACCGAGTTTCAGTGCTTCGTCGTCGCCACGCTGGCGGTGCATCTGCTTCAGGTCGCCGTAGTAGGCGCGTGCCGGCAACAGGGTTTCCACCTGGCGGCGCGCGGTGACTACGGCCTGGTGCGCGCCATCGAGCTCGGCGAAGTCGCTGACCAGACGCTCGGCGGCGTCGAAGGTCTTCGGCGTGTCGAGCATGAAGTCGCGCAGGAAGACGTTGAGGTCGCCCAGGTTCTTCGCCGACTGCGTCTTGTGCAGCAGGCGCAGCGCCATCTCGTTGTCGATGCCGAGCAGGTCGCGGAAGCGTTCGGCGTAGCCGGAGAAGGTGTCGAAGTGATGCAGGTCGGACAGCTTCTGCTTGAGTTTGCGCAGGTCCAGGTCGAAACCGCCGAGATCCTTGGCGATGTCGAACGGACGCTCGGCAATCATGTAGTGCTTGCGCACGTCGCCGGCCGAGGTGCCGTTGCCGGAGATCCACAGCAGGCGCACCAGGCTGACCACGCGGCCATCGCCGGCGCGGTATTCCAGCACCAGTGCGGTCCAGGTCGCGCCCTTGCGCAGGTACTGGGTGGCGATCTCGCCGGTGCCGCTGTCCTGCTGGTCGGCCCATGCGCCACGCACGTAGGACACCAGGTTGCGGTCGCGGCCACTGCGCTCGGCCTCACGCGCGGCGGCGTTGAAGTCGACGATGGCCGGCGGCGTCAGCAGCGCGGACATGGCATCGAGCAGGGTCGACTTGCCCGAGCCGGAACGGCCGACGAACAGGAAGCCGCGCTCGGCGATCGGCACTTCGGTCAGGCCGTTGAAGGTGCCCCAGTTGTGAACCTGCAGGCGGCGCATGCGGAACTGCTGCAGGCGCGGGTCCGGCAGGCCTTCGTTGAACAGGGCGGGAGTGTGCTTGGAGATAGCCATGCGATGGTCGGGTCTCTCAGGCCTCGGCGGCCGGGGTTTCGCGCAGCTGGCGGTAAACCGCCGAAAGCTGGGACACGTCTTCGGCGGAGAACAGCAGCTTCAGCGCCGGCGACACTTCGTGGCGGTCTTCCTGGCCGCTGAGGCGGGTCAGGATGTGGTTGTCCTTCATTTTCTGCACCGCCGAGGCGACGCGGCGGTTGAAGCCGGCGCGGTCGGTGGACAGATTCTTTTCGTAGATGGCCAACGCTTCGGCCATCTCGGCGTCGGCGACCACCGCGCGGTTGCCGCGCGCATCGGCCTCGGCCAGCTGCTGGCGCAGGTACAGCAGCAGCACCGAGTCGATGAAGGTCAGCGGCGAGGTGCGCAGCAGTACCGGTGCCTCAACGTCTTCGGTGTCCGCCTGGCGGGTGAATGCCACGCCGCTGTCACGGTCGAGTACCAGTTCCAGGAACAGGTCCGCCAGCGACGAACGGATGGCGGCTTCGCTGCGGATCAGCGCCGGCCACAGCTTGGCGTGGCGCAGCTGGTCGATGCTGGGGCCGATCAGCAGCTGGCACAGCGCGCGGCGTGCATCCAGCGGCAGGCGCCCGGTATCGCCGAGGTAGTACACGTCGTTGCCACGGCGGGGCTGCGCCACGGTCGCCACCGGCTCGGCTTCGTAGGCGTCTTCCGCCACGTCGGCCTGCGGTGCGTCGATGGGATCTTCATGCCAGCTCATGGCGTCTCTCCTGGGTGAACCAAACCAGCGGGATGCGGGCGCGACGGACCTGGCCGTCGCCACCACGCCATTGCGCAAGCTCCTGCTCGCCGGCGACCACGTTGCCGAAGCGCGTGCCCAGCGACAGGTAGCCGATGACGCTGCCGAGGCCCTGCGGCGCTTCGCGCTGCGACAGGGCCTGGGCAATGCTGAGACGCGGCTGTGCATCGAGCAGGTCGTGCAGGTCGCGGCGCAGGGTGCGGAAGTCGATTTCAGATGAAGCGACCAGGTCGCCGACGCTCTCCAGGCTGATCGCGGCGGCGTCGTTGTACTCGACGTTGCCATCGACCTGGGCACTGCGCGGATCGTGCAGCTTCCATTGCGACCACGAACGCAGGCGGCTGGTGGTCAGCTGCAGGTCGCGGCCGATGCCGCGCTGTGCAGGGAACTCGTCGCGCAGCGCCAGCGCTTCGGACTGCGCCTGCTTCAGCAGCTGGTTGAGGCGGCGCTGTTCCAGATAGCCACGGCTCTGCACGAAGCCGCGCAGGCTGCGCGCGAAGTTCTGCAGCACGTCGTGCACCTGGCCACCGCGCTCAAGCATGGTGCTGGTGAAGCCGCGCAGGAAGTTGCGTTCGTTGCGGTCCAGGCGGCGCGCAAAACCACGCGCCAGCACTGCTTCCAGCGCAGCATCGAGCTGGGCGCTCTGCTCGGCGTCGTTGAGCAGGCGCCAGAACGCCTGGAAGCTGCGCCCGGCATCGCTTTCACCGATCACGTCCACGCCTTCGAACAGCTGCGACAGCACGTCGCCGCGCTCGCCCTCGTCGTCGATGATGCGTTCGCGGAAATCGCGGTTGAGCTGCTCGAAGTCGTCACGTACGCGGCGGAAATCTTCGGTCAGCTCGTCGGCCAGGCCGATGATCTGGCGCGCACGTTCCAGCGCGCGCTTGCCATCCAGCGCGATCACGCGGCCGGCGCCGACACGGGCGATTTCGGCGTCGATGCGGTCGCGCTCGTCACGCAGTGCGGACAGGCGCGCGTCCGGATCGGACTCGGTCTGCGCGGCCAGCTGCGAGAGCTGTTCGATGACCAGCGCCAGGCGGCTTTCAGTGGCGGCCACGCGGGCCTGCTCAAGGCCGTCGGCGAAGCGGATCGCCTGCAGTGCCGCAGTCGACAGCTCGTACTGCTCCTGATCGGCGCCTTCGGGCAAGCGGCGTTCCAGCCAGCCCTGGGCCAGCCAATGCGCGATGTACGCCTGTGCGGTGCGCGGCAGCTCGCGCGACAGTTCGTCGCCGTTGAGCTGGTCCAGCGCGCGTTGCAGGCGCTCACTGAGCACCGACGAGGGCAGCGTGCGCTCGCCGTCCATCAGCAGGCCCTGCAGCAGGCCGATGATTTCCGGGGCGTGGTCGGCAGCGAGCAGCTTCCACTGGGGCTGTTCACGCAGATGGCGGTAACGGGAGATGCGTTCGCGATGCTTCATGCAGCGAAAGGATTCGTAAGGGCTGGTGGGGACGAGCAGCCGCGCACGGCCGCCGCGCGGGCGGCCGTGGGCATGCCGGCCACACAGGGCCGGCGCGGTGCGGGCAAGCGGCTCAGCGCTTGCCGCCCACTTCGATGAAGCGCAGGAACTCGGCGCGGGTACGCGCGTCGTCGCGGAAGCTGCCCAGCATCTTGGAGGTGACCATGCTGACGCCGCGCTTGTGGATGCCACGGGTGGTCATGCATTCGTGGGCGCCTTCGACGACCACGCCGACGCCGATCGGTTGCAGCACATCCTGGATGCACTGGGCGATCTGCGCGGTCATCTTCTCCTGCACCTGGAAACGGCGGGCGTAGGCTTCGACGACACGGGCCAGCTTGCTGATGCCCACCACCTTGCCGGCCGGCAGGTAGCCGACGTGCACGCGGCCGATGATCGGCGCCATGTGGTGTTCGCAGTGGCTTTCGTACTCGATGTCGCGCAGCACGATCAGTTCATCGTAGCCAGCCACTTCCTCGAAGGTCCGCTCCATGTAGGCGCGCGGGTCGTCGCGGTAGCCGCTGAACCAGTCGCCATAGGCTTCGGCGACGCGGCGGGGGGTATCCAGCAGACCTTCACGGGACGGGTCCTCACCGGCCCAGCGCAGCAGGGTGCGCACGGCATCCTCGGCCTGGTCCTGGGTCACGTCGCCCTGCGGGGCGGCCTTTTCGTTGTTCTTGCTCATTGCGTACAGCGTCCCGAACGGGGGGCGAGCATCGTACCCGACCGGGGGGTGGGTCGTCCTGTGGGGACGGTTCATCGGGGGGTCGTGTTGGCGCGTCGTTGCTATCGGTTGGGAGGTAGAGAGGGGACTGCGCAGGACACGCCGTAAACCCCCTCCGGGGTCCGGCCCAGCCGCTGGCGGCTGTGCGTTCGGGCGCTTGCGAGGCATGCCTCGCAAGCAAAGCGCCCTCACCCCTGGGGGCTCGATGGCGCCATCCATGGCGCCAACGGTCCTGCGCAGTCCCCTCTCTACCTCCCTGACGGTTTCCTGGGGGCGCGGCCGGACCGCCCGAAAGCGGGGTCAAAAGCGGGGGTTCATGGCTTCGGAAGCGGCCCGCCGCCGCCTCGGTGGGTGCGGACCGTTGGTCCGCACTGCTTCTGCTCTTGCTTCTAATGCTTCTAAGAGCCAACCCACCGCGCTAGCGGGGTGATGGGAAGGCAGCGGGGGCCGGGCGGGGCAGGACCGTCCGCGGCATGGATGCCGCGGCCGAGCCCCCATGGATGGGTTCACGGCGTGTCCTGCACCGTCCGGCCCCCGCTGCCCCACCCGACACCAGGCAGGCGCAACGCTTTCCTCACTACACCCCACCCATTCAGAAAAACCCATTGATAGGAATGAAATTAGTAGTATCCTATCTATATCTTATGGACCGACCCCTCGACGAGCGCACCGTGCTGCAGATGCAGCTCAGCTCCGGCCTGCTGTACGCAGGGCGGCAGTGGCAGCGCCTGGCCGACAGCCGGCTCGGCAGCTACGGCATCTCCACCGCCTGCACCATGCCCCTGCTGATGATCGGCCGCTCCGGCGGTGGCATCCGCCAGGTGGCGCTGGCCCAGCAGCTGGGCATGGAAGGCCCGTCGCTGGTGCGCCTGCTGGACAAGCTGTGCGCCAGCGATCTGGTCCGCCGCGAGAGCGACGCCAGCGACCGCCGCGCCAACCTGCTGTGGCTGACCGACGCGGGACACGCGCTGGTCAGCGAGCTGGAAGACCAGTTGATCGGCCTGCGCCAGGACGTGTTCGGCGAGCTTTCCATGGATGAACTGCACGCCGTGCTGAAGGCATGGCGCCTGCTGGCCGAGGCCGCCGACCGCATCACGTAAGACCGTTCTGCCCGGACACCGCCGCTGCCGTGCACACGCCAGCGGCTTTCGCCCGTTGCCGTTGTTTTGATGTACCTCCCCTCCCCACTTCGCACCCGCCCCTACCGATGCCCGGTGAATTCAGTCTCCATGGAATATTCGTCCCGACCCTGCTCGGGTTGATGCTGTTGGCCTATCTGGTCAACAGCGGCCTGCACGCGCTGCTTCAGCGCGCCGGCGCCTATCGCCATGTCTGGCATCCGCCGCTGTTCAATCTGGCGCTGTACGGGATCGTGCTGGGCCTGCTGTTCCACCTTCTGCGTTGGATGCAATCGTGAACAAGATCGTGAAGAAGACCCTGCCGGTGCTGCTCACCAGCGCAGCCGTGATCGTCGCCCTGCTGGTGCTGCGCCAGTTGTGGGTCTACTACATGGATGAGCCGTGGACCCGCGATGCGCACGTGGGTGCCGATGTGGTGCAGGTGGCGCCGGATGTGTCCGGCCTGGTCGAAACGGTGCAGGTGGCCGACAACCAGGCGGTGAAGAAGGGTGACCTGCTGTTCGTGGTCGACCGCGCGCGCTACCGCATCGCGCTGGAACAGGCCCGCGCCAGCCTGGCCGAGCGCCAGGCATCGGTGACACAGCTGCGCCGCGAGATCGGGCGGGATCGCAGCCTGCAGGACCTGGTGGCCGCCGAGGATGCCGAAGTGCGCCGGGCCAAGCTGCAGGCCGCACAGGCTGCGCTGGCCACCGCACAGGCGGCGGTCGACCTGGCCGAGCTCAACCTGGGCCGCACCGAGGTGCGCGCACCAGCCGATGGCCGGGTCAACGATCGCACCATGCGCGTAGGCGACTACGTGGTGGCCGGCAAGCCGGTGCTGGCGCTGCTCGATACCGGCTCGTTCCGCATTGATGGCTACTTCGAGGAAACCCGCCTGCGCGGCGTCGCCCCGGGGCAGCGCGTGGACATCCGCCTGATGGGCGAATCGGCACCGCTGCGCGGCCATGTCGAAAGCATCGCCGCCGGCATCGAGGACCGCTACCGCAGCAACGGCAGCTCCCTGCTGCCGAACGTGACCCCGGCCTTCGACTGGGTGCGGCTGGCGCAGCGCATCCCGGTGCGCATCGCCATCGATGACGTGCCCCAGGGCGTGGAACTGATCGCAGGCCGTACCGCCACGGTGACCGTGGACACCGGCCGCCATCCACACAACGACAAGGCCGGCACCGCGCCGACACAGGCGGGCCTGTGAACGCCGCCCTGCCCCGTCTCGGCCTGATCGTTGCGCTGGCCAGCCTGACCGCGTGCAGGACCGTCGGCCCCGACTACGCACTGCCGGAAGGCTCGGCGTTCAAGCGCCCGGAGGCCAACGCGGCCTTCATCGATACGCAGAACCCGCAGATTGCCGCCAACCAGGCGCTGCCCGACCGCTGGTGGTCGCTGTACAACGACCCGGTGCTGGACGGCCTGATCACCCAGGCGCTGCGCGACAACGTGGAACTGAAGGCCGCCGATGCGCATCTGCGGCGGGCAGCCGCCGTTTACGAACAGGCACTGGACGCCGGTGGCTTCGAGTACGAAGCCGAGGCCGGCGTGAGCCGCGCGCAGCTGTCGGCCGAATCGTTCCTGCAGGAGCACGAACTGCCGGTGATCAACCTGGCCGATGGCAAGTTTGCGGTCAGCTACCAGTTCGACCTGTTCGGCAAGCTCAAGCGTGGCGCCGAAGCGGCGCGCGCCGACGAACAGTCGGTGGCCGCAGCACGCGACCTGGCCCAGGTCAGCGTGGTGGCCGAGGTGGCCGACAGCTACCTGGAAATCTGCCACGCCAACCATGAACTGCACGTGGCTGAACACTCACTGCAACTGCAGCAGCGCAGCCGCGCGGTCACCCAGCGCCTGATTGCCGCCGGCCGTGGCACACCACCGGAACTGGCCCGTGCCAATGCACAGGTCGCCCTGCTGGAAGCCGCGTTGCCGCCGCTGCATGCGCAGCGCTCGGCGGCCGCCTATTCGCTGGCCGCCCTGCTCGGGCAGACCCCGGGCCAGCTGCCGGCCGGCGTGATCGACTGTGCACACGCCCCCGGCCTGGCGCAGGCGCTGCCGGTCGGTGATGGCCGCGCACTGCTGCAGCGCCGCCCGGACGTGCGCCAGGCCGAGCGCAAGCTGGCCTCGGCCACGGCACGGATTGGTGTCGCCACCGCCGAGCTGTATCCGGACATCCGCCTGGGTGCCTCACTCGGTGCCGCCGGCCTGCTGGAAGACTTCGGCACGCCGATGACCCAGCAGTGGTCGATCGGCCCGCTGATCTCGTGGACGCTGCCGTCGTCCGGCACGCACGCACGCATCCACGCCGCCGAAGCCGGGGCCGATGCGGCCCTGGCCGAGTTCGACCACACGGTGCTGCAGGCACTGCGCGAGACCCAGACCGCACTGGACCGCTATGCGCAGGACCTGCGCCGGTTGCAGTCGCTGCGCATCGCGCAGGAGCAGGCCGCGCTGGCCGCCGAGCAGAACCGCCGGCTGTACCAGGGCGGCCGCACGCCGTACCTGTCCAGCCTGGATGCAGACCGCAGCCTGGCCAACAGCGATGCCACCCTGGCGGCCGCCGAGGCGCAGGTCTCGCGCGACCAGATCCACCTGTTCCTGGTGCTGGGTGGCGGCTGGCAGGCCAGCGTCGCCGCAGCCAGCACCCCGACCGCAGCGAAGTAGGCCATGAACGCGCTGACCGACCGCCAGGCGTGGCTGTTCTCGATCAAGACCTACCTGGCAGCGGTGGCCGCGCTGTACATCGCCATGGCCGGCAACCTGTCGCGCCCGTACTGGGCGATGGGCACGGTGTACATCGTCAGCCAGCCGCTGCTGGGCCCCACCCGCGCCAAGGGCGTGTACCGCATCGTCGGCACCCTGGTGGCCGGCCTGGCCACCCTGCTGGTGCTGCCGGCGCTGGTGGAAACACCGCTGGTGCTGAGCGCGGCGATGTCGATCTGGCTGGCCGGGTGCCTGTTCATGGCCCTGCTCAACCGCGGGCCGCGCGGCTACGCGTTCCTGCTGGCCGGCTACACCACCGCCTTCATCGGCTTCCCGGCGGTGACCTCGCCGGAGACCATCTTCGACACCGTGGTGGCACGCAGCGAGGAGATCATCCTCGGCACGGTGGTAGCAGTGCTGTTCGCGTCGCTGCTGTTCCCTGCTTCGGTACGCCCGATGCTGCGCGCCCGCATCGGCAACTGGATGGAGGACGCCGCGCAGTGGTGCCGGCAGATCCTTGAACGTGGCCGTGCGCATGCGCCGCGCAACCGGCTGGCCGCCGACCTGGTGCAGTTCGAGGCACTGATCGAGTTCCTGCGCCGTGACGATCCGCGCCATGCCGGTTCGGCGGTGTCGATGGAGCGCCTGCGCGAACGCATGCTGCTGCTGTTGCCGGTGCTGTCCTCGATTGCCGACCGCCTGAGCGCGCTGCGCAGCGATGGCCAGGCCCTGCCCGAAGGGCTGCCGGCACTGGTCGACGATATCCACGACTGGCTGGATGGCCCGACGAATGCCAGCGAGTACGCCCGCCTGCGCGCGCGCATCAGCGCGCTGAAGCCACAGGTGGATCGCGACCTGCAGCACCTGCAGCTGGCCAGCCTGCTGCTGCGCCTGGAGGAGCTGGTCGACCTGTGGCAGGACTGCCGCACGCTGCAGCACGCCATCGACCACGGCACCGCGCCGCTGGACCGCGCGCACTACCGCATCCGTACCGAACGCGTGGCCGCCGACAAGCACGTCGACTACGGCATGGCGCTGTTCTCCGCGCTCAGTGCCGGCGTGGCGCTGATGAGCTACTGCGTGTTGTGGATCGCACTGGGCTGGGAAGGCGGTGGCAACGGCGCGATGATGGCCGCAGTGACCGCCGCATTCTTCGCCGCGCAGGATGATCCGGCACCGAGCATGGTGTCGTTCCTGGTATGGGCGATGGTCGCCTCGGTGGTGGCCGGCGTGTACCTGTTCGGCGTGTTCCCGGCCGTGCACGACTTCGGCCTGCTGGCACTGGTGCTGGCGGTGGCGTTCCTGCCGCTGGGGCTGATGCTGCACCACCCCAAGAGCGCACTGTTCGCGCTTCCGCTGACGGTCAACCTGGCCGCGCTGCTGAGCCTGCAGAACACCTACAGCGCCAACATCCAGACCTTCCTCAACTCGTCCATCGCAATGTTCATCGGCATTGGCTTTGCGGTGGTGATGACCCGCCTGTTCCGTTCTGTGGGTGCCGAATGGACCGCGCGCCGGCTGGTGCGGCAGGGCTGGACCACGCTGGCCGAAGCCGCCGAAGGTCGCGGCCAGCAGGACCGCCAGCGCTTCGCCGCGCGCATGCTCGATCTGCTCGGCCTGCTCGCGCCGCGCCTGGCGGCAACGCCGGAGGGCAGCGACATCGCCTCGGTGGACATGCTCAACGAAGCGCGCATCGGCCTGAACATCCTGCAGCTGCGCCGCGCCCGGCTGGAACTGCCCGAGCGCAGCCGCGAAGCGGTCGAGCACATTCTGGAAGAGGTCGCCGTGCACTACCGCCGGCAGATCGCCGCGCGCAAACCGATTCTGGCGGCCGACGCGCTGCGCGAGCGGCTGGATACCTCGCTGGGCCGGGTCGGCAGCGTGGCCGCGTGCAAGGCGCGCGATGAAGCCCTGATGGGTCTGATCGGGCTGCGCTTCGCGCTGTTCCCGGAGGCGAAGGCGTTGGCGCCGGGATGGGCGGACGCCACAGCTCCATCCGTGTAATGCGATCCGCCGGGCATGGCCCGGCGCTACCCTGTTCGCCTGATACGAATCGCCGGGCATGCCCCGGCGCACCCCTTATCCTCCGGTAGCGCCGGGCCACGCCCGGCGGCCTTTCGCCCAGACAACAGGAAGCTCCAATGAGTTACGACATGATGGTGTTCGACGCCAGCATCGCCCCGCGCGAGGCGGCGGCCTTCATCGTCTGGTTTGAAAAACAGACGCAGTGGAACGAACGCCACGAGTACGACGACCCGGCGGTGAGCAGTCCTGCGCTGCAGGCCTGGTTCGCGGAGATGGCGCAGGACTTCCCGCCGTTGAACGGCCCATTGAGCAACGACGATGACGACCGTGCCGAGGTGACCGAGTACAGCATCGGCCGCGAGGTGATCTACGGCGCGTTCGCGTATTCGGTGGCCGAGCGCGCGCATGGCCGCGTACAGGACCTGGCTGAGAAGCACGGCGTGGGCTTCTTCGATGTGAGTGCCGATGAAGCCGCGATTGTGTTCCCGGATGGTCTGGTACTGATCGCTGAATGACGGGGGCGGCAGGGCTGCGCCCTGCACCTGCCGAGGCAACGTCAACGTCAAAAGCGGGCATTCCGTGGGATGGCGGGGTGGGTCCGGTTGAGGGGGACGCCGTAAACCCATCCATGGGGGCTTGGTCGCGGCATCCATGCCGCTCACACTCCCTCAACCGGACCCACCCCGCCTTCGACAGTTTCCTGCGATCTGTCGGCACGGCGTTCTGCTCTGGTAGGTGTCGACCTTGGTCGACACGGTAGATCCACGCCATGCGTGGATGAACGTCGGAATGATCGAAGTACGCTTTTGTAGAGTCGAGCCATGCTCGACTGCTTCTGGCTAGCGATTGAGGAACAGATCAACCGCTTCATCCGCTTCGTAAGCGGTTATCTGCCCAAGCATGCGTGCGACGCCGGTATTGCCGTGGGCCAACGCGAGCGATGTCAGCAACGCTGAACTCATGCTTCTATCATGCGTCTCCAGGATTACGCTGGCGGCAAAGCGAGCGAGGTTCTGGAGCGCCTCTGAGTACTGCGGCTCCAGAATGTCCGGGAGCACGATGTCGGCTTCTCGTCTCTCAACTTCAATTTTGATCGGCAGCCCAACGAAGTCGAACATCAGGAGCTCTGGCTGTCGCAGAAGCGCATCAACAATATGCGGCACCGCTGCAAACGAAGCGCTGTAGACATCCCCTTGATGGCACAAGCTGCTCCACAATTCCTCCCAGGTATCTTCAATCGGATCGTCGTCCGCTCTTTCACCCTTCGGAATACTCAGATTCGCCAGCAACTCCGGAATGTCATCCGCAGCCCCGTAGGCATGCTGTAGTTCGGCCCAGCGTGGGTCATCCAGGGCGATAAGCGCCATGTGCCGGTTCCTGTGTCGTGGGGTAGCAACGCAGGATAGGTAGCACCAGCGGCGTCATCAAAGGGCAAATGCGACATCGGGCGACGGGGGTCAGAGCCCGTTCCCGTTGGGAACGGGATCCGACCCCGATTCAGAACAGCGTGCCCTGCACCGTGGGCTGTTCGACGCGCGTTGGTGCTTCGGCCACCTCTTCCGCACCCAGCCGCCAGGCCAGGCCACCCAACCGGCTGGCGTTGCGCTTCAATGCGGCCTGCAGCACCTCGGCACTGCCCGCCACATGCAGCACCTGGCGGGCGCGGGTCAGGCCGGTGTAGACCAGCTCCCGTGACAGCACGCGGCTGTCCTGACGTGGCAGCTGCAGCCACACCTCATCGAACTCCGAGCCCTGTGCCTTGTGCACGGTCATCGCGAAGGCGCTTTCGTGCGCGGGCAGTGCCGCCGGGTGAAAGGCGCGCGGCTGGTCGACGGTATCGCCGGGGAACCAGGCCACCATCGCGCCACTGTCATCGCGCAGGCAGATGCCGATATCGCCGTTGAACAGGCGGTGCCGGAAGCTGTTCTCGGTGACCAGCAGCAGGCGGCCCTGGAAGTAGCCCGGGGTGTTGCCGGCCAGCAGCTGTTCGATGCGGCTGTTGAGCCCGCGCGCACCCTGCGGGCCTTCGCGCAACGCGGTCAGCACGCGCAGGCGCCCGGCCTGTTGCAGGGCAAGCACTGGATCGGCCGCGTCGGCCAGTGCACGCCAGTGGCCGAGCAGGTGCTCGCGCTGGCCGCGCAATGGATCGGCTTCGCCTTCGTGGAAGTGCACGCCAGCCAATGCACCGCTGCGCAGCAGCTGCAATGCGGCGCTGCTGTCGCCCTCCCGCACGGCATGTGCCAGCGGTGCCAGATCCAGCGCATCGCTCTGCCGGTAGCCGCGCTGCAGCTGCACGCGGCGGCCTGCGAAGGCGCGTGGTGCGGCCTGCGGCTGCAAGGTGGCCGGCGCCAGCAGGCCGTGCAGTACCTGCGCGTCGTCGGCGCGGGTGCCGATGCCATCACCGCTGGCACGCAGGATCGCGCTGAGCACGTCGCCCGCCTCCACCGACGGTAGCTGATCGGGATCGCCAAGCAGGATCAGCCGGGTGCCGCTGGCAATCGCGTCGACCAGCTTGGCCATCATCGGCAGATCGATCATCGAGGCTTCGTCCACCACCACCACATCCACCGGCAGCGGATTGTCGGCGTGGTGACGGAAGCGCGGTGAATCGGGAATCACGCCGAGCAGGCGATGCAGGGTGGTGCCGGTACTGGGCAGCGCCGTACACAGCGCCGGGTCCAGTCCTTGTTCCTGCAGCCGTTGCACGACTATGCGCAGGCTCTCGGCCATGCGCTCGGCGGCGCGACCGGTAGGCGCGGCCAGCGCCACCTCGGGCAGCGGCTGGCCGGCGTACCGGGCCTGCGCGGCCAGCAGCAACAACAGGCGCGCGATGGTGGTGGTCTTGCCGGTGCCGGGGCCGCCGGTGACCAGCGCCAGCGGATGGCGCAGGGTCACGCCGGCTGCGCGTGCCTGGTGATCTTCACTGTTCAATGCCTGCGGGAACAGCTGCGCGAACAACGGCGCCAACGCCGTCATGTCCGGCGCCGGCAGCGGATGCCGGCCGATGCGCTGCAGGCCGGCGGCCAACTGGCGCTCGTACTCGCGATAACGGCGCAGGTAGAGCAGCCCGTTCTCCAGCACCAGCGGCGCATCCTCGGCGATGGCGTCGGCTTGCTCCGGTGTCGCTACCCACGGCGATGCACGCAGATGTGCCAGCCAGTCCTGTGCGGCAGGCCACTCAGGCACGCCTTCCAGCGACCGCTGCGGTTGTGCCGGATCGAACGCGGCGTGGCCCTGCGACACCGCCAGCGAGGCCAGCGCCGCCGCCAGCGCCACGCTCTCGGGCGTGTCGTCGCGCAGCCGCATCAGGCTGGTCGCCAACGCGTGGTCGAGGGTGCGCAGCAGGCCCTTCTGGTGCAGTTCCTTCAGCAGGCTCATGCGCTGGCTCCACGGGCACGCGCGGCCAGTTCGGCCTGGGCCTGCTCGCCACCGGCGAACAGTGCGTCCAGCGCATCTACCAGCGCCAACGGGAAACGATCCACATGCACGCCGTTGCCAGCGGCATCCAGGCCGCGGCAGAACAGGTAGCGGATGCCGCCCATGTCGCGCTCGTAGTCGTAGGCCGCGCCCAGGCGGAAGCGCAGCCAGCGATGCAGCGCCACGGTGTAGATCAGCGCCTGCAGGTCGTACTCGCTGTGGCGCATGGCAATGGCCAGCAGGTCCGGGCTGTAGCCGGGCAGACGGTTGGACTTGTAGTCGAGCACATACCAGCAGCCATCGCGCACGTAGGTCAGGTCGATCATGCCGGTCATCAGCCCTTCCAGGCGGCGGCGCTGACCGAAGCCGCGGCGCGCGCTGGAAACACCGTGCGCATGAAGGACCTGCAGCAGCGCCGGCACCGTGGTCGGTTCGATGGCGAAATGGAAGTCGATTTCTGCGCGGCGCTCGCCTTCACCCAGGCTGTGCAGCGCACCACCTTCGGGTAGCGGCACGGTGAGCGTGTGGCCCACCAGCGGCACCAGCACGGCCACGCCATCGTCCAGATCAACGTCGGCATAGCCTTCGTCGTGCAGCGCCTTGCGCAGCACCTCGGCCTGTCCTTCAGGAGCTTCCAGACCCGGCTGCCAGTCACCCCAGGCAGCGAAGTCGACATTCTCCATCGCCTCGTGCAGCACATTGCCGAAGCGGCTGCCCATGAAGCGCGGGTCGATCGGCGTGCTGTCTTCGGCGATCGCGGCCGCTTCCGGCAGCGCCGGTTCCAGCGGCAGCTCCGGGCCGACCGGCTCGTCGGCGGCCGGTGCCGGCAGCTCGGTGGCGGCCGCTTCGATATCGTTGCCGGCACCGGCGTCTGCGTGGGCCAGCTGGGTGAAGCTGTAGACCCACCAGTCGTGCGGCACGCGCCGGGTCAGTGCACGCACCGCCGGAAGATCACCTTCTACTTCGGCCGCCAGCTGCGGCAGCGCGGCCGGTGCCTCACTGTCATCGATGTGCACGTCGGCGTGCGCGCGCAACACCTGCAGATCGCCCAGCAGCGGCGCCAGCCGGGTCTTTCCCAGCCCGGCCAGATCGCCCACGGCAATCCAAAGCGCGTGCTCGGCGCGGGTCAGTCCCACATACAGCAGGCGCGCGTCCTCGGCGCGCTGCTCGCGCTCACGTTGGCTGCTGGCCGCTTCCCAGGCCTCGTCCTTGCCCAGCTTCCAGTGCAGCTGGCGCTGGCCGCCGACGTGCACGGTGCAGTGCGAGGCGGTGTTCGGTGCGCCGCCGTCGATGCCGACAAAGGGCAGGAACACCAGCGGGTACTCCAGGCCTTTGCTCTTGTGCAGCGTGATGATCTGCACGCGGCGCGCATCCGATTCCAGGCGCAGCAGCTGCTGCTCGTCATCCTGGTCGGCGCTGGCCATCTGTCCCTGCAGCCAGTCCAGCAGGCCATGCATGCCCAGCGCCTGCGCCGAGGCTTCCTGCAGCAGTTCACCCAGCTGCAGGTAATTGGTCAGGCGGCGCTCGCCGTCGATCAGCGCCAGCAGGCGTTCGCCCTGCGCGGCACAGACATCGGCGATCACCGCGAACGGTCCGCCGCGCTGCCAGCGCTCACGCCAGTGCAGCAGCTGTGCCTGGAACCCGCGTTGCAGGTCGCCCTCGCGTTCCATCGCGGCGATCGCACTTGCGCGCTGGCCAAGCAGCACGGTGGCCAGCGCTGCACGCAGGCGGCCTTCGTCGGCCGGTTGCAGCAGTGCCAACAGCAGCGCACGGAGATCACGCGCTTCGGGGGTGGAGAACAGGCTCTGCTTGCCGGCTGCCACGGCAGGAATGCCCACCGCGGCCAGCGCGCGCTGTACCAGGGTGGCCTCGCGATGCGAGCGCACCAGCACCGCGATATCACCGGGCTGCACCGGACGCCCACGCAACACGGCATTGCCCGCACGCGCCTCGACCAGGATCTGGTGAATCGCGGCCACGCAGGCCTGGGTGGCCGCATCGCGCGAGGCATCGGCACTCATCGCCTTGTCGCCGCCACTGCGCAGCACACGCAGGGTGAGCGCCGTGGCGGCATGGCCGTCGCGCTGGTAGTCCTCGTCGGTACGCACGCCACCGGCGCGCACCGGCTCGAACTGGATGTCGCGTTCGAGGAAGGCGTCTTCGCCACCGTTGTCGTACAGCGCCTGCAACGCGCGCAGCACAGACGGTCTCGAACGGAAGTTCTGGTCCAGCACCGGCGCCTGCTGCGCCACCTGCTTGGCCTTCAGGTAGGTGTGGATATCACCGCCGCGGAAACCGTAGATCGCCTGCTTGGGGTCGCCGATCAGGAACAGCGCCGGCGCCAGGCCCAGCTCGCGCACCTCCGGCGAATCGCCGAACACGGTGTGGAAGATGCCCCACTGGCGGTCGTCGGTATCCTGGAACTCATCGACCAGCGCGATGCGGTACTGCGCGCGCAGCTGCCTGACCAGCGTCAGTCGCTGCGGGCCTTCCAGGGCGAGCGCTACGCCATCGATCAGATCGTCGTAGGTCTGCACCCGGCGCGTGCGCTTCAGCGCCTGCAGGCGCTGCGTGGCTTCGGCGCGAAGCGCGTGCAGGAAATTCAGCGCGGTGGCACGCAACCAGGCATCGCGTTCGGCCAGCAGCGCGACATAGCACGCCAACGGCGCCTGTAGCGGCGACGATGGCGTGCGGTCGGGGAACTTCTTGTTGGTCTTGTCGGCCAGCACCTCCGGCAGCAGTGCCGGCAGGCGTTCGCTGGCCAGCAGCTCGCGCGGGTCGGCGCGCTCGGCCCAGGCCAGCAACTGCCGGCCCAGCGGGTGCAGCCAGCCGAGCTTGTAGGACACGCCGTTGATCCACTTGTTGTCGACGGCATCGCAGAGGTCGATGAAGAACTGCTCGCCATGCTCGCGCACGCTTGCAGACAATGCTTCCGCCGCGCTCTGCAATGCCGGGTGTGGATCGGCCAGCGCCACCGGCTGTGGCAACGGGTGCAGCGGCGGCGCGCCCAGCAGCGCGCGCAGATCAGCGGCCAACGCATCCGGATTGGACCACAGCCAGGTCAGCGGCTCCAGCGTGACCGGGTCATTGGCATGCACGCGCCACAGATCAGCGGCCAGCTCCTCCAGCAACTCACGATCGCTGGCCAGCAGTTCCGGCGGATCAAAGGTGTGGCCGCTTTCCAGCGCATGCTCGCGCAGCACGCGGGTGCAGAAGCCGTGGATGGTGAAGATGGACGCCAGGTCGATCTCGTCGGCGGCCACCTGCAGGCGGCGTTTCAGTGCGGCGGCGCTCTCGGTGCCGCCGTGCAGATGGCGCTGCAGCACTTCGCGGGTCAATCGCACATCCGGTGCTTCGCCCTCGGCCGGTTCCAGATCGACCAGGCGCGCGGCCAGCGCCAGGCGCTCGCGGATGCGCTTGCGCAGTTCCTGGGTGGCGGCGTCGGTGAAGGTCACCGCCAGGATCTGGCCGATGCGCAAGCCCTGCTCCACCACCAGGCGGGTGAACAGCGTGGCCAGGGTGAAGGTCTTACCGGTACCGGCGCTGGCTTCGATGAGGCGGATGCCGTCCAGCGGCAGGGCCAGGTAGGGGTCGCGGCTGAGGGAATCGATGCCGTCTTTGGCAATGGCGGTGTTCATTCGCTGCCCTCCTGGCGTGTTTCGGCGCCGAGGGTGCGGCCTTCGCGCACCGCGCTGAAGACCACCTGGCTGTTGCGCAGCAGGTCGGCATAGCTGGCATCGGTGGCGAACGGGTCGGCACCGCGCAGCAGCAGCTGCCAGGCGTCACTGCTGGATTCCCCCCAGGTGCGGTCGCTGCCGTGCCACTGCTTCCAGCCTTCGCTGCGCTGCTTTTCTGTCGGCGCGTTGTACAGCACCCAGCCGGTATACGGAGCAAAGCGCAGCGGCTCACGCAGGCCGCGCTGGCGCAGCTGCAGCAGCGCACGCAGCGCCGCGCGTGCAGCGGGAACGTTCAATGCCGGCAGCACATGCGGGCCGGGGCCGGCGTCACCGCCATCGTGGAACTGCACAAGGGGCAGCGCGTCGCCAGCGGCGTTGGCCAGCAACCAGTCCAGGCCCTGGCGGATCACTGCATTGCCATTGAGCGTGCCGGCACGCAGGCGCACCAGCCCTTCGGGATGCAGATCGGCCACGCGGCCATGCAGGCGCACGCCGTCGATGTCCACCTCATAGCGACGGCTTTCCAGTGGCTCGCCCTGCATCCAGCCCAGCAGCGCGCTGGCATACGGGCGCGTCTTCAACTGCTCCACCTCGAACTGGCGCTCGCCCAATGGACCCGAGGGCAGCAGGCCACGCGCGCGCAGCCGCGGGTACAACGGCTCGGTATCGCCGCTGAGCGTGGCGCGCACCACCGCCGCCTGCACGCTGCGCTTTTCCGGCCCGCGCGAGGACAGCACCAGCGGCTCCAGGTCATCGACCTCCTCGACATCGTCGGCCAGGCGCAGGCCCAGCGACTGTGCGAGGAACTGCCCGGCCGGGTCGCACAGGAAGCGGCGCAGGGCATCGAGCGCGACCTCCTCTTCCACCGCATCGTCGAGCGGCGGCGGCAACGGTGCATCGAACCACGGCTGCAGGCCGCCGCGCTGGCCGGTGAGGCGGCCGGCAGCCGGATGCCATTGGCGGCGATAGCTGAAGCGACGCGGGTCGCCATCACCGAATGCGGCTGGCGAGAACGGCTGCAAGGCATGACGCACGGTGAAGGCACCGGTGGCCGCGGGCGGATCGAGGTGATACGCGGCGGCGGCATCGATCAGTTCGCTGACCAGCACCGACGGCTCGCGCATGCTGCCATCGCGCGGATCGGCGCCGAGATAGCTGAGATAGAACACCTCCTGCGCGGCGGCGAACAGCTGCAGGAACAGGAAGCGGTCATCCTCGCGGGTGGAGCGGTCACCCGGGCGGCGGCGCGGCGTATCCAGCTCGGCGGTGAGCTGGTTGAGGCCGGCAGCCGGGTCACGACGCGGGAAATCGCCATCATTGAGGCCCAGCACGCAGATCACCCGGAACGGCAGCAGGCGCATCGGCACCATGCGGCCGAAACTGATGCCACCGGTCAGCAGCGGCGCGCGCGTATCGGCCTCGCCCAGTGCACCAGCGAAGTGCGAACGCACCACCTCCGGCGGCACGCCGTCTTCGAAACCGGCCTTGGCGGCATCGTCGGCGAACTGGTTGAGCAGCTTGCGCAGGCGCTCCAGCGCGCGCTGGCTGTTGGGCGAGCTGGGCGCGGTGGGCAGCAGTGCATCCAGCAGCGACAGCAGGCGTTGCCGCCACTGCGCCGGGGTCAGCAGCTCGCCCAGACGGCGTT
Organism: Stenotrophomonas sp. ATs4; assembly: GCF_051861585.1. Lineage (NCBI taxonomy): Bacteria > Pseudomonadati > Pseudomonadota > Gammaproteobacteria > Lysobacterales > Lysobacteraceae > Stenotrophomonas > Stenotrophomonas sp. ATs4. The sequence continues at coordinate 387,594 of NZ_JBLYPK010000004.1, read as the reverse complement.
GGTAGACCGCCAGCACCCGCAGCAGGCGCAACAGCCGGTCCAGCGCGTCCAGCGCGCCGCCTTCCAGTTCGATCCATGGCGCCACCCCGGCCAGATCGGCCTCGCTGCCGGTGGCATGACCGAGTACCAGGCGATCCAGCGCGAACTGCCAGGTGTAGGCATCATCGGCCGGGGCCTGGTGCTGGTTGCGGTGTTTCGCGTCCAGGCCCCAGCGTGCGCCGGCCTGTTGCAGCCAGCCATGCAGGCGGTCGAAGTCCACCGCTTCCAGCCCGGCCGCTTCGGCCAGCGGCGCGCTGGCCAGCAGGTCCAGTATTTCATTCAAGCCAAAGCGCGAGACCGGCAGGCCCAGCAGGTGCACGAACACATCGGCCAACGGCTCGCCCGCCAGCGGACTGCTGTCGGCCAGCGCATACGGAATGTGTTCCTCGTCGCCCCCACGGCCGCCGAACACCGCTTCCAGGTACGGCACGTAGGGATCGATGTCCGGCGCCAGCACCGCGATCTCGCGCGCCTGCAGCGGCGGGTCGAAGCGCGGGTCCTGCAGCAGGCTGCGCAGCTGGTCGTGCAGCACCTGCAGCTCACGCAGGCGGGTATGGCAGGCGTGTACCTGCAGGCTGGGGTCGTCGCTGCGCAGGCCGTCGCGCAGCTCGCCCGAGGGCAGCGCGCGGCGATGGAACAGGTCGCGCTGCAGGCGATGCAGCAGGCTGTCGGACAGCCCGCCTTCGTCCAGGGTCGGCCGGGTGTCCTCCTCCGGATCGGAATAGGCGGCGATCTCGCCGGCCGGATGCACCACCTCATAGCTGCCCAGCACCGCCATGAAGTCGCGCCCGGCCGCACCCCAGGCTTCCAGCAGGCGGTTCTCGCCGGCTGCTTCACCGAAGGGATCCGGCGCGCCACTGCGCAGGCGCTCGGCCAGCGTCTGCAGGTCGCCCCAGTACGACTGCACCGGCGTGGGCATATAGAAGTGCAGCTCGCCCACCCGGGCCTGGGTCGCCATCACCCGCAGCACGTCGGGCGAGATGTTGAGCGTCGCGAACGCAGACATGCGCAGCGGCAGGCCTTGCGGCAGCGGCTGGCCGGCGCCTTCGAAGCGGTCCAGGTACTCCTGGATGCGGCGCGCACGGTAGTCGTGGCCGCGGGTAATGGTGCGCCACAGGATTGCCTGTGGATCGGCCGGATCTGCGCCGGCCGCCCAGCGCAGCAGCCAGTCACGCCGCCAGGCCTGGTACTTCTCGAACACCGAGGCCAGCTCGCCGGCCAGCGCCCACGGCTTCAAAGCATCATCGCCGGCAAGATAGGACTGCAGCACGCGCATCGGTGGCTGCGCCAGCAACGACGGATCGCGCAGCGCCTGGTACAGCTTCCAGTGCAGGCCGGCGGCGTCCAGATCGTCCTGCTCACCGCTGACGTTGGCCTTCAGCGCGCGGGCCACGAACTCACCCGGGGTCAAGAACTCAAGGTTCGCAGCGACACCGAACTCGGCCGCCAGTGTCGCCTGCAGCCAGCGCCGCATTGCCACCTGCGGAATCAGCACCACTTCCGGCGCCAGCAGCGGCTGGCCCGGCACCGGCGCACGCACGTTGCGCGCCAGCAGCGCGGCCAGCACGTCCAGGGAGTTGGAATGGTAGAGGCGGAAGTCGCTGCCTGGGTCACTCATCATGCACAGTGTGCAGGACGGCAGGCAGTATTCAATGGTCAGCCCATCGCCGGTACGGATTGTTCCGGGCTGCCGGGCGATTGTCCCGGCCTGCGCGAGGCCTTGCCGTGCAACAATACTGGACCGTCCAGTCTGCTTATGTTCAGCCGACGGGCCCGATCCTTCGATGTCTAAAAAACGTTAATGGTGCCCATGTCGGCTTCCGCCTCCAGTCTGGTGCAGTTATCCAACGTCCGCATCGACCGGAGCGGGCGCACGATCCTGCGCGATGTATCGCTGCAGGTGCCCAAGGGCAGCATCACCGCTGTGCTCGGTCCGTCCGGCAGCGGCAAGTCGACCCTGCTGGCGGCGCTGACCGGCGAACTGCGCCCGGTCGCTGGCGATGTCACCCTGTTCGGCAAGCCGATCCCGCATGACAGCGGTGCACTGCTGGAAATGCGCAGGAGTGTGGGCGTACTGCTGCAGGGCAATGGCCTGCTGACCGACCTGACCGTGGCCGAGAACGTCGCACTGCCGCTGCGCACCCATACCCGCCTGCCGGCGGCGGTGCTGCGCCGGCTGGTGCAGATGAAGCTGCATTCGGTGGGCCTGCTGGCCGCCGCCGATGCCTGGCCGCGCGAGCTGTCCGGCGGCATGGCCCGACGCGTGGCGCTGGCCCGCGCGCTGGCGCTGGACCCGCCGCTGATGATCTACGACGAACCGTTGACCGGGCTGGACCCGATCGCCTCGGGGGTGATCATGAGCCTGATCCAGCGCCTCAATCACAGCCTGGGCCTGACCAGCATCATCGTCAGCCACCACGTGCACGAGACGCTGCCGATCTGCGACCAGGTGATCGCGATCGCCAATGGCGGTGTCGTGTTCCAGGGGTCTCCCGAAGCGCTGCAGTCCAGCCAGGATCCGCTGCTGCGGCAGTTCCTGCACGGCCAGCCCGATGGTCCCATCCCGTTCGATGCCGCGCCGCGCGCGAGGGTTGCCTGATGCCGTTCGTGCAAGCCACCCGCTCGTTGGGCCGTGCCGGCCTGTTCTCGCTGACCGTGCTGCGTGGCTCGCTGCCGACCCGTGATTTCCTGGCCGAGCTGACCCGTGAGATCTACAAGATCGGCGCACGCTCGCTGCCGATCATCGCCGTTGGTGGTGCCTTCGTCGGCCTGGTGCTGACCCTGCAGGGCTACCGCACGCTGACCACCTTCGGCGCGGCCGACGCGCTGTCGACCCTGCTCGGCCTGTCGCTGTACCGCGAACTGGCGCCGGTGCTGACCGCGCTGCTGTTCATCGGCCGCGCCGGCAGCTCGATTGCCGCCGAACTGGGCCTGATGCGTGCCACTGACCAGATCAAGGCGCTGGAGCTGATGGCGATCGATCCGGTGGCCAAGGCCGTGGCACCGCGCTTCTGGGCGGCGGTGCTGACCGTGCCGTTGCTGACCGGCATCTTCTGTTCGCTGGCGATCAGTGCCAGCTACTTCGAAGCGGTGCATGTACTGGGCCTGGACAATGGCGTGTTCTGGTCGGCACTGCGCAACAGCGTGGACTTCTGGGACGACTTCGGCGTGGCGATGCTGAAGTCGGCGATCTTCGGCGGCACTGCCGCGCTGGTCGCCGCCTACGTTGGTTTCCATGCCGAGCCGACCATCGAGGGTACCTCGGTGGCGACTACCCGTGCGGTGGTCAACGCCTCGCTGCTGGTGCTGATGTTCAACTTCGTGCTGTCGGCAATGTTGTTCACCTAACCCCTCCACCGGCGGTGCGCATGCGCGCGGCCACAACGAATCGATCAGGTAATCCACATGGCCATCCGCGGTCCCAGACTCGAATTTTCCGTCGGCGCCTTCCTGCTGCTGGCCCTGGCCTCGCTGATGGTGCTGGCCGTGGCCTCGACCAACCAGCGCTGGAGCTGGGGCAGCGAAGGCTATGACCTGAAGGCACGCTTCTCCCAGGTCGGCCAGCTGCGCAAGCAGGCGCCGGTGAAGATCGGCGGCGTCACCGTCGGCCAGGTCGCTTCGATCGACCTGGACCCGGTGAAGTTCGAATCGATCGTGACCCTGCGCATGGACAGCAAGGTCAAGGACCTGCCGGCGGACACCTCGGCCGGCATCTTCACCAGTGGTTTGCTCGGCGAGAGCTATATCGGTCTGCAGCCGGGCGGTGATCCGGACGTGCTCAAGGCCGGCGACGAGATCGTCTTCACCCAGCCGGCGGTGGACCTGATCCAGCTGGTCGGCAAGTACATGTTCAGTGGCGGCGCCGGTGGCGGTGCTGCTCAGAAGCCCAACGATGGCGCGCAGGCGCCTGCAACGGAACCGCAACCATGAAGATGAAACTGATCCCGGCCCTGCTCGCCTCGGCGCTGCTGGTGGCCACTCCGTTCCTCGCCCAGGCCCAGGCCGCCGCGCCTGCCGCTGCCGCAACGCAGGGCCAGGCCGGCAAGGTGGTGATCGATGCCAGCAGCCGCATCCTGTCCACGCTGCAGCAGCGCAAGAGCGAGTTCACCAGCAATCCGGCCAGCCTGCGCAGCTACATCGACAGCGAGCTGACCCGCACCTTCGACCGCGACTACGCCGCGCGCCTGGTGCTGGGCCCGCACGCCCGCGGCGCCTCCGATGCCGACATCAAGCTGTTTGCCGATGCAATGGCCGACAGCCTGATGCAGCGCTACGGTTCGACCCTGCTCAACATCCAGGGCAAGCCGAGCTTCCGCCTGAAGGGTGAAAGCCCGCTGCCGGGCAACCGCGGCGTGCGCGTGAGCACCGAACTGGTCCGTGCCGGCAACGAGCCGACCCCGGTCGAGTACTGGATGCGCAACGTGAACGGCCAGTGGAAGATCTTCGACGTCAACATCGAAGGCATTTCCTATGTGCAGACCTTCCGCAACCAGTTCGACACCCCGCTGCGCCAGAAGGGCATCAAGCAGGTGGCCACCGAACTGCACAGCGGCAGCATGCAGGCCGGGCCCGCGGGCAATGGCAAGTAACGCGCTGGCGCTGCTGGAAGGCGACACCCTGCGCCTGCGTGGGGTGCTGGACCGTGCTGCGGTGATCGCACTGTGGCCGCAGCTGCAGGCCCTGCCGGCGAAGCTGGCACGGCTGGAACTGGGCGAGGTCGAGCGCGTTGACAGCGCTGGCCTGGCCCTGCTGGCCGAACTGGCCGCCCGTGCACGCACGAGCGGCCATCCGCTGGCAATCTCCGGCGCGCCGGCCGGCTACAACGAATTGAGCGCAGCCTACCGGCTGTCGCCCGACCTGGATTTCAACGCTACTTCTGCTGCGAGCTGACATGAACGTCGTACGCACTCTCCCCCTGATCGTCCTGGCCACCGCCCTCACCGCCTGCGCCGGCAAGCCCGCGCGCAGCGATGCACCGGTAGCCGGCACCGTGGTCCCGGCCAGCACCATCGCCGAGCCCTCCGCCCCCACCACCGATACTGGAACCGTCGACGCCGCGCCGGCAGCAGCCGTGGTTGCTGCACCTGCACCGGCCACGCCGACGCCAGCCGTACCGGCTCGCAGCGCCGACACCGATGCGGCCAGGGCCGCCGCAGCGACCGCACCCGGCGGCGACGACGACTTCGATGCCCTCTACGGTGGTGCCGGCAACACCGGCAGCGCGGCGGCCTACGACCCGTGGGAACCGTTCAACCGCAAGGTGCACAAGTTCAACAATGCGGTCGACCGCGGCGTCGCCCGTCCGTTGGCCACCGCCTATACCCACGTGGTGCCACGCTTCGCGCGTACCGGCGTCAGCAACTTCTTCAGCAACCTCCGTGCACCGGTGACCATCACCAACCAGCTGCTGCAGGGCCGCGGTGGCGATGCCTGGGACAGCCTTGGCCGCTTCCTGATGAACAGCACGCTGGGTATCGGCGGCCTGTTCGATCCGGCCAGCAAGGCGATGGTGCCGCGTCGCAATGAGGACTTCGGCCAGACCCTCGGTGCCTGGGGCTGGCGTCGTTCGCGCTACGTGGAGCTGCCGTTCTTCGGCCCGCGTACCGTGCGCGATGTGTTCGGCCTGGCCGGTGACATTCCGCTGTCGCCGATCCGCCGCATCGAAGAGGACAAGCTCCGCATCGGCCTGCAGGGTCTGCAGCTGGTCGATACCCGCGCGCAGCTGCTGGCGATCGACGACCTGCGCGACACCGCCGTGGACGAGTATTCGCTGGTACGCGATGCGTGGATGCAGCGCCGCAACTACCAGATCGAGAACGATCTGCGCAGCAAGCGCGACCGTGGCCACGAAGATGCCAATTCGCCGATCCCGGTCGATGCGATGCCGATGCCGCAGTGGACGCACTGAGTCCTTTCAGCGGCGCATGAAAAACCCCGCCTCGGCGGGGTTTTTCTTTTCCGGTAGGTGCCAACCTTGGTTGGCACGCTTTCCTCAGGCCGCCAGCGCGGCCTCGATGGCCTCGCGCAGGCGCGCGTCATCGGCGGCCACATCCGGGGCGAAGCGGGCGATGACCTTGCCGTCGCGGCCGACCAGGAACTTCTCGAAGTTCCACAGCACCGCCGGTGCTGCGTGGATCGGGATCTCCTTGCTGGCCAGGCGCTCACGCAGCGGGCCTTCGCCGATCGACTGCGGCTGGGCAGCGGTCAGCTGCTGGTACAGCGGGTGGGTGTCGTCACCGGCCACGCTGATCTTGGAGAACATCGGGAAGCTGACGTCATAGGTGAGCTGGCAGAACTGCTGGATTTCCGCCTCGCTGCCCGGCTCCTGGCCGAGGAAGTTGTTGGCGGGGAAGCCCAGCACTTCCAGGCCCTGTGCCTGCTTTTCCGCATACAGCGCCTGCAGGCCTTCGTACTGCGGGGTCAGGCCGCACTTGGAGGCGACGTTGACCAGCAGCAGCACCTTGCCCTGGTAGTCGGCAAGCGAGGACGGCTGGCCGTCGATGGTGGTGAGGGAAATGTCCTGGATCGGGGTGCTCACGCGGGGGCTCCGGCTACAGCGGGGAATGGCCCACCAGCATAGCGCCGCGCGCGCTGTTGGTAGTGCCGGCCGCTGGCCGGCAACCGCGCGATCATTCCCAAGGGTTCATGCGGTTGCCGGCCAGCGGCCGGCACGACGATCAGTCCACGCAGATCGTGCCCTGCGCCTTGCCGTCATCGATGCGCTGGCGGCAGCCGAAGGTCTGGCTGGCATCGCGCTGGCAGGTACCGATGGCGGCACTGCCGGCAGCCACCTTGCCCGTGGCCAGGCACTGGCCGCTGCAATCGCTCTTGCGGGTGCAGGCCTTGCCGGCGTCGGCATGGGGAATCACGCACTGCTCGCGCTGCAGGCGGCCGAGCCGCTGCAGGGTCCCGCCGGCGGCCTGGCAGTCGACGTCGCGCGCTTCCTGGTAGGCCTCGGCCGCTTCGGCGCTGGTGGCTGCGGCAGGTGCCGCCGCCGTGTCGGCGGCCGGGGGCGTGCTGCTGCAGGCGGCAAGCAGCGCGGTCAGGACGAGGCTGGTGAAGCGGCGCAGGCGCATGACGAGACCTGATCTGGGTGGACAGGCCGCCAGCATACGCATCGACGATGCAGGCGGCGTGTCCGTGTGCCTCAGGTTTCGTCGCCGTCGCCGTCGCTGCCTTCGTCCTCGCCCGCCGCATCACCCTCGGCAAGATCGCCCAGCATTGACTGGGCCTGTTCGGACGCCAACGATTCCACGCCACGCAGGCGGCGTTCGATGGTGCGGGTCTTGCGGCTGGCCTCGCCGATGCTGCGACCCACCGTGGTGATCTGCTTCTCGGCCTTTTCCAGAATGCCGGCGAACTTGCCGAACTCGCTCTTCACCGCTCCCAGCAGGCTCCACACTTCGCTGGATCGCTTTTCAATGGCCAGCGTGCGGAAGCCCATCTGCAGGCTGTTGAGCAACGCGGTGACCGTGGTCGGTCCGGCCACCACCACGCGGTGCTCGCGCTGCAGCAGGTCGACCAGGCCCGGGCGCCGGATCACTTCGGCATACAGGCCTTCGGTGGGCAGGAACATCACCGCGAAGTCGGTGGTGTGCGGTGGCACGATGTACTTGTCGCAGATCGACTTGGCCTGGACCCGTATCGCGCGTTCAAGCTGGATGCCCTGCAGGCGCACGCCCTCGGCGTCACCTTGTTCCTGCGCGTCCAGCAGCCGCTCGTAGTCCTCCCGCGGGAACTTGGAGTCGATCGGCAGCCACACCGGCGTGTCATCGCTGCTGCGGCCCGGCAGGCGTACCGCGATATCGACCATCTCGCCGCTGTCCGGGCGCACCTTCACTGCACGCGCGTACTGCTCCTGGGTGAGCGTCTGCTCGAGAATGTTCTCCAGCTGCACTTCGCCCCAGCTGCCGCGGTTCTTGACGTTGGTCAGCACGCGCTTGAGGTCGCCGACGCCGGTGGCCAGCTGCTGCATTTCGCCCAGACCACGCTGCACCTGTTCCAGGCGCTCGGAGACCAGCTTGAAGGAATTGCCCAGCCGCGTTTCCAGCGTCGACTGCAGCTTCTCGTCCACGGTGTGGCGCATCTGCTCCAGCTTCTGCGCGTTGTCGTTCTGCAGCGCGCGCAGCTGTTCTTCCAGCGTGGCACGCATCTCGGCGATGCGCTGCTCGTTGCGCTGGGTCAGTTCCTGCAGGCGCAGGCCCAGGTTGTCGGTCAGGCGCTGCTGCGATTGCGCGCCTTCCTCGCGACCCTTGCGTGCATCGTCCACCAGGGTCTGGCGCAGCGCGCCGAGCTGGGTATCGGTACGCCCGGTGAGTTCCTGCAGCTGCTGGCCAAAGGCATGGATGCGGGCTTCCTGCTGCTGGCCGAAGGTCTCCAGCTGGCCACGCAGTTCCTGTAGCCGCTGCCCCATCAGCGCGGCACCGCGCTGCTGGCTCTCGGCCGCCTCGGCGCGCGCCTTGCGGGCATCTTCGCCCAGCGCTTCACGCAACAGGTCCAGGCGCTGGTCGGTGCGGGTGGACAGATCGGTCAGCGCGCGGGCAAAACCATCGAGCTGTTCGCGCAGTTCACTGCGGCCGGAGCGCGCCTCCTCGCGTACCGCCTGTTCCAGACGGTCATGCGGCGGGCGGCGCAGCAGGGTGACCAGCTGCAGGATGAGCACGGCCAATAGGAGGCCGCCAATGAGCAGATATTCGGTTTGCATGGGGCAAGTGTAGGCTGGCCGAGTCTCAGCTGCTGCGTCAGGACCATGCTCGCTCTGTACGGAAAGCCCACCTCCATCAACGTGCGCAAGGTGCTGTGGCTGTGCGCCGGTCTGGACCTGCCCCTGCACCACGAGCCGGCCCCACCGCCGGACCTGCTGGCCGCGCTGAATCCGAACCGGCAGGTGCCGGTGCTGCGTGATGGCGACTTCGTGCTGTGGGAGTCCAACAGCGTCTGCCGCTACCTGGCTGCGCGCGCAGGGCGTGACGATCTGCTGCCCACCACGCTGCATGAGCGTGCGCAGGTGGAGCAATGGATGGACTGGCAGGCCAGCGACCTCAACAGCGCCTGGCGGCACGTGTTCATGGCCCGCGTGCGCCAGCATCCGGACTATGCGGATGACGCCCGTGCAGACGCCAGCCTGGCGCAGTGGAACCGGCTGATGGGTGTGCTTGATGCACAGCTGGCCGCTACCGACGGCTACGTGGCGGGCAACACCTTCACCCTCGCCGACATCGTGCTTGGACTTTCGACCCAACGCTGGCGCAGCACACCCGGCAGCAAGCCGGCGCTGCCACACCTCGCAGCGTGGTTCGAACGCCTGCGGCAGCAGCCCGGTTTCGCCGACCACGTCGACAACGGCGTGGCCTGAAGCAGGGGTCAGATCCCTTTCCCTTTGGGAAAGGGATCTGACCCCAAGGGCGCGGGAACAACCTGCCTTACCAGCCTTCCAGCACGATCTTGCCCTTGGCGCGATGGCTCTCCAGCAGCGCATGTGCGCGCCGCAGGTTGGCCGCATCGATGCGCCCGAAGTGCTCGCCCAGGGTGGTCTGCAGCACGCCGGTGTCGATCAGTTCGGCCACCCTGTTCAACAGGTCGTGCTGGCGCTGCATGTCGGCGGTGCGGTACAGCGGCCGGGTAAACATCGATTCCCAGTGCAGTGACAACGCCTTGCGCTTGAGCGCCATCACATCCACCTGGCCGGGATCATCGATCAGCCCCAGCTGGCCCTGCGGCGCCAGCAGTTCCACGATCTGCGCGTAGTGCTGGTCGGAATGGGTCAGGCTGGCTACGTGCTGCACCTCGCTGATGCCCAGCCGCGCCAGTCCCTCGGCCAGCGGCAGGCTGTGGTCGATCACGTGGTGTGCGCCCATTGCGTACGCCCAGTCCTGGGTATCCGGACGCGAGGCGGTGCCGATCACGGTCAGCTTGGTCAGCTTCCGCGCCAGCTGCACCAGGATCGAACCGACACCGCCGGCAGCACCGATCACCAGCAGAGTCTGGCCTTCGCCGCCGCCCTCGGGAATGCGCAGGCGGTCGAACAGCAGCTCCCATGCGGTGATCGCGGTCAGCGGCAGTGCGGCGGCGGCGGCATCATCGAGGCTGGCCGGCTTGCGGCCGACGCTGCGCTCGTCCACCAGCTGGTACTCGGCATTGCTACCCGGGCGGTCGATGACGCCGGCGTAGTAGACCGCGTCGCCGGGCTGGAACAGGGTCACCTCGCTGCCCACCGCATCGACAATGCCAACCGCATCCCAGCCCAGCACGCGCGGTCCATCGGTGGCCGCGCCACGGCGGACCTTGGTGTCGACCGGGTTCACCGCCACCGCGCGTACCGCCACGCGCAGGTCACGCGGGCCGGGCTGCGGCAGCTCCAGTTCGATGTCGATCAGGGCCTGGGCATCATCGATCGGCAGGCCGGCTTGGGTGTAGGCAATGGCGCGCATGGCAGCGGTCCAGTGGGGAAGGAGGCGACAGGTTGCGCCGCGCGCGCTGCCGCAGAAAGGCGCAGAATCGGGCAGCACTTTCACTCTGGCAATGAAGATGATCCGCTTCGACGATCTGCAGCTGTTCGTCCGCACTGCCGCGCTGGGCAGCTTCTCGCAGGCGGCCCGCGAGGCCGATCTGCTGCCGGGGCAGGTCGCCGCAGCGGTGGCGCGGCTGGAGCGCGAGCTGGACCTGCGCCTGTTCGTGCGCACCACCCGCAGCCTGCGCCTGACCGGCGAGGGCGCGCTGTACCTGCCGTATGCGCAGGAGGTGCTGGCCACCCTGCGCGAGGGCCAGGCGCGCGTGCAGGGCGAAGACACCGAGCTGCACGGCACGCTGCAGCTGTCGGCCCCCTCGGACCTCGGCCGCAACCTGCTGCTGCCCTGGTTGAGCGCGTTCCGCGCCGCGCACCCGCGGCTGCGCCTGCACCTGCGCCTGTCCGACGAAGTGGCTGATGTGTTCCGCGACCCGGTCGACGTGGCCATCCGCATCGGCCACTTCGACGACGCCAACTACGTCGCCCTGCCCCTGCTGGAAGGCAATCGGCGCGTACTCGCGGCCTCGCCCGACTACCTGCAGCGGCGCGGTACGCCCACACGCTTGGACGAACTGCGCGAGCACGACTGTCTGGTCTACCAGCTCAGTGGCCGCGCCTATGATCGCTGGTCGTTCGAGGTCGACGGGCGCCGCAGCGTGATTCCGGTGCGTGGTCCGCTGGTCTGCGACGACGCCGATGTAGTGCGACGCTGGGCCGTGGCCGGCGAAGGCATCACCTACAAGTCCTGGCTGGACCTGCGCGAGGACGTGCTGGCCGGGCGCCTGCAGCTGCTGCTCGACGGTGTTGGCAGCAGCATCCCGCTGCAGCTGGTATGCCCGCACCGCAAGCAGTTCTCGCCAGCGGTACGGCAACTGCATGCGCAGCTGCGCCAGCACCTGCAACCGCTGCTGTCTGGCATGCCTGGTGGGTCCACCGGCCCCCTGTCGCCAATCCCGGCGCTGACCGACAATGGCGGCCCCCCGTAACAAGAGAACGCCGCCATGCCGTGGATGGGCATCCAGGACCTGTGGACGTTTCTGGTCGCTGTGCTGGTGTTTCTCGCCCTGCCCGGCCCCGGTACCTTCACTCTGCTGACCGCCACCGGCCGTGGCGGCGTGCGTGGCGGCTACACCGCGCTGGCGGGCCTGCTGGTCGGCGACCAGATCCTGATGTGGCTGGCGTTGGCCGGCGTGGCCGCGCTGCTCAAGGCCAACCCGCTGGTGTTCCACGCCGTGCAGTACCTGGGTGCGGCCTACCTGGTGTGGGTGGGCATCAGCCTGCTGCGCACGCCGAAGCACGAGGGCGGTGACGCCGGCCCGATCCGCATGCAGCCGGGCCGCTACTTCCAGCAGGCGATCCTGGTCAGCCTGCTCAACCCGAAGGCGATCCTGTTCTACATGGCCTTCCTGCCGTTGTTCATCGATCCGAAGGCACACCAGGGCATCGCCACCTTCGCGGCACTGGCCGGCATCATCCTGGTGGTCAGCATCGCCTACTGCTCGATGCTGATCGGCGTAGGCAACCTGGCCCGTCGCCGGTTGATCCAGCACCCGCGCATCAGCGATGCGCTGCGCCGCGTGGCCGGTCTGTTCCTGGTGGGCTTCGGCATCCGGTTGGGGCTGAACGGGTGATCCGGCGACTGCTGGTGCTGGTGTTCATCGGGCTTCTGGCCGACACCGCAGCGGCCAGCGCGCAGGACCATCGCTGCCTCAGCGGGGGCCGCAAAGACGGCATCCACCTGCTGTGGCGCTGGTTGGACAATGGCAGCGCCGACGTGCAGTACGCCGGGCAGCGCGGCCGCCTGCAGGTGCAACAGGTATCGCAGGAAACGACGGTGCTGGACGAAGACCGCCCGTACCAGTTCGACAGCGTCTGGGAAGAGCGCATCGACGGGCGCCTCAACGGCCGCTACCTGCTGAGCACGCAGGGCGCGCTGGTGCTGGATCTGAGCTACGAACGCACCCATGATGGCCGTCGCACCACCTTCCACGATGACAGCGAGGCGTGGCAGGAAGACGGCTGCCATTGGCCGGGCGTCGCGCCGCTGACCGTCGCGTCGAGCGGGCTCGACTGAACCGACGCGACGTCCGCCAACCAAGGTTGGCGACTACCAGGGCTGGGAATCATGCATTTCCGCGCGGAGATGGTCGATGAACACCCGCAGCTTGGGTGCCATCTGCTCGCGCGCGGGGTAGTACAGGTGGAAGCCAGGGAACGGCGGCTGCCAGTCCTGCAGCACGCTCTGCAGTCGCCCAGCGGCGATGTCGTCGGCCATCAGCGAGGCGAAGCCCTGGGCCATGCCCAGCCCCGCCAGCACGGCGCGATGGGCGACGCCGGCATCGTTGAACACCAGCCGCCCGCTCACTTCCACGTCGAGGTCGTGCCCTTCGCGGCTGAACTCCCAAGGCATCAGCCGGCCATTGGCCAGCCGGTGCACGATGCAGGCGTGGCCCTGCAGGTCATGCGGGGTCTGCGGCACGCCATGGCGTTCGAAATAGGCCGGCGTGGCCACCACCACCTGCCGCTCGGGTGGCCCGACCGGCACCGCGATCATGCCCTGTGCGAGTGATTCGCCCAGGCGGATGCCGGCGTCGAAGCCCTCGGCCACCAGATCGGTCAGCGCCGGGTCGACGCACAGTTCCACCTGCACCTGCGGGTAGCGCGCAAGGAAATCGGGCAGCCGCGGCAGCACCATGCGATCGGCGACGATGCGCGGCAGGGTCACACGCAGCCGCCCGGCAGGCACCGAGCGCGCGCTGTCCAGTTCGGCAAAGGCCTGGTCGATCTGGTCCAGGCCGCCGCGCACGCGCTGCAGGAAACGCGCGCCGTGTTCGGTCAGGCTGACCCGCCGTGTGGTCCGCTGCAGCAGCCGCACGCCCATCCGCGCTTCCAGCGCGCGCACGCTCTGCGACAGCGCCGAGGTCGACACGCCCAGGGCATCGGCGGCGCGGGTAAAGCTGGCATGCTCGGCCACGTGGACGAAGGCGACCACAGCGGTGAGGGGGACGGAGGCATCCATTGTGAAGCCAGTCTTCAAGGTAAGTCCGGTGATACGCAGTTTATCCACACGATGGCGTGGAGGATGCTGTGCCCTTCGCCGCTGCCCATCCAGGCATGGCGCCTTCCCCCAAGGAGATCCACATGAAGACCCGTACTCTTGGCCCCGCCGGCCCCACCGTGTCCGCCCTCGGCCTGGGGTGCATGGGCATGAGCGCCTACTACGGCGGCCGCGGCAGTGACGATGACGGCATTGCCGTCATCCGGCACGCACTGGACCGTGGCGTGACCCTGCTCGATACCGCCGATGTGTATGGCCCGCACACCAATGAGGTGCTGGTCGGCCGCGCGATTGCCGGCCGCCGCAACCAGGTGTTCCTGGCCAGCAAGTTCGGCATCGGCCTGGACCCGACCGACCCGAAGGGGCGACAGGTCAACGGCCACCCGGATTACGTGCAGGCCGCCTGCGAGGCCAGCCTGCGCCACCTGGGCGTGGACCACATCGACCTCTACTACCAGCACCGCGTCGACCCGACCGTGCCGATCGAGGACACCGTAGGTGCGATGGCGCGCCTGGTGGAACAGGGCAAGGTGCGCTGGCTGGGCCTGTCCGAGGCCTCGGCGGCCACCCTGCGCCGCGCACATGCGGTGCACCCGATCACTGCGGTGCAGAGCGAGTACTCGCTGTGGTCGCGCGAGCCGGAGCAGAACGGAGTGCTGGCCACCACAGCGGAACTGGGCATCGGCTTCGTGCCGTATTCACCGCTGGGCCGTGGCTTCCTGACCGGCGCCATCCGCAGCCCGGATGACTTCGACGCCGACGACTACCGGCGTACCTCGCCCCGCTTCGAAGGCGAAAACTTCCAGCGCAACCTGGCACTGGTGGACACCGTGCAGGCGCTGGCCGCCGAGCGCGGCATCGCCGCCTCGCAGCTGGCGCTGGCCTGGGTGCTGTCGCGCGGCGAGCACATCGTGCCGATTCCGGGCACGACGCGGCGGGCACGGCTGGACGAGAACCTCGGTGCGCTGCAGGTGGAACTGGATGCGGCCACGCGGGACGCACTGGATGCGGCCTTCCCGCTGCATGCCGCGGCCGGCGAGCGCTATTCGGTCAGTGGCATGGCCAACATCCAGTCGTAGAAGCGGCCCGGACGAACCCACACCGGTGACTGCCGCCGGATTGTGCCGATTCCGGCGGTCTGGTCGGGGCGCAGCGCGCGCCCCGCCATGCATGACCCCCGTCAGTGGCAATGCTGCGCTGCGTTCGGTCACACTCGGGAACTTGTCGTTCTCAGTCACCCCTTCCGAGGCCTGCATGTCCCTGTTCCGGCGCAAGTCCCTAGATTCCGTCACCGTCCACGAAGCCGGCAGGCGCCTGATCCCGACGCTCAGCTGGCCGCACCTGATCGCGCTGGGCATCGGTGCCATCGTCGGTACCGGCATCTACACGCTGATCGGCGTCGGTGCCAACCTGGCCGGCCCGGCCGTGCTGATCTCCTTCGCCATCGCCGGTGCGGTGTGCGCCTGCGCGGCGCTGTCTTACGCCGAGCTGTCGACGATGATGCCGGCCGCCGGCAGTGCCTACACCTACAGCTACAGCGCGCTGGGCGAGGTGTTCGCGTGGGTGGTGGGCTGGAGCCTGATCCTGGAGTATTCGCTGGTGGTGAGTACGGTGGCGGTGGGCTGGTCCGGCTACTTCGTCGGCTTCCTCGAATGGGTGCATACCCAGTTCGGCTGGAACGTGCATCTGCCGGCCTGGCTGGCGGCCGGCCCGCACGTGGAAGGCGGGATGATCAACCTGCCTGCAATCATCATCACCTGGCTGGTGGCCGGCATGCTGATGGCCGGCACCAAGGAAAGCGCCACCCTCAACGCGATCCTGGTGGTGTTCAAGCTGATCGCGCTGGCCATCTTCGTGGCCGTGGCCCTGCCCGCGTTCGACAGTGCCAACCTGCAGCCGTTCATGCCATACGGCTTCGCCAAATCGATCGGCCCTGACGGCGTTGAGCACGGCGTGATGGCAGCTGCGGCGATCATCTTCTTCGCCTTCTACGGCTTCGATGCGATCTCCACCGCGGCCGAGGAAACCAAGAACCCCAGCCGTGACCTGTCGATCGGCATCATCGGTTCGATGATCGGCTGCACCATTGTCTACGTGCTGGTGGCGCTGGCGGCCGTGGGTGCGATGAGCTACGCGGTGTTCGGTAACAGCGCCGAACCGCTGGCGCTGATCATGCGCGAGCTGGGCCACCCGACCGCAGCGATGGTGATCGGTGTGATCGCAATCATCGCCCTGCCGACGGTGCTGCTGGCCTTCCTGTACGGCCAGAGCCGCATCTTCTTCGTGATGAGCCGCGATGGCCTGCTGCCGCGTGGCCTGTCCAAGGTCAACGCACGTACCGGCACGCCGGTGGCAACCACACTGTTCACCGCGCTGGTGGTATCGGCGCTGGCCGGCGTGGCGCGCCTGGACGAGATCGCTGCGCTGGCCAATGCCGGAACCCTGGCGGCGTTCACCGCGGTAGGCGTGTGCCTGGTGGTGCTGCGCCTGCGCGAACCGAACCGCGAGCGCAGCTTCCGCACGCCGTTGGCGTTCGTGGTCGGGCCGCTGGCCGCGCTGGGCTGCATCTACCTGTTCATCAGCCTGCCACACCGCACCCAGCTGTATTTCCTGCTGTGGAATGTGGCCGGCCTGGTGCTGTACTTCCTGTACAGCCGCCGCCATGCGTTGATCGCGAAATAAACGGATCACCGGTAGTGCCGGCCGCTGGCCGGCAACTCGCATCCTGTTGATACGGCAATGCCGGCCAGCGGCCGGCACTACCGCAGGGCGGTCAACCGCCCTGCTTTGCCGCGTAGTCCTGCGCCTGGCGCATCACCCGCAGCAGGTTGCCGCCCCAGATGCCGGCAATCTGCTTCTCGGTATAGCCCTTGCGCAGCAGCCACGCGGTGATCTTCGGCAGCTGGCTGACATCGGGCAGGTCGCTCAGGCCACCGCCGCCATCCCAGTCCAGGCCAATGCCCACGTGCTCGGGTCCGACCACCTTGAGGATGTGTTCGAAGTGGGCGAAGAAGTCGTCCAGGCTGGCATGGCGCACCGGGTGCTCGTGGTCCAGCGCCTGCTCGGCCTTCAGCAGCTGCACGCCCTGTTCGATGTTCATTCCTTCCCAGCCACCGAGCTGCTTGCTCAACGCTTCTTCGGCCTGCTTGCGCTCAGGCGTCTTCGCCGTGTCGATCAGGTAGCCGCCATAGGCGTTCACCTGGATCACGCCGCCGGCCTTGGCCAGTTTGCGCAGGCGCGCGTCATCCAGATTGCGCGGGTGGTCGTAGACCGCCTTGGCCGAGCTGTGCGACAGCACGAACGGCACCGGCATCATCGCCAGCAGGTCATCGAACACCGCGTCCGAGGCATGTGACTGGTCGATCACGATGCCCAGCTTCACTGCCTGCCGCACCAGGTCCTTGCCGGCCGGGCTCAGGCCTTTCCACTCCGCACCCTTGGGGTCGGTAGCCGAATCGGCGAACTCGTTGTTGGCGAAGTGCACGGTACTGAGCAGGCGCAGGCCGGCACGGTGGTAGAACGAGAGCAGGCTGGGGTCTTCCACCAGCGGGCTGGCGTTTTCCATGCTGATGTAGACCACGCGCTTGCCGGCGGCCTTGATCCGTGCCGCGTCATCGGCGGTCAGCGCCAACGCGAAACGCTCGGGGTTGGCCGCCAGCATCTCGCGGATCTGCAGCAACCGCTGCAGGCCGTGGTCACGCTCGGCCAGATGCGCGGCGGGGCTGCGGTCGCCCTGATCGGTGTAGACCGCCCAGAAGCCGCCGTCCAACGCGCCTTCGACCATGCGCGGGTAATCGACCTGCGAAAGCGCGTTGCGGTCGTGGCGCTGCTCGATATCGAAGCCCGTTCGGCCGAAGTTGGCCGGCGTATCCAGATGGCTGTCGAGGGTGACCAGGCGCTGCTGCAGGGCTTTGGCGCGGGCCAGCTCCTGTGCACTGAACTCGATGGCATGAGCCGACAGCGGCGCGCACAGCGCCAGGGCAAGCACGACGGACAGGCGACGCAACGATGGCATGGGCTCTCACCGGCAATGGGAAGAGCCCGACCATAGCGCTGCGGCCGCGCATTGGGTAGCGCCGGGCCGCGCCCGGCGGATCTGCAGGCCGATCAGCCGAGCGAGGTCTCGGCTCTACAGCAACAGACGGCTCAGTCCACCACGCGGCAGAAGACAGCCTTCAGGTAACGCGATTCCTGCACGTGGGCCATGAACGGATGGTCCGGACCGGCGCCGGCCACCTTCAGGATCTGGATGGTGCGGCCGGAGAAATAGGCCGCGCGGCGCAGCATGTCGAGGAACTGGTCCTCGGCCACCAGGCCGGTGCACGAGAACGTGGCGAACAGGCCACCGGGCTTGACCACGCCCAGCGCCAGCTTGTTCATGTCCAGGTACTTCTTCAGCGCGGTGATGACCTGGTCGCGGTCGCGGGTCATCTTCGCCGGGTCCAGGATCACCACGTCGTACTGCTCGCCGCGGTTGGCGGCATCGCGCAGCCACGGGAAGATGTCCGACTGGACGAACTTCGGGCGCACGTTGTTCAGGCGCGAATTGCCCTTGGCGATCTGGATGACGTCTTCATCGATGTCGATGCCGACCACTTCCGACGCACCACGCGCCGCTGCGTACACGGCGAAGCCGCCGGTGTTGCAGCACAGATCCAGCACGCTCTTGCCTTCCACCTGCTGGCTCAGCCACTCGCGGTTCTCGCGCTGGTCGGCGAAGAAGCCGGTCTTGTGCGCACCGGCCGGATCGGCGCGGAACTTGATGCCGTACTCGGTGATCACCGACGCTTCGGTGGTGGTGTTGCCATGGAAGTCGAAGCTCTCCTGCTTCTGCACGTGTTCGTCGGCGAAGCTGTGGAAGCGGCAACCCGGGAACTGTTCGCGCAAGGCTTCGTAGATCCATTCGCGATGGCGGAACATGCCGGCGGCGAAGAACTCGACCACCACCAGGTCGTTGTAGCGGTCCACCACCAGGCCGGACAGGCCATCGCCCTCGCTGTGCACCACGCGCCAGGCGTCGGACACCGCATCAAGCTTCAACACCTCACGGCGCAGCGACACCGCCTGGGCAATCTTGCGCGAGAACCAGCCGGCATCCACCGGCACGTTCTGATCGGTTTCGAGGATGCGCACGGCAATGCGCGAGTGCCCGTTGTAGAACCCGCGGCCAATGAACTCGCCATCGATGCCGACCACGTCGACGATGGAACCGGGCTTGGGCCGGACGGTCGGCTTCTCGACCAGTTTCTGGAAGATCCACGGGTGGCTGGAGCGCCACGCATTCTTGAGGCGGACAATCGGAAGGGGGGTATTCATCCACCTATTGTAAACCGGGCACCGGGGTCGGATCCCCACAGGGGCTCTGACCCCGGGCCGGTGTGCCAACCAAGGTTGGCACCTACCAGAGCTGGCCCCCGGCAGCCCGGCATTTGACGGCGGCCCGGCCAGGCCGCAGAATCAGCGCCAGAAGGGGAGTAGCTCCCAGACGTTGTCGCCGTCAATTCGAGCCCGCAGGCTCCGGTGCAACGGCAATCCCACCCGCGTGGGGTTGCGAGCGAGACCTTCGCCGTACTGGCGAAGCTCTGTCCCTGGATCCCCCTCCCGATCCTCCGTTGCAGATCCTCGCCGTCCGGCCTGGCATTCATCTTTCCAACGGATATTCCCAATGCAGACGATCGGTAACGTGTGGTTGTGGGGCGGCTTCGGAGCAGTGGTGGTCATCGCCCTGCTGGTCGACCTCGTATTGATGCGCCATGGTGGACCGCACAAGGTCACCTTCAAGGAGGCCCTGTGGTGGTCCATCGGCTGGGTCGCGCTGGCCCTGCTGTTCAACGCCGGCCTCTGGTACTACCTCAACGAGACTGCCGGCCAGGTGGTGGCCAACAAGGTGGGCCTCGAGTTCCTGACCGGCTACCTGGTCGAGAAGGCGCTGGCGGTCGACAACATCTTTGTCTTCCTGATGATCATGAGCTACTTCGCGGTGCCGGAAGAGCAGCGCCAGAAGGTACTGATCATCGGCATCCTGGGCGCGATCGTGCTGCGTACGATCATGATCTTCGCCGGTAGCGTGCTGATCACCCAGTTCCATTGGCTGCTCTACGTGTTCGGCGCCTTCCTGCTCTTCACCGGCTGGAAGATGTGGTTCGCCGCCGGTCAGGAGCCCGACCTGGAAGCCAACCCGGCCCTGCGCTGGATGCGCAAGCACCTGCGCCTGCTGCCGGACTATGCCGGCAATGCGATGAGCGTGAAGCGTGATGGCGTGCGCTGGTTCACCCCGCTGTTCGCGGTGCTGATCCTGATCGCGGTCACCGACGTGATCTTCGCGGTGGACAGCATCCCGGCGATCTTCGCCATCACCACCGACCCGTTCATCGTGCTGACCTCCAACGTGTTCGCGGTGCTGGGCCTGCGTGCGATGTTCTTCCTGCTGGCCGGCATGGCCGACCGCTTCCACCTGCTGCCGTATGGCCTGGCGCTGGTGCTGGGCTTCATCGGCATCAAGATGATGATCATCGACCTGTTCAAGATCCCGACCCCGGTATCGCTGGGCGTGGTGGCGGTGATCATCGCCGCCACCGTCGTGCTGAGCCTGAAGTACCCGCCGAAGGAAGGCTCCGGCCACGCCTGATCACGGCCGGCCGGCGGGATTGTCCCGCCGGCCGCCCCCACTCTCCCGCGGCGGTGGCCTTGGTTTCGCGCCAGTCACCGCCATTGCTGAGGTATGAACAGCAACGCGCCCCTGCCCGCTGGCGACGCGCCAGCCCCCCGCAATGACCGCATGCGTATCCTGCGGGCATTCAATGTCAGCCTGGCCGCGGTGCTGGTACTGATCGCCGTGTTCGCGCTGCAGGGCACGTTTGACTGGCGGCCATGGGCGGTTGCGCCACTGGAAGCCAAGGGCCTGCTTGGCCTGATCGGCGGCCCGCTGCTGCATGCCTCGGTCGAGCACATCGCCGCCAACAGCATCGCCATCCTGATCCTCGGTACCCTGGCTGGCAGCGTCTATCCGAAAGCCACCCTGCGCGCGCTGCCGCTGTTGTGGCTGGGCTCGGGCATCGGCGCGTGGATGCTCGGCAATCCGGGCAGCGTGCATCTGGGCGCCAGCGGCGTGACCCACGGCCTGATGTTCCTGCTGGCCAGCCTGGGCCTGCTGCGCCGCGACCGCGCGGCGATCGCCACCGGCCTGATCGGCATGCTGTTCTACGGCGGCATGCTCATGACCATCCTGCCGCATGCCGACGGCGTCTCCTGGCAGTCGCACATGGGCGGTGCCTTCGCCGGCATCATCGCCGCGCTGTTGTTCCGCAACGCCGACCCGTTGCCGCCGCGCCAGCGCTACAGCTGGGAAGACGAAGAAGAGCAGGTCGAACCGCTGGCCGACGACGAGCTGGAGCCGCCGTCGCCGCAGCGCGTGCCGGTGCTGTGGCAGCCGCGCGAGGGCCAGGATTACGTGGTGATCCCGTTCCGCCGCCCGGACGAGCCGCGCGGTTGAGGTGACGGTAGTGCCGGCCGCTGGCCGGCAACCTCATGACCCGGTAGTGGCCGACCTTGGTCGGCGTGGTTGTTGTGTGCCAACCAAGGTTGGCACCTACCAGAGCACACCGGCACCCCGGGTAGCGCCGGGCCATGCCCGGCGTCGCGTTGGGGCTTCAGTTCCCCGCCGCGCCCATGCCATCCACCGCCTGCCGGCCCAGCGCCGGGTCATCGGTGAAGAAGGCATCGATGCCTGTGGCCAGGTAGGCACGCATCTCGGCGATCGAACCTTCCGGGTTGCGCGCGTTGTCGGCGCCCTTGCGCAGATTACTGGCCTGGAAGTGGTTTTCCGGTCGGAAGGTGTACGGAATCACCATCAGGCCCACTGCGTGTGCGTCCTGCACCAGCGTGGTTGGTGACCCCAATGCGCCGTTGGCATCCAGCGGGATGATCGAACGCAGCTCCGGGCCGATGCTGTCGGCGTAGACGGCGATGTCCTTCAGTCCGGCCGGGGTCATCATCTGCGCGTAGGTCAGCTTTCCGCCGGCCTTGGCGATGTCGGCCGGCTGGGTGTCGCCCTTCCACAGCAGCTGCAGCAGGCGGAAGTTGCTACCGCGCGGGATCTTGCCGCGCAGGTAGCGCAGGTTGGCGGTCTCGAACGACTGGATGGTGACCGGGCCGACGTTGGTATAGGCGTTGCCGCGCAGCGCAGACAGCAGCGAGTCTTCCATCGGCAGGCCGATCGACTGGAAGTAGGTCGGGTGCTTGATTTCCGGCACCAGGCCGATGCCACGGTTGGCGCGGCCGGCCTGCTGGACCAGGAAGGCGAGGATCTCGTCCAGGCTGGCGATGCGGAACTGGCCATCGTAGGCGGTGCTGCGCAGCTCCGGCAGGCGCTCGCGCGCGTACAGGGTCTTCAGCTCGGCCAGGGTGAAGTCTTCGGTGAACCAGCCTTCGACCTTCTGCCCGTCGATGACTTTGCTGGTGCGGCGACTGGCGAACTCCGGATGCGAGGCGACGTCGGTGGTACCACCGATCTCGTTCTCGTGGCGGGCCACCATCACCCCGTCCTTGGTCATCACCAGGTCCGGTTCGATGTAGTCGGCGCCATCGGCGATGGCCTGCGCATAGGCTGCCAGGGTGTGCTCGGGCAGCAACGCGCTTGCCCCGCGATGGCCATAGACCGACACCTTGTGCGCGGCCGGGGTGGAGGATTCAGCACTCATGGCCACCGATGGTGCCACGGCCAGCGACAACAGCAACGCACAACCCCACGACTTCACTGCGACTTCCCCAAGCGGTATGTGATGGGCGTCAGTATGCGGCGGCAATGTGACAGGTGGGGGACCCCATGGATCCGGTAGTCGCCGACCTTGGTCGGCGCTCTGCCAGCCCGCGTCCATGACCCCGGACGCCCTGTGCCAACCAAGGTTGGCACCTACCAGAGCGAGGGTTGGCACCTACCCGTGGGTTGCCGGCCAGCGGCCGGCACTACCAAGGCTTACTTGCCGATGCAGAAACTGGAGAAGATCCTTCCCAGCAGATCATCCGCACTCATCTGCCCGGTGATCTCGCCCAGCGCGTCATGCGCCAGCCGCAGTTCCTCGGCGGCCAGCTCCAGATGTTCGTGCGCCAGCTCGCCATCGGCGCGCTGTGCATGCTCCTGCGCACGCTCGATCGCATCCACATGGCGCGTACGCGCGGAGAATTCGCCATCCACCTGCTCTCCTGCCCCGGCCGAGGCAATCGAACGCAGGCGCGCATGCAGGTCTTCCAGGCCAGCACCGGTGGCTGCCGAGACGAACACACGGTCCGGATCGTCCAGCGACGGCAACGCATCCAGCAGGTCCGACTTGTTATGGATGTAGACCTTGTGCGGCACCGCCGCCACGGCATCGCCCAGCGCCGCTTCTCCGGCTTCCGGATCGCGCGCATCCAGCACGATCAATGCAAGATCAGTGCGCTCGATTTCCACATGGGCGCGGCGCATGCCTTCGCGTTCGATGGCGTCACCGCCGTCGCGCAGGCCGGCGGTGTCGACCAGGGTCAGTTCCAGCCCATCCAGGCGGATGGTCTCGCGCAGGGTGTCGCGGGTGGTACCGGCGATGTCGGTGACGATGGCGCGCTCGCTGCCAGCCAGGGCGTTCAGCAATGAGCTTTTGCCGGCATTCGGCGGGCCGATCAGCACTGCATGCAGGCCATCGCGCAGACGACGGCCGCGCTCGGCATCACGACGCAGCAGGGCAAGATCAGCGCGCGCCTGTTCCAGCCCGCGCCGCACCTGTGCGCCACCGAGGGTATCCAGCGGTTCGTCGGCGAAATCGATGGCCGCTTCCACATGGATGCGCAGCAGCACCAGCTGTTCGACCACGGTGTCGATGCGGCGCGAGAACACGCCGTCCAGCGAACGACGTGCAGCACGCGCGGCGCGGTTGTCACCCGCGGCGATCAGGTCGGCGATGGCCTCGGCCTGGGCCAGGTCGAGCTTGCCGTTGAGGAAGGCGCGTTCGCTGAACTCACCCGGCCGCGCCTGGCGCGCACCGAGCGCGATGCAGCGCGCGACCAGTTGCTGCAGCAGCACCGGACTGCCATGGCCCTGCAGCTCCACCACCTCTTCGCCGGTGAAGCTGTTCGGTGCCGGGAACCACAGCACGATGCCATCGTCGATGACCTCGCCGTCGGCATCGCGCAGGCGCGCATAGTGCGCATGGCGCGGGCGCAGTGCAGGCGCGCCCAGCGTGTTGGCGATGGCCGCGGCACGCGGGCCGGACAGGCGCAGCAGGCCCACGCCACCCGCGCCGGGGGCACTGGCGATGGCGACGATGGTATCGGTGCGGATCGCGTCGTTCATGGCTCAGAGTTTCTCCAGCTGCGCGCGTGCCTGCGCGGCACCACTGCCCTGCGGCTGCAGCGCCAGGTAGGTGGCATAGGCCTGCTTCGCCTTGGCCTTGTCACCGGCGTTGAAGTAGGCATCGCCCAGGTTGAGATAGGCCACTGCACGCGACGGGTCGATCTTCAGCGTGTTCTCCAGCCAGCGCGCGGCTTCGGCGTAGCGCTGCTGGCGGTAATAGACGAAGCCGAGGTTGTTGGCGGCCTGGGCGAAGTCCGGACGCAGCTTCAGCGCTTCGGTGAACTGGGCCACCGCTTCGTCGTACTGCTTCTCGCGGTACAACTGCAGGCCACGGTCATTGGCCTGCTGCGCGCGCTGGCGGTCCGAGGACGGGCCGGCAGTGGGCACCACCAGCTTGGCCTTGCCGCCCTGCAGGTCGGCCACGGTCACCGGCGCCTGGCTGCCCTTTGCTTCGCTGGCAGCATCGACCTTGTTGTTCAGCGCAATCGCATCGGCGGTCAGCTGGCGCGTATCGGCGTTGAGGAATTCCTGGCTGTCGGGCACCTGGAACACGAACTCGCCGCCCTGCGATCCAGGCAGGCTGCCGAAGGCCGGGGTCTGGTGCGAGACCGCCGACACCGCAGGCGCCACGTAGGCGGCCAGTTCGGTGCCGGTGATCAGGCCATCGCCATTGAGGTCGCCCTTGCCGGCCAACGCCTGCAGCAGCACCCAGGTGAACACCGAGTGGCCATTCGGGCCGGCATCGGCCACCTGCTGGTCGGCACCGCCGGCGGTCAGCATCTGCCGCGCGCTGCGACGCGCATTCTCGCGCAGGAACGAGGACGACGACGGGCCGCCACGGGTCAGGCCCAGGCCGCTGTAGCAGGCATCCATCACGAACATCACATGCTTGGCCTGCATGCTCTCAGCGATGTTCTGGATGTCGGTCATCGCGATCGCGTCGGTGGCGAATTCCTTCGGATCTGAATCGACCGGAATGATGTAACCGAGGTCGCGCCCCGAGGCGAGTTGGCGGGTGGCGCCATGGCCGGCGAAGAACACGAACACGCGGTCGTTCTTTCCGGTGCGGTCATCGGCCAGTCGATCATGGAAGGCGGCCAGGATGTTGTTGCGGGTGGCTTGTTCGTTCTTCAGCACGATCACCTGCGAGGACGGGAAGCCGAACTGCCCGGTCAGGGTATCGGCCACCGCCTGCGCGTCGTGGCTGGCGTATTCCAGCTTCGGCCACTTGGCGTAGTTATCGATGCCGACCACGATCGCCCACGACTTCTCGTAGCCGGTGGTGACCGTAGCTGCACTGGTGTCGCCCTTGCGCGCGCGCGCCACGGTGAATTCGCGACCGTTCCAGCCGGCGAACTGGTAACCATCGGCGATCAGCCGGTCGAGGATCTGCGGCAGCGCCTTCACCGCACGGTCGTGGATGTCGTGGAACAGGATGATGCCGCGCTGCTCCTTGTTCACCTGGTCGAGCACGCGCTGCACGATCGACTCCGGCACCGGGTCGGCCCAGTCCATCGAGTCGATGTTCCACATGATCGACTTCAGTCCAGCCTCGTTGAGCAGCTGCAGGCCTTCGGCGTTGCGCGCGCCATACGGGAAGCGGAACAGCGGGGCGCGCTTGCTGTCGACATCCTTCAGCAGCGTGTCGGTGTCGAGCACCTGCTGGCGCAGCGCGTCACCGGTGGTGCGCGACAACTGGGCATGGGTCAGGCTGTGGTTGCCGACCGCATAGCCCTCTTCCATCAGGCTGCGGCTGATCTTCGCCATCGGCCCCAGGCTGACCTTGCCATCGGCCTCGACCTTGCCCAGGTTGCGGCCGACTTCGAAGAACACACCCGGCACGTCGTAGCGCTTGAGGATGGCCACTACTTCATCGGTGTAGGCCTTGTGCGGGCCATCGTCGAAGGTCAGCACCACGGTCTTGGCCGGCAGGTCGCGTCCGAATATCTCGCGGTCGCTGTCCTTCATCGACATCGGGTACGGCTCGATCACCCCGTAGTCGCGCAGGATCGCTTCGCGGCTGTAGTCCTTGTGCAGGTGGGCGATGTAGTCCTCCCACTTCTCGCGCTTCAGCGCGATGGCGCGGGTGCGCTCGAAGCGGCTGAAGATGCGGGTCAGTTCCTGGTTGTAGTTGCGCTCGATCTCGTCGAGCGCCTCCAGATCCTCGCCGATGCGCTGGTGCAGCTTCACCGCCGGCAGCGACGAATCCGTGCCAACGCGCTCATGCAGGTCGCGCAGCACTTCGCGGAAGGCCAGGCGGTCGGCGTCGAACAGTTCCGGTGCCGACTCGATGTAGTCCAGCACGGTACCCAGGGTGGCGAAGCGCTGCGGGCTGGAACCACGCAGCACCGTGTCGAACTGCGTGGCGATGGCCGTGCGCTGTTCGAGGCCATCGTGGAACAGCTGTTGTCCGATCTGGGTGGAGGTGCTGCGGTCGGCGCTCGACTGCTGCTCTTCGTCGGCCAGCAGTACGATGATCCGGCGGTAGCCATCGAGCTGCTTCTGCAGCGCTGCCAGCAACGGTGCGGCGGCCGGATCAGCTGCAGCAGCGGCCTGCGCGCTGGGCTGGGTGACGGTGGTCGCCGGCGCCTTCGCATCCTTGTCGCCACAACCGGCAACGATCAGGGTCAACAACAGCGAGGGCAGGAACAAGCGGAACGACGACGCACGCGGCATGGCGGACTCGATGGATGCAGGATCGGTGTGCCGGCGATTCTAACGCCGGATGCGAAAAGCCCGCCTTGCGGCGGGCTTCTGCTGAGGTCAGCCGGCCAACGGCCGGCTCTACCGATTACTTCTTTTTGACCGGGGCCGGAGCGGTGGTGGCCGGGACCGGCTCGCCGCCATGGCGCTTGGTCATCCACCACTGCTGCAGCAGGCCCAGGCCGCCGTTGACCACCCAGTACAGGACCAGGCCGGACGGCATGAAGGCCATCATGACGCCGAACACCAGCGGCATGAACTGCATCATCTTCTGCTGCATCGGGTCCATGCCCGGTGCCGGGGTCAGCTTCTGGGTGAACCACATCACCGCCACATTGATCACCGGCAGGATGAAGTACGGGTCGCGTGCAGTCAGGTCCTGGATCCAGCCGAACCAGGGCGCCTGGCGTAGCTCGACCGATTCCACCAGCACCCAGTACAGGGCGAAGAAGATCGGCATCTGGATGAGGATCGGCAGGCAGCCGCCCATCGGATTGATCTTTTCCTTCTTGTACAGCTCCATCATCGCAGTCTGGAACTTCTGGCGGTCATCGCCATAGCGTTCCTTCAGCTGCGCGATGCGCGGCTGGAAGCGACGCATCTTGGCACCGCTCTTGTACTGGGTCGCCGACAGCGGGTACAGCACCAGCTTCAGCAGCACCACCAGGCCGACGATCGCCCAGCCCCAGTTGCCAACCAGCTTGTGCACCTGGTTCAGCACCCAGAACAGGCCCTGGCCGATCACCGCCATCATCGAGAAGCGGCTGTAGTCGACCACGCGGTCCAGGCCCGGCACGTCTTCCTTGGCAATCAGGTTGACCAGCTTCGGGCCGACCCACAGGCGGGCTTCGGTGCTGGTGGACTGGCCCGGGGCCACGGTGAAGGCCGGGCCACGCGCTTCGATCAGGTCACGACCGGCCACCTGCGACAGCACGTAGTGCGCGGTCTGGTCCTTCTGCGGGATCCAGGCGGTGAAGAAGTGGTGCTGCAGCATCGCCAGCCAACCGCCGGTGATGTTCTGGTTCAGCGTGCCGTCTTCCAGGTAGTCCTTGAACGCACGACGCTGGTACTTCTTGTCGTTGTCGTACCAGGTGGCACCGTTGAAGCTGAAGGAATCCGGGTTGGTCATGCTCCGCGACAGAATGGTCGGGGTGCGGTCCAGGGTGCGGTAGACGTAACCGTTCCAGGGCGCTGCGCCGGTGTTGCTGACCTCGTCTTTGAAGCGCACGGCGTACTCGTTGCGCGAGACGGTCAGGGTGCGCTTGATGGTCACGCCGTTGTCGGCGGTCCACACGAACGGGATCTGCAGCTCGTTCTGGCCCTTGGCCAGCACGAAGTCCTTGGCGTCACCCACCAGCTTGAAGCCGTCAGCGCCGGGGACCGGGGTGTTCTTGTCTTCGCTGGCCCAGCCACTGATCGCGCTGTACGGATGCGCGGGGTCTTCGGTCAGCAGGCGTACCGGCGGACTGCCTTCATCCTTGGTCTGCGGGAACTGCAGCAGCTCGGCGTCGAGCACGCGGCCGCCGTCCAGCACCAGACGCAGCACGTCGGTGGTGACGGTGACGCGCTGGCTGGCCGGTGTGGCACTGGCCTGGGCCTGCGTTGCGGCCTGGCCCGGGGCGCCCGGGACCTGCGCATTGGGAACGCTGCCCGGCGTGGCGCCCGGAACGCTCTGTGCAGCGGCCGGAGCCGACGTGGTCGTCGGTGCCGGGGTCGGGGCGGCCTTTTCACGGCTCCACTCCATCCACAGCAGCACGGCCACCATCAGCCAGGCAAAAATAAGGAATACGCGGGTCTGGTTCATCAGCAGGCAGGCTCAGCGGGGCCGGGACGCGGTGCCGGCTCAGTGATGGAGGAAATGGCGATGCCATCAGGCGGCGGCATTGTGCCGTCCACGCCCGGCGCGGGCAATGCGCGCAGGCGCCGCAACAGGCGCAGGAAGGCCTGGCGGATATCGTCGTTGCTGGCGCTACGCGCAGCACTACGAGCCACGACGACGAAGTCGCCTGGCTGGATGTCGGTTCGTGTCTGACGCAGGGCATCGCGCAGGACGCGCTTGATCCGGTTACGCCCTACGGCGTGCGGATCAACCTTGCGGGAAACCGCCAGACCCAGTCTGGCCGGCCGGTCAGCCGGCAGCCAGTGCAGGGTCATCAGCGGATCGGACACACGGCGGGCGCCGTTGAAGACCGTTGAATATTCGGCACGCGTGCGAACCCGCGCAGAGCGAGGGAATCGCTTGCGCGGGTCAGCAGTATTCACTGTCGAATGGATTGCGTCTGCCGCTGGATGCGGCATGGCAATCAGGCGCTCAGGACTTTGCGGCCCTTGGCGCGGCGACGCGACAGGATCTTGCGGCCGTCAGCGGTCTTCATACGGGCACGGAAGCCGTGGTCGCGCTTACGCTTGAGGTTGCTGGGCTGGAAGGTGCGCTTGGTGGCCATGTGGGCCTCTCGTATGAATGGGACGGAAAGAACCGGAAATTTTAGAGAGGTACCCCACCCCGCGTCAACCCCCTGGAGCTACGCGAATTCACTGGCCTGTGCAATAGCTGTGGATGTTTTTGTGAATAAGTAGGGGACAAGCATTCCGAAGCCCTGCGCTCGGTGGTAGTCTGAGCCATCCATTTCCCCCCTTTCCGGCCTGTGTTTGGGCGCCTTGTCGCGTCCACGCCCCGGCCACCGGACGATTATTGCTGATGGATGCCTGGTCCCGAAGTCTCGAGCGCCTCGAAGCGGAGTTCCCGCCGGAAGACGTTCACACCTGGTTGAAGCCGCTGCAGGCCGATCTGCGCGCTGACAGCCTGGTGCTGTATGCACCGAATGCCTTCATCGTCGATCAGGTCCGCGAGCTGTACCTGGCGCGGATCCGCGAACTGCTGGCCCACTTCGCTGGTTTCAGCGACGTTTTTCTTGAAATCGGCTCGCGCCCGCGCCCGGTGGAGGCGCAGAACGCGCCGGTTTCCACGCCGTCGGCGCATGTTTCCAGCGGACCTCAGGTGCCGTTCGCCGGCAACCTGGACAATCACTACACCTTTGCCAACTTCGTCGAAGGCCGCAGCAACCAGCTGGGCCTGGCCGCGGCCTTCCAGGCGGCACAGAAGCCGGGCGACCGGGCGCACAACCCGCTGCTGCTGTACGGAGGCACGGGCCTGGGCAAGACCCACCTGATGTTCGCCGCGGGCAACGCCATGCGCGAGGCCAATCCGGGCGCGAAGGTGCTGTACCTGCGCTCGGAACAGTTCTTCAGCGCGATGATCCGGGCCCTGCAGGAAAAGACCATGGATCAGTTCAAGCGCCAGTTCCAGCAGGTGGACGCGCTGCTGATCGATGACATCCAGTTCTTCGCCGGCAAGGACCGCACCCAGGAAGAGTTCTTCCACACCTTCAACGCGTTGTTCGATGGCAAGCAGCAGATCATCCTGACCTGCGACCGCTATCCGCGCGAAGTCGAAGGCTTGGAAGCGCGCCTGAAGTCGCGGCTTGCCTGGGGCCTGTCCGTCGCGATCGAACCGCCGGACTTCGAGACCCGTGCCGCGATCGTGCTGGCCAAGGCACGCGAACGCGGTGCCGAGATTCCCGATGATGTTGCGTTCCTGATCGCCAAGAAGATGCGCTCCAACGTGCGCGACCTCGAGGGCGCGCTGAATACCCTGACCGCCCGCGCCAATTTCACCGGCCGCGCGATCACCACTGACTTCGCCCAGGAAACCCTGCGCGATCTGCTGCGCGCCCAGCAGCAGGCGATCAGCATTCCCAACATCCAGAAAACCGTTGCCGACTACTACGGCCTGCAGATCAAGGATCTGTTGTCCAAGCGCCGGACCCGCTCGCTGGCCCGTCCGCGCCAGGTTGCCATGGCACTGACCAAGGAACTGACCGAACACAGCCTGCCTGAGATCGGTGATGCCTTTGCCGGTCGCGATCACACCACGGTGCTGCACGCCTGCCGCCAGATCCGCACCCTGATGGAAGCCGACGGCAAGCTCCGCGAAGACTGGGACAAGCTGATCCGGAAGCTGAGCGAATGATGCACGTGCGCCGATAAGGCGTCATCGCATAAAACGGTGCAGAATCCGGTAGCAAGCGCGGGACAGCATGTGGATAAAAATGCCGCTCGATTTCGAGGTAGATTTATCCACAGCTTTCCCCACCCTCTTGGGGCTGGTAATGCAGAGGGTTTCGAGGCAGATAAACCTTTTGTTTACAAAGACTTAGCCTTGTTTTCCAGCGATTCTGGCTCTACCAGCACCACCAAGCTTTTGATTTATTCCATATTTTTTTAAAGCATAGGGGCACGGAACCACATGCGTTTCACACTGCAGCGCGAAGCCTTTCTCAAGCCGTTGGCACAGGTCGTCAACGTGGTCGAACGCCGCCAGACCCTTCCGGTTCTGGCCAATTTCCTGGTTCAGGTGCAGAACGGCCAGCTGTCGCTGACCGGCACCGACCTGGAAGTGGAGATGGTGTCGCGGATCGCGGTTGAGGACGCCCAGGACGGCGAAACCACCATTCCCGCCCGCAAGCTGTTCGAGATCATCCGCGCCCTGCCTGACGGCAGCCGGATCACCGTCTCGCAGACCGGTGACAAGATCACCGTGCAGGCCGGTCGCAGCCGTTTCACTCTGGCCACCCTGCCCTCCAATGACTTCCCGTCGGTGGATGAAGTGGAAGCCACCGAGCGTGTCGCCATCGGCGAAGCGACGCTGAAGGAACTGATCGAGCGCACCGCGTTCGCGATGGCCCAGCAGGACGTGCGCTACTACCTCAACGGCCTGCTGTTCGATCTGCGCGGTGATGCCCTGCGTACCGTCGCCACCGACGGCCACCGCCTGGCCCTGTGTGAAACCGATCTGGCCAAGCCGAGCGGTTCCAAGCGCCAGATCATCGTGCCGCGCAAGGGTGTGACCGAACTGCAGCGCCTGCTGGAAAGCGGTGATCGTGAGATCGAGCTGGAAGTCGGCCGCAGCCACGTTCGCGTGAAGCGCGACGATGTGACCTTCACCTCCAAGCTGATCGACGGTCGTTTCCCGGATTACGAAGCGGTGATCCCGATCGGCGCAGACCGTGAGGTGAAGGTCAATCGCGAATCCCTTCGCGCCTCGTTGCAGCGCGCAGCGATTCTGTCCAACGAGAAGTACCGCGGCATCCGCGTGGAAGTCTCGCCGGACAACCTGAAGATCAGCGCGCACAACCCGGAACAGGAAGAAGCCCAGGAAGAGATCGAGGCCGATACCACGGTCAGCGATCTGGCCATCGGCTTCAACGTGAACTATCTGCTGGATGCCTTGTCCGCCCTGCGCGACGAAGAAGTCATCATTCAGCTGCGCGACTCGAACTCCTCGGCGCTGGTGCGTGAATCCAGCAGTGAGAAGTCGCGCCACGTGGTGATGCCGCTGCGTCTCTGACGGTAGCGCTGTTCCACGTGGAACCGAACGACGCCCGGGATCTTCCCGGGCGTTTTTTTTGGTTCCACGTGGAGCATTGGCGGGAACTGGAGAGCAGGAGTAGTTCAGACGCGGCACCACCTGTGAATGGGCCGATTGATTTCGGCTGCCATTGCCAGAACTCAGGTAGGTTTTCCGTCAACGTTGACGGCGGGCAGTTCCGGCGAGCGAAGCTGATCTCATGTTTGAGCGCAGTGGTTGCTGGCCCTGCTGACGCCACTGTCCACAGGGCCCGTTCGTGCCGGATCGGGTCCTGCCTAGCTTCTAAATCTGGGTATAAATCTAAAGCATGGTGGTGATGGTAGCGCCAGATTTGGTGGAAAAATGCATTATCTATCTGATTTGTAAAGGTTTTATGCACCTGAAACCCCCTGTATAGAGGCACGTCAGGCTGGGGGTGAACCTGTGGATAGTTTCGAGCCGGGCTGAAAACGGTTTTTTTATCCACAGATTGCCCATACGTTGTGTATAAGTCATACATGGTCCCTGTGGACAGCGTGAAACGGCTGGTCTGAATTTCTTGAAATCTGTGGAACCCTCCTGGGCATCGGCCCACAGATTTGAAGGAAACGGCGGGCTCGTCGCCGAACCGGCCGTCGAGACGACCGGGAGGCATCCGCGAAATGCTGCTGAATTCGTTGAAATCTGGGGATCTACGCCCAGCAGCCCTCGCAGAATGGAAGGATTCTGGTGTGCATACAGACCTGCATGCGACTGGTTGAGGGGAAAAGATCACGTGGAACATCTGAGTGCGGGCCTGACGTGACCCTCGTCTCCAGATCTGCAGCCGATCCGGCACGGCTGGCTTGACCGATGCAGTAAGCTGATGGATTCCCCGCTCCTCTACCGCCCCGTGCGGATGGTCCTTCGCGCCCCATGCAGATCCGCCGCCTTGCCTTGCACCAACTGCGTCGCTTCAGTGCGGTGGACCTGTCGCCCCAGCCGGGATTGAACCTGCTGACCGGCGACAACGGTGCCGGCAAGACCAGCGTGCTCGAGGCCCTGCACCTGATGGCCTATGGCCGCAGTTTCCGGGGGCGCGTTCGCGATGGACTGGTGCGCCAGGGCCAGGAAGCGCTGGAAATCTTCGTGGAATGGGACGAACAACGTGCCAATCACCCGCCGCACCGCCGAAAGGCTGGCCTGCGCCACAGTGGCCAGGACTGGAAGGGGCGATTGGACGGCGAGGATGTCGCACAGCTTGGCAATCTCTGTGCTGCGCTGGCCGTGGTGACGTTCGAACCGGGCAGCCACGCACTTGTGAGTGGCGGTGGTGAACCTCGCCGGCGTTTCCTCGATTGGGGCTTGTTCCACGTGGAACCGGATTTTCTGTCCTTGTGGCGCCGTTACTCACGTGCATTGAAGCAGCGCAACGCCCTGCTCAAACAAGGCGGGCCGTCGCGGATGCTGGATACCTGGGATCACGAGCTGGCCGAGGCGGGCGAGCCGCTGACCAGCCGCCGACAGCACTACCTGGAGCGGTTGCAGCAGCGAACCGTGGCTTTGGCGGCGGAACTGGCTCCCCAGCTGGGTATCCAGGCCATGGAGCTGAGTCCGGGTTGGCGGCGGCATGAATTTCCTCTCGCAGATGCCCTGCTGCTGGCCCGCGAACGTGATCGCCAGGCGGGCTACACATCGGTTGGTCCGCACCGCGCAGACTGGAGCGTGGACTTCCACAGCATTCCCGGTCGTGATGCGCTGTCCCGTGGCCAGGCCAAGCTGACGGCTCTGGCCTGCCTGCTGGCCCAGGCTGAGGACTACGCGGAACAGCGCGGGGAATGGCCGGTCATCGCCCTGGATGATCTGGCTTCGGAGCTGGATCGCACCCATCAGGCGCGGGTACTGGAGCGCCTGTTGGCTGGCCCGGCCCAGATCTTCGTTACCGCCACCGAATCCCCGGCGGCGCTGCAGGAACTGACCCACATCGCCCGGTTCCACGTGGAACATGCACAGATCGTGGCTGTGCCATAGTGGACCCGACAAGGCCGATCAGCCCCGGCTGGTATAATTCAGGCTGCTATCCCTTCATTCTCGGCCTATCGCTACCCGCGGTGGCCGACCTGCGGAGCCTACGGCAAGCGCAATGACCGACGAACAGAACACCCCGGCAAACACCGGCAACTACGACGCCAACAGCATTACGGCCCTGGAAGGCCTGGAAGCTGTCCGCAAGCGCCCTGGCATGTACATCGGCGACGTCCATGACGGCACCGGTCTGCATCACATGGTGTTCGAAGTTGTCGACAACTCCATCGATGAGGCGCTGGCCGGGCATGCCGACAATGTGTCGGTCACCATCCACGCCGATGGCTCGGTTTCGGTGTCCGACAACGGTCGCGGCATTCCGACCGGCAAGCACGAGCAGATGAGCGCCAAGCTGGGTCGCGAAGTTTCTGCGGCCGAAGTGGTGATGACTGTCCTGCACGCAGGCGGCAAGTTCGACGACAACAGCTACAAGGTTTCCGGCGGTCTGCATGGCGTCGGTGTCAGTGTGGTCAACGCGCTGTCGCAGAAGCTGCTAGTGGACGTGTTCCAGGGCGGCTTCCATTACCAGCAGGAATTCAGCAATGGCGCCGCGGTCAGCCCGCTGGCGAAGCTGGAGGCCACCACCAAGCGCGGCACCACGGTGCGCTTCTGGCCGTCGACCGTCGCATTCCACGACAACGTGGAATATCACTACGACATCCTCGCCCGTCGCCTGCGCGAACTGTCGTTCCTGAACTCCGGCGTCAAGATCGTCCTTGCCGACGAGCGCGGCGATGGCCGCCGCGATGACTTCCACTACGAAGGCGGCATCCGCAGCTTCGTCGAGCATCTGGCCCAGCTGAAGACCCCGCTGCACCCGAACGTGATTTCCGTCACCGGTGAGCACAACAACATCGTGGTGGACGTGGCGCTGCAGTGGACCGACTCCTACCAGGAGACGATGTACTGCTTCACCAACAACATTCCGCAGAAGGACGGCGGCACTCACCTGGCCGGCTTCCGCGGTGCGTTGACCCGCGTGCTCAACAACTACATCGAGCAGAACGGCATCGCCAAGCAGGCCAAGATCAACCTGACCGGCGACGACATGCGCGAAGGCATGATCGCCGTGCTGTCGGTGAAGGTGCCGGATCCGAGCTTCTCCAGCCAGACCAAGGAAAAGCTGGTCAGCTCCGACGTGCGCCCGGCCGTGGAAAACGCCTTTGGTGCGCGCCTGGAAGAGTTCCTGCAGGAAAACCCGAACGAAGCCAAGGCGATCGCGGGCAAGATCGTCGATGCTGCCCGCGCCCGTGAAGC
Organism: Stenotrophomonas sp. ATs4; assembly: GCF_051861585.1. Lineage (NCBI taxonomy): Bacteria > Pseudomonadati > Pseudomonadota > Gammaproteobacteria > Lysobacterales > Lysobacteraceae > Stenotrophomonas > Stenotrophomonas sp. ATs4. The sequence goes on along the minus strand of NZ_JBLYPK010000004.1, from coordinate 352,235 downwards.
CGCGCGCAAGGCCCGTGACCTGACCCGCCGCAAGGGCGCGCTGGATATCGCCGGCCTGCCGGGCAAGCTGGCCGACTGCCAGGAAAAGGATCCGGCGCTGTCCGAGCTGTTCATCGTCGAGGGTGACTCGGCAGGTGGCTCGGCCAAGCAGGGGCGCAACCGCAAGAACCAGGCGGTGCTGCCGCTGCGCGGCAAGATCCTCAACGTGGAACGTGCACGCTTCGACCGCATGCTGGCCTCCGACCAGGTAGGTACGCTGATCACCGCGCTGGGCACCGGCATCGGCCGCGACGAGTACAACCCGGACAAGCTGCGTTACCACAAGATCATCATCATGACCGACGCCGACGTTGACGGCGCCCACATCCGCACGCTGCTGCTGACGTTCTTCTACCGTCAGATGCCGGAGCTGATCGAGCGCGGTTACGTCTACATCGGCCTGCCGCCGCTGTACAAGATCAAGCAGGGCAAGCAGGAGCTGTACCTGAAGGACGACCCGGCGCTGGACAGCTACCTGGCCAGCAATGCGGTGGAAAACGCCATGCTGGTGCCGGCCGCCGGCGAACCGGGCATCGAAGGTGCCGCGCTGGAAAAGCTGCTGCTCACCTTCGCCGGCGCGCGCGATGCGATCGAACGCAATGCGCACCGCTACGACCGCAACCTGCTTGAAGCGCTGGTCGACTTCATGCCGATGGACCTGGCCAACCTGCGCAACGCCGGCGAAGGCCACGGCCTGGACGCGCTGGCCAAGCGCCTCAACCAGGGCAGCCTGGGCAGTGCGCGCTTCAGCCTGGAACTGCAGGAACCGGCCGACGAACGTCCGGCTGCCGTGCTGGTGACCCGTCGCCACATGGGCGAAGAACATATCCAGGTACTGCCGCTGGCGGCCTTTGAAGGCGGCGAACTGCGCGCCATCTACCAGGCCGCGACGCTGCTGCATGGCCTGGTGCGCGATGGCGCGACCATCGGCCGTGGCGCCAAGTCGGTCGAAGTCGACAGCTTCGCCAAGGCGCAGGCCTGGCTGCTGGACGAAGCCAAGCGCGGCCGCCAGATCCAGCGCTTCAAGGGCCTGGGTGAAATGAACCCGGAACAGCTGTGGGACACCACGGTCAATCCCGATACCCGTCGCCTGCTGCAGGTGCGTATCGAAGATGCCGTCGCTGCCGACCAGATCTTCAGCACCCTGATGGGCGATGTCGTCGAACCGCGTCGCGACTTCATCGAAGACAACGCGCTGAAGGTCGCAAACCTGGATATCTGACACAATCGGGTCATGGCCGGTGCGCGGGGAGGTGCACCGGCCTTCGACCCTTGAACGCAGGTAACTGATGTCCGCTTCTGCCCCGGTTTCCGCCCCGCCCCCGATTCCGCCGGCCTCTGCCGCGCCGCGTGCGGCCTCCCCGTTGGCGGGTTTCTTCATCGACCTGGGCATTGCCGCCGTTACGCTGTTCGGCTTGAGCCTGATCAGCGGCCTGCTGTGGGGCCTGTACCGCGGCGTAGTGGTCGGATACGCCAACGTGCAGGCCAATGGTGGCGCGCCCGACGCCGGTTCGGTGGCGGCTTCACTCGGCCAACCCGGCGCGCTCGCACAGATCCTGATGGCCCTGTTCGCCACCGGCGGTGCCGCGTTGCTGCTGTACTTCTGGCGCCGCCCCGCCAATGCCGTGGAGCGCAACGCTTCGCGCCAGGCGCTGCGCCGCCCCTCCACCTGGGGCTGGACCCTGCTGGTGGCGACCCTGATCGTGCTCGGCAGCAACGGCATTGCCTTCCTGGCCAAACAGTTCGGCATTGAGCCGGTGCCCACCAACCTGGCACTGATGCAGAGTGCGATCGCGCGCTTTCCGCTGTTCCTGGTGCTGTTCGCAGTGGTGCTGGCGCCTGCCTACGAAGAGCTTCTGTTCCGTCGCGTGCTGTTCGGCCGCCTCTGGCAGGCAGGCCGTCCGTGGCTGGGTCTGGTGTTGAGCAGCCTTGCCTTCGCCCTGATCCATGAAATTCCCGGCACCAGTGCCAATGGCCCGGCCGAGATCGCACAGCTGTGGCTGGTCTACGGCGGCATGGGCGCGGCGTTCTGCTGGCTGTACCAGCGCACCGGCACGCTGTGGGCGGCGATCACCGCGCATGCGTTGAACAACGGCGTGGCCCTCGCCGCGCTTGTATTCTTCGGGGCAACGTAACGCCCTGTCCGCTTGACGAAAGATTAAGCCGTTACGCTACACACTGCGCATATGAACACGGGGGTGCATCCATGAAACAACTGCTGCTGGCCCTTGTCATTACCCTGTTGGTCAGTGCCTGCGCGACAACGACCTCCCCCACCGGCCGCCGGCAGATGGTGGGTGGCGTGTCGCAGGCGCAGCTGGACCAGCTCGGTGCGCAGGCGTTCGCCGAAACCAAGCAGAAGGAAAAGATCAGCACCGATGGCCGTCAGAACGGCTATGTGCAGTGCGTGGTCAACGCCCTGGTCGCGCAGCTGCCGCCCCAGTACCGTGGCGTACGGTGGGAAACGGCCGTGTTCGTCGACAAGGAGCCCAACGCATTCGCCCTGCCCGGGGGCAAGGTCGGTGTGAACACCGGCATCTTCACCGTGGCCAAGAACCAAGACCAGTTGGCTGCCGTAATCGGCCATGAAATCGGCCACGTCATTGCCCGTCATCATGAAGAGCGCATCACCCGCCAGATGGGCGCACAGACCGGCCTGGCGGTGCTCGGCGCGCTGGCCGGTGCTGCCTACGGGGATGGCGCCGCCAGTACCGTCAACCAGCTCGGCGGCATGGGGGCACAGACCGCCTTCCTGCTGCCGGGTTCGCGCACCCAGGAAAGCGAGGCCGACGTGATCGGCCAGCGGTTGATGGCGCGGGCGGGGTTCAACCCTGCGCAGGCCGTCGATCTATGGCAGAACATGATGGCCGCCAGTGGCGGTCGCAGCCCACAATGGCTCTCCACCCACCCTGATCCAGCCAACCGGATCCAGGAACTGCGCCGCGATGCACCGGGCTTGACCCCGGTCTATCAGCAGGCGCAGGCGGGTGGACTGCGGCCAAAGTGCGGATGAGTGCGCAGTTTCATGCTGTATTGCAGCACATAAAACGATTTCTCACGCCATCTGTTTCTGATACGTTTGGCGGCTCAGATTTTTCTGACAGTCCGACTTTGCCGCTAACCGGCGGTTCGATCGAGGTGAACGATGATTTTCCGTAACCACAAAGCAGTGCTTTCCGTCCTCGTCGCGACCGCCCTGACCGGCGCCGTGGTCACCGATGCCTTCGCGCAGTCCTCGCGCTCCTCCGAGCGCGGCAACCGCGGCGGCAGCAGCAAGCAGGCCAAGGCCGAGGCGCTGTACCCGAACGCGACCCGCCAGGAGCCGTCGGTCAAGGCCTCGGCCAAGATGGGCAGCAAGCTGCAGAAATTGATCGACAGCTACAACAAGGAAAAGTTCCCGGAAACCCGTACCCAGGCCGACGAGATCCTGGCTGACAGCGCCGCGAACGAGTACGACAAGTCGCTGGCCGCGCAGCTGGCTTCGCAGGCCGCTTACCAGACCGACGACACCCCGGCTGCCGTCGCCTACCTGAAGCAGGTCCTGCAGTTCAACGGCCTGGACAACAACGGCCACTTCCAGTCGATGCTGATGCTGGGCCAGCTGGAGCTGCAGGAAGACAAGACCGCCGAAGGCCTGGCGACCCTGGACAAGTACTTCGCCGAGAGCAAGTCGACCAAGCCGGAAGAGCTGATCGCCAAGGGCCAGGCGCTGTACCAGCTGGAGCGCTACCAGGAAGCGATCCCGGTGCTGAAGCAGGCCATCGCCGGCTCGGCCGAGCCGAAGGACAACTGGAACCAGCTGCTGATGGCGGCCCTGTCCGAAGCCGGCCAGTCGGGTGAAGCGGTCAAGGAAGCCGAGGCGCTGGCAGCCAAGAACCCGAGTGACAAGAAGGCCCAGCTGAACCTGGCCAGCATGTACATGCAGGCCGAGCAGATGGACAAGGCGGCTGTGGTGATGGACAAGCTGCGCAGCAGCGGCCAGCTCACCGAAGAGCGCGAGTACAAGCAGCTGTACTCGATCTATGCCAATACCGAGCACAAGGAAAAGGACGTCATCGCGGTCATCAACGAAGGGTTGCAGAAGGGCATCCTGAAGCCGGACTACCAGGTGTACCTGGCGCTGGCCCAGTCCTACTACTACTCCGACCAGGTGCCGCAGGCGATCGATGCGTGGCAGAAGGCCGCCCCGCTTTCCAAGGACGGTGAGACCTACCTGAACCTGGCACGCGTCCTGCATGCCGAAGGTCGCGTCCCCGAGGCCAAGCAGGCCGCCCAGCAGGCGCTGGCGAAGGGCGTGAAGAACCAGGCTGATGCCAAGAAAATCATCAACCTGAAGTAAGTAGGAATAACGCCTGAATGCCTGCTCGGTTGATGCGCAGGCGCTCAGGATTGGTATAAGCTTGGAGGTTCCTGCGGTGTCATGCACCGCTGATCAGGGATTCCGCCCCCGGCATCCCGGCCCCACTATTGAGCTCTTGGCGCATGACGGAACAACTAGTCGTTCACCGGTACGAACAACCCGATGACAAGGGGCTGAGCTGGCCTCGCATCGTCGGCATCGCGTTTGTAATTGCCCTGCATCTGGCCGCCTTCATGATGCTCCTCATCCCCGCCGTGGCTCCCAAGGCCGTGGCAGATAAGGAGCGTAATGTCATGGTGACCATCGTAGACGCGCCGCCGCCGCCGCCCCCGCCGCCGCCGCCGCCGCCGCCGACGGATACTCCGCCGCCGCCGGTGAAGAACCTGTCGCCGCCGAAGCCGTCGCCGGTTCCGCCGCCGCCGCAGGCGCCGGTCGTGGACGTGCCGGAGCCGCGCCCGAGCGACATCGTCACCCCGCCGTCGCCGCCGTCGCCGCCGGCTCCGCCGACCTCGATCGAGGCCAGCGTGGACATCTCGTCGAAGGCCATGAATCCGCCGCGCTACCCGCCGGCAGCCTTCCGCGCTGGTATCCAGGGCGAAGTGATCCTGATCATTGATGTCGATGCCAGCGGCAACGTCACCAATGTCACGGTGGAAAAGTCCAGCCGTAACCGCGATCTGGACCGTGCTGCGATGGAAGCTGCCCGGAAGTGGCGTTTCAACGCCGCCGAAGCTGGCGGTAAGAAGGCTGCTGGCCGCGTCCGCGTCCCGGTCAACTTTGCACTGAACTGATGTGGCCCGGGTGGCCGCCTGGCCGCCCTCGCCCCCGGTTCGATTGTTTAGCTTAGCTACACCCTTTATCACCACACACAACAAAGGTAAGCGTCATGCTGCAGGAAATTTTCATCGCCGCTGCTGCCGGGGGCAATCCGTCCAACGCCCTGTCGCAGATGGGCTTCGAGCATCTGATCCACGAAATGACCACCAAGCCGGGTGATTTCGCGGTCTCCTGGGTCGTGCTGCTGACCCTGGTCGTCATGTCGGCCATGTCCTGGTACTGGACCGTCATCAACATCTTCCGTGCTACCCGCCTGAAGAGCGCCGCTGATCGCGTCGTCAGCCTGTTCTGGGATACCCCGAACGCGCAGGACGCCATCCGTGCGATGGAAGAGCAGCCGGCTTCGGAGCCGTTCTCGAAGATCGCACTGGACGCTGCCCAGGCTGCTGCGCACCACCAGCGTGCTGAAGGCGGCGCTGCTGGCGGCGTCGGTGAGAACCTGAGCCGTTCGGAGTTCGTCGACCGCGCTCTGCGTCAGGCCGTGACCCGCGAAAGCAACAAGCTGCAGTCGGGCATGACCCTGCTGGCCACCGTCGGTGCGACCGCTCCGTTCGTCGGTCTGCTGGGTACCGTGTGGGGCATCTACGGCGCGCTGATCAAGATCGGTGCCACCGGCTCCGCTTCGATCGACGCCGTTGCCGGCCCGGTGGGTGAAGCGCTGATCATGACCGCCATCGGTCTGTTCGTCGCGATCCCGGCCGTGTTCGCCTTCAACTTCTTCAGCAAGATCAACAGCGCGACCATCAGCAAGTTCGATACCTTCGCGCACGACCTGCACGACTTCTTCGCCACCGGTTCGCGCGTCCGCTAATTGCGACGCGCTGTACCCAGCGAGAACGTAGTCAACACGATCTAGACGGAGCCCGTTATGGCTTTCAGTAGTGGTAACAGCGGCGGCCCCATGGCCGACATCAACGTTACGCCCCTCGTGGACGTGATGCTGGTGCTGCTGATCATCTTCATCATCACGGCGCCCCTGATGTCCCACAAGGTCAAGGTGGATCTGCCGGAGGCCAACCTGGTCCAGAAGCCGGACGACACCAACGATCGCAAGGGTCCCATCACCTTGGCAGTCAAGGAAGATGGCTCGATCTACTGGAACGACGAAGAAATCAACAAGCAGACTCTCGAGTCGCGCTTGGCGACCGCCGCCCAGCAGACCCCGCAGCCGCCGTTGAACCTGCGTGGTGACCGCACCACCAAGATGCGCGTCATCAACGAGATGACCAAGATCGCGCAGGAACAGGGCATGCTCGACGTCGGCTTCGTTGCGACCAAAGAGAAGGGGCAATAAGCCATGGCATTCAGTAGTGGTGGTGGCAAGGGCCCCATGGCAGACATCAACGTTACGCCCCTCGTGGACGTGATGCTGGTGCTGCTGATCATCTTCATCGTGACCGCGCCGATCATGACGTACCCGATCGCCGTGGACCTGCCGCAGCGCGTGCTCAACCCACCGCCGCAGCTGGTCGAACCGCCGCCGCCGATCGAATTGAAGATCGACGCCAGCAACCAGGTCTCGTGGAACAACAGCCCGATCAATGCGAGCGAGCTGCAGCAGCGGATGGAGCAGGAGGTCCAGCGTGACCCGACCAACCAGCCGGAACTGCGCATCGACGCCAGCCCGGATTCCGAGTACGACGTAATGGCCAAGGTTCTGGCTGCTGCGAAGAATGCTCAGATGAAGAAGATCGGCTTCGTGCAGCAGTAATACGTACTACCGCAGCACAACAGTCATGACGCGACTGCAGACGCCCCTGGAAACAGGGGCGTCTTTTTTTGCGCGGGGGTCAGGGCCCTTTCCTGCGGAAAGGGATCCGACCCCGTCGGCCGCCGGTTGCCAGGGTCAGATCCCTTCCCGCAAAGGGCTCTGACCCCATCACTACACTCGCGCCCGCTATGATCGGCGGATGCTCGCCCTCTTCGACTCCCTGCGTCACTGGCTGGATGGCATCGCCCACCTCGGCACGATCCTGGCGGTGGCCTACCTGCTGTACCTGTTCGCGCTGGCGGGCTGGATCATGCTGCAGAAGCGCGAGCCTGTCGCCACGCTGAGCTGGATCCTGTCGCTGGCGCTGCTGCCCTATCTCGGCCTTTTCATCTACTACCTGCTGGGCCCGCAGAAGGTGAAGCGGCAGCGCCTGCGTCGCGGGCGTGCGCGGTCGGGCATGGAGCATTACAGCGACGTGTGCCCGCCCGATGCCGACTGCACCGAGCTTGCCAAGATCGCGCAGGCAACCACTGGACTGGCACCGAGCAGTGCCACCGAAGTGACCTGGCTGGTGGACGGTGCCGCCACCTACGCGGCGCTGTTGGAGGCCGTCGCGCAGGCACGCGATCACGTGCATCTGGAGTACTACATCTTCAACCCGGACCATGCCGGCACCGCTCTGCGCGACGCGCTGGTGGAACGCGCGCGGGCCGGCGTGCAGGTGCGCCTGCTGCTTGATGCGGTGGGGTCCTCTGCCCTGCCGCGGCGCTTCCTGCAGCCGCTGCTCGATGCCGGCGGCGAAGCGATCTGGTTCCATCCACGGCAACTGTTGAAGCCGTTCAAGCGCCCGTGGTTGAACCTCCGCACCCACCGCAAGCTGGTGATCGTCGACGGCCGCCTGGCCTTCACCGGTGGCATCAACATCACCGACGATGAAGACGAAAGCCGCAGGAGCGATGCCTACCGCGATCTGCACATGCGCATCCGTGGTCACGTGGTGCGTAGCCTGCAGCTGGTGTTCGCCGAGGACTGGCTGTACGCCAGTGGGCAGGATCCTTCACGGATGGATATCGCACGCCTGTGGCCGGCCGACATGCCGTTGCGCGCGGATGGCCCGATCAACGCCCAGGTGCTGGTTTCCGGCCCGGACTCGGGCTGGGAAACCATCCATCGCCTACACGTGGCGGCGATCCAGGAAGCGCACGAGCGGGTCTGGCTGGTCACGCCCTACTTCGTCCCGGGGGAAGCGGCGCGGATGGCACTGACCTCGGCCGCGTTGGGCGGCCTGGACGTGCGCCTGCTGGTGCCGAAGATGAGCGATTCCTGGTTCGTCACCCAGGCCGCGCGTTCCTACTTCGACGAGCTCCTGCATGCCGGCGTGAAGATCTACGAGTACGGCCCGCGCATGCTGCATACCAAGGCCTTCATCGCCGACGATGATGTCTGCATCGTGGGCAGTGCCAATTTCGACCATCGCAGCTTCCGGTTGAACTTCGAGCTGTCGATGATGATCAGCGATCGCGACCGTGTTGCCGCCCTGGCCGAACTGCTGCAGGGCGAATTCGACCGCGCCACCCGGGTGAACGACCAGGCGGGCCGTTCGCTATGGCTGCACCGCCTGCCCGAGGCGTTCGCGCGGCTGGCCTCGCCGCTGCTCTGACGCAGCGCTACACTGCGGCGATCATCCGGGGAGCCCGACTATGTATTGGTTGTACCTGCTGTTGGCGCTGGGCTGTTTCGCCTTCGCCCTGAAGACCCCCAACGCCGGGCTGATGACCTTGTGCCTGCTGGCTGCCCTCGGATTTCTGCTGGCCTGGGTACGTGGCCGTTATGTGGCCCGCTTCGGCGATCTGCAGCGCGACCCCGCCACCCTGGTCGACGCCGAAGAACTGCGCCGCCTGCGCGAACAGGCCCAGGCCCGTCGCAGCACCGCCCCTGACGAACACGACCCGTCCCCTCTTTCCAAGTAGTTCCGTTCCATGACCCAGCTCAGCGTCAACGTCAACAAGATCGCCGTCCTGCGCAACTCGCGCGGCGGTGCCGAACCCGACGTGGTGCGTGCCGCCCAGGCCTGCCTGGATGCCGGTGCGCACGGCATCACGGTGCACCCGCGGCCCGACCGTCGCCACATCACCGCCGAGGACGTGCTGGCCCTGTCCACGCTGACCCGCGCGCGTGGCGTTGAATTCAACATCGAAGGCAATCCGTTCGCGCCGCCGCGCGAGGGCTACCCCGGGCTGCTGCCGCTGTGCGCGCAGACACGCCCGGCCCAGGCCACCCTGGTACCGGATGGCGATGGCCAGATCACTTCCGACCACGGCTTTGACTTCGAGCGCGACGCGGAGCGCCTGCGCCCGCTGATCGCCGAACTGAAAGCGATGGGCTGCCGGGTCAGCCTGTTCGTCGATGCTGGCAATCCGCTGCTGGAGCAGGCCGCCGAGGTCGGTGCCGACCGCATCGAGCTGTACACCGGTCCCTACGCCGAGGCGCATGCGGCCGGGAATCCCGACGCGATGCTGGCGTTGTTCGCGACCGCAGCACGCCGTGCACAGGCGGTGGGCTTGGGCGTCAATGCCGGCCATGACCTGTCGCAGGACAACCTGCGTGATTTCCTGGCCAACGTGCCGGACGTGCTGGAGGTCTCGATCGGCCACGCGCTGATCGGCGAGGCACTGTATGACGGGCTGGATGCCACCGTGCGCGGGTATCTGGCGTTGCTTTGATGCATTGCAGCCGAGTGTAGGCTCGGCTCTACAAGATCTCTGCATCAACTGTAGAGCCGAGCCCATGCTCGGCTCAGCACCGTCCTGAATCCTTCAGGCGGCCGTCGCAGCCATTGAGACAGCCACGGCGTACCTTGCCGCAATGGGTATTTCGATCAAAGGCCGAGGTTCCACGTCCCACCTTGCCGGGCGCTTTGAAAGCACCGTCAGCGAGGCGGTGGACGACGGCTGGGCGGTCGACGAGAGCGAGGAATTCCTTGCGCCGCGCCTGCGCACCGAGGTGCGTGCCGAAACCGCGCGCAGCATCATCACCCGCAACAATTCGCCGGACGTGGGCTTCAGCCAGTCGGTGAATCCGTATCGCGGCTGCGAGCATGGCTGCTCGTACTGCTTTGCGCGTCCCTCGCACGCGTATCTCAACCTGTCGCCGGGCCTGGATTTCGAAACCAAGCTGTTCGCCAAGGCCAATGCGCCGCAGCTGCTGCGCAAGGAACTGTCGAAGCCGGGCTACGTGCCGCAACCGATCGCGCTGGGCATCAACACCGATGCGTACCAACCAATCGAGCGCAAGTTCAAGCTGACCCGCCAGCTGATCGAAGTGATGCTGGAGACGAAGCATCCGTTCTCGCTGATCACCAAGAACGCGCTGGTTGAGCGCGATATCGATCTGCTTGCGCCGCTGGCGGCGGAGAACCTGGTCAGCGTGCACTTCTCGGTGACCTCGCTGGACCCGCATCTATCCGCAAAGCTGGAGCCACGCGCGTCTGCACCGCATGCACGGCTGCGTGCGATGAAGCGCCTGCATGAGGCAGGTATTCCGGTTGGGGTGATGGTGGCGCCGGTGATCCCATGGATCAACGACAGCGAACTGGAAGCCGTACTGGAGGCCGCGCACGATGCCGGCGCCAGCACCGCAGGCTACGTGCTGCTGCGCCTGCCGCTGGAAGTGGCACCGCTGTTCCGCGACTGGCTGGACACCCATCATCCCGATCGCGCCGCGCATGTGATGAGCACCATCCAGCAACTGCGTGGCGGCAAGGACTACGACAGCCAGTTCGGTACGCGCATGCGTGGCCAGGGCGTATATGCCGATCTGTTGAACAACCGCTTCAAGCTGGCGCGCAAGCGGCTCGGCTTCAATGCGCAGAACAGCCACTGGCCGAAGCTGGATTGCAGCCGGTTCCTGAAGCCGTTGCCGCCGAAGAAAGATACGCCCCAGGGTTCGTTGTTCTAAGGCTACCTCTGGCAGGAGTGATCTTCTTCAGCGGTGCGGCAGCGTCCATGGCATCTCGTGGCGGATATAGCGCTCGCTTGTCGCTATCGACATCAATGCTCATGACGGTGATGGCATCCTCTTCGCTGTATCGGCGATCAACAGTCGTACACGCGCATCTTTGCTCTACTCAATGAGCTGAACATCAGATTACTATCTGGGCCCCTGAACCATTTGCTCAGGGGCGAGTGGAATCCGATCCAGGAATTCAAGGAACACCAAGAGCATGAAGCTCCGTTCGACAAGTACGTCTGCTACCGCCCTTCTGTTGATCCCATTGATGATGACAAGTACCTGGTGGGTACCTGTCGCTTCTGCGAGGAAGGCAACTCATGTCTACCTTCAAAACAAAGACGGAAGCTCCGATATCCAAAATATGGACAGGGTCAACGCTATCCGTCCGCCCTCCTCCACCGCAATCGCTTCTTCGGGTGTGATCTCCATCGGCCGGGGTGTGTCCTACCACTCCGATATCTCCATGCCTGCCAAAACGGCGCTGGAACAGCAAACGGATGATCGCCGTGACGACTGCAGTGAACGCAAGGGCAATCCTGTCGTTCTCTACACCGGCAACAAGGTGGAGATCGAGCGCGACTTCACCGTCAATGGGGAAATGGGTCTGTTCCTCGAACGCACCTACAATCACCACTGGAGTGCCGCAGGTCTGTTCGGCAATCACTGGATCAGCAACTTCGACTACAGCCTGGCGTTCTCCAACGCACAGAAAACGGCGTGGGCACAGCGCCCGGATGGCCGACGCATCAAGCTGATCTGGAATGAGGCCCAAGCGCGATGGAACGAGGATCGCGCCAAGCCGATCGCGTACCTGGCGAAGAACAGCGATGGAAGTTTCACGCTGAACAATGAAGAGCTCGGAATCGAACGCTACAACGCAGACGGCTACATAACCGAACTCCGTAACGAGCAAGGCGTGTACTGGAGCTTTGCCTACATCAACAAGTACCTGCAGACGGTCACCCACTCGTCAGGTCGAAGCATCCAGTTCACGTGGAACAACGGTCTGCTGACTCAGGCCAAGGACCCGGCTGGGAATGTCTACCAGTATGGCTATACCGCCGACGTGTTCGGAGCGGGGCGTGCCCGCCTTGCAAGCGTAACGCTGCCAGCTGCGCCGCAGACGACCATTACCTATCACTATGAAGACGCGCGCTATCTGGGGGGATTAACCGGAAAATCCTATAACGGCGTGCGGTACTCCACCTTCGCATACGATGCCAACAAGCGAGCGACGCTATCGGAGCATGCCGGTGGGATAGAGCGGCATACCTTCAGCTACGCGGTCGAGAGCAGTGCGCCGGTGGCGGCACCTCCCGCGCCTGCCAGGCCGGGGGGTGTCCGCGGCAGCGAAGAGACCGGGTGGTGTGAGTACAACCCACGCCAGGGCCAGATCTGCATTCAACCCCGCTCGCTGCCGGGTGGTCCGATCCAACTCGCCGCACGTAGCGGGTCAAAGAGCACGCTTCTGGCGGCAACGGATGACCGGACGCGTCCGGTCAAGCTGAAAGTCAGTGAGACCAACCCATTGGGACGTACCACCACGTATGCCTACGAGGATGGTCGTCAGGTGTCGGTGACCGGAAGCCGGTCATCGACCTGCCCTGCGAGCTACAAGGAGCGCACGTACGATGCCAACGGAAACCCGGATATCGTTCATGACTTCGTCGACAACATTACTGACTTCGACTACAGCCCCGAAGGCAACCTGCTGAAGAAAAGCGAGGCCGTTGGAAGCTCGGCCGAACGCGCCACGCTCTATCAATGGGACACGGCAGGACGTCATCTGCTGAAAGAAACGATTGTTGGCGATAGCGAAACCACCTTCACCTACGATGGCAGAGGCAACGTCAGCTCAGCGACGATACGCAATTTGACGGCGGTCGGTGTAAACGGCCAAGCAAGAACCACCCATTACACCTACGCCTATCATGCTAACGGGCTGACGGCTTCCATCAAAGAGGATGGTCTTCTGGCACAGGACGACATCACGTCCACATTCGATGCGAAGGGAGATCTGTCCAGCGTCACCAATGCATTGGGACACAAGGTGACGTACTCGGCCTACAACGAACTGGGCTTGCCGGGACGCATTACCGGTGCCAATGGTGATGTCCGCGAAATCACCTACGATGCTCGTGGGCGCGTGCTGACGGATCGAATCAATATGGGCTCGGGTTGGGCCACGACGACGACGACCTACAACGCGACCGGCGATATCGCTAGCGTGACCACACCTGTTGGAATCAGGACCCAGTACGGCTACGACGCAGGACGTCGACTGCTGACCGAAGTGTATCCACTTGGCAATGGCACTTGGTCATGGACGCGACATAGCTACGATACGGCTTCAAACCGCACCCGCAGTGAGAAAGCCTTCACCGACTATGCCGGTGACAGCATGGTCAAGGGCGTCGTCGATGGCGTCATCCACGATACACAGTGGAACTGGTTCGTCAGCGGTTGGGCGTGTTCAACGGGTTCACGGAGCTCCATTCTGGTGGACGCGTACGCAGATGGTGGTGTGTACATTGGCGGTTCGCAGGCAAACCTGGCGAGTGAGCCTGGCGTCGCAGCGGAGTGCGGCACCAGTGGAACGAGCTATCGGTTCGAAATTCCACTGACGCTGGCCAACCGGCAGAAGCTGGGGGATCGCAAGATCGTGGTATACGGCATCTCGCCGCTTGGCAGCAGCAGCAATCGTTCGCTGGGCAACTCGGGAGTATTTGCAATCCCCAGCGCAAACATCACCGGAGATATCGGAGGTGTTGTGCAGGATGCCGGTTGGAACTACACCGTCGAAGGCTGGGCATGTTCGATCGGTGTGGATGCGTCGATCGACGTGCACGTATACGCGGGTGGAGCAGCGGGCGGCGGTACCTACGTGGCGAGTGCACGCGCGGACCATGCCTCTGATGCGAACATTGCCAACGCATGCCAAGCGCAGGGCCGTGCTTACTACTTCCGAATACCGCTGGATACAGGCATGCGCGCTTCCCATGGCGGGAAGAGCATCTACATCCACGGCATCTCACCCGTCGGTGGCCACAATCTGACCATCAATCGATCAGGTGCTTTCTCCATTCCGGCGATCACGCGGACCGCCGACCTCGTCACTGCTTCCGCTGCGCCCACGCACATCTTCAATGGCCAGTCATCGAGTGTGACCTTCCAGTTCCGGAATACTGGCAATGTCATCTGGACTCCAGGCGACACCTACATGGTGCTCAAGACACTTCGCACCAGCGACGCCATCGGGCTTTCTGGTCCGGTAGCACCTGGTGGAGTAGCCACGTTCACCGTGAATGTGGCGCCGGTGAACAGTGGTAGCGGCGTGGCTCAGTTCCAGTACCTGGGTCAGTTGGCCTCGGGGCCTACTGCCTGGGGCCCACAAGGCCAGGTAACCGTGAGAGCAGAGAACGACAAGGGCAGTTGCAACCCGAAATTCTGTGAAGAACCGCGCTAAGGAAAGCCCAGGAACATGTCGAGCATCGCTTTGGCCCTGATTGGGCTCAATACCATTGTTTCCGCAGTGAACTACGAGTATGACGAGCTGGGACGGCTTGTAGCCGAGCGAACCGATCAAGGGCGGAACATCCGTTACGCCTACGATCTGGAGGATCGTCTGATCCAGACGACCGATTCACAGAATCGTGTGACGAAGTTTTCCTATGATCCTCGTGGACGCCTTCTGGTTCAGACCGACGCCAATGGAGGAACGACGCGCCTTGCCTATGACAAGGGAGATCGTCTCACCTCCGTCACCGATCCTCGTGGATTGACAACGACCTATCAAACGGACGGCTTCGGGCAACTATGGGCGCAGAACAGCCCCGATACGGGGCGAACCGACCATGAGTACAGCGCGACCGGTCAGCGGATCGCGACAGTGCGCAGCGATGGTAGTTCGATTGGCTATGGCTATGATGGTCTCGGCCGTTTGATTTCCCAGAATGCGGAAGGTCAGCAACAGACCTACGCCTATGACAACTGCCTCAATGGCAAGGGGCGGCTGTGCTCGCATGCCGCACCGGGTACCAGTGCTCGATTCACTTACTCCCCGCAGGGACAACTGGTGAGCCGAACGGACCAGACCGGGCTGGCAGGCAAGGTCAGCGAAGGTACGGTCAGCTATACGTACGACGGCATCGGAAGGAACAGCACCATTACCTATCCCGATGGAGCCGTTGCCAAGTACACCTACAGCAGCCTTGGCTACCCACACTCACTTTCACTGACCAAGGGCGCCGTGACCCAGGAGATCATCGGTGCGAGCGAGTACACTGCACTTGGTACGCTTCAACGCATGCCCTATGGCAACGGACTGGTGCAGAGCTACGCGCTGGACGCGTCTGGCAGGTTGGAAGCCAAGGCCGTGCGCAATCAGCAGGCCACCGCGTTGAGCCGTACTTCGTATCGTTACAACGGTGATAATGAGATCGTTGGGATCAGCGACGATGTGACCACGAACCTCAGCCAGACGCTGGGATACGACAGCCTGGGGCGGCTGAACACGCTGGCGCGCTCCGGTGTTACCTATACGCTCAGTCACGACGCGGGTGGAAACTACACTGCGCTCAATGCCGCGACGGAAGCAACGCGCTATGCCATTGATGCGAAGAGCAACCGCATGCTGGAGTTCACCAACCAGGATGGAACCCGTATCTATCAGTACGACGCGCTCGGAAACCGTATCAGCGAAACATCCGGTAGTCGCGTCTCCACCTTCACCTACGGACCATTCAACCGCATGGTGCAGAGCAGTGTGGGTGGGCAGCGTACGGACTATCTGCTCAATGCGCAGGGCCAGCGCGTGGGTAAGAGCGGCACCAGCTCAGCCAGCCGCTACTTTTATGCTGGTCAAAACCAACTGTTGTCAGAACAGTCAGGCACAACGTGGACGAACTATCTGTGGTTCGGGGGGGAGCTGGTCGGCATCGACCGAAATGGGGCTGTCAGCTTCGTGCACAACGATCATCTTGGCCGACCTGAGTATGCGACCAACAAGGCCCAGCAGGTGGTGTGGAAGGCGTACAACTACGCATACGGTCGCAGCGTTGTGAAGGACGACATCGGCGGGCTGAACATCGGTTTCCCGGGGCAGTACTACGACAGCGAGAGCGGCCTCTGGTACAACGGCTTCCGCGACTACGACGCGAGTGCGGGGCGATATGTGCAGAGTGATCCGATTGGACTGGGGGGCGGGCCAAACACCTACGCATACGGGGATGGAAACCCAATAGCAAGGCTTGACCCATTAGGGCTCAAGGGATGTGATTGTCAGTCGGCGTCCTTTGCGGAAATCAGAGACTCGCTGCCAAGCAAGGGGGCATTAAGCCAAGTTGTTGATGGTGCAACCAGTTACAAGGACGGGCTCGCTTGGGGAATAGCTGCAGCCGTATCGAGCGGAGGCGCTATGGGAGCCCCCGCTCAGAACGATGTATCAAATGCTAACTACCTATTCTCAGGTGCTTTGATCCAAACTGGGGAGCACCTGCAACAGACGGGAACCATCGTGGCCGCAGCAGTAAGCAAATACCCGTTGCAATTGGCTTCCCGGGCTGCAGTTGCGTACGCAGTCGGCTCAGCATTTGGTCGTAAGACGGGAATTAAACTTGCAGCGCTCGCAATGTATGGATCTGCGATCAAGGCGGCTCACAGCAATTCCGGTGCATTGGCGGTTGCCGCTGTCTTGGGAGAGGATGTGTGCGAATGAAAGTACCTTTTGGGTTCTCCTGTCCCAGCTGCAATGCTCAAGGACAGAGATTTCATCTTTCCGATATGATCGAGAGGAAAGTAAGCACAAGATGCGATAATTGTGATGCGAAGATTGTGTCTGAGCTTAGTCGCATAAAATCGGGAATTTGCTATTTGATAGCTTTGCTCGCACTGGCACCGGTAGGAGTCACCTTGGTTGCAGCTATCTTGACTGCACAATGGGGCTTGTTCGCTGTGGCACTAGTCGTGGGCAGTGTCCTGATCTTCGTTCCCTCCATGGTTCTTCATTCGCGGAATGCGAAGCTGCAAACGGTAATGATTCGGCCGGAGCGATACGGGCAGAAAGGATGGCCAGATAGCTAGCGCCCGAGAACACTTAGCCCACACCAGAAAATTCTGAGAAATACAGAGCAGGATTCAGCTGGACACGATGATATTGATGTCCTGAGCAGACGGGAGCAACCTGGGCGAACTATCTGGGGTTCGGGGGCGAGCTGGTCGGCATCGACCGCAATGGCGCGGTCATTTTCGTGCACAATGATCACCTTGGCCGACCTGAGTATGCGACCAGCAAAACACAGCAGGTGGTGTGGAAGGCCTACAACTACGCGTATGGTCGCAGCGTTCTGAAGGACGACATCGGTGGGCTGAACATCGGTTTCCCAGGTCAGTACTACGATGGCGAGAGCGGGCTCTGGTACAACGGCTTCCGCGACTACGACGCGACTACGACGCGACTACGACGCGACTACGGGGCGATATGTGCAGAGCGGTCCGATTGGGTTGGCGGGGGGATGAACACCTACTACGGTCCCGCTGGTCGGGTGGCCTCTACTGCTACCGGTCTAGTGGCTGGCTACGCCACTGGTGCGTTGACTGAGACACCAACCCTATATGGCGGATTCGTTGAGGTTACAACTGTCAGCTACGGAAGCAAGGGTGGCTATTCGGTTGACTATAAGATGACAGATCGATCTGGAAAAACTGTCATTGAGGACTCGGTGGAAAAGTATGAATAGAGCTCAACTCATGAGCACGATTCTTACAGTCGGACGAGCCATCAGTGTAGGGGCGGTGATCTACTTCTACAGCAGGGCAAGCTCCCTCTATCGCCTTGTCAGAGAGTGTCTGGAACATGTGGATGACGCGTCCGCGTTTGAATACTGCAAGGGCTATCCGGACTCCATCCAGTTCCAGCTCCTCGGTATGACGATCTCGTTCTTCATGATCCTTGTGATAAATCACCGTATTGGAGCCTCCACCACGAGAGAGCCGGACCGAACGTCCGGGCAACTACCTGACCAATGATAATTCTGAGGCCTGCAGAAACGGTCGGTCCATCGCCCGCCGCTTACAACAGCAGGTTGATCAGCAAGGTGTGGCAAAAAGCAGGAAAGCCTGGAACCACGCGCACGGACGCAGCGTTCTGAAGGACGACGTGGGTGGGCTGAACATTGGTTTACCAGGACAGAGCTACGATGGGAAACCAGGCGCTGGTACAACGGATGCCCTGACATCATTCGTAACAACCCGATCAGCATTCCATCGTCTGTTTCCACAGAAGATTTCTTAGCCGAAGCAGACTGAGAAACGCGCCGAATGAAAAAGACTCTTACTGCCGCGTTGAGTGCGTTGATGGTGTCGGGCTGCTCGACTGTCGGCGGTGACATGGTCATCCGAGTGTCGGGATCGATACCCTCATCTTCGACCACATCCCAGCAGGAAACCGTATGTCAGCTAGAAATGATCTCTGTTGAGACCGGAGAAATCTTCAACTCGAAAGATGTTCGAAGCGAGTTCTCCACGATGATGATGGTTGTCTCAGGAAAAAAGCCGAAGCACTACTATTTCTCTGCTAAATGCCGTGATGGCAGGCTGTTCCGTTCAGAAGACGTTGCCGTCAGTAGCCGTCGTTCGCGCAGTAGGACGTTCGATCTTGGATCCCTTACCGAAGAATCACCTTGATCGCATCCGCGCCATTCTCATCGACCCAATGAGAAGGACCGGCAGGGCCTGCATGGTGCGAAAGCGCCAAAGTGCTGACGAGTGAACATGCGTCCAGCAGCACTGTTGAACAGCCGCTTCAAGCTGGCGCGCAAGCGGCTCGGATTCAACGCGCAGAACAGCCACTGGCCGAAGCTGGATTGCAGCCGGTTCCAGAAGCCGTTGCCGCCGAAGAAGGATACGCCGCAGGGCAGTCTGTTCTGGAACACTGGACCGTGGCGCGATCCACCGGTAACAATCCGAACCTAGCTGCTTAGCCTGGATCCAAGGAAGGTGTAGATGGATCACCCAAGATCAGCGGTGGTGCGATTCCGTCCGCACGGCGATGAATCGATTCGTCCATGAAGCGCTTACATACCTTCAGCTGTGGTGCGTTTCTGTTTGTCTGTGGTGCCGATGCAGAGGCTGCCCGTGCGTTTGTGGTTGAAGACGCTGCCATGCGCGACCCCGCCTGCCTTACCGTCGAGCCACGACAGCGGCTCTTCGCTTGTCACCAGATCGTTGTCGGGGACAGCCGAGTGATCGGGCTGAGACGATTCCGCTCGTCGTGGAGGACCGACCGTTCCACCTTCAGCAAGCTCACGATTCAGCTCCCCGCTGATGCGAAGGCCGGAGACCGATTCGCTGCTGCAGGCGATCGAATACGGATGTTCCATAGCAGTGGGTCCAGCGCGTTTGCCGGAAAGACAGGCTGCTACGGAGTGGCGGTCGCAGGGCGGGTGAGCGTGGTCTCCATCGGAGACGCCGGCGCCGAGATCCAGGTCGACGCAACGTTTCGCTCTGCAAGCCCACTGCAATGGCCGGGAGATTGTGACGCACCGACCACGGTGTCAGAGCATCTGAGAGCCCAGCCATTGTCTCTGGAGCAGCTTGATGCATGGACGGGAGCGCATGATCCGGAGGCATCCCCCTTCGATCAGGCACACCTCTCCAGACGCTCGCACAACTGAATCCACACGAATGAGCTGTACATGATGAAACGCACTCACTGCTTCCACGCCAGTGGTCTCCTTCTCTACCTTGCGAGCGTGCAGGTGGAGGCCCGCGCCTTGCACGAATGCATCGTCGTTCCGCAGGCCACGGTCGTCACTGACATGCCGGTCGGTCTGGACGAGTTCGAACAGCGTTTGTGGACAGCAAATGCAGGTCAGGCGGTGAGCAAGGGCACCGACACCCTTCTTCTGCTTCGCCTGTTCTCGGAATCACCGGGCGTGATGGATTCCCAAGAGTTTACCAAGGTCACCGGCAGCCTGAAGGGATACACGCCTTCGCCGGAAGGGACGCCAGAGGTAGTGGATGCACGCCTCACCAGTGGCGCCGCGGGCTTCGCGCACGAGGGAGACTACTGGCTGTCCGATTCAGCGGACGTCGAACTACATCAGCCGCACAAGGGCGATAGTCGGATCGAAGTCAAAGTGATGGCTGTTGGGTGGAACAGCTATCGAAAAGAAGACCGTTCCTTCTATCTCCAGTTCACCTGTCAACTCCAGGAAATCCCTGTCGAGAAGCTCAGTGCCTGGCAAGGAGGTAACGACAATCTTTGGGGATCCTTTGGACCTGCTAGATAATCGAGCGACGACAACCTGTACCCAACAACCTCTGCACACCATGAAATAGACTGGCACTAGCTGCGAGGGGGCCTGGAAAAGGAGAGTTCATCTCATGGATGCGGAACGGATCCGCCTACGGGCTCAAATCGATGTATACAGAACAATGCGATAGCTGAAATGAAGATCATCTACTGGTTCGGTATTGCGTATCTCTGGATGCTCCCATTGAATTTTCTTCTGCTGACCGCTGCCAGGCTGATGTCAGGCAACGCGCTTGGGAATGAAGAACTCGTGGGCTTCGGTGTCGCCCTCCTTGGTCTGATGGCGGGAGGGATTCTCTATCGCCGCCGCCCTCGGTAGAGGTGAGTTCGTTCGACCGTGTTCCAGGTCCAGTACTGAGAAAGCACTGACTGGAGGTCCTGGCATGGCAACCTTGAAGAGTGGCGGAGCTCTCCTGGGGCACCTCGGAGCTAAGGCAGTCAGAATCATCTCTGACTGGACGACCGCTCGCGGCGGATTCAAAGGCACAAGGAACATCATCTGCGGTAAGGCGACTGTGCGAGGAACTTATGGCGCCGCGAAAAGGCAGGAAAAGAGATCCTGGATTGCCAGTCGTCCAGCACGGCTTCGTGCGATCGAGAGTTGGAGAATGATGAAGATTTTACTTTGGGTACCTATTGTTGTATTTGCTTTGCTGTCATTGAGAGCAGTCGCGTTCGTCGCCTATCAAGGGCTAAATGGAACTCCCTTCGAAGATGAGGAAATCATTGTCGCTGGGATCGGATTGGTCTGCGGCTGGATCGCCTGGGTCATGTACAAGACCTTGATCAGACCATGGAGAAGGCAGTGAGCCTGGTTCTGAGCCCGTGGTTTGAGAGCGAGCGCCGTCGGCA
The DNA here is from genome assembly GCF_051861585.1 of Stenotrophomonas sp. ATs4. NCBI lineage: Bacteria > Pseudomonadati > Pseudomonadota > Gammaproteobacteria > Lysobacterales > Lysobacteraceae > Stenotrophomonas > Stenotrophomonas sp. ATs4. Next base: position 331,112 of record NZ_JBLYPK010000004.1, on the reverse strand, counting down.
CCGACCGGAACGAGGACGTCAGTTTCGGTCACACCGACTATATTGGTTGGCCTGACCATGCGACCAATAAAGTGCAGCAGGTGGTGTGGAAGGCGCACATCTACGCTTACGGGCGAAGTGTCCTGACGGACGATGCGGACAGATCGTTCTGAACAACAAATCCCTTGGTGAACTTGATCAAAGGCTGATGATCACGGCGTATGACGTCATCGTTCATGTAGTTCCTCATCCGAATCGTGAACTGCGCGGAGCGTTCGGAAAAGGCCATGAGAGACTAGCTAATGAGGCAAATATTCGTACTGAAAGAGCAAGCATTCCTGGGGAGTGCGGCTGTGCCAACTAAGGTGTTGATCGCGCTTCTCCTCGCACTGACCAGCACAGCGTGCGCATCGCTTTCTGGAAGCCAGAGATCAAGCAGCTTCTATGTCTCGAATGCCGATTCCGACATGGCTGGCTGCGAGAGGTCTGACTATAGGGAAGTTGCACTTGCGTGCCATCGGATTGTTGATGGCGACAATGTCGTAGTGGCATTGCGCGAGTACACAGCCACCAAGGTTGAGAATGAAAGATACAGGAAGCTGACATTGATGCTTCCCCCGAATCTGGCGGAGGGAGATGTCTTCAGTTTGACGGAGGGTGATATCAGGGCGTTCTACAGCACTGGCCTTAGCCTGAGACCTGGCAGCACTGGATGCTACGGAAAGGCAGTTTCAGGTAGCGTCGAGATCCTCAGGAAATCCAATGATCTGATGCAGCTACGCATCAACGCGCGTTTTGATCTCGATAGCCCCGCGGGCTGGAAGGACCACTGCAAGGTGCGCGAGCTCAGCTATGAACTGAATGCCATCCAGAGGCCGCTGGGTCAGCTGGGCGCATGGGAAGGCGTGCCAGCCCCTGGAGATTCTCTTATCAGCGAGGGCAGCCCCGGTGGCGGTCTGCCTTAGGAGATAACACTAACCGCTCGCACCACAGCACAGGATCTCGGGGGCCTGCTTCATGATCCGGACAAGATGCTGAGAACTTCGAGTGACCAATTTGCTTCACCCTCCCCCAAACAACTTCTGCGCACTCTGGAACAGGATCCAACTCGTCGCGATGAACTTGTCCCCACCCTGTGGCCGATTCCCGCGATGGGTGTGGGTGAACGCCGTCGGGGCGATCAGCAGGCTGCCGGTACGTGGCGCGATCTTGCGGCCCTGGAACAGGAACTCGGTTTCGCCTTCCTCGAAGTCGTCGTTGAGGTACAGCGTCCACAACACGTGCCGGTGCAGGGTCTCGGCCTGGGCATCCTTCGGGTACAGCTCGCAATGCCAGTACGGATAACCGCCCTCGCCCGCTGCGTACCACTGCAGGTTGATCGCACCCGGGCGCAGGCAGGTGCGGGCCAGATCGGCCAGCTGCTGCTGCGGCATGTCGGGGAAGTCCTCGGCAGACAGGCGTCGCGGTTGGCCGTTGCTGTCCTGGATCTGCAACATCAGCGGGGCGATCAACGCCTGTGGATAACGGCGTAGATAAGTCAGCAGGCCGTTGAACACCGCGATCTGCAGCTGCTGGTCGACATCCTGCCAGCCGTCCAGGCCACTGATGCGCAGATCCTTGCTGTGCTTGAGTTCCGGGAACACACCACTGCCCACGGCACCGGGCTGCAGGCCACGCGTAGCGCGCAGACGTTCAACGATCGCCGCGCAGACCTCGCTGGGGACGGCGTTGTGGATGACTTCGATGAAATCGACCGGGCCCTGCTCGTGCATGCGTGCATTCCTTAGGCGGCAACGGCTTGATGGTGCCGTTTGCCGCCCTCGGTGTCACCCCATGGTCATGTCATCGAATTGCCATGACCGTTGTCGGAGGACCGGCCTCAGCCCTGTGCGTCGTCGTGCGCGTGGTGGTAGCGCACGGCTTCGGCCACTTCCTCGCGCGAGCCCAGGAACACCGGCACGCGCTGGTGCAGCTGGTCGGGCTGGATGTCGAGGATGCGCTCTCGGCCGGTCCAGGCAGCGCCGCCGGCCTGTTCCACCAGCAGGCCCATCGGGTTGGCTTCGTACATCAGACGCAGCTTGCCGGCCTTGGACGGGTCCTTCTTGTCCCACGGGTAGATGAAGATGCCGCCGCGGGTCAGGATGCGATGCACGTCGGCCACCATGCTGGCGATCCAGCGCATGTTGAAGTTCTTGCCGCGCGCGCCTTCCTTGCCCGCCAGCAGATCGCCCACGTAGGCCTGCATCGGCGCTTCCCAGTGGCGCTGGTTGGACATGTTGATGGCGAATTCCTGGGTGGCCGCCGGAATCTGCATGTTCTCGGTGGTCAGCACGAACTCGCCCTTCTCGCGGTCCAGGGTGAAGGCGTGCGTACCGTGGCCGACGGTCAGCACCAGCTGGGTGCTGGGCCCGTAGATGCAGTAGCCGGCGGCAATCTGCTTGCTGCCCGGCTGCAGGAACGCGTCATCGCCCGGCAGTTCGACATTGGTCGGGCAGCGCAGCACCGAGAAGATGGTGCCGACGGAGACGTTGACGTCGATGTTGGAGCTGCCGTCGAGGGGATCGAACAGCAGCAGGAAATCACCGCGCGGGTAGATGTCCGGCACCGGCTGGCTGTGGTCCATTTCTTCGGAGGCGCAGGCGGCGAGGTGACCACCCCAGGCGTTGGCTTCGAGCAGGATCTCGTTGCTGATCACATCCAGCTTCTTCTGCGCTTCGCCCTGCACGTTGCCGGTTCCGGCGTCGCCGAGCACGCCACCGAGGGCGCCCTTGCTGACGGCGATGGAGATGCTGGTGCAGGCGCGGGCGACCACGGCGATCAGCTGGCGCAGGTCGGCATTGATGCGGCCGGCGTGCTGTTCCTGGATCAGGAAGCGGGTCAACGAAGTACGGGACATGAGCGGGCAGGTCTCGGCAGCGGGAAAACGCCTATTGTCGCCCGTATGGCGTGGCCGTGCGTGAGCGCGGGAAGGCGTAATCGTTTCCAGATGCGTTTGCGCTTCAGGGTTCGTCGCGAGCGCGGTGGGATGGCAAGAGCAAGAGCAAAAAACAAAGGCGCCTTTCGGCGCCTTTGTCTTCAAATCACTGGAGCGTTGCTTCAGCTCTTGGCGACGGTGGCCACGGCCTTGGCGACGTATTCCAGGTTGTTCTGGTTCAGCGCGGCCACGCAGATGCGGCCGGTGCCGACGGCGTAGATGCCGAACTCGTCGCGCAGGCGCTCGACCTGCTCACGGCTCAGGCCGGAGTAGGAGAACATGCCTGCCTGCTCGTTGATGAAACCGAACTGCGGTGCACCTGCAGCGGCCAGCTTCTCGACCAGGCCGTGGCGCAGTGCGTGGATGCGCTCGCGCATCTCGGTCAGTTCCTGCTCCCACATCGCGCGCAGTTCCGGGTTGGTCAGCACTCCGGCCACCAGCGCAGCACCGTGGGTGGACGGGCTGGAGTAGATCGTGCGGATCACACGCTTGACCTGCGACTGCACGGCCTTGGCGTCAGCGGCGGTCGGCGCCACCATCGACAGCGCACCCACGCGTTCGCCATACAGCGAGAACGATTTGGAGTACGAGTTGGCGACGATGAAGCTGTCGATGCCGGCTTCGGCGATGATGCGCACCGCGGCGCCGTCCTGCTCGATGCCCTTGTCGAAGCCCTGGTAGGCCATGTCGATGAAGGGGAACAGCTGGCGGTCCTTCAGCAGCTGTGCAACCTGCTTCCACTGGGTGACCGTGAGGTCGGCACCGGTGGGGTTGTGGCAGCAGGCGTGCAGCAGCACCACGGTGCCGGCTTTCAGCTTGCCCAGGTCGGCCAGCAGGCCGTCGAAGTTGACGCCGTGGGTGGTCGGGTCGAAGTAGGTGTAATCCACCACCTCGAAGCCGGCCGCGCTGAACACGGCGCGGTGGTTCTCCCAGCTCGGGTTGCTCAGCGCAACGGTGGCGTGCGGCAGCAGCTTCTTCAGCACGTCGGCGCCGACGCGCAGTGCACCGCTGCCACCGACGGTCTGTGCGGTGGTCACGCGGCCGGCGGCCAGCAGCGGCGAGTCCTTGCCGAACACCAGCTCGCGCGTGGCCTGCGTATACGCCGGCAGGCCATCGATCGGCAGGTAGCCGCGCGGTTTGGCTTCAGCGGCGAGCTGCTGTTCGATCTGCTTGACGGCGCGCAGCAGCGGAATGCGGCCGCTCTCGTCGTAGTAGATGCCCACACCCAGGTTGACCTTGGTCGGGCGGCTGTCGGCGTTGTACGCCTCGGTCAGGCCCAGGATCGGGTCGCCTGGGACCAGTTCCACGTTTGCAAAGAAGGACACGGCGGTACTCGTTCGGTAGACGGAAAGGGGGAGGAATTGCGCCACGCGGCTTGCGGCTTTTCAGCCGGAAACAGCCCATCGTAACAAAGCCTGCCGGGGCTGGCCGCCGCCATCGTCATCCGCGGCCCCGTACCATGGCGTGCGTTGCCGCCCGATCCATCAACCTGAATCATGAATCCTGCCGCACGACGCCATTGCCTGCCGCTGTCCGCCCTGCTGCTGTCGCCACTGGCGGTCATGGCAGAACCTGCACCCACTGCCCTGCCCGCCGTGCAGGTACAGGCCGCACGGGTGCCTGGCATCGAGCCTTTCGCGCTGCCGGCCAGCCAGGACACGGTCTGGATCGATGCCAGCCGCGCCGGAACCGGGGCGCAGCTGTCCGAGGCGTTGGCCGGGGTACCGGGTCTGTTGGCACGCGACCGGCAGAACTTCGCCCAGGACACGCAGCTGTCGATCCGTGGTTTCGGGGCGCGTTCGACCTTCGGCGTGCGCGGGGTGCGGGTACTGATCGACGGGGTGCCCGCGACCATGCCCGATGGCCAGGGTCAGCTGTCGCACGCCAGCCTGCTGGGTGCCGAACGCATTGAAGTGCTGCGCGGGCCGTTCTCGGCGCTGTACGGCAATTCCTCCGGCGGCGTGCTGCAGGTCTGGAGTGCGCAGGGCCAAACCGGCGACCCGTGGCGGCTGCGCCTCAACGCCGGGGCTGACAACACGCTCAGTGTCGGTGCGCAGCTGAAGGGTGCAGGCCACGGGCTGGACTACAACATCGCCGCCAATCATTTCCGTACCGATGGCTGGCGCGACCACAGTCGTGCGCGCCGTGAATCGCTCACTGCGCGCATCGGTGGTGACCTGGGTGGTGGGCGGCTGGAGCTGCTGCTCAACGCACTGGAAGCCCCCGATGCGCAGGACCCGCTGGGCCTGACCCGTGCCCAGGTAGCGGCTGATCCACGCGAGGCCACGGCGGTGGCGCACCAGTACAACACCCGCAAATCGGTGCGCCAGCAGCAGGCCGGTCTGCGTTGGACCCGTGAAACCGGGGCGCAGCGCTGGCAGCTGATGGGCTATGCCGGCCAGCGCGCGGTGACCCAGTACCTGCCGATTCCACCGGCTGCCCAGGCAAACCCGCTGCATGCCGGCGGGGTGATCGATCTGGAGGGCGGTTACGGCGGGCTGGACGCGCGCTGGGGCTGGCACGGCGACTTCGCCGGCCGACCGCTGGATCTGGTAGCCGGGATCAGCGCCGACCGCCAGCGCCAGCATCGCACCGGCTACGAGAACTTCATCGGCAGCGCCTTGGGCGTGCGTGGGCGCCTGCGTCGTGACCAGATCGACGTCGTGCAGAACGTGGACCAGTTCGCCCAGGCCTGGTGGCAATGGAGCCCGCGCTGGTCGCTGCTGGCCGGGCTGCGCCACAGCACGGTGCGTTTCGAGTCCGATGACCGCTTCGTCACCGACCGCAACCCGGATGACAGTGGCCACCGGCGCTACCAGGCGACCACGCCGGTAGCAGGCGTCAGCTTCGAGGCCAGCCCGCAGTGGCGGCTGCACGCGGCCGTGGGGCGCGGTTTCGAGACCCCCACCTTCAACGAACTGGGCTATCGCGCCGATGGCCAGGCGGGATTGGCACTGGATCTAGCGGCCGCACGCAGCCGCAATCTGGAGATTGGCAGCAAGTGGCACGCGCAGGACGGAACCCAGCTTGATATCAGCCTGTTCCGTGCAGATACCGACGACGAACTGGCAGTTGCCAGCAACACCGGCGGACGCAGCACCTATCGCAACATCGGCCGCACCCGCCGCCAGGGCGTGGAACTGCAGTACCGCCAGCCGCTGGCCGAACAACTGGAACTGCAGTTGGCGTGGACCTGGCTGCAGGCGCAGGTGCGCTCGCCGTACCTGACCGCGAACACCCTGGTCGCTGCAGGCAGCCGCCTGCCCGGTGTGCCACGCCAGCAGGCCTTCGCCCGTCTGCAGTGGAGCCCCACTGACTGGCAGTGGGCGCTGGAGGCCTCGGCCAGCACCGATACCGTGGTCAATGACGTGGCTACGGCGCGCGCGCCCGGGTTCGCCCTGCTGCACCTGGAAGGCGGGCGCCGCTGGACCTTGCCGGGTGGCGAGCTGCGCGCCTTCGCCCGGGTGGAGAACGTGCTGGACCAGGCCTACATCGGCTCGGTGATCGTCAATGACGGCAACGGGCGCTTCTACGAGCCCGGACCGGGACGGCGAGCCAACGTCGGCCTGCAGTGGTCGTGGCGTTGAAGTGGTAGTGCCGGCCGCTGGCCGGCATCGCGCCGTGCAGGACGTCAGGAGGTTGCCGGCCAGCGGCCGGCACTACCGGTCAGTCGGGGGCCTTGGACGGTACGAACGGCGAGGTCGGGTCGCTGGCCGGGAAGGTCTCCTCCAGCGCCTCGTCCTGGTTGTCGCTGGCGCGCTGCTTGCGCTCGCGGCGCTTGAGCGGGCTTTCCTGGCCGCCACGATGGCGGTCGCCACCATCCTTGCGGTCCTGGGCGGCCTGTTCAGCCTCGTGTTTCACTGGCAGGTGCTCGCCAGCGTGCTCGGCGTCGAAGAACGGCGCGCCGGTACCGCGGTAGTCGGCATTGTCGGCATCGCGCTTGCCGCGCTGCTCGCCGGGAATGGGCGGGTGATTCTCGCGCAACGGGTCTCGGGAGGTCTCTCGGCTCATGATCTGGCTACCTGCGCTCGGGGGCTCCCACTACACCGCCTGCAAGGTAAAGCCGCCGCGAACCTGGCGTCATGAACATCTCGCTCACCCCTTGGTAACGGCACCGCGCGTATTCCTGCCCACCCGCCCCCGCTGCAGGAGCCGGCCATGCCCCGTCTTGAACGACCCGCCCCATCCGTGTTCAACGCCCTGCTTGATCCGCTCGGCCAGCGCACGGCGCAGCGCCGGACGCGTCGCCATGAGGACCCGCAGGCGGTGGCGCAGGACTATCTGCAGTACATGCTGAGTGATTACGAAGCCCGTCGTGGCCAGAGCCACCGCAGCTGGCGCGATCTGTGCCCGGTGTATGCCTTCGCACTGACCACGCATGCCGCGGACTGGCCGCGCGGTGATGCCGCCGATACCTGCGAGGAACTGGCCGAGCACTGGGAACAGATGCGCGGGCAGTCGCGGTTGGGCTGGTCGCAGGCACGGCCGGTAGTGGAGGACGCCTGGCGCGCGCTGGACCATATCCCGGCGGCGGCGGTGAGGCCGTTGCTGCAGTAACCCTGGGGTTCTGCGTACACGCTCAGGCGTGCTGTGGTTGCCGGCCAGCGGCCGGCACTACCTGTATGCGCTCAGCGCGGATTGCGCGACGGGCGGCGCCCGAACCACCAGCCCACCAGCAGCTGCACCGGCAACGATGCCAGCAGCGAAATGACGAACCACAACGGAAAATCCGCGCCCGTAGTCCACACCGCGTAGGCGCAGCCCAGCGCGATCAACGACCAGATCGAAAAACCATGCGAACGCGGCCAGCAGGGCGCGTAGTAGGTGGCGAAGGTGATGCCGGCAATGCCACCGAGCACGCTGAAGGCCAGGTCCCAGCCCAGCTGTACGCTGTTGTTGTCCGGCGACATGCCCAGCAGCGGGGGCAGCCAGCTGGCGACGCTGCTGACCAACGCAAGCGACAGCACGCCGCCGATCAAGGCGACGAGGGACAGGAACAGGGTCTTGAGCAGGCCGGGCATGCGCGCATTGTACGGCTGTGCGAAGTGCCTGGGGTTGCCGGCCAGCGGCCGGCACTACCGATGGATCGGCATGGCCGCCGCGTCCGTGGGAGAGGGTGACGGAGCGACGACGACCATGCACAGGTGGTCAGGCAGCGAAGTCGAGCACCACGCGGCCTTCGATGGTGCCCGCGTGCATGCGTGCGAACACCTCGTTGATGTTTTCCAGACGGTCGGTGCTGACGGTGGCGGCGACCTTGCCTTCGGCAGCGAACTGCAGCGATTCCTGCAGGTCCAGCCGGGTGCCGACGATCGAGCCGCGCACGGTGATGCCGTTGAGCACCATGCCGAAGATATCCAGCGGGAAGTTGCCGGGCGGCAGGCCGTTGAGCGAAACCGTACCGCCACGGCGGACCATGCCCAGTGCCTGTTCGAATGCTTTCGGCGAAACGGCGGTGACCAGGGCACCGTGCGCGCCGCCGATCTCCTTCCTCAGATAGGTGGCCGGGTCGGTAGTACGTGCGTTGACGGTGATCTGTGCACCCAGTTGCCGGGCCAGCGCCAGCTTGTTGTCGTCCACATCCACCGCGGCCACGTTCAGGCCCATCGCGCGGGCGTACTGCACCGCCATGTGGCCCAGGCCGCCGATGCCGGAAATCACCACCCAGTCCCCGGGCTTGGTATCGGTAACTTTCAGGCCCTTGTAGACGGTCACGCCGGCGCACAGCACCGGCGCGATCTCGACGAAGCCCACTTCCTTCGGAAGCAGGCCGACATAGTTGGCATCGGCCAGTGCGTACTCGGCGAAGCCGCCGTTGACCGAGTAGCCGGTGTTGCGCTGTGTCTCGCACAGCGTTTCCCAGCCACCCAGGCAGTGTTCGCAATGGCCACACGCCGAGTACAACCAGGGGATGCCGACCCTGTCGCCTTCCTTGACGTGCCCTACCCCGCCTCCCACGGCCACGATGTGCCCCACGCCCTCGTGACCGGGGATGAACGGCGGGTTCGGTTTCACCGGCCAGTCGCCCTCGGCGGCGTGCAGGTCGGTGTGGCAGACGCCACAGGCCTCGATCTTGACCAGTACTTCGCCCGCCCCCGGGCGCGGTACCTGGACTTCCTCGATCACCAGTGGCTTGCCGAACTCACGCACGACGGCGGCCTTCATGGTCGAATTCATGTTCGGATCTCCGTAGTGCGCTTGCCCACAGAATGACGCCGGCTCGAGGCCGGCGCTTTGATCACGATCAAACCGTTGAAGATTCCCGCAAGGGGTCAGCCGGCCAGCACCGAGGCCTCGCGGGCGAGGCGTTCGATGGCGTCCCAGTCGCGGGTCTGCAGCAGCGCCGGCGTGGTCAGCCACGAACCGCCCACGCACAGCACGTTGGGCAGGTGCAGGAACTGCGGCGCGGTCTGTGCGCTGATGCCGCCGGTCGGGCAGAAGCGCACATCCGCGAACGGGCCGTGCCAGGCTGCCAGCAGTGCGGCGCCACCGGCCTGCACCGCCGGGAAGAACTTGAAGGTGTCCATGCCGTGCTCCAGGCCCAGGATCAGGTCCGAGGCGGTGGCGGCACCGGGCAGGTACGGCAGGTCGGCATCGCGTGCGGCGGCATACAGCGCCGGCGTGGCACCGGGGGACACCGCGAAACGTGCACCGGCCTGTTTCGCCGCCTGCATCTGCCCGGCATCGAGCACGGTGCCGGCGCCGATCACCGCATCCGGCACGGCCTCGACCATGGCCTTGATTGCATCCAGTGCCTGCGGCGTGCGCAGCGTCACCTCGATCACGGGCAGGCCGCCGCGGAACAGAGCCTGGGCCACTTCGACCGCTTCATTCACATCTTCGGGGGTGTACACCGGGATCACCGGTGCCAGCTTCAGCAGCGCGCGCAGGCGCGGATCAGCGCTGGACATGGTCTTGCTCCTTGCCCGACAGGGCATCGCGGATTGCTGCCGGGCCCGGCAGCGCAGCGGCGCATGATGCCATGTGAATGGGGAAGGCGTTACCGGAAGCGCCCCGCCTCCCTGCCCTGCACCGGCTCAGGCCGGGTCGGCCTGCAGTGCCTGGATGCGGCGCTGGTACCAGTCGCCGCCGAGTGGGTCGAACACCGCCGCGCGCTCCATCGGCGCCTCATACACATGCACCGAGATCGCCAGGGCCTCGTCGCTGGCATTGCGCAGGGTGTGGTACTCGTGCGGTGGAATCAGGCTGCCGGCACTGCCGCAGCCCCCGCGCAGCGCGGCGTGGCGCCGGAAGCGGCAGCGCTCGCCGTTGCGCTCCAGCAGTTCATAGCGGGTGATCTCCAGTTCACCCAACCACACTCCCTCCACACACCACATGGCATCGTGGTCGTGCAGCGGCGTGCCCTGCCCTGGGCCCCAGCTCATGGCAATTACGCTGTAGCCGTGTTCGCGGCTGTGGTAGAGCGGGCGTCGCGCGTAATGATCACCGACCGGACGGTGCACGCACTCGGGAAGTTCGATGCGGCTGTCTGCGATGGCGTCCTGCAGTGCCAACTGCAGGTCGGCGGTGATGCGCCCGGCGTTGCCGGAGGTCATCGCCGCGTCGACGGCGGCGATCAACCGATCGCGGCCACGGAACGCCGGAAACGGAGAAGTCTGCAGGTCCATGCCTCGACTGTAGCGGAGCATGGTTAAGGGAATGTTGGCGTTCGCGCGCGTCGCGCCCGCATTCAAGGTGAACACGCGCGGAAGAACGGTTCAGATGCGAACGAAGTAGAGCGATCACAATGGAACCTCGCGCAACAGAACGGGTCGAACACGACGCGATTCACATCCGCTGCGACATTCCGCAACTTCGCGCCCTTCGGGCGCAAGGCTAGAATTCTCCGACTTACCTGGTTCTATACATGTCAGTGCGAATTATTAGCGATGCCGCGTTGCCGGCGTCGAAGGGCAAGGCTGCCACGATCAACGACATCGCACGACTGTCGGGAGTTTCCAAGAAAACGGTTTCAAGAATCATCAACAACTCGCCGCTGGTGCACAAAGACACCCGCGACAAGGTCGAGGCGTTGATGCGCGAGGTCGGTTACGTGCCCGACCCCCTGGCGCGCGGGCTCGCGTTCCGCCGCTCCTTCCTGATCGGCCTGGTGTATGACGACCCGGGCGCCCAATGCATCGTCGACCTGCAGCAGGGCGCACTGGAAGCGCTGCGCGGCACCGGCTATGAACTGGTGGTGCATCCCTGCGACAGCCAGGATCCGGACTGTGCGGACGGCGTGCGGCGCTTCGTGCAGCAGCAGAAACTGCATGGCGTGATCCTCGGTCCGCGTGCCTCCGAGTCGGTTGCGCTGACCGGAATGCTCGACGGCATCGAATGCCGCTACATCCGCATCAACGCATATGTGTCGGACGACGAAGTACAGGCAGTGGTCACCCACGACCGCGACGGTGCAGCCGCAGCCGCGGGCTACCTGCTCTCGCTCGGCCACCGCGACATCGCGGTGATTGCCGGCCCGGGGCACCGTCGTACCGCACGCGAGCGTACTCACGGCTTCCTCGACCGGCTGGCCCAGGTGGGCCTGACCCTGCCGGGTGAGCGCGTGCTCGAAGCGGGCGATACGTTCGAGTCAGGCGTGCATGCCGCCGAACGCCTGCTGATGGCCGAAGGACGGCCCAGTGCGATCTTCGCCGGCAACGACGAAATGGCCGCTGGCGTGTACCAGGTGGCATTGCGTGCGGGCATCGCGGTGCCGCAGCAGTTGTCGATCGTCAGCTACGACGACAGCCCGCTGGCGTCGCGGCTGTGGCCGCCGCTGACCTCGGTGCGCCGCCATGTATCCGACATCGGCCGCATGGCCGCAGCGATGCTGGTGCAGACCGATATGCCGGATGCGCCGACCGCGGCCAGCGTGCATCCGCAGTTGATGGTGCGCGGTTCCTGCCGGGCCGTGGACGGCTGACTGCCCTGCCCTGTCCTGCGCGGCTGCAACGGCGCAGGCAGCAGGCAGCAGGCATCAACGAGAACGGCGCACCCAGGTGCGCCGTTTTCAGTGCGAAGCAGTGAGCGTGACGCGTTTACACGTCGCCGCCGTCAGCCCAGCCTTCGCCGGTGCCGGCCTGGAACACGCGGTCACTGCCCTGCACGTCGCCGGCCGGCAGATGCGCCTGGTCGGCCAGTGCCGCGTAGATCGGCGTGAAGTCCGGCGACGTTGCCTGCATCAGCTGGTCGAAGCTGTCGATGACGAAGTAGGTCTTCTGGAAGGTGTCGATGCGGTACTTCGTGCGCATGATCCGCTGCAGGTCGAAGCCGATGCGGTTGGGCGCAGCCGATTCCAGCGAGTACAGCGACTCGCCCTTCGACGACACGATGCCGGCGCCGTAGATGCGCAGGCCGTCGCGCGTATCGATCAGGCCGAACTCCACCGTGTACCAGTACAGGCGGGTCAGGTTCTGCAGTGCATCCGGACCGATCGCGTGGGCTTTGACGCCGCCACGGCCGTACGCCTCCATGTAGTCGGCGAACACCGGGTTCATCAGTAGCGGCACGTGGCCGAACAGATCGTGGAACAGGTCCGGTTCGGCGATGTAATCAATCTGGTCCGGACGACGGATCCACCAGGTCACCGGGAAACGGCGGTTGGCCAGGTGGTCAAAGAAATCCAGTTCCGGCAGCAGGCCTTCGACGCCGACCAGGGTCCAGCCGGTGGCCGCGCCCAGTACTTCGTTGAGCTGGTCGAAGCGCGGAATCATGTGCGCGTTCATGCCCATCTCGTCCTGTGCATCCAGGAATTCCTGACAGGCGCGGCCGACCAGCAGTTCGCGCTGGCGCTGGTACAGCGTGCTCCAGGTGGCGTGGTCGTCGGCGCTGTAGGTGTCCCACGGCTGCTCGACGAGCGCGGTGGTATACACCGGCACGTAGCCCTTGTCGGTCTGCTGGTGTTCGACGCGGCGGGGCTGGGCGAGGTCCATGGGGCACTCCTTGACGGGATACCCACGATGCTAGGGCAGGGCGCGCGCAACAGGGTTGCAAAAGTTGCGTCGATTGGCCCTGTTGGCGCAATATCCTTGCGTACTCACCATGTTGCGGGGCAACAATGGCCGGAGAAGTCCAGTTCGATCGCACGGATATACGCCTGCTGGCTGAAATCCAGCGGGATGGGCGCGCCACCAACGCCGAGCTGGCAACACGGGTGAATCTGTCACCCTCGGCCTGCCTGCGCCGCCTGCAACGGCTGGAAAGCGAGGGCGTGATCGTCGGCTATGGCGCGCGGCTGGAACCACGGCAGCTGCGGCTGGGCCTGCAGGCCTTCGTACGCGTGCAGCTGGAGAAGCATGACCAGGCCGCCATCGGCCACTTCGTGGACAGCGTACAAGCGTGGGATGAAGTGGTGGCCTGCCATGCGCTGACCGGCGACATGGACTACCTGCTGCACGTCTACGTGCGCGATCTGGAACATTTTTCGCGTTTCCTGCTGGACCGGCTGCTCAACGCCGGTGGCGTGGCCGATGCCAACTCCAGCTTCGTGCTGCGCACGGTAAAGGGATTCCAGGCGTTGCCGTTGTCGCAGCTGGAATAAACGCGCTGCCGCGATTTGACGGCGCCGGGCGGGTAGCCGAGCATCACCGCCCTGCGCGCGCCGCAGCGCTTCTCTACGATTCCAGGCATGTCCGAACTCCAGCACCCGGTGCTCAGCACCACCTTCCTGCCGTTGCAGCGCAAGTCGCTCGCACGCTTCATCGCCCGCGGCACGCCGCCGCAGAGCGCGTTGGAACAGGCCGGGCTGATGGCCGCGCAGCTGTGCCGAGCGCGCCTGCATGCCCCGGCCGAGATCGAGCGCCTGCTGCACGACGCCTGCGCGCTGTTTGCCAGCAATGACGACGCGCAGGCGCAGCTGACCGGCCCCGCTGGCGGCAGCCAGCCGGAGCTGGATGCCTGGCTGACCGCATTGGCCGCCCACGGCGTGCTGCTGGCACCTGCGGAGATCCTTCAGGACTTCATCGCACAGTCGCCACGGGAGTACCCGGGCCTGGCCCTGCAGCAGGCCTGCCAGGAAACCCTGGCCGAACATGAGATCCGCTTTCCCGCCACCTTCGCCAGCGACGACGACGAAGCCGTGCAGGATGACGCGCCCGCCGAGGATGCGCGGGCGGTCGAACGCCATGGCCTGTACACCTCCGAGCAGGCCCGTGTGCTGCGCGCCATCGCGGCCAACCCCGATGAGCTGATCGACCTCGATGGCTACGCCGGTACCGGTAAGAGCCATCTGGTGCTGGCGCTGATGGACGCGCGTCCGGGCCGCTACACCTACATCGCACCTTCGCGCGGCCAGGTGGAAGCGTTCCGCGCCCGCGTGCCGGCCAGCACGGCGGTGCGCCTGCTGACCCAGATCGAGTTCGCCAACCGCGTGGCGCAGCACGCCGCGCGCAGCGGTCAGACCGGTGGCTTCGTAGCCAGCTATCGGCGCAGCACCCGTACTCCGCGCGAGATCGCCGGTCGCATCGGCCTGCAGGGCATCGGTGGGCGCAGCCCGGAGCAGGTGCTGCTGACCGCCTTCGAGGCCATCAACCGCTGGTGTGCGTCGTCGGCACCGGGCATGGCGTTCCAGCATTTCGACCGTTCGGTGCCCGCCGCGATGCTCGACGTATCGCCGTACATGGCGGCTGCCGAGCACGTCTGGCGCTGCATGTTCGACGCCGAACTGCAGCGCGGCACGCTGCTGAGCCTCAACCCGACGCACATCGGCAAGTGGTTGGCGCTGCGCGGCGTCACCCCGCCGCAGGACATGGGCATGCTGCTGGTGGACGAGGCGCATGACCTGAGCCCGTCGTGGAAGCAGTTGCTGGCCGGTCATGCGCCTGGCGTGGTCAGCCTGGGCGATCCGCACCAGTGCCTGTCCGGTACGGTGCCGCGCTGGGCCGCGTCGAAGGTGCTGGAAATGCACCAGTCGGTGCGCCAGGGCAACCAGGTCGACGGCCTGGTCAACCAGACCCTGGCGCTGGATGGACTGGGCCAGGACAGCGGGCCATTCGTTGGTGCCGCCGACCGCGCCACCGGTGTGCTGCATTACCGCGATTGGGCGCAGGTGCCGAGCGATGGCCTGCGCATCCACGGCAACGTCGCCGATCTGGCCCTGGATGCCGCACAGTTGCAGATGCGCGGGCTGCGACCCTACCTGCACCCGGCATCGCTGCGCGCGCTGCGCAGCGTGCTGCAGCGGCCGCTGGATGCGTGGCGCCGGCACCGCGACAGCGCATCGGGCCAGGCGTGGGAGCGCTTGCTGGCCACGCAGGCCGACGAAGGGCAGGGCGCGCTGGTCGAACTGTTTGCATCTGCCGATCGGGTGCAGTCACTGCTGCAGGCGCTTGATGACCAGGACACGCCCGCTGAAGGGCGGTTGGCGCTGTGCCTGGCCGAACATGCGAAGAACCTGCAGTTCGACGTGGTCTCGCTGTCACCCGGTTGCTTCAGTGCGGGGCAGGGCGGGCGCATCTGGCACAACCCGGTGCGCGCGGTCTATCTGGCGCTGACCCGTGCGCGACGCCAGCTGCATGTGCCGGCCGATGGCATGGAACAGCTGCAGCATACGGCGGCGCTGCAGGAACAGGCGCGGCAGACACGCAGGCGCGAGCGGCAGCAGGCCAGCGGTTACCGACCCGCGCGCAAGCACTAGGTGCCGCGCCGCTCAGCAGCGGCGCGGCGGGACGTTCAGCACTTGTCCTTGCGGCCCATCAGCTTGCCAAGGCGCGAGGCTTCCTCGCACTTCGGCGCAACCACCGGAGCCGGTGCGGCGGCCGCAGCGCGTGCACGCTGCAGCTGCTGGATCTTCGCGCGGATCTGCGGCATCGCCGCCATCGCCGCCTTTTCGCCTTCCAGGATCGCCGTGCCGCGCTGGCTGAAATCGGCGGCGCCGATGTCCAGCACCTTCGGGCGGATGACGATGTCGGCGCGTGCCAGTTCCTGTTCGCCCAGGCGCTGGCCCATGATCGAGATGGACTGGTTGACGATGCCCAGCATGTCGGTCGGCGCCTTGCCGCTGGCCTTGCTGGAGATGTCCACGGCGATCACGAAGTCGGCGCCGAGCTGGCGCGCGGCATCCACCGGCACCGGGCTGACCACGCCGCCGTCGATGTAGTTGCGGCCACCGATCTTCACCGGCTCGAACACGCCGGGGATGCTGCTCGACGCGCGCACGGCCTGGCCGACGTTGCCGCGCACGAAGATCGAGCGCTCGCCGGTTTCGAGCTGGGTGGCCACGGCGGCGAACGGCTTTTTCAGGCGCTCGGCAGGACGGTTGGCGACCTGCTCGTTGACGTAGTCCTGCAGCTTCTGGCCCTGCACCAGGCCACCGGAGAACAGGCGCACGTCGCGGATGCTGGCTTCGTCCAGCGCCACCGCCTTGCTCTGCATCTGGAAGGCGTCCATGCCGCTGGCATACAGCGCACCGACCACGCTGCCGGCGCTGGTGCCGGACACCACGGCTGGCTCGAAGCCATTGGCCTCCAGCATCTTGATCACGCCGATGTGGGCGAAGCCCTTGGCTGCGCCACCGCCCAGGGCGATACCGATCTTCACCGGCTTGGCCTGCGGCACCACGGTCGGCGCCGGCGGCGGCGTAGGACGGACCGGGTCGCCACCGCAGCCGGCGAGCAGGCCGATCAAGGCGACGGACAGCAGCATGCGGGGGCGGAACAGGCTCATCGGCAGTGCGCTCACGGCGCCGGATTCAGGAAAGGGCGCCAGCATACCGAAGGTGCCGCAGGGCGGGCAGGGTAGGTCGGCCCGCCCATTCATCGAATGCTTCGGGTAGTGCCGGCCGCTGGCCGGCAACATCGTGAAACAGCCGGCCAGCGGCCGGCACTACCGGAGCCGGTCAGAACCGGTTGTCGCCGTCCAGCATCCGGCCCAGGCCGCCCAGTACCGAGCCTTCGCCGCGGCTCTGGCCACCGCCCTGCGGCGCGGCCATCCACATGCGGCCGGCCAGGCGCGAGAACGGCAGCGACTGCAGCCAGACCTTGCCGGGGCCGGTCAACGTGGCCAGGAACACGCCCTCGCCACCGAACAGCATGCTCTTGATGCCAGCCACCCGGCGCACGTCCATGTCCACGGTGGGGTGGTAGGCCACCACGCAGCCGGTATCCACGTCCAGGCGCTCACCCGCGGCCAGCTCGCGTTCCACCACGCAGCCACCGGCGTGGATGAACACCCAGCCGTCGCCCTCCAGCTTCTGCATGATGAAGCCCTCGCCGCCGAACAGGCCGGTCATGATCTTGCGCTGGAACTGCACGCCGATCTGCACGCCGCGCGCACCGGCCAGGAAGCTGTCCTTCTGGCAGATCAGGCGGCCGCCATGCTGGTCCAGCTTCATCGCCAGCACGGTACCGGGGTAGGGCGCGGCAAAGGCGACCTTGCCCTTGCCATGGCCGCTCTGGGTGTAGACGGTGGCGAACAGGCTCTCGCCGGTCAGCACGCGCTTGCCGGCGGCCATTACCTTGCCCATCAGGCCGCCGCCCTGGTCGCCGGTGGCGGCGCCGAACACCGTATCCATCTGCACGGTGGCGTCCTTGAACATCAGCGCGCCGGCCTCGGCAATGGCGCTCTCACCGGGGTCGAGCTCGATTTCCACGAACTGCATTTCATGGCCGACGATGCGGAATTCGATGTCGTCGGCGCGGCCGCTGGCGGCGGCAGGGACCGGCGGCGGGGTGTTGGGCATGCCCGGGGCCGCGGACTGCAGTTCGGGCACATCGGCAATCGAAGTCCACCCGCTCATGCCCTGGCACCAGGCCAGGGCGCGCGGGTTGGCCTGCGCATAACGGCGCGCGGCCTCGCCATCAAGCGGGCCGATACGCTCGGCCTGGGCGGAGGCATGGAAGTACCACTGGGTCATTGCGGCGGCTCGGCGAGGCTGGAAAACACCGAGTCTAGCGAGCGCGCAGGGGCCGGGGCGAGGCGGCCATGAACGATCGGCATTTGCGGGGCAGGTGCTGTATTGCAACAATTATCTGGTAGCGCCGTTTTACCACCCCTCCAAACACAGCCTACCGCCATGTCCCCGACCCGCACTTCCCGTGGCCGCCTTCCGGTCGCGCGCCCCCTCGTTGTCGCTCTTTCCGCCCTGCTGCCGCTGGTAGCAGCCGCCCAGGAAACCCCCGCTGCCAAGGACCCGGTCGCCCTCGACGCCCTGCAGGTGACTGCGCAGCGCCGCGTCGAGAACGCCAAGGACGTGCCGGTCGCGATCAGCGCGATCCAGGGCGAAAAGCTCGACGTGCTGGGTTCGGCGGGCGATGACATCCGCTTCCTGGCCGCGCGCGTGCCCAGCCTCAACATCGAGTCGTCCTACGGCCGTGCCTTCCCGCGCTTCTACATCCGCGGTCTGGGCAACACCGACTTCGACCTCAATGCATCGCAGCCGGTGTCGCTGGTGTACGACGACGTGGTGCAGGAAAGCCCGCTGCTGAAGGGCTTCCCACTCTTCGACCTGGCCAACGTGGAAGTGCTGCGCGGTCCGCAGGGCACGCTGTTCGGCCGCAATACCCCGGCCGGCGTGGTCAAGTTCGACTCGGCGCGCCCGTCGCAGGATGCCGACGGCTACGTACGTGTGGGCTATGGCAGCTACAACAGCTGGAACGTGCAGGGCGCTTACGGCGGCCCGCTGACCGATCGTTGGTCGGCACGTGTCTCGGCCATCTACCAGCGCCGCGACGACTGGGTCGACAACACCCGCGCCGGTGCACCCAACAGCGGTTTCGAAGGCTATGACGAAGCCGCTGGCCGCGTGCAGTTCCTGTACGAAGGCGACGACTTCGAAGCGCTGTTCAACCTGCACAAGCGCAAGCTCAACGGCACCGCGCGCCTGTTCCGCGCCAACATCATCCAGAAGGGCGGCAATGGCCTGGTCGAAAACTTCGACCGCGACAAGGTGGCCAACGACGGCGTCAACTTCTCCGACCTGAAGACCTGGGGCGGCAGCGCGCGCCTGCAGTGGAACCTCGGCTCGGTGACCCTGCACTCGATCACCGGTTATGAAACCGCTGAATCGCTCAACCGCGGCGACATCGACGGTGGCTACGGCGAGGCATCGCTGGGCGCTGGCAACTATGGTCCGGGCTTCATCCCGTTCTCGTCGGAGTCGGCCGACGGCCTGCCGCACCATCGCCAGTGGACGCAGGAGTTCCGCGTCGAATCCAACGAATGGGGCCGCTTCGACTGGCAGGCCGGCGTCTTCTATTTCGACGAAGACGTGACCATCAACAACTTCAACTACGACTCGTTGAAGCCGGGCAACCCGCAGACCGGCCACGTGGTGCAGAACCAGCGCAACAAGGCGTGGGCGGTATTCGCCTCGGGTGACTTCGATGTCACCGACCGCTTCAAGCTGCGTGCCGGCGTGCGCTATACACAGGACAAGAAGGACTTCAGCGCCAGCGTGCTGCAGGCCGTGCGGTTCGGTACCCCGGTCAGTGGCCCGTACCTGGCCAACACCGACGTCAATGACGTCAGCTGGGACGTCAGTGGCGTCTACAAGCTGACCGACAACGTGAATGCCTACGCCCGCGTGGCCAAGGGCTTCCGTGCGCCGTCGATCCAGGGCCGCCTGGCCTTCGCGCCGGGCCTGTCGCAGGCGGATTCGGAGAAGGTGATCTCGTACGAAGCCGGCATCAAGGCCGACCTGTTCGAGCGCCGCGCGCGCCTGGGCCTGAGCGTGTTCCGCTACAACGTTGACGGCCAGCAGCTGATCGCCGTGGGCGGCACCAACAACACTGCCACCCTGCTCAATGCCGACAAGACCATCGGCCAGGGCGTGGAGCTGGACCTGGAAGCCTACCTGGCCGACAACGTCCTGCTGACCTTCGGCAGCAGCTACAACGACACCGAGATCAAGGACAAGGATCTGGCGGTGGCGATCTGCGGCGGTGGCTGCACCATCAACGACCCGACCACTGTCATCAACGGCGGCACCTATGCGCTGGTGAACGGCAACCCGCTGCCGCAGGCGCCGAAGTGGATCCACAACGCGACCCTGCGCGTCGGCTTCCCGCTCAGCGATGGCAGCGAGCTGTATGCGTACACCGACTGGGCCTATCGCAGTGCGGTGAACTTCTTCATCTACGAGTCGCCGGAGTTCCGCGGCCGTAGTTCGCTGGAAGGTGGCCTGCGCCTGGGCTACAACTGGGATTACGGCCAGTACGACGTGGCGGTGTTCGGCCGCAACCTGACCAACCAGACCCGCGTGGTCGGCGCGATCGACTTCAACAACCTGACCGGCTTCCTCAACGAGCCGCGCACCTGGGGCGTGGAGTTCACCGCGAAGTTCTGATGCGGTTGCTGCGGTAATGCAAAGAAGAAGGGCCGGCGCAATGCCGGCCCTTCTGCGTTCCGTGCCCGCCGGGCCATGCCCGGCGAGCGCAGCGGCGATGGCTTACAGGGCGCTCTGCGGGCGCACCTTCAGCACCGCGTTCTCGGTGGTGCAATCGCGGCTGGAGTGCAGGCCGGTCTTGCGCGCGGCAGCGATCTCCTTGCGAGCGGCCAGCAGGTCCTTGTTGAATGCAGCGTTGTCGTGCAGGCGGGCCACGGCGGCGGCACCCATGAAGCGGCCTTCGAGGATGTCGCTCTGCCAGTGCACGTTGCACACCAGGCGGCTCTCGCCGTAGTTGCGGCCGCGGGCCTGGATGGCATCGGCGCGATCCGGTGCGATCTCCGACAGGATCAGGGCCCAGGCCCAGCCGATCGAAGTGTGGCCGGACGGGTAGGAGCCGTTCTTGCGCAGGCCGTCTTCGTCCTTCGGCGAGCAGGTCGGTTCACCGTTGACCATGAACGGGCGCGGGCGCTGGTAGTTGTTCTTGGCGGCCTTGGTGGCGGCACTGGCGTCGATCCGGCTGCGCTCCAGCAGTCGGTACAGCGCCGGGGTCTTCACCGCATCGACGTCGATGTCGGCTGCACAGGAAAAGTGGTTGGCGCCTTCGGGGAAGCCGAGTTCCGCATCGACGCCGGCCTGGGCGAAGCGCGGGCTGCCACGCAGCGCGCGGGCTTCACGGCTGACCTGTTCGTCCAGCGCGAGGGCGGCCGAACCGGCCACCGGAGGTGCCGGCACCAGGTCGAGGCTGGCCGGTACCGCGCTCTTGTCCAGATAGCCCACCGCCTTGGTGGTGATGTTGGCTTCGACGGCGGTCGGCTTGGCGGCGATGGCGGCACAACCGGCCAGGGCCGCGACGACGGCAAGGCCGAGCAGCGGGCGGGCAGGGTGGGAAATCAGCGACATGGACAGGCTCCGGAAGAGAAAACAACGCGCCATGATCGCAGCCCGAATACGACACCGCAGTGGCCATCGGTCATACGGCCAGACCCGGCATGGTCATTGTCGCGATATGAAAAGCGTCATCGTTTGACGTCAGTCTCCTGAATATGGGCGCAGCGCACGGACTTTCACGCCACTGCCCCGCGAGCATCGGCACAACGGCAAGTGCGAGGCGCCGTCCAGTTCCAGCCGGGTCGGGGGGATCCGCTGACAGAGGGAGAGAAGCGATGCGCAGCACCGCAACAGGAAGTACCGTCCTGGCCCTGCTCCTCGGGCTGGCAACCGCGCCGACACAGGCCGCCGACGTGGTTGGCGTGGCCTTCGTGCATGGCACCGGCGCGCAGACCAACGCCACCCAGGACTATTGGCAGCCGGCGATCATCGACACCGTGCGCCAAGGGTTGCCGAACAGCAGCAACTACGTCGTCATCAACTGCGATTTCACCCAGTACATGTGGAAGCCGGAAGCCGCCGGCTGCCTGGCCAACCAGCTCACCGGCTTCATCGACAGCCGTGGCATCACCCAGCTGGTGGTGATCACCCACTCCAACGGCGGCAACGTGGTGCGCTGGATCCTGTCCAACCCGACCTACGACAGCCGCTACCCGAAGATCATCCGCACGGTGCGCAAGGTCAACGCGCTGGCACCGTCCTCGGCCGGTACACCGTTGGCCGACGCGGTGCTCAACGGCAACACCTTCGAAACCTCGCTGGGCTGGCTGCTGGGCTACAAGAACGACGCGGTGCGCCAGCAGCAGGTGGCGAGCATGGCCACCTACAACGCGCAGAACCTGTACGGCACCGCCGGTCGCCCGGCCTTGCCCAAACCGTTCCGCGCGGTGGTCGGCAGTGACGTGGAATCGGCGGTGTGGGACAGCAACAGCTACTGCGGTGGCTATGCCGCCAACGTGGGCCTGGAGTTCACCCAGAACTGGCTGTCGTCCTGCTCCGACGGCTTCCTGGAGTGCAGCAGCCAGAAGGCGGCCGGCACCACCTGGTTCACCGACAAGGCGCGTACCCAGGGCGCAGAACCGCTCAGCCACAACCAGAGCCGCCGTGAGTGCTTCGGCCTCGGCACGATCCTGCGCAACGACCTGACCCAGTGAGGGAGATGACCATGACGATCCATTCCACCCTGCTGGCCAGCGCCGTGCTGGCGGTGCTGTCCCTGTCCACTGCGCAGGCCGCGCAGCCGTTGCAGGCTGCCCGCGCGGGGGATCAGGTGCCCACCGCGCTCGTTGCCGCGCCGCTGCCATCCGATGAAAGCGAACACGCGCCGCTGGCCTTTGCCTGGGCGCTGGACCCGGCACAACCGCTGCAGGCGGCCACGCCGTATGCCGCAGTCAGCCGCAGCTACTGGCAGCAGGTCGAAGGCACGCAGCTGCAACGCGGCCTGGACCTGCCACTGACGGCACCTGATGCGGTGATCCAGCTGAGCCCGGCCGAGGGCGCGCGTGCACTGCCGGCCAGGGCCCTGCAGGTGCGCGACCCGGCCGGTCGCAGCAGCGTCGCGCGCAGTGTCGATGCCCGCGCGCTGCAGGACGCCGGCATGCCGGTGAGTGATGGCAGCAGCATGCTGCGTACCGGCGCTACCAGTGCAGTTGGTGCATACACGCTGCAGAGCGCGCAGGCACAGGGCCGCTATGTGGTGCAGGTACTGGAGCCCAACAGCCCGTTGCGGCTGGAGGTGCAGGCCAACCAGGCGCAGGTGCTGGCCGGCGGCAACGTGCAGCTGCAGGCGCGCCTGCTGGAAGACGGCGCCACCACCGCGCAGCTGGCATCGCGTCGTGGTGGCCTGGGCGGCGAAGCCCTGCTGGTCGCACCGGATGGCCGCAGCTGGCCGCAGCGCCTGCTGCGCACCACCGATGGCAGCCTGCGCGCGCAGGTACGGATCCCGGCCGATGTCGGCACTGTGCAGGGCCTATGGGAACTGCAGGTGTTCGCACAGGCCGATGATGTGCTGCGCGATGGCAAGGTCGCCTTCGCGGTGGCACGGCCGACCGCCCGTTTCAGTGGCCAGGCGGCACCGGACCCGGCCAGCCGCCAAGTGGCGCTGCCGCTGCAGGTAGCAGCGGTGGGCCGCTACGAGGCGCGTGGCACGCTGTACGCCACCGGTCGCGACGGCCAGCTGAAGCCGGTCGCACAGGCGCATGCGGCGGCGTGGTTCGATGGTCCCGGCGCAGGCCAGCTGGTGCTGCCGTTCGACCAGGCTGCATTGCCGGCGGGCTTCGGCGCACCGTACGAGCTGCGTGACCTGCAGCTGCAGGACCAGAGCCGGATGGCACCGATCGAATCACGCGCGCTGGCGTTGCGGTTCTGAGGTTGCGTGCAGCGGGCCGGGTTCCGGCCCGCTGCAATGCTCCTTGTAGAGCCGAGCCATGCTCGGCTGCTTCTGCTCGCGGCGAACGGCAGTCGAGCATGGCTCGACTCCACAGACGGCTACGGAAAGCGATGCGTCTGTCTATCCCGCGTATGCGGTCAGCCGGCCTTCCTGCTCCACCACCGTGATCGCGCCGCCGAACACGGCCGACAGCGGTTCGTTGCGCAGCAGCTCGGCGCGGGTGCCATCGGCCAGTACGCGGCCGTCGCGCAGCAGCACCACGCGCTCGATCTCGGGAATGATCTCTTCGATGTGGTGGGTCACCAGCACCAGGGTGATGCCCTGCTGGGCCAGTACTCGCATGGTCGCCACCAGCTGCTCGCGGGCGACCAGGTCAAGGCCGGTGGAGGGCTCGTCCAGCAGCAGTGCCTGTGGCCGATTGACCAGCGCGCGCGCGATCAGCACGCGGCGGGTCTCGCCGGCCGACAGCTCGGCATAGGCGCGTTCGCGCAGTGACAGGGCGCCGGTCATCGCCAGCGTCTCGCCGACGCGCGCGCGCATGTCGGTGGTCACTTCGCGGAAGGCCGGCACCACGTAGCTGGCAAAGAAGCCGGACAGCACCGCCTGCTCCACGGTCAGCCCCGGCATGTCGGCCAGGTTGCTGCTGAGGTCGCCGGTGACGATGCCCAGCTGCGAGCGCAGCCGATCCACCTGCCAGCGGTTCTGGCCCAGCACCCTTACCGCCACCGAGCCGTCGCCCTGCGCCAGCGGATACAGCTCGCGGGTGATCAGCTTGATGAAGGTCGATTTGCCGCAGCCGTTGGGGCCGAGCACGGCGGTGTGCTGGCCCTGCGCGATGCGCAGGCTGAGCCCGTGCAGCACCTTTACCTGGCCGCGCACCACGGTGGCGCGGTCCAGTTCGATCAAGGGGGGCAGCTCCGCGACGGGCGGGGCGGTGGTCATGGCGCTGGCACGTGGATCAAGGCTCGACAACTCAGGTCCCCAACTGTGAACGGTGCCACGGATGGCGATGCGAGGCACCGCCGCAGGGATGCAGTTTGCAACGCAAGCGCCCATGATGTCTGCCATCCCCGCGTCGATCCGGAGAGCCGTCATGCCAGATACCCTGATGTCCCTGTTGACCGGTGGTGTGCTCGGCCTGGGCTGGTGGGCCATGCTGGTCGTACTGCTGGTCTTCACCCAGATCACCATCTTCTCGGTGACCCTGTACCTGCACCGCAGCCAGGCCCATCGCGGGGTCGATTTCCACCCGGCGCTGGCCCACGTGTTCCGCTTCTGGCTGTGGCTGACCACCTCGATGATCACCCGCGAATGGGTGGCGATCCACCGCAAGCATCACGCCAAGGTGGAGACCGAGGACGACCCGCACAGCCCGGTCACCCGCGGCATCGGCAAGGTGTTCTGGCATGGCGTGGAGCTGTACCGCGAAGCGCGTGGCATGCGCGCGGACATCGAGCAGTACGGGCGTGGTACGCCCGATGATGCGATCGAGCGCCGCCTGTATACCCCGCATGCCACGTTCGGCCCGGTGCTGCTGTTCGCGATCAATACCGTGTTGTTTGGCCTGCCCGGCGTGGCCCTGTGGGCGATCCAGATGGCCTGGATTCCCTTCTGGGCGGCTGGCGTGGTCAACGGCCTGGGCCACTGGTGGGGCTACCGCAACTACGAGTCGGCCGATACCTCCACCAACCTCACCCCATGGGCGTTCTGGATCGGTGGCGAAGAGCTGCACAACAACCACCATGCCTTCCCCAGCTCGGCGCGCTTTGCGATGCGGCGCTGGGAGTTTGACGTCGGCTGGAGCGCGATCCGCCTGCTGCAGGCGCTGCGCCTGGCCAAGGTGCTGCGGGTGGCGCCGGCCATGGACGTGCGGCCGAACATCGTCGTGCCCGATGCCGAAACCCTGAGGGCGTTGCTCTCGCACCGCTTCCAGGCCATGACCGACTACCAGCGCAACGTATTCATGCCGGCCCTGCGCGAGGAAGCCGCGCACGCCGGGGCCAAGCTGCGCCGCCTGCTGCCGCGTCGGCTGCGCCGTGGCCTGGTCAACGACGGTCGCTGGTTGAAGCCCGATAGCCGCGCCCAGCTGAGCGCATGGGTGGAACAACGGCCGCGCATCCGCACCCTGGTCGAGTACCGCGCGCGGCTGGCGGCGCTGCTCGAGGCCCGCGGCCACGATGCCGCCGAACGCCTGCACCAGCTGCAGGCCTGGTGCCGCGAAGCCGAGGAAAGCGGTATCGCCGCGCTGCAGGCGTATGCCGCGCGCCTGAAGGGCTACAGCCTGGTGGGCGCGTGAGGGCAGGGCGTTGCGTCCTGCTGGCGCTGCTTCTGCCCGCTGCTGCATTGGCC
Source organism: Stenotrophomonas sp. ATs4 (assembly GCF_051861585.1). NCBI lineage: Bacteria > Pseudomonadati > Pseudomonadota > Gammaproteobacteria > Lysobacterales > Lysobacteraceae > Stenotrophomonas > Stenotrophomonas sp. ATs4. Next base: position 305,210 of record NZ_JBLYPK010000004.1, on the reverse strand, counting down.
CAGGTCACCGACACGGCCAGCTACCTGCAGCGCATGGACAGCGATGGCGACGGCCGGGTCAGTGAATCCGAGTACGTGCAGTGGATGCTGTATGCCTTCGACCGCATGGACCGCAATGGCGATGGTGTGCTGAGCGCCGACGAGCTGCCCGGCGGCAAGGGCAGGGCGATCAGCCGCGAGCAGCAGCGGCAGGTGATCGTGCAGCGCTTCCACAAGCAGGATGCCAACGGTGATGGGGTCCTGGATGCCCGCGAACTGGCGGCGCCACCGCGTTGAATCGGCCGGTTCGCGATCACCGGTAGCGCCGGGCCATGCCCGGCGAGCGCAGGGCGCGGACGGGAGACCGGCCGGTGACGGCTCACATGTGGCGCGGGCGTAGAATCGGCCCATGCCTGAACTGCCCGAAGTCGAAACCACCCGCCGTGGCCTGGCGCCGCATCTGCAGGGCCGCCGCGTGCATGGCGTGATCCTGCGCCGCGCCGACCTGCGCTGGCCGATTCCACCGGAAGTGGCCGAGCTGCTGCCGGGGCAGCGCATCGAGGACATCCGCCGCCGCGCCAAGTACCTGCTGCTGGATACCGCCATCGGCAGCGCGGTGCTGCACCTGGGCATGTCCGGCAGCCTGCGCGTGCTGCCCGGTGATACCCCCGTGCGTGCCCACGACCACGTCGACATCAGCCTGGACAACGGCCGCCTGCTGCGCTTCAACGACCCGCGCCGTTTCGGCAGCCTGCTCTGGCAGCCGGCCGGCGAGATCCACCCGCTGCTGCAGGGGTTGGGCCCGGAGCCGCTGGACGATGCCTTTGACGGTGATTACCTGTTCGCCCGCAGCCGTGGCCGCAGCGCGCCGGTGAAGACCTTCCTGATGGACCAGGCAGTGGTGGTGGGGGTGGGCAACATCTACGCCGCCGAGAGCCTGTTCAAGGCCGGCATCAGCCCCTTGCGGGAGGCGGGCAAGATCTCGCGCGGGCGCTACCAGCGGTTGGCCGACGCGGTGAAGGAGATCCTCGGCTACGCCATCACCCGCGGCGGCACCACCCTGCGCGATTTCATCAGCCCCGACGGCGCCCCCGGCTACTTCGAGCAGGAACTGCTGGTCTATGGCCGTGACGGGCTGCCCTGCCCGAACTGTGGCCGTGCGCTGAAGCACGCCACCATCGGCCAGCGTGCCAGCGTCTGGTGCAGCCACTGCCAGCGCTGAGGCAGGCAGCCAGCGGCAGCTGAACGGGCAGGGCGCGTCTCCGCTGCCCGTTAACGTTTGTCTGCCTATGATGGCCGACCTTCCCTCTGTGCCTGACGCGCCTGCATGCAACGACGCGACTTCATCCGCAATGCCTCCCTCGCCCTGGCTGCATTCGGCCTGCCGTCCCTGCCCGCGTGCGCGGCCAGCAAGAGCGGCCAGATGGGCCTGCGCCGCCTCGGCCAGCCGCAGCCGTTCGACTTCGCCACCCTGAAGGGCCAGGCGCGCGCGCTGGCACAGGCGCCCTACAAGAGCCACAAGCGGGTGCTGCCGGGCCGCCTGGAAGGCCTGGACTGGGACCAGTACCAGTCGATCGGCTACCGCCAGGACCACGCGCTGTGGGCTGACCAGCCGGGCAGGTTCCAGGCCAAGTTCTTCCATCTGGGCCTGTATTTCCACTCGCCGGTACGCATGTTCGACGTGGTTGACGGCAAGGCGCAGGAACTGGCCTATGACGGCGCGGCGTTCAACTACGGCAAGAGCGGCATCAAGGACGGCGAGCTGCCGGCCGACCTCGGCTTCGCCGGTTTCCGCCTGAACACCCGCAAGGACACCGACCGCGACTTCGCCGCCTTCCTCGGCGCCAGCTATTTCCGCGCGGTGGGCAAGGAAGGCCAGTACGGCCAGTCCGCGCGTGGCCTGGCGATCGACACCGGCATGGGCAAGCCGGAGGAATTCCCGGACTTCATCGCCTATTACCTGGAACAGCCGTCGGCCGATTCGGAAACGATCGTGGTCTACGGCCTGCTGGATTCGCCCAGCGTGGCCGGCGCCTACCGCTTCGCGATCACCAATGGCGACGTGCTGCTGATGGATATCGACAGTGCGCTGTACCCGCGCAAGGCGATCGAGCGGCTGGGCATCGCACCGTGCACCAGCATGTACCAGGTGGGCGAGAACGACCGCCGCATGGCATGGGACTGGCGCCCGGAGATCCACGATACCGATGGCCTGTCGCTGTGGACCGGTGCCGGCGAGTGGATCTGGCGACCGCTGCTGAACCCGCGCAACCTGCGCTTCAACATGTTCGTGGACCGCAACCCGCGCGGCTTCGGCCTGCTGCAGCGCGACCGCAACTTCGACCATTACCAGGATGACGGCGTGTTCTACGAGAAGCGCCCCTGTCTGTGGGTGGAGCCGAAGGGCGAATGGGGCGAAGGTTCGGTGCAGCTGGTGGAGATTCCCACCGTGGACGAGACCTTCGACAACATCGTGGCGTTCTGGAACCCGAAGGAAAAGCCGCAGCCGGGTCAGGAACTGCTGGTCGGCTATCGCTTGTACTGGGGTGCCGAGCCGCCGGCCCGCCCGCCGCTGGCGCACTGCGTTGCCAGCCGCACCGGCCTGGGTGGCGTGGTGGGCAAGAAGCGTGAGTACTTCAGCTGGCGCTTTGCGGTGGACTTCGAAGGCGGCGAACTGGCCAGGCTGATCGACAAGGGCGAGGTCGAGGCGGTGGTGGAAGCCAGCCGTGGCCGGGTCGAGATCGTGTCGGCGCGCCCGCTGCGCGAGATCAACGGTTACCGCGCGATGTTCGACCTGGTGCCGCCGGAAGGCAGCACCGAGCAGATCGACATCCGCCTGTTCCTGCGCAGTGGTGGCAAGACCCTCACCGAGACCTGGCTGTACCAGTACACCCCGCCACCGGCCGGCGCGCCGGAGCGCACGCTGTACTAAGAGGGGTGCGGGTTTGCAGGGCTTGCAGCCCTGCACCTGCGGTAGTGCCGGCCGCTGGCCGGCAAACTCAACAGCAGATGCTGGTTTCCTGTGGGACGGCGGGGTGGATCCGGTTGCGGGGGACGGCGTAAATACGTCCATGTAGCCTCGGTCGCGCCATCCATGGCGCTCACGCCGGAATTTCATTCGATATCTGACAGATTTCATCCACGCATGGCGTGGATCTACTGGCTGCCGGGGATCTGTCGAAGGTGGGGCGGTGTCGGAGTGCGGGGTGTCAGCCGCATGGATGCGGCTGCCAAGCTTACAGGGACGTACTTGCAGCGTCCCTGCAGTCCGACACCGCCCCGCCAATTTACGGAATGCACGTTGTTGCTGTTGCTTTGGCTTGAAGCTTCGGCAGGTGCAGGGCTGCAAGCCCTGCCGAACACCCCTTACAGCGGCAGGGGCGCCTGCGCCGGATCGATCCGCCCTTCACCGCGGGTGATCTTCTTGAACTCGGCACGGCTGACCGACACGTAGCGGTCGTTGCCACCGATCTCCACCTGCGGGCCGTCCTGTACGGCATGCCCGTGCTCGTCCACGCGCACGGTCATCGTCGCCTTCTTGCCGCTGTGGCAGATGGTCTTGATCTCCTGCATCTCGTCGGCCCAGGCCAGCAGGTACTGGCTGCCTTCGAACAGCTCGCCGCGGAAGTCGGTACGCAGGCCGTAGCAGAGCACCGGAATGCGCAGCTGATCCACGACTTCGCTGAGCTGCCAGACCTGGGCGCGGGTGAGGAACTGCGCCTCGTCCACCAGCACGCAACCCATCGGACCGTTCGTCGCCAGGTCCTGCTCCACCCAGCGCTGCAGGTCGGTATCGCGGTCGAAGGCCATGCCGTCCGCACGCAGGCCGATGCGCGAGGCAACCACGCCGGCACCGGCACGATCATCCAGGCGCGGGGTCAGGATCGCCACCCGCATGCCGCGCTCGCGGTAGTTGTGCGCGCTCTGCAGCAGGGTAGTGGTCTTGCCGGCGTTCATCGCCGAATAGTAGAAATAGAGCTTGGCCATCGGCCAATTCTAGTCGCCACCCGGCGCGTCGTCGCGGATCTGTCGCAGGGTGCCGATCTCGACGCTGGGTGTCGGTGGGGCGTTCTGCCAGATCTGGTCCTGCAGGCACCAGTAGGCGGCCGGTTCCCAGAAGGCATCACGGTAGTAGTCATCACCGGTGATCAACCGGTTGGCCTCCGGGCCCTCGCCCAGCTCCATGCGCAGACCCGGATTGACGAAACCAGTACGGCTGCCGGTCATGCTGTTGCGGGCGACCCGCAGAACGGTCTCCATGCGGGGCTTGGCCACGCTGTCGCCATACTGTGCGTACAACGCCGGGCCTTCGGCCAGCACCCGCTGGCGCTGCGCAGAATCCAACCGCTGCCAGTACCGCTCGCGCTCCACCAGCAGGTCGCGGTAGCCGCGTTCGGAGGCCAGGTCCATCCAGATGTAGGCCAGTACCGGGTCGGTCCCGGTGCCGACACCCTCCTGGTACATGCGCGCGACCATCGATTGCGAGAACTTGTCGGCGTACAGGCTCGCGCGCTGGAAGCGCACCAAGGCCTGCGCCGGCTTGCCGCGCCGCCACGACAGTTGGCCCAGGTCGCGCCAGTACAGGTCCGGGTGGGCCTGCAGGAACCCTTCGGTCAGCAGGGCCGACGGGATCGATGCTGTGGGGTTGGGAGCGCAGGGGCTGGCCGTGGCGCAGAAGGGCGCCAGCAGCAGCACGACGGCGCCGACCGCACGTGGGATGCGGGTCATCGTCCGGACCGGGCCAGCTCCTCGTCCTGCCACTGCCGGTAGGCTACGGGATCCCAATAGCGCGCCAGTTGATGCTTCTCCGGCTGCAGCACACGCGCCCCGGCATCGCCGCGGCCCTGGCTGCGCATGGCACCACTCCAGCCAGCGCGGCTGCCGGTCTGCTGCATGCTGCCGGCCCGCAGTTCGCGCTCCAGCCGCGGGCTGGCTGCCGGGTCGCCGAACTCGGTGTACAGCGTGCGGCCCTCGCGCACGGCCCGTTCGCGCTCCTCGGGTGACAATGCCTCCCAGAAGCGCTCGCGCTGTACCACCAGCCATTCGGTGCCACGCTCGGCCGCCAGGTCCATCCAGGCATAGCCCAGGGCGCGGTCGGCCGGACCGCCCTGCCCATTCCAGAACATGTCAGCCAGCGCGGCCTGCGAGAGCTTGTCGCCATAGCGCGCGGCATTGCGGAACTGGGTACGGGCTTCTTCGTCGCGGCCGCGTTCACGGGCGTCCATGCCGAGCCCACGGAAGCGCAGGTCCGGGTGGTAGGTCAGGAATTCGTGCGACTGCAACACGATCGCTTCATAGGCGTCGGTGCGCGGGGCCTGCGCCGAACCGATGGAAGGCACCGCCAGCACGCCCAGCAGGGCGGCCATGAACGGCCGGACGATGAGACTCGATGACATGGACCACGCTCCTGTGTTCCGAAGCTGATTCAATACCTTACGGCGCGCTGCGGCGCAAGTCAGGTCCGCCCGTCGTCGCCCCGCTACAATCCCCATCCAATGCACGGTCTCAATCCCCCCCAAGCCGCCGCCGTCCTGCACATCGAAGGCCCGTTGCTGGTGCTCGCCGGCGCTGGCAGTGGCAAGACGCGCGTGATCGTGGAAAAAATCGCCCACCTGATCAGCTGCGGCCGCTATCCGGCCCGGCGCATCGCGGCGATCACCTTCACCAACAAGTCGGCCAAGGAAATGCGCGAGCGTGTGGCCAAGCGCCTGCGCGAGCAGGACGCCGACGAGGTGACGATCTGCACCTTCCATGCGCTGGGCCTGAAGTTCCTGCAGATCGAGCACGCGGCCGTGGGCCTGAAGCGTGGATTCTCGATCTTCGATGCCGACGATGCTGCCGCGCAGATCAAGGACCTGATGTACGGGGCCAAGCCCGACGACATCGAGGACATGAAGAACCTGGTGTCGCGCGCGAAGAACGCCGGCCTGTCGCCCGAGCAGGCGATGGCCGCTGCGCGCAGCAACCGCGAGAAGGAAGCGGCCAGCGTCTACGAGCGCTACCAGCTGCGCCTGACCGCGTTCAACGCGGTCGACTTCGATGACCTGATCCGTCTGCCGGTGCAGATCCTGGAAGAAAATGCGGAGATCGCGCTGGCCTGGCGCGAGCGCATCGGCTACCTGCTGGTGGACGAATGCCAGGACACCAACGACGCGCAGTACCGCCTGCTCAAGCAGCTGGCCGGCGACAAGGGCAACTTCACCTGCGTGGGCGACGACGACCAGTCGATCTACGCCTGGCGTGGCGCCAATCCGGAAAACCTGCAACAGATGGGTCGCGATTACCCGGCGCTGGAAATCATCAAGCTGGAGCAGAACTACCGCTGCTCCAACCGCGTGCTGCGCGCAGCCAACGCGCTGATCGCCAACAACCCGCATGAGCACCTGAAGAAGCTGTGGAGCGACCAGGCCGACGGCGAGCGCATCCGCGTATGGGAATGCCGCAACAGTGAACACGAGGCGGAAAAAGTCGCTGCCGAGATCGCCTTCGTGGCGCAGTCGCGCAAGGTGCCGTGGAGCGATTTCTGCATCCTGTTCCGCGGCAACTTCCAGTCGCGACCGCTGGAAAAGGCGATGCAGCTGCTGCGCATTCCCTACCACCTGACCGGCGGCACCATGTTCCTGGAACGCCAGGAAGTGAAGGACACGCTGGCCTGGCTGCGGTTGCTGGTGAACCCGGACGACGACACCGCGTTCATGCGTGCGGTGCAGTCGCCAAAGCGCGATGTCGGTGCTGGCACGCTGGCCAAGCTGGCCGAGCTGGCTTCGGAGAAGGACATGCCGATGGCACAGGCGGCCGAAGCCATCGGTGCGCTGCAGCAGCTGCCGCCGCGCGCGGCCAACAGCCTGGCGCGCTTCACTGACATCCTGCGTGACCTGCGCGCGCAGACGCGGCAGATCACCTCTGGCGACATGATCCGCAAGGTGGCCAAGGAATCGGGGTTGCTGAGCGAACTGCGCCAGCAGGCCAAGGAAGAAGCCAGCTACCAGCGACGCGCCAACAACATCGAAGAACTGGCGCAGTGGTTCGAAGGTGGCCCGCGTGGTGCCACCGCCGCCGATCTGGCCGGGCAGCTGGCGCTGCTGTCGCGCAGCGACAAGGACGAGGGCGGCAACCAGGTGCGGATGATGACCATGCACGCCTGCAAGGGTCTGGAGTTCCCGTACGTGTTCATCGTTGGCTGCGAGGACGGCGTGCTGCCGCACCAGATCAGCCTGGATGAGGGCAACCTGCAGGAAGAACGGCGCCTGCTGTACGTGGGCATCACCCGCGCCAAGATCCAGCTGTGGATGAGTTACAGCAAACTGACGCGCAAGTTCGGTGAGCACGTGCGGCTGAAGCCGAGCCGGTTCTTCGAGGAGATTCCGGCCGAGGAGATCCAGCGCGATGGTGCAGATCCAGTGGCAGATGCAGCGCGCAAGAAAGAGCGGGCGAGCGCGGGGTTGGCGGCGATCGAGGCCCTGTTCGATTGACCGGGGTCGGATTCCTTCCCAAAGGGAAGGGCTCTGACCCCAGCACACGGCCCTACAATCAGACGCTGTCTCCAGAGGCCTGCCCATGCATCCGATTGAAAGTGAACGCCTGCGTCTGCGGGCCATTGAACCGAACCGCGATGCGGTGCCGATGCTGGCGCTGTTGAATGATCCGGGATTCGTGCGTTTCATCGGTGACCGCAATGTGCGCAGCGAGGAGCAGGCGCGGGAATACATCGCGCTGCGGGTGCTGCACAGCTATGCGTTGAATGGTTTCGGCATGTATGCCATCGAGCGCTTGTCCGATGGGGCGTGGCTGGGCAACGCCGGGTTGGTGCGCCGCGATGGCCTGCCGGCCCCGGATATCGGCTATGCGGTGCTGACCGAACACGCAGGGCAGGGCTATGCCGGTGAGGCGGCACGCGCGGTGTTCAATCACGCGCGCACAGTGCTGGGCCAGCAGGATCTGTATGGCATCACCGATCTGGACAACGTGGTATCCGGCAAGATCCTGCTGGGCCTGGGCATGCAGGAACGCGGGGTGATCCAGTTGCCGGGCATTGACACGCCGAGCCGCCTGTACGCCACGCTGGGCGCGGCCGAGGTTTGATTGTGGTGGGTGCCGACCAACGGTCGGCACCCACCCCCTCAACCGCGCAGTTCGGCCAGCTGTGCCTGCAGTTCGGCCACCGCCGCTTCCAGCTGGGCCACGCGCTCGGCCAGGCCCGGGTCGGCCGCATCGCTGCCACCGCCGCTGCTGGCGAACTTCGCCGCCAGGGCCGCACCGTCCACTTCACCGCACAGCAGGTGCATGTAGCGGTCTTCGCGCTGGCCGCTGGCGCGCGGCAATACCACCAGCAGTGCGCGCTGCTGCAGGCGTTCGATGGCGTGGCGGGCTTCATCGGTGTCGGCGAAGCGGTGCAGGCGCTCGGCACGGGTGACCAGTTCGCCCAGGGTCTGCGGCCCGCGCAGCAGTAGCAGGGCCAGCAGCACGGTCTGCTGCCGGGTCAGGTCCAGCGCGCTCTGCAGGCGGTGCTCGTAGCGGTCGGCACGCGAGGAGAAGTGCTGGCGCGCCAGCCCCAGCGTCTCCAGCTGGCGCAGCGCGTGCTGCACGCTGCCGGCATCGACGTTCATCATCGGCTCGCGGGCGGTCTTCTGGTTGGCCGCCGACTGCGCGGCATTGACCGTCAGCGGGTAGGTGTCCGGGGTGGTCGCTTCCTTCTCCACCAGGCAGCCCAGCAGGCGGGCCTGCACGGCGTCGAGCAGGGGAACGTCGGGGGTCTGGGCGGAATCGGTCATGGCGGCCTTCGCAGGGACAACGGGTCAACCACCAAGCATAGCCGTCCGGGGGCCGCCTTTGCCGGTAAAATGGGCCGGTATATCTGATTGCCGGTGAATCCATGCGTCGTCCCGTTTCCCTGTCCCTGACCCTGCTCGCCACCGCGGTGCTGGGCCTGTCCGCCTGCAAGCGCGTGGATGCGCCTGCCGCCGAAGCCGCTGCGCCGGAGGCTCCGGCCGCCGCTGCCAAGGCTGAAGGCACGCCCGATGCAACCGCCAACGACAACCTCAACGCAGTGCTGTGGATGCAACGTGCGCAGGAGTACAGGGCGATCACCGAGCAGACCTACCGTGCCGCCGCCGATCATCTCGACGTTGCGCTGAAGGAAGCCCATTGGGACGCGCTGGTACCGGAAGAGCGCGGCAACGACGCCAAGGGCCTGAAGCCGGCCGTGGTGCTGGACGTGGATGAGACCGTGCTGGACAACTCGCCCTACCAGGCGCGCCTGGTCCGCGACGGCAAGGAATACGACGAACTGACCTGGGACCAGTGGGTGGCCGAAAAGAAGGCCAAGGCGATCCCGGGCGTGGTTGATTTCGCCAAGGCCGCCAACGCCAAGGGCGTGACCCTGCTGTACATCTCCAACCGCGCCGTGCACCTGAAGGACGCGACCCTGGCCAACCTGCGCGAGCAGGGCCTGCCGGTGGCCGATGACAGCGTGTTCCTGGGCCTGGGCACCGTGGTTGAAGGCTGCGAGCAGGCCGGCAGCGAGAAGAACTGCCGCCGCCGCCTGGCCGGGCAGAAGTACCGCGTACTGATGCAGTTCGGCGACCAGCTGGGCGATTTCGTCGAAGTGACCGCCAACACCAACGACGGCCGCGACGCGCTGCTGCAGCAGTATCACGACTGGTTCGGCGAGCGCTGGTGGATGCTGCCGAACCCGACCTACGGCGGCTTCGAGCCGGCGCAGTTCAACAACGATTACAGCCAGTCGCGCCAGGCCCGCCATGACGCCAAGCGCGCCGCCCTGGACTACGCACCGTGAGCCGCGCACCGCTGCTGCTGCGCGATGACGAGCGCCTGATCTTCGCGCTGGACGTGCCTGACCGCGTGCAGGCACTGGAGTGGGTCGATCGCCTCGGCGACGGCGTGGCGTTCTACAAGATCGGCATGGAACTGCTCGCCTCCGGCGAGTACTTCCAGGTGCTGGACGAGCTGGCCCGCCGCGACAAGCGCGTGTTCGTCGACCTGAAGTTCTTCGACATCCCGGCCACCGCTGCGGCGGTGATCAAGCGGCTGTCGCAGTGGCCGGTCAGCTACGCCACCATCCATGGCTGGCACCCGGCGATGATGGAGGCCTGCGCCGCTGCCAACAGCAGCGACATGCGCCTGCTGGCGGTGACCGTGCTGACGTCGATGGGCCGTTCGGACCTGGCGCAGATGGGCATCGACCGCGAGCCGGTGGACGTGGTGGTCGAGCGCGCGCTGGCCGCGAAGGCCGCCGGCATCGATGGCGTGATCGCCTCGGGCCAGGAAGCCGGCCCGATCCGTGCCGCTACCGGCGCCGGTTTCTCGATCGTCTGCCCGGGCATCCGCCCCGGTGGCCCGGTCGGCGATGACCAGAAGCGTACCGTGGGCGTGGCCCAGGCCTTCGCCGATGGCGCCGATGCCATCGTGGTCGGCCGCCCGATCCGCCTGGCCACCGATCCGCAGGCCGCGGCGCGGGCCATCCAGCAGGAAATCGCGTCGGCGCTGGTTGCGCGCTGAGATTCAGCCGCGAAGGCTGCAACTTCGAACGCCATCCCGACCCGCGCGGGATGGCGTTTTTGCATCGGCCCGTGGAGCCGTTGTGCCCGAATCGCCGTAAAACCTGCCGTAGATTTCATGGGGCCGCTGCGCGGCGACATGTAATCAAACAAAATCAATGATTTATATGACATTACGTGAAGTGTTGCCTTAACTTGGGCGGCAGCGTAGGATCGCCGCCATCCGGTCTTCGGACCGGACATGTGCCACAACTGTCCACCGGCCTCGCGCCGGCTTGAAGAGTCTGTGATCCTCGTGATCCGGGCTCTTTTTTTTTCGCGCGGAGCCAGAGCCCCCTGCCGCTGGCAGCGGGATCAGACCCCTCTGCTGACGGAACCGTGACCTCACGGCTTGCCGCTGTCACGTCGCAGGCCGCAAGATGCGGACCGGTCCGGGGAGTCCGAGTGCATGAGCGTGGCGGTGCGAGGAAGGTCTGCGCGGGGATGGGGGCTGGCAGCCATGCTGCTGCTGGCCGTGGCGGCGTGCCGCGAATCGGCCGACGATCCGGCCAAGCCGGCCGCCGAACCGGTGGCAGCGGTGCAGGCAATGGCCCTGCGCCTGGCTGAAGACGATCTGGTCGGCTACGCAAAGCTGTCGGTACCGCCGAGCCAGTACCAGCGCCTGCAGCAGGCCTGGACCGAGGGGCACAGCCAGTGGCCGCTGACCGAACTGCCGCTGGGTGACCAGTTGCTGCCGATGCTGGCCGCACTGCGCAAGCCCAATGCCAGCGCCGAACTGCAACGCAGCTTCGACCGCCAGCTGGCCGGGCAGGCCAGCGCCGTACGCCAGGCGGCGCAGTCGATGGGCAACTTCGGTGTGCAGTATCTGCGTCACCAGAAGGGCTTCACGCCGGGCCAGCAGGCCCATTACGTCTCCCTGGTCCAGACCCTCGCCGAGTGGGCGCAGGGAGCACCGATCAGCGACCGCGCCCGCGCCCGCAGCACCATCGCCGCGCTGGTTGGTGCCGCCGCCAAGGTCGGCTTCGACGACGAGGCCGGCCTGCAGGCCGCGGGCATGGAGGGCAGCCTGCAGCAGCTGGCACCGTTCATCCACACCCTCAAGGCGGTGCTGGGCAGCTACGGGCTGGGCGTGGACGACGCACTGCGCAGCGTGCGCGGCGAACTGCTGTCGGTTGAGGGCGACAATGCGCTGGTGCGCCTGCGTTACGACCTCGCCGGCCGCGAGATGAGCCTGCAGTTGCCGCTGAGCCGGCGCGAAGGCCACTGGTACCTGACCCGCACCCTGGCCGATACCGATGCCCTGCTGCGCAAGGCCGACGCGGCCCGTGCAGCGGCGGCCCCGGCGCCGGTTGAAGCCCCTGCCGAGGGTGGGGAAGCGGCAACGCCGCCGCCTAAGCCATAATGGCGCCGATGTCGAAACAGAACCCGCTGCCGTTCCCCGGCGAAGAATCCCAGTCGACGCCCGCCGATACGGTGCCGGCGTCCCCCTCGACCGGTACCGGCCCGAACCCGGTGCCGCCGCCCGCGCACGCGCGTCCGGCCGGCCGCCGCCCGCTGTGGGCACGGTTGCTGGGCCGCCTGGTCGAGCCGTGGCTGTCGCTCAAGATCGAGCCGGAAGACCCGGGCCAGCACAACGATGGCCGCCCGGTCATGTACGTGCTGGAAGACTACGGCCTGTCCAACGCGCTGATCCTGGACAAGGCCTGCCGCCAGGCTGGCCTGCCGTCGCCGCTGGTGCCGCTGGCCGGTGACCCCACCGGCCGCAAGCGTGCCTACCTGGCGCTGTCGCGGCGCAGCTCCAGCAACTCGCTGATCCCCGAGCAGCGCGGCGCCAAGACCCATTCCGATTCGCTGGCCAAGGTCCTGCAGGCGCATCGCGTACGCGACGACCTGGACGTGCATCTGGTGCCGGTGTCGATCTTCGTCGGCCGCGCGCCGGACAAGCAGAGCGGCTGGTTCGCCGTGCTGTTCTCGGAAAACTGGGCGCTGGTCGGCCGCTTCCGCCGCCTGCTGGCGGTACTGCTGAACGGCCGCAGCACCATCGTCCGCTTCGCCCCGCCGATCTCGCTGCGCAGCACCGTGGACGAAGGCCTGGAGCCGGAGCGCACGGTACGCAAGCTGCAGCGCGTGCTGCGTACCCACTTCCGCCGCATCCGTGAATCGGTGATCGGCCCCGACCTGTCGACCCGGCGCCTGCTGGTGGACCAGGTGCTGGCGGCCGAGCCGGTGCGCGAAGCGATCGCCGCACAGGCCAAGCGGGACAACTCGAAGCCGGCCGACGCCTGGAAGAAGGCGCACGCCTACGCCTGGGAAATCGCCGCGGACTATTCCAGCCCGGTGGTGCGCTCGGCCAGCTTCATGCTCAGCCATGTGTGGAACCGCATCTACGCTGGCGTGCTGGTGCACCACCTGGACAAGTTCAAGGCCGCTGCGCCGGGCCACGAAGTGGTCTACGTGCCCAGCCACCGCAGCCACATGGACTACCTGCTGCTGTCCTACCTGCTGTACGACCGTGGCATCGTGCCGCCGCACATCGTGGCCGGCATCAACCTGAACCTGCCGGTGGTCGGCACGCTGCTGCGCAAGGGCGGCGCGTTCTTCATCCGCCGTTCGATCCGTGGCAACGCACTGTATTCGGCGGTGCTCAGTGAGTACGTCGCGCAGCTGGTGGCCGGAGGCTACTCGCTGGAGTACTTCGTTGAGGGTGGCCGCTCGCGTACCGGGCGCCTGCTGCAGCCCAAGGGCGGCATGATCTCGATGACGCTGCGCGCGTTCCTGCGCCAGCCGCGCAAGCCGGTGCTGTTCCAGCCCATCTACATCGGTTACGAGAAGCTGATGGAAGGCGGCAGCTACCTGGATGAACTGTCCGGGCGGCCGAAGGAAAAGGAATCGATCTGGTCGCTGCTGTGGGGCATCCCCAAGGTGCTCAAGCAGAACTACGGCCAGGTAGTGGTGAACTTCGGCGAGCCGATCGCGTTGAACGACGTGCTGGCCGAGAAGGCCCCGGAGTGGGGCGGCGAAGCGGTGTCCGAGGACGAGAAGCCGTCGTGGTTGTCGACCACCGTCGACACCCTGGCCGAGCGCATCCAGGTGCGCATCAACGGTGCCGCCGACGTCAACCCGATCAACCTGCTGGCGCTGGCGCTGCTGTCCACGCCCAAGCACGCGATGGGCGAGGCCGACCTGATCGCGCAGATCGAGCTGTGCAAGACCCTGCTGGTGGAAATGCCGTATTCGGGCCGGGTGACGGTGACTCCGCATTCGCCGGAGCGGATCATCGCCCACGCCGAGGAAATCAACGTCCTCACCCGCATCAAGCATCCGCTGGGCGACGTGCTGAGCGTCAGTGGCGATACCGCGGTGCTGCTCAGCTACTTCCGCAACAACGTGGTGCACCTGTTCACTGCATCGTCGTGGGTGGCCTGCTGCTTCCAGAACAACCGCCGCATGAGCCGTACCGGCTTGGTGCAGCTGGGTCGCACGGTGTACCCGTTCCTGCAGGCCGAACTGTTCCTGCCCTGGACCGAGGACGAGTTCGCGCAGCGCATCGACCAGACCATCGACGTGTTCGTCCGCGAAGGGCTGCTGCAGAACGTCAACGAAGACGACGGCGGCATCCTCGCCCGCAACACCGGGCAGACCGACGAGGTGTTCCGCCTGCGTGCGATCGGCCACTCGCTGCAGCAGGCCTTCGAGCGCTATTACATCGCCATCTCGGTGCTGGTGAAGAACGGCCCGGGCGTGCTGGGCGCCGCCGAACTGGAAAGCCTGTGCCAGCAGGCCGCGCAGCGGCTCAGCCTGCTCTACGCACCTGCCGCGCCGGAGTTCTTCGACAAGTCGCTGTTCCGTGGCTTCATCCAGAAGCTGCGTGAGCTGCGCCTGGTCTGGCCGGACGAGAACAGCAAGCTGCTGTTCGACGAACGCCTGGATGCCTGGGCCAAGGATGCCAAGTTCATCCTCGGCCGCGAACTGCGCCACACCATCGAACGGGTCAGCCCGGAAGCGGCACGCCCGGACGAGCCGGCGCCGCAGGATTGATCCTGCGCACGGCCCCTGCCTGGCGGGTGCTGATCGCCATTGCGGCGCTGGCGATCGGTACGGTGCAGGCCGCCGAGGCGTGCGTGGATGACAACCTGCCCGGGCGGCTGGCCGATGCGCCGGTACGCCTCTGTGTCGAGGTGACAGACGGACAGCCGGCGCAGTACACCCTGTGGCTGGCCGGTGAAGTGCGCGTCAGCGGTGAGGAACCGGCTGCCCGCCAGGGTCTTGCCGGTGACTGGTACGGCCATCCGCTGCTGCTGCGCTGTACGCGTGACGGGGCGTTGCACCGCTGCGCGTTGCGCGTGGACGGTGACGCTGCCTGGCGTGCGGATCTGCCGCTGCCGGGCTGACCCTTGGCGGTCATCCACGCATGGCGTGGATCTACTGGGCATCACGTGGGTGTGGATTTACGGGGCATCCACGCATGGCGTGGATCTACTGGGCATCACGTGGGGTGTGGATTTACGGGGCATCCACGCATGGCGTGGATCTACCGGGCATCACGTCGGGTGTGGATTTACGGGGCATCCACGCGTGGCGTGGATCTACCGGGCATCACGTGGGGTGTGGATTTACGGGGCATCCACGCATGGCGTGGATCTACTGGGCATCACGTGGGGTGTGGATTTACGGGGCATCCACGCATGGCGTGGATCTACCGGGCATCACGTCGGGTGTGGGTTTACGGGGCATCCACGCATGGCGTGGATCTACCGGGCATCACGTGGGGTGTGGATTTACGGGGCATCCACGCGTGGCGTGGGTCTACCGGGAAGGGGCGCGCCGGCAGTAGATCCACGCCATGCGTGGATGGGCCACCGGTTACGCCGGTTCGTCTGGAATCTGCAGGCTTTCCAGCTTGGTGATGCAGTCCTTCAGCTGCAGCTTGCGCCGCTTCAGCCGCTTGGACTCCAGCTCGTCCTCACCGTTGGCGGCCATGCGGGTGATCTGTTCATCCAACAGGCGGTGCTCGGCGCGCAGGGCGGCGAGGTGTTCGACGATCTCGGCGGGGCTGTAGGTGTCCACAGCCTCCGAGCATACACAGCGATGATGACTGCCGGGAGAGGGAAATCCCGACACGGGGCCCGGGCTGCCGCAAGCCGTTAGAATGGACCGATGACCGCCGTGATTTCCCTGCCCGATCCTTCGCAGCGCGCTTCGCGTGATCCACGCGTGGCCGGGCCGGGGCTGGACAGGCTGGGCAAGCGCCTGCGCCGCCAGGTCGGCCAGGCCATCGCCGACTTCGGCATGATCGAAGCGGGCGACAAGGTCATGGTCTGCCTGTCCGGCGGCAAGGACAGCTACACCCTGCTGGACCTGCTGCTGCAGCTGCAGAAAAAGGCGCCGGTGCCGTTCGAACTGGTTGCGGTGAACCTGGACCAGAAGCAGCCCGGTTTCCCCGAACATGTCCTGCCGGAGTACCTGGCCGCGCTGGGTGTGCCGTATCAGATCATCGAGCAGGACACCTACTCGGTGGTCAGCCGGGTCATCCCGGAAGGCCGCACGATGTGTTCACTGTGCTCGCGCCTGCGCCGGGGCGCGCTGTACAACCACGCCAAGGCGCATGGCTTCACCCGGATCGCGCTGGGCCATCATTGCGACGACAGGGTGGCTACGTTGTTCATGAACCTGTTCCACCATGCCAAACTGGCTGCCATGCCACCGAAGCTGCTCAGCGACGATGGCCAGCACGTGGTGATCCGCCCGCTGGCCTACGTGCGCGAGCACGATATCGCCGAGTATGCGCAGGCCCGCCGTTTTCCGATCATTCCCTGCACCCTGTGTGGCAGCCAGGAGAACCTGCAGCGTCGGCAGGTCGGCCTGATGCTCAAGCAGTGGGACCAGGACCATCCGGGCCGTATCGAACAGATCGCACGCGCCATGGCTGATGTGCGGCCAGTGCAACTGGCCGATGCCACGCTGTTCGATTTCAAGGCCCTGGGCCGTAGCGGGCACGCGGCGCATGCCGATGCCTGGCTGGCCGACGCAGTCCCCGAGACGCCTGCCGTTTAAGGTCGGGCGCCCTTCTACTTCAGACACCGGAATTCCATGTTCTTTCGCAACCTGACGTTCTTCCGTTTCCCGACCACCACTGATTTTTCCGAAGTCGACACCCTGCTGCCGCACGCCCTGCTGAAGCCGGTCGGCGCACTGGAAATGAATTCGCGCGGTTTCATTTCGCCGTTCGGCCGCGAGGAGAAGGAACTGCTCTCCCACCGCATTGCCGAGCACCTGTGGCTGACCGTGGGCGGCGAGGACAAGATCCTGCCGGCAGCGGTGGTCAACGACCTGCTCGAGCGCAAGCTGGAGGAGATCGAAGAGAAGGAAGGCCGCCGTCCGGGTGGCCGCGAGCGCAAGCGCATGAAGGACGACCTGCTGCATGAACTGCTGCCGCGCGCCTTCGTGAAGTCCTCGCGCAACGACGCCTTCATCGACATGCAGCACGGCTACGTCGCGGTCGATACCTCCAGCCGCAAGACGGGCGAGTACTTCATGTCCGACATCCGCGGCCTGCTCGGCAGCTTCCCGGCGATGCCGCTGAACGCCGAAGTCGCGCCGCGTTCGATCCTGACCGGCTGGATCGCTGGCGAGCCGCTGCCGACCGGGCTGATTCTGGGCGAAGAGTGCGAGATGAAGGACCCGGTCGAGGGTGGCGCGGTGGTCAAGTGCCAGCACCAGGAACTGCGCTGCGACGAGATCGACAAGCACCTGGACGCCGGCAAGCAGGTGACCAAGCTGGCGCTGATCTTCGAGGACAACCTGTCCTTCGTCATCGGCGACGACCTGATCGTGCGCAAGCTGAAGTTCCTCGACGGCGCCCTGGACCAGCTGGAGCATGCTGACGAAGACGGTCGCCGTGCCGAGTTCGATGCCCGCTTCGCCCTGCAGAGCGCCGAGATCCGCCGCCTGTTCCTGTTGCTGGAAGAAGCCTTCAAGCTCAGCAAGGCTGACTGAACAGGCAGCCCGACGGCCGCCGGTCATCCGGCGGCCCGAAGCAGCGCTATGCTGGTCGCATGAGCCGTCTGCTGCGCCGCCTGATCAGCCCGACCCCGCCCGCCACCGTACAGCGCGACACCGTTCGCCTGCGCCTGGAGGATGCCGAGATCGAGGTCCTGCGCGTGCGCGATCCGCGTGCGCGCCGGATCAAGCTGAGCGTGGACGAGCGCGGCGCACGGTTGACCCTGCCGCCGCGCGCAAGCCTGGTGATGGGCGAGCGCTTCCTGGAACAGCACCGCGACTGGCTGGCGCTGCAGCTGCGCCAGTACCAGGGCCAGGGACTGCCGGCACCCCTGCAGCCGGGCGAAGCCGGCGTGCTGCCACTGCGCGGCGAACTGTTGCCGCTGCGTTGGCAGGAAGGTCGCTACGCACGGCTGGAGATCGACGACCACGGCGCCTGCGTGCAATGGCCGAGCCGTGGCGGCGATGCGACCCTGCGGCGCCTGCTGCGCGAGTTCTACGAAGCACAGACCCGCGCCGATGTCGGCCGCTGGCTGCCGAAGTACCTGCCTTCCCTCCCACGCGCACCCAGCCGCCTGCGCCTGAAGGTGATGTCCTCGCAATGGGGCTCACTGGCCCCCGATGGCAGCATGGCATTGGACCTGGCCCTGGTGCTCGGTCGTTCGGAAGCGTTCGAGTACGTGCTGGTGCACGAGCTCTGCCACCTGATCCAGGCCAACCACTCGCCCGCGTTCTGGCAGGAAGTGGAACAACGCTTCCCCGCATGGCGCGAACAGCGCGATTACTTCCAGCTGGAAGGCCGGCGACTGAAGGCCATGCTGCGGCAACTGCTGTAGCGCCAGCGCTACAGCAGTTGCCCACGCATTCTTCCTCTACCCCCGCCTTCGGCGCGCCCCTTCAACAGAAGGGGCTTCACTCCAGAGAGGCGGCGGCGCAGCCGAGCATGGCTCGGCTCTACAGAAGAGCGCGCGCAGCGCGCGACCCGCTCCTGCTCTTCTTTCTCTCTTCCGTGGTGAGCACGGAAACTGTCCGTGGCCGGGCGGGGTGGGTTGCGCAGGGGCGTGAGCCGCATGGATGCGGCGACCGAGCTTACAAGGACGTACTTGCAGCGACCCCTGCGTAATCCACCCCGCCCGGCCAAGCACGGCTTCTGATTTGAACGACCCACCACGAGGGGCTCAGCCGTTGGCCGAAACCCTCACCTCGCCCGCAACGCCGCCGCCGTCGCCCACCGCGCCGCCACCCGTGGCGCCGTAATACACACCGCCTGATCGGTCACCGTCGTCACCGCGCGTTCCAGCAGCTGGATGTCCGCCTCGTGCTGGCGCGCCACATGCGGATCCTCGAAGAAGATCGCGCGCTGGCAGCGCCCCTCCAGCACCCGGTCGGCAATCTGCGCGTCGCCACCCATCGGGCCGCTCTGGTAGCGCGTCACCCACGGTGTGTCGCTGGGCCAACCGCGGCTCCAGGCCAGCTCATTCAAGCGCTGGCCGGTGGTACCGGTCGCTACGCGCTCACCGAACCGGGCCAGCACATCGAAGTGCTCATCGGCGAAGGCCAGCATCGCCGGCTTCATCGCATCGTGCGCGATCAGTGCCAGCGTCTGCTGCTCGAACGCATGCAGGTCGTCGGCGCCGCCGTCGGCGGCCAGGCCGGCGTGAATACGTTCGACCTCGACCCAGTCGCGCGCCGTCGCCACGGTCGAAATGAACGGCTTGCCGTGGATCACGCACTGTCGCTTCAGCGCGGTCGCTTCCGGGAACACCGAGGAGGGATCGACCGGATCGATCAGATAGATCGCGCCATCCAGGGTCCGCTCCGGGCCCATGCCGACCACCTCGGCAACCAGTTTCATCAACCCACCTTCGCGGCCATAGGGATAACGGTGCAGGCCGTCGTATCCGGCCAGGAAGCCATGCCGTTCGATCGCATCATGGGTGCGCCCGACCGCGTGCAGCGATACACCGAGTTCGCGCAGACCGGGCTCACTGGCACGCAGCCAACGGAACAGGGCGGCGCGCACGTCGTGGTGGTGAAGACGGTTGGCAGCCAAGCCGATACGCATCGAGAGCTCCGCAGGTACGGGTGAAGGCGGCAGTGTATGTCGCTATTTGCTTTTCTGGAGGCTTTTGCAACTTTCTTCATTGCCGCCCGTCCGCACGTCGATAGCGTGTCAGGCAGCGGTACCGCTGCGCGGCCGTTTCTTCCGCCTGCGAGATGAGGACGCCCATCGTGAACGCCGCTGGCCTCCCTGCAGCTGTTGCTGTCATGGCCTGCCTGATGTTGCCCGCAGCCGCATCTGCCGGTGGCTGTGAGACTCCGCTGCGCATTGCCTGGCCCGCTGATCGGGCGCCGTTGTCGTCTGCCGTCGAGGGGCAGCCGGATGGGCTCAGCGCGACATACCTGAACCTGCTGGGTGAACAACTGCCGCTGCAGGCGCAGCCGCTGCCCGCCACGGCGGTCGCCGAAGGCGTGTTGCCGCCCGCCACCCAGGCGCTGCTGGGCTGGCCGCGCTCGCAGCTGCCTGCCGGCTGGGTGGCCAGCGCACCGTACCTGCAGTTGCCGCAGGTGATCGTGCGCCGCGCTGACGCGCCGCCGCTGTTGGGGCTGGACGGCCTGCGCGACCGCGCGGTGGCCAGTCCCGACCGGTTGCCGTTGACGGTGTTGCTGGCCGAGCAGGCACCGGGCGCACAGCTGCTGCCGCCGGCATCGCTGGATGACGCGCTTTCGCTGCTGGGCACCGGTCTGGTCGATGCGGTGATCGCCAACCTCGGTGAGGTCGAGGCCGCGCTGCGCCGCTACCAGGGGGATCTGCTGGTGATTGCCGCGCCCGCCGGATTCGACGATGCACTGGTGCTCGCCACCACACCCGCCTGTGCCGGCGTCATCCCTGGCTTCGAGCGCGCCCTGTCACAGCTGACAGACACGCAACGCAGCGCCATCCGCACGTTATGGTTGCCGTATCAGCCACGCAACCCGCCGTCATCATCCCCCCTGCGTTGGCTGGTACCCGCTTCGCTGATCCTGATGGGGCTCACACTGGTCTATGCCTTCGGCTACTGGCGGGTGCACCGCGAAAGTGCAAGGCGTCGCGTAGTCGCGCAGCGCCTGCAGGAAGTCACCGCCAACCTGCCGGCGGTGGTCTACCAGGCACGTCGCACCGCCACCGGCCAGTACAGTTTTCCGCAGATCGCCGGCGATGTGCAGTCGCTGTTCGGGATGAGCGTGGAAACCGCGCGGGTCGATCACCCGCGGCTGCTGGCGGCGGTGCATCCCGATGACCGCAATCGGGTGATGGACTGTATCGAAGCGGCCGCATTGGCCCGTGCACCGATCGACGTCACCTTCCGTACGCGCTCGCCGCAGGGCTGGCGCTGGGTGCATTCGCAAGGCCGAACACTGGCGTGCGACGACAGCAACGTCGAGTGGAGCGGCTACTGGATGGATGTCACCGAAGTGCACTCACGTACCCAGGCGCTTGCAGACGCACGGCGTGAGGCCGAGCAGGCGGCAGTGGCCAAGACCCACTTCCTGGCAACCATGAGCCACGAGATCCGCACGCCGATGAGCACGCTGCTGGGCATGCTCGAACGATTGGCCGGCAGCGATCTGGACCGTCGCCAGCAGCAGGTGCTGGCGACCGTTGGTGATGCGGCGCGGATGTTGCGGCAGATCCTCGACGATGTGCTGCACAGCCAGCGCCTGCAGCCGGTGC
This sequence comes from Stenotrophomonas sp. ATs4, assembly GCF_051861585.1. Taxonomy (NCBI): domain Bacteria; kingdom Pseudomonadati; phylum Pseudomonadota; class Gammaproteobacteria; order Lysobacterales; family Lysobacteraceae; genus Stenotrophomonas; species Stenotrophomonas sp. ATs4. The sequence continues at coordinate 284,000 of NZ_JBLYPK010000004.1, read as the reverse complement.
CACTGCAACTGCGGCCCACTGACCTGGCGGCGCTGCTGCGGTCGGTGCAGCAGCTGCTGCTGCCGGTTGCCGCCAGCCGTGGGCTGTACCTGCAGATCCATCTCGACCCGGCACTGCAGGCCGGATCGCTGGCCGACGGCCTGCGCCTGCGCCAGATCCTGTTCAACCTGGTCGGCAATGCGCTCAAGTTCACCCTGCATGGCGGGGTGGAACTACAGGTGCAGGTGCTGCAGCAGCACGCACAGGGGCAGCGGCTACGCCTGCAGGTGAGCGACAGCGGCGTGGGCATCAGTGAGGAACGGCAGCAGGCGGTGTTCGCGGCCTACACCCAGGCCGAGACCTCGACCACACGCCGCTTCGGTGGCAGTGGACTGGGCCTGGCGATCTGCCGTGAGCTGGCAGCGTCGATGGGCGGAGCGCTGCAGCTGCGCAGCACGGCCGGCGAGGGCACCACGGTGTGGTTGGAGCTGGACCTGGGCACCTGCGAGCTGCCTGCGGGCGCAGCATCACCTGCAATCGACGAGGAACCACCGCTGCCGCCGGCACGGGTGCTGGTGGCTGAAGACCATCCCACCAACCTGTATCTGCTGGAGCAGCGCCTGCACGACCTGGGGCTGCAGGTGCATGCCTGCGCCGATGGCGCTCAAGCCCTTGAGGCCTGGCAGTCGCAGCCGTTCGAACTGGTCATCACCGACTGCCACATGCCGGGCATGGATGGCTTCGCGCTGGCACGGGCGATCCGTGCCGACACCTGCCAACACCGCGCGCAGGTACCGATCATCGCGCTCACTGCCAGCGTGCTGGAACGTACCCGCGAGGCCTGCCGCGACGCCGGCATCCAGCACTTCCTGGCCAAGCCGGTGGAGCCGCGCGAACTGCGCGCACTGCTGGCGATGCTGCTGGCGCCGGTCTCAGTGCGCCAGTAGCCGGACGATGCTGGCGGCGGCGTCGCGGCCTTCCGCCACTGCGGTCACTACGAGGTCGGCACCGCGCACCGCATCACCGCCGGCGAACAGGCGTGGATGGGAGGTCTGGAACGGCAGCCGGTCCTTGCCGCCGGCCACGATGCGGCCGTTGGTCTGGCCCTCCACGCCGTGCTCGGCCAGCCAGGTGGGCACGGTCGGCGAGAAGCCGAAGGCGATGATCACCACGTCGGCCTCCAGCAGCGATTCGCTGCCTTCGATCGGCACCGCGTTCTGGCGGCCGTTGGCATCGGGTTCGCCCAGCCGGGTTTCGACTACGGTCACGCCGATCACCTCGTCATCGGCGCCGGCTTCGATCGACAGCGGCTGGCGGTTGAACAGGAAACGCACGCCCTCTTCGCGTGCATTGGCCACTTCGCGCGCGCTGCCGGGCATGTTGGCTTCATCGCGGCGGTAGGCGCAGGTGACCTTGGCCGCGCCCAGCCGCACCGCGCTGCGCACGCAGTCCATGCCGGTATCACCACCACCGAGCACCACCACGCGCTTGCCGTTGAGGTCGGGCAGGGCGATGGTGTCTTCCCAGCCGGCGATCGGCCGGCCCTTCGGATCATCGCCGCCGACGATGCGGCTGTTCTGCACCAGGAACGGCAGTGCCGGCAGCACGCCCTTCAGGTCCTGGCCGTCCAGGCCACCGTCGGTGTAGCGGTAGGCGCCGGTGCCGAGGAACACCGCATCGTGGGTATCCAGCAACTGCTGCAGGCTGACATCGCGGCCGATCTCCACGCCCAGGCGGAACTGCACGCCCATCCCTTCGAGCACGTCGCGGCGGCGGCGGATCACATCCTTGTCCAGCTTGAAACTGGGAATGCCGAACTGCAGCAGCCCACCCACCTGCTCATAACGGTCGTAGACCACGGCGGTGATGCCGGCATGCGCGAGCCGGTCAGCGCACGCCAGCCCTGCGGGACCGGCGCCGATGATGGCGACGGTGTGGCCGGTGGCCTGCACGGCCGCCATGTCCGGCCGCCAGCCGGTCGCCAGTGCGGTATCGACGATGTACTTCTCCACCGCCCCGATGGTCACCGCGCCGAACTCTTCCAGCGTGCAACTGCCTTCGCACAGGCGGTCCTGCGGGCACACCCGGCCGCACACTTCCGGCAGCGGGTTGGTGCTGTGGCACAGCGTGGCCGCTTCGTGGATGCGGTTCTCCTGCACCAGCTGCAGCCACTGCGGAATCGCGTTGTGCACCGGGCACTTCCAGCTGCAGTACGGGTTGCCACAGTCCAGGCAGCGGCCGGCCTGGTACTGCGCGTCCTCCTTGCCGAATTTTCCGTACAGCTCGCCCCAGTCGCCGGACGTGCGCAGTTCCACCGGAATGCGCTGCGGCATGGTGCGGGGCAGGTCGAGGAACTGGAAGGCGTGCTTGCGGCTCATGGCGGGCTCTGTGGTGTTTTGCGGTTGCCGGCCAGCGGCCGGCACTACGTGATCCTGGGATGCCGGCCAGCGGCCGGCACTACGTGATCCTGGGATGCCGGCCAGCGGCCGGCACTACCGTTACGCGGCGCGTCGCAGGGTTTCGGTCAGCGATTCGATGCTGGCGGCCTTGGGTTTGACCAGCCAGAATTTGCCGATGTAATCGCGGAACTCGTCGAGGATCTGCTGCGCCCAGATACTGCCGGTCAGTTCGCGGTGGCGGCCGATCAGGCGGTGCAGGTGCTGGCGGTAGTTCTCGAAGCCTTCGGCGGATACGCGATGGATGTCGATCAGCTCGTGGTTGTAGCGGTCGACGAAATCGCGGTCCACGTCCAGCACGTAGGCCAGGCCACCGGTGAAGCCGGCGCCGAAGTTCAGGCCGACCTTGCCCAGCACCAGCACCACGCCGTCGGTCATGTATTCGCAGCAGTGGTCACCGGCACCTTCCACTACCGCCAGCGCGCCGGAATTGCGCACGGCGAAGCGCTCGCCGGCACGGCCGGCAGCGAACAGCTCGCCACCGGTGGCGCCGTACAGGCAGGTGTTGCCGATGATGGCGGTACTGCGTGCCTCGAAGCGCGCGCCACGCGGTGGGCGCACCACCAGGCGGCCGCCGGCCATGCCCTTGCCGACGTAGTCGTTGGCTTCGCCTTCCACTTCCAGGTGCAGGCCGCCAACGTTGAAGGCGCCGAAGCTCTGCCCGGCACTGCCGCGGAAGCGCAGTTCCAGCGGCGATTCGGCCATGCCCTGGTTGCCATGCGCGCGTGCCACCGCGCCGGCCAGGCGGGTGCCGATGCTGCGGTCGGTGTTGTGGATCAGGAAGCGATGCTCGCCACCACGCTTGTGTTCGATGGCCGCCGCCAGCAGGCCATCCATCTGCGTGGCCAGGCTGTCCGGCGATCCGTACAGGCGCTGCGCGGCGCAGTGGCTGCCTTCGTAACGGGCATCGGCCAGCAGGCGCGACAGGTCCACGCGCACGCCTTCGCGTGGCGCGGCCTCGATCTGCCGCAGCAGGTCGGTGCGGCCGACGATCTCTTCCAGCGAACGCGCGCCCAGGTAGGACAGCCAGCCACGCACTTCCTCGGCCAACAGGCGGAAGAAGTTCTCCACGCGCTCGGGCTGGCCGGTGAAGTGGTTCTCGCGCAGGCGCTCGTCCTGGGTGGCCACGCCGGTGGCGCAGTTGTTGAGGTGGCAGATGCGCAGGTACTTGCAGCCCAGCACGATCATCGGCGCGGTGCCGAAGCCGAAACTGTCGGCGCCCAGCAGCGCGGCCTTGACCACGTCCAGCCCGGTCTTCAGGCCGCCATCGGTCTGCAGCAGGGTGCGCCCGCGCAGGTCGTTGGCCAGCAGCGCCTGATGTGCTTCGGCAATGCCCAGCTCCCACGGTACGCCGGCATAGCGGATCGAGCTGACCGGCGAAGCACCGGTGCCGCCGTCATGGCCGGAGATGGTGATCAGGTCCGCACCGGCCTTGACCACGCCCGCAGCAATCGTGCCGACGCCGGCATGGCTGACCAGCTTCACCGACACCAGCGCGGTCGGGTTGACCTGCTTGAGGTCGTAGATCAGCTGCGCCAGGTCTTCGATCGAATAGATATCGTGGTGCGGCGGCGGCGAGATCAGGCCAATCCCGGGACGCGCATAGCGCAGGCGTGCGATCAGCTCGTTGACCTTGTGGCCAGGCAGCTGGCCGCCTTCGCCGGGCTTGGCACCCTGCGCGACCTTGATCTGCAGCACTTCAGCGTTGACCAGATACTCGGCGGTAACGCCGAAGCGGCCCGAGGCCACCTGCTTGATCTTGCTGCGCTTGTCGGTGCCATAGCGCGCCGGGTCTTCGCCACCTTCGCCGGAATTGCTGCGGCCACCGAGGCGGTTCATCGCAATCGCCAGTGCCTCATGCGCCTCGGGCGAAAGCGCACCGAGGCTGATCGCTGCGGTATCGAAGCGCGGGAACAGTGCGCTGGCCGGAGCCACCTCGTCCAGCGGTACCGGCAGGGCCGCCGGCACCAGCTCCAGCAGGTCGCGTAGTGCCGACGGTGGTCGTGCGTGCACCGCATCGCAGTACTGCTGCCACGCACGCGCATCGCCGCTGCGCGCTGCGCGCTGCAGGGTGGTCACCACATCCGGGTTGTACATGTGGTATTCGCCGCCGTGCACGTACTTCAGCAGGCCGCCGACATCGACGCCCTGCTGCGCATCCCACGCCTGCGCGCACAGTTCGCGTGCATCGGCATCCAGGCGGGCGAAGCCGGCACCCCCGATGCGCGAAGCGGTATCGGGGAAGCACAGGTCCACGACTTCCGGTTCCAGGCCGATGATCTCGAACAGCTGCGCGCCGCGGTAGCTGGCCACGGTACAGATGCCCATCTTCGAGATGATCTTCGAAAGGCCCTTGTACACGCCCTTGCGATAGCGGCGGCCGATCTGCGACTGCTCGCCGCCCTTGCTGAGCTTGAGGATGCCGCGGCGGCCCAGGTCGAACAGGGTCTGGTAGGCCAGGTACGGATAGACCGCGGTGGCGCCGAAGCCGAGCAGGCAGGCCATGTGGTGCGGATCGCGCGCGGTGCCGGTCTCGACGATGAGGTTCACGTCGCAGCGCAGGCCCAGGCGCGAGAGGTGGTGGTGGATGGCGCTGGTGGCCAGCAGGGCATGCACCATCGGCCGCCCGGCCACCGGGTAGCGGTCGGACAGCAGCAGCATCACCATGCCGTCGCGTGCGGCCTGCTCGGCCTCGGCGCAGATGCGCTCGATGCCGGCGCGCAGGCCCTCGTCTTCACTGTAGGACAGGTCGAGCAGGCGGTTGGCCTGCACGTACTGGTCCATCTTCAGCAGCTGGCGCAGCTTGCGTTGGCTCAGCACCGGCGAATTGAGGATGACGTGGTTCACCGTCTCCGGGCCGGCATGGAAGATGTTGGTCTCCCTGCCGAGCTGGGTGGACAGGGACATCGCGCAGTCTTCGCGCAGCGGGTCGATCGGCGGGTTGGTGACCTGCGCGAAGGCCTGGCGGAAGTAGTCGTACAGCGGACGGCTGCGCTGGCTCAGCACCGCCATCGGCGTGTCGTCGCCCATCGAGCCGGTGGCTTCCTGTTCGGTCTCGGCCAGCGGCCGCAGCACCTGCTCCACTTCCTCGCTGCTGAGCTGGTACAGCTTGTGGTAGCTGCGCAGGGTGCCTTCGTCGAAGGGCTCTTCCACCAGCGACGGGTCGATCAGTTCGGTCTGCAGGTAGGTCACGCCCTGCTGCAGCCACTGCTTGTACGGCGCGCGGCCACGGTTGATGCGGTCCACCGCGTCGGAGTCGAGCAGATCGCCACGCTTGAGATCGATGGCTATCATCTCGCCCGGGCCCAGCTTGCCCTTGCGCACCACGCGCTCGGTCGGTACTTCCCACACGCCCGCTTCGGAGGCGACCAGGAAGTGGCGGTCGGCGGTCAGCATCCAGCGCGCCGGACGCAGGCCGTTGCGGTCCAGCGTACACACCGCATAGCGGCTGTCGCAGGCCACGATGCCGGCCGGGCCGTCCCACGGCTCGCTGTTGAGGCCATGGAATTCATAGAACGCCGCCAGGTCCGGGTCCTTGAACTCCAGCGACTGCGTAGCCGGAGGCACCAGGATGCGCAGCGCCTGGATCAGCTCCATGCCACCGGCGACCATCAGCTCCAGCATGTTGTCCAGGCTCTGCGAGTCAGAGCCGTGCATGGAGATGACCGGGTCGAATTCACCGATATCGAAGCGCGGCGTTTTCCACACCTTGCTGCGCGCCTGCGCCCAGCGACGGTTGCCTTCGATGGTGTTGATCTCGCCGTTGTGCGCGAGCATGCGGAACGGGTGCGCCAGCGGCCAGCGCGGCAGCGTGTTGGTGGAGAAGCGCTGATGGAACACGATCGCACTGGAGGCCAGTTCGCGGCGCTGCAGGTCCAGGAAGAAGCGGCTGAGCTTGTCCGGCAGCACCATGCCCTTGTAGCTGATCGCGTTGGGGCTGAGGGTGGTGACGTAGTAATCGGCATGCTCGCGCAGCTGCTGCTCGCTGCGGCGGCGGGCCAGGAACAGGGCCAGCGCGAAGCCGCCATCGTCCTGGCCGACGCCGGCGTCGACGAACACCTGCTCGATGCGCGGCAGCGTGTCGCGCGCCAGCTGGCCGCAGACGCTGTCGTCGGTGGGCACCTCGCGCCAGCCAGCGACCTTGCAGCCCACCGCTTCCACCTGCGCCTGCAGCTGTGCGCGGCAGGCCTGCGCGGCTTCGGCATCGTGCGGCAGGAACACCAGGCCGGCGGCGAAGCGTGCGGAGACTGCGATGCCGGCCTCACTCGCCAGCAGTTTCAGGAACGCATCCGGGCGGCGCAGCAGCAGGCCGCAGCCATCGCCGGTCAGGCCGTCGGCGGCGACGCCACCACGGTGGGTCATGCGCGAAAGCGCGGCGATGGCGGTATCAACCAACAGGCGTGATGGTTGATCGTCGAGCTGGGCGACCATGCCAAATCCACAGGCATCGCGCTCGGAGCGCGGGTCGTAAAGCCCTTGGCGGTTGCGGGGGGCCATCTCTACCTCGATGCGGGATGAATTGAACGGGGACACTCAAGCCCGCCCAATCCCTGGAGCGCATCGTGAGGCCACCGGATGCCTCGACTAGATCACAGGTTGCTGCAACGCCGCAATACACGGTTGCAGGTGCAACAGAACGCGCCGGCAGCACTGTGCCGGCGCCGGGTCGAACTCAGCCGCAGCGCACGCCGCTGACTGCGCCCTTGTCGTCCACTTCGATGTTCAGGCGGTCGCCGAGGAACTCCATCGTGGCCACATCGTTGGGCTTGAGCACGCGCACCTGGCTGGCGCCTGCGTCTTCCTGCGCCTGCTTGCCGAGGGCGTCGGTGTAGGCCTGGCTGACCAGGCTCTGCACCTGGCTGGCATCGCAGGTGCCGACCGGCGGTGCCTCGGTGGCCTTGCCAGCGTCGTCGGCCGGTGCCTTGGCGGCTTCTGCGGCCTGCTGGGCATGGGCGGTGGCCGAATCCTGTTCATCCAGCGCCGGTGCCTGGCAGGCGGTCAGGGCCAGCACGGCCGGCAGCAGCAGGGCGGAGAGCGAACGGGCGCGAATCGGAAACGACATCATGACTCCGGAAGGGGTTGTGAAAGCCCGAGCATAGCGGCGAACCGACCCTCACGTGTTTGTCTTCTGTTATCGACAGGATCGCGGCATCGCGACGGCGACACTGTGGACATGCCAGCCACCTCCACCCCCGAACGCCAGGCCGCGCGCGCCGCCGGCCTGCGCTATGTCGACGACACCCAGCCGGGCATCAGCCGGCGCCGCGCCGGCAAGGGCTTCAGCTACCGCGATGCCGATGGCCACGCGGTGCGTGATGCCGCCACCCTGCAGCGGATCCGCGCACTGGCGATTCCACCGGCGTATACCGCCGTGTGGATCTGCGCCCATGCCAGCGGCCACCTGCAGGCCACCGGCCGCGATGCACGTGGACGCAAGCAGTACCGCTACCACGCCGATTGGGCGAAGGAGCGCGACGCCGGCAAGTTCGACCGCATCATCGCCTTTGGCGAGGCGCTGCCCACGCTCAGGCGGCGGTTGTCCCGGGACCTCAGGCGACCTGGGTTCCCGCGGGAAAAGGTGCTGGCCATGGTGGTCGCGCTGCTGGCGGACACGCTGGTGCGGGTGGGCAATGAAACCTATGCCCAGCAGAACCGTTCGTTCGGACTGACCACACTGCGCAACCGCCATCTGGAGCTGCTGCGTGGTGGCCGGGTGCGCATGCGCTTCCGCGGCAAATCGGGACAGCTGCAGGAGGTGACCGTGGGTGATCGCAGGCTGGGATTGCTGGTACGGCGCCTGCAGCAGTTGCCGGGGCAGGCGCTGTTCCAGTACCGCGACGACGACGGTGCGCTGCAGCCGGTGGATTCGGGCGCGGTGAACGACTACCTGCGCGAGGTGATGGGGGAGGCGTTCACCGCCAAGGACTTCCGCACCTGGGGCGGTACCGTGGCAGCAGTACAGGCGTTCGCCGCCACCGAGCTGCCGGAGCCGGCCAGCCAGCGCGCCCTGGCCCAGGCGCAGCGCACGGTGGTGTGCGAAGTGGCATCGCTGCTGGGCAATACCCCGGCGGTGTGCCGCAAGGCCTATATCGACCCCTGCGTGTTCGCCGGCTGGGAGCGCGGTGAACTGGCCAAACTGGCCGGCCTGCGCGGGCCGCGCCAGTGGGAACAGGCGACCCTGCGCGTGTTGAGCAGGGCGCGCAGGCTCAACCGCAGTCGTCAGCCGCAGTAGATCGCGGTGATGTTGTTGGTGCGTCCCTTTTCGATGGTCAGGCGGTCACCGCCTTCGCTGGCCGGCGGCACCCGCGGACCATCGTGACGCAACACCCGCACGTGCAGGCTGTCGCTGTCCACGCGTGCGCGGGCGACGGTGGCATCCGAAGCGGCCAGGCCGAGCGCGCCGCGCACCATGTCGCTGTGGCACTGGCCGGAAATCACGCCGTCGATCGGCTGCACCTGGGCCACCGGCGTGCTGCTGCAGGCGGCAAGGGCAACGCTGAGAGCGGCGGCGGCGATCGCATGTTTCATGGAGGCATTCCTCGTGTGGTTGCCTGCAGGGTGCGACGGCGCACGTGGTGGCGGAATGAATGCCGTGCACGCGGTGGGCACGGTGTGCTCACTGCCCCCGACAACCCGGGTGGAGAGACTGCAGGTGCGGCGGAAGCCGCCCCCGGTACTGCGGCGCATGCGCCCGGTAGTGCCGGCCACTGGCCGGCAACCCCATTCCCCCCGAGGAGACCTGCATGGCCACCACCAGGAAGACCCCCGCCCGCCGTAAGGCATCGCCGAAGGTGCGCAAAAGCACCCGGGCTGCGCCAGCCGCCGCCGAGACCACCGCATCCGAGCGCCCGCGCGTTGTGAAGACCGCCACCCGCAAGGCTGCCGCTTCCGATCCGCGCGCGGCCCGTGTGGCAGCGCGGCAGCGGCGCCTGCAGGATCAGGAGAAGGCCAAGGACGTGCGCGCGGAAAAAAAAGCAACGAAGAAGACCGCCACCCAGGCCGGTCCGCGGCGTCAGCCCGAGACGATGCCGGCGCAGCAACTGGCCAAGCCGGGCCATGAGCACGCACTGGAACTGGCGCCGCGCTTCCTTGCACCGGACTACAGCGGCAGCGGCAAGCTGCAGGGCATGCGCGCGATCGTCACCGGTGGTGATTCCGGCATCGGTCGCGCGGTAGCGGTGCTGTTTGCGCGCGAAGGCGCCGATGTGGCGGTGCTGCACCTGGACGAAGCCGAGGATGCGGATATCACCCGCCAGCACGTGGAGCGCGAAGGCGGCCGCTGCGTGGTGATCGCCGGTGATGTGCGTGATCCGCGCTTCTGCAACAAGGCGGTCAAGCAGGTAGCCAAGGCCTTCGGCGGCATCGACATCCTGGTCAACAACGCCGCGTTCCAGCTGCATTGCGAGCGGCTGGAAGACCTGGAAGACGCGCATCTGCAGGAGACGCTGCAGACCAACATCGGCGGCTACATCCAGATGGCACGCGCGGTGTTGCCGCATCTGGGCGAGGGCGCCAGCATCATCAACACCGGTTCGGAAACGGGCCTGTTCGGCAGCAAAGCGCTGATCGACTATTCGGCCACCAAGGGCGCCATCCATGCATTCACCAAGGCGCTGGCCAGCCAGCTGTTGCCACGCGGCATCCGGGTCAACTGCGTGGCACCGGGTCCGGTGTGGACGCCGCTGAACCCGGCCGACAAGCAGGCAGAGGACGTTGCTGAATTCGGCAAGGACAGTGACATGGGCCGGCCCGCACAGCCTGAAGAACTGTCGCCGGCCTATGTGTTCCTTGCCTCGCCGGCCTGTGCCAGCTACATCAGCGGGGTCATCCTGCCGGTGATGGGCGGGCCACGGGGGTGAGGCCGGGCGTGGCATGCGTGGCCTGAATGGGGCGGAGTACCGGGGTGTGCGCCGTGTCAAAAGCCCTGCCAGGCGGCTGGGGTAGGCTGACGCCCTACCGATTACGTTCAAGGACCGACCATGCCCGAGATGGACATCAACGCGGCGGCCAATGAAGTCGTCGCCCTGTTACGGCAGAACGACGCGCGCGGTGCCGCCGCCCGCTTGGACGCCCTGCACGACGGCCAGAGCGTCGTGGTGCAGGAATCCCTGGATCGTTACGTCTCGGCGCGAGCCGCCACCGAACTCGAGGCGCTGCGACGGAGCGGGGGTGTTGCCGCGGCGGATGCGGCCACGGTGAACCCGATGCTCGATCGCCTGAGCGAGGCGACGCGTCCACCGCGCATGCCCGAGGCGGCGGAGACCGCGGGCCTGACCCAGGCTCAGCAGTACGACGTGTACGGGAGCATCGTCGCCCAACGTGGCAACACCGCAGCCAACGATGCGATGGCTGGCCAGGACCGCGTGGTGCTGGGGCTGCGCGACGAGAATCGGACCACCGAGGCACGTGGGCGTGGCGTCTATGACGACCGCATCGTGGTGCTGTGGAAGGACGCGCAGGGCCACGGTCACGTGCGCGAGTTCAACCAGGCGACGACCGAACCGACCGCCCAGTACGACGGCCATGCCAAGACCACGCCGCGCAGCCCGGGCTTCGGCAACGTGGCGCCGCGCACCAAGACCGAAGGTGAGGACGTCAACGGCGACCGGGTCAAGGACCTCGGACGCCTGGGCGAAGGCACCACCGAGATGCGCGCGACCACCCATCCGCGCAACGGCCATCCCGATGAGTTTGCGCTGCGCCCCTCACAGGACGCGATCACGGCGGGTGCTGGACGGGTGGAGCGCGACAGCAATGGCGACGGCTGGTTCGATGCGCGCGATACCCAGGGCGTGCAGGACCTCAACGACACCTTCAAGATCCATCGTGGCAGCCGATCCAACACGGATTCGGCGGGTTGCCAGACCATCGGCGGCGGCGAGTACGACGACTTCGTGGCGACGGTGCGCGGCACGCCCGGGCAGAACCGTTGGCAGTACGTACTGACCTCGGTTGCACCGGGACAGGCGCGTGAGCTGGGGCAGGATGTGCCGCTCGCGACCCATGACGATCCACGCCAGCCGCAGCATCGCGACCATGCCCTGCAGCAGCAGATCAGCACGCGCCTGCAGGCCTTGGGCGGACGCTACGCCGAGCATGCCGATGACTACAGCCTGGTCATGCTGCGCGAAGCGAAGGCCGCAGGCATCACCCAGGTCGACCAGATCGTGGCCAACAACCCCAGCGCGGGTCGTGCGGCAGGTGAAACGCTGTTCCTGGTGCAGGGCAGTCCGGGCGATCCTGCGACGCTGCGTGCAGGGGTCAATGCGGCCGAGGTGCGCGAGACAGCGGTGGAAACCAGCCTGCGCCAACTGCAGCAGCAATCGCGCGAGCAGGGAGCAGCCGCCCCCGTGCCGGTGCAGCAGCAGGAAGCCCCTGCGATGGGAGGACGTTGAACGATGATCCGACCGAACCTGATGCCGAGCGCTGCGCTGATGCTGCTGCTGGCCTGCAGCGCCTGCGCGCCCGCCGGGGAGCGCACCGCGCCGGCAGCGCCCACCGCCAAGCCGGCGGCGAAACCGGAGGCCTTGCCTGCGCAGACCTTGCCCGCCGATCGCGGATTGCCCGCATTGCCGGAAGCCTCCGGCAGCGCCCATCCCGGCGGTCGCTACGGTGCGCTGCCCGAACCTGCCAGGCAGGTGCTGGCGCAGTTGAAGTGCAACGTGGACGGCGCCGGCAACGCGCAGGTGCTTTCCATTCCCGCGCAGGGGGGCCAGCAGGATTTCATGGTCACCGACCGAGGCGGGCCCCGCTTCCGCTACTGGATACGCTCGTTCTCCGGCAGTGGCGGTATCAACGGTTATCTGGTGCAGCTGCAGGGCTGCCCGGCAAGCACCGTGGGCATGCGCGCCTACATCGCACAGGGGACTGCACCGCTGCAGGACGTCACCGCATCGCTGCTGGCGCAGGCAGGGCTGCCTGATGCGGCGACGATGACGTCATACCAGGACAAGGGCGCGGGCGACCTGTTCGCCTTCATCGGGCCGCTGGACAAGGTGCCGGTGCTGCGCTGGGTGGCCGAGGCCGACCCCGAGCAGCCGCTGCCCGCGGACGCGCGCACGTTCGATCATGGCAACGCTCTCCATGCAGGGTTCCTGCGCTGGAACCAGGATCACTTCGAGGTGGCCAGGATCGTGCCCGCCACGCTATGGCCCTGCGACGACAGTCCGTTGCTGCCGTGCAAGAGCGACCCGTTCGTGACCGGGCGCTGAGGCATCGCGTGCGTAGAAGTCGGCAATGCGTGGAATGAACTGCTGTGGATTGGCACCGACCAGATTGGTCAGCACCACCACCGCCACGCCGCGCTCGGGATAGACCACGAAGGCCGAGCGCGCACCGCCGATACCGGCCACCTGAAGGTCGGGCGATGCGCGCAGTACCGGCCAGCCACCCGCCCACGGGCCGGCACGGCCGTCAGCCAGACGCTCGGGCGCCCACATGCGTTGGCGTGCTGCCTGCTGCAACAGCTGGTCGCCGCTGAGCGCGACCAGCCAGCGAGCGGTGTCGTCGGCGGTGGTGAGGATGCCGCCGCCGGCCCACAGGCTGGGCGGCATGTCGTAGAACCAGTGCGACAGGCGCTGCGGTCTGTCGGGAGCGTCAGTGGTGCGCGGTGCCAGGCTGTACATCGTGGCCGCATCGGGAATCAGGTCGTAGCTGTCGCCGAATGTGGTGCGGGCCATGCCTGCGGCACTGAACTGGCCGGTGGCCAGGAATCGCTCGTAGGGCATGCCCGATTGTCTGGCGATGATCCGCGCGAGCAGTACGTAGTTGGTCTGGTTGTAGGTGAAGCGCTGTCCGGGTGTTGCTTCCAGTGGCAGTGCGCTGACGGCCGTCCAAGCCTGCGCTTCTGATCCGCCACCCAGCAGTCCGTTCGCATCAAGAATGTCGGGCAGGCCCGAGGAATGTGCGAGCAGCTGGTGCACGCGCACCTCCTTCCAGGTGGCCGGAAGATCGTCGAGATAGCGCGAAGCCGGCGCATCCAGATCCAGCCGCCCCTGTTGAGCGAGCTGTGCGATGGCCACGCCGGTAAAGGCCTTGGTGGCCGAGTTGAGCGGGAAGCGGGTTTCGCGCGAAGCAATCACGCCGTTCTCGACATTGGCCAGTCCGTAGGCCTCGGACAGTACGATCTTCCCGTCCTTGACCACGGCGATCTGCAATCCAGGGATGCGCTGTTCCAGCATGATCTGGCGGATCAGCTGGCGGGTCTGGTCGTTGGCCTGGTACTGGCCGGCGGATACTGCGGGCAAGGACTGGGCGGCGAAGGGGAGGGCGCTGATGAGCATGAGCACGACTCGAAGCGTTGGGCGGAACATGCGGAATTCCGGTGGGGCGTCGAGGATCGGATGCAGGCAGTGCGGAGAAGGTTTAATCGCGTCACGGCGGCTACCGTTCGTCGGCCCATGACTTTCGGGGGGTTGACTACAACTGTCGTCACGCAGAAAGTGACGACACGTGTAGTCAAGGGAGTGGTGTCATGCGTGGCAAGACGATCGGGGACCAGGAGCTGGCCCTGCTGCAGTACATCGATGAACATGCGCCGGCCACGGTCGGCGAGGTCGCCAGCGGCTATGGCGAGGCCCGTGGCCTGGCCCGATCCACCGTGCTGACGATGATGGAGCGGCTGCGGGCGAAGGGGTATCTTCAGCGCCAGCAGCAGGACGGCGTCTACCGCTACCAGGCCACCCGTGGCCCGGAGAGCGTGCTGCAGGGTGCCGTGGCCCAGTTCGTCGACAACACCCTGCAGGGCTCGGTGTCGCCGTTCGTGGCCTACCTGTCGCAGCGCCAGCAGGTCAGCGACAACGAGCTGGCCGAGCTGGAAGCGCTGGTTGCCCAGCTCCAATCGCGTCGCCACGAGGGCTGAGCCATGGACACCACGATGCTGATCCCGATGTTGGAACGGCTGGGCTGGACCAGCCTGCAGACCGTGCTGCTGGTGGCCCTGGTGTACGGCGTGTGCCGCGCGCTGCCGTCGCTGTCGGCGGCCACCCGCTGCCGCCTGTGGTGGCTGGTGTCGCTGCAGGCCGTGCTCGGTCTGTTCTGGAGCCAGCCGTTGCAGTTGGCCTGGCTGCCGGCACCGCAGGCGGTGGCGATGACCGCCACGGACGTCGCCGCCGATCTGGTCTACCCGCTGGCGCCGGAAGCCTCGGCGCAGCTGCTGGCCGCGATGCCGACGCCGGAAGTGCCGGCGGTGGCGTGGTGGGCGGTGGCGCTGGGCGCGCTGTGGATGTCTGGCGTGCTGTTGATGGCCCTGCGCACCTTCGGTGAGTGGCGTCGCTGCCGCGCACTGCTCGCTGCGGCCTATCCCTGCGAAGACGAGGCGCTGGTAGAGGCCCTGCAGCTGGCCTCCGATGCACACGGCGTGCGTCCTTCGCCACGGTTGTGGATGAGCGCGCAGGTGGATGCACCGCAGCTGGTCGGGCCGTTCCGCCCGGTGCTGCTGCTGCCGGCCGGTGACAATGCCCTGCAGGGTGATGCGCTGGACCTGGCCCTGACCCACGAACTGCAGCATCTGCAGCGGCGTGACCTGCAGTGGGGCCTGCTGCCCGCACTGGCCCAGCATCTGTTCTTCTTCCACCCGCTGCTGCGCCTGTCGGTGCGCGAATACGCACAGGCTCGCGAGGAAGCGGTGGATGCGGCTGTGGTCGGCCAGCACGGCGCCAGCCGCCAGGCTTACGGCCGCCTGCTGCTGCAGCTGGGTGTGGCACCGCAGCCGCACCTGGGCGTGGCCAGTGCCGCACCGAACACCACCAGCCTCAAGCGCCGCCTGCTGTCGTTGCAGTCGCGCCGCTCCTGCCCGCGCATCCTGGCGATGGCCTTGACCGCCGTCGTGGTGGTGGTGGGCGTGGCACCGATGCGATTGGTCGCAGCACCGGTGCCGCTGGCCCCGCCCGCACCTCCGGCCGCCCCGAAGGCCGTAGTCCCACCGGCGCCGAAGGCTCCGCCCGCACCTCAGGCGTCCGCGCGTGTGCCGGCCGTGCCGGTGGCGCCCGCTGCGCCCGCCGAACCGGCCGATGTGGAAGAACCGGCCGGTCCTGACGATGCCGATGTGGCCTACGTCGACGATGCCGCTGGCATGGATGAGGACCATGACGGCACGACGTCCACCACCACGTCCATCACCACCTACGGTCGCCTCGATCTGGGCAAGTCGCCCCGGGAGGCCTACGTGCTGGTGGATGGTGACGCGACCTTCGCCAACGGTGGCATGGACGACGTGACGGTGGCCCGCAGGCAGCTCGGCAAGGGTCCGGCGCTGTGGTTCCGACAGGGCGACAAGCGCTATGTGGTACGCGACCCGATGCTGATCCAGACCCTGCAGCGCGCCTACAGCGGTGCCGCAGACCTGGGGCGCCAGCAGAGCGAACTGGGCCGCCAGCAGAGCGTGTTGGGTCGCCAGCAGGGTGAACTTGGCAAGCAGATGGGTGAGATGGGGCGTCTGCAGGGCGAGGAGTCACGCCGCATCGCACTGGCCGCCGCCGAGGTAGCGCGCAGCGCGATGGCTGCCCACGACATCAACCGTGAGGCGGCTGCGGAAGCGGCGAATGCCGCGCGCGGTGCAACCCGCGATATGGCCGTTGCGCGGGAGGCTGCGCGCGAGGCCGCCGCCGAGGCACGTCGTGCGATGCAGGAAGCCCGCAGCGAGGCCGCGCAGTCCGGCCGCACCCGTGACATGCAGCGTCTGGCCAGCCAACAGTCTGAACTGGCCAGCCGCCAGGCGGCACTGGGCAGCCAGCAGGCCGCGCTGGGTGAGCGTCAGGCACGCGTGCAGGCCCAGGCATCGCAGCAGGCGCAGCAGGTGATTGCACGCGCACTGGCCAGCGGCAAGGCCGAGCGACTCTGATCGTGCGGTAGTGCCGGCCGCTGGCCGGCACTACCCAAAGGGTCATCGTTGCAGCCAGCGTATAGGGAACGCGTCAGCCATCGCTTCGTAGCCGGCATCGTTGGGGTGCAGATGATCCCCGCTGTCAAAGCTTGGATGCAGGTGGGAGGGGCGCTGTGGATCGCGCATGATACGATCGAAGTCGATGACACCATCGACGCCCTGTGCTGCCCTGATCCAATCGTTCACGGCTTGCCGCTTGGTTTCTCCGGCGGCGTCGAAGTAGCCTGATCCGCCATAGGGCAGCAACGTTCCAAGCAGCACCTTGATCCCACGTTGCCGGGCTCGTTGCACCGAGATGCGCAGGGCGTCGATCAACTGCGCTGCAGACACCGCCTGCGGCGGATGCAGCTGGCCGATGCCGATATCGTTGATGCCCAGAAGCAGCACGGCATGGCTGGCGCCGGACACCGCCAGCACATCGTGCCCGAAGCGCGACACGCCTGCTGGCCCGACACCATCATGCAGCCAGCGATTGCCGGCAATGCCGGCATTGACCACGCTGACCCTGCGCAGGCCTGCGCTGCGGACACGGTCATCGAGCAGGTTAGGCCAGCGGAAATTGCGATCCACTGTAGAGCCGGCGCCGTCGGTGATCGAGTCGCCGAAGGCGACCATGACCACATCCTTGCGGCTTCCTGCGGGTGCCATCGGCGGCAGGACTCCAGCAACGTCAATGGCATCCAGCCAATAGTAGGCCCGCATGGGTTCGGCGGAGCGCAGCAGAGCGGCGCCGACCTGGTTGCCGGGCGCGCGGTAGTTGGTCTGCAGGCCGACCGAATGCGTGGTGACCACCGGCGTCGGTGCCATCACGTATAGGCTGACGGACAGTTCTGTCTGGTCAGCCGCATGCAGGTTGATTCGATCACTCCAACGTTCTTCGCCCGGAGCGAGCATCAAGCGTGCTGAACCGCTGAAACGCAATGGGCGCTGCTTGTGGAAGACGACACCATCGCCGCCCATGCTCGGCGCAACATGGATGTCTTCCAATGTCACCGGGGCCTTGCCGAACCGATTGGAGAAGCGAACGCGCAATGTTTCGCCACCGCGCGAAAGACGTACGGTCATGCGTACGGTCTGGTCGGCCAGGGTGACGGGTGGAGGCGGAGGAACGATGTTGTCCGGAAAGGTGACGCCGTAGTCTTGCTGGGCGGCGAACCAGCTGGCGGACCAAGGGTGCCGCCCCTCATGCGCCGCCAGCGGGTGGCTGGTTGCCAGGCACAGCAGAGTGGCGAATAGACAGCCCAACCACCGTCGATGCGGTTTCCTGTTGCGGAACCTCGGCATACAGCACTCCTTGCAGTGTGGCCGGAAGCTTATCCCGCTGGCGCGGGTGGATACCCGGTGCCAACGGGATAGGTAGGGAACATCAACCGCAGCTGGCGCGCTCGATGCGGTTCTGCGCGTCCACCTGTACGGTCACGCGGTCCTGGCGGAAGTCCATGGTCACTGCCATGCCCGGCTTGACCACCCGTGCACCACGCGCGCCGCTGTCAGCCACCAGCTTCTTGATCGTGGCTTCGTCGGCGGTCTTGCCGGTGAAGGCCTCCAGCGCCTCCGGCTTGCATTCGTGCGCGGCATCGGCCACTGGCGCTGGAGCGGGATCGTGGGCGGTGCTGCTGCCGGCGTGGCTGCAGGCGGCCAAGGGCAGGATGGCAAGCAGGACCATGGGATTGAGGCGCATCGTCGGGCTCCAGGCGTGGATGGTGGCGGCAGTGTCACCGCTGCCACCGTCAGGCCGTGTCAACGCCTACTGCCCGACCAATGCCAGCGTCTCGCGCTCGCGCTGTTCCTCGTGCACCAACCGCTGCAACAGCAGGGCCAGGGTCACCACGTCCTGGTGGTTGTGGTCGGCCACCCGGCGCAGGTTCACCGCGTCGCCGCCACGCAGGAAGCGCAGCCATGCGCCCGGCGCTTCCGAACCGGGCAGGTCATCCTCACGAACCACGCGCAACAGCTGGCGTTCGATGGTGGACAGCTTGCAGTTCTCCCACGTGCCGCGATAGCGGCGACGGGTCGGGTACAGCAGGTCGACATGATCCAGTGCGGTGATCGGGCAACGCTGACGCGCCAACCGATAGCGCGCCTTCAACAGCGGCGCGTCATAGCTGCGGCCGTTATAGCTGCAGAACACGGTGGAGGGCTGCAGCCAGCTGGCGAAGGTGGCCAGCATCGCGTCCTCGGCGGCCATCGTCGACATCAGCAACTGGCGGATGCGCAGGCCTTTGCCGCGCTGAGGGCACACGTGCCAGTCGGCCGCGCCGATCATGAAGGCACGGGTGCCGGTGCCGCCGGCCAGGCCGGTGGTCTCGGTATCGAAGAACAGCAGATCGCGTGCGGCCACGTGCTGGTCTTCGCGCTTGGCGAAGGCCAGCGACAGCGGGGCCGTGGGAATCGGCTGCGGTTGCAGCGACTCGATCAGGAACAGGCCCGGCGCAATCTCCTCGCCGGGCAGCTGGCGATCCTCCACGCTGGCGCGTGTTGGCGCAGGACCGCCGCGTGTGCGCAGGCCGAGCAGGCGATGCAGGCTGCCCACTTCTGGCCGGCGCAGCGGTGCCGGTGCAACAACAGGCGCCACTACGCCGGTCGGCTTGTGGCGGATCTCCTGTTCCACCCAGGCAAACACCGAACGCTCGGCCGGTGGCTGCCGCGCATCGTTGGCGGCCACCGGTGCAACCGGTGCGGGCGGCAGCTCTGGCGTGAGCGGGGTAGCGGCCTTCGGGTCCCCGGCCTGCTTCCGTAGCAGGCGCAGCTTGTCCAGGCTCAGGCTCACGGTGCCAGCAGCTCCATCGAATCGCGCGTGGTCACCACCACGTCGGGCACCTGCTGGCAGGCGTCGGCATCGAACAGGTCGAGCACGCGCAGCGCCAGCGCACGCGGCGAAGTCTCATCTTCTTCCTGCGCGGCCAGCACCGGGCCCACGCAGGCCGGGCAGCCGGCCTTGCAGTCGCAGCGCTGCACCAGTTCGCGCGCGCGCTGCACCAGCTCGGCCTGGCGCTGCCACAGCGGCTCGCTGAGGCCGACACCGCCGGGGAAGTTGTCGTACAGATAGACGGTGGGCACGAACTCCTGCAGCAGCTCCACTACGCCGGGGTCACCCTCGC
The DNA here is from genome assembly GCF_051861585.1 of Stenotrophomonas sp. ATs4. Taxonomy (NCBI): domain Bacteria; kingdom Pseudomonadati; phylum Pseudomonadota; class Gammaproteobacteria; order Lysobacterales; family Lysobacteraceae; genus Stenotrophomonas; species Stenotrophomonas sp. ATs4. The sequence goes on along the minus strand of NZ_JBLYPK010000004.1, from coordinate 264,582 downwards.
TGCCACGCAGCTGGCCACGGCCACTCTGGTCGGCAATCGCGAACCAGGAGCCATCGCCGTTGCCCACCGACTTCTGCAGGTCGCGCGCATCGGCCATCACCGCCACGGTGGCGACGATGTGCAGTGCATAGGCTGCGCCAAGGAACCCATCCAGCGCATCCTGCTTGCTGGCGAACGCGCGCAGCAGCAGCGCCTGCGGCAGCTGCCACCACACCGCAGTGGTATGCAGTTCCTGGTCGGGCAGGTTCACCGGGCCGTAGCCGATGTTCTCGTGGGTGTAGTAGCGGATCTTCTTGTAGCCGGCCACGCGGCGCACCACGTGTACTTCGCCATGGTGCGAATCACCCCGGCCGGCCACGCCGCCGTCGAAACGGTCCAGCACCTTGAGCTTGGTGAAGTCGATGCTGTCGGTGTAGTAGTCCACGTGGGTGCGGGTGACGTAGGCCTTGCGGCCTTCCCAGTCCAGCGTTTCCACCTGGTATGGGGTGGACTGCACCATGTGGATCGCACCTTCATACAAGGTGAGCGCGGCCGCGGAATAGTCGACCTCGGCGATGATCTGCTGGCGGCCATCGCTGCGGTCGACCACCACGAAGTTGCCATCGGCCACCGCGCGCAGGCTGACCGCGTTGGCCGGATAGCTGTCGGCGATCCACTCCCAGCGCTCGCCTTCGCGATGGATGACCTCGGTCTCGGCCAGCGCCTCCAGGAAGACTTCCGGATCGATCGGGCCGAAGCCATCACCCACCCGGAACGGCAGTTCGAAGGCCGCGCAGCGGATGTGGTCGAACAGGATCAGCGGCTGGTCCGGCGCGATGCGTGCATGTTCGGGCGAGGCCTCGGCGAAGAAATCCGGATGCCGCACCACGTACTGATCCAGCGGCTGCGAACTGGCCACCATCACGCCCAGCGCGGGCTGCTGGCGGCGACCGGCGCGGCCGAAGCGCTGCCAGGTGGCGGCCACGCTGCCGGGGTAGCCGTTGAGGATCACCACGTCCAGGCTGCCGATATCCACGCCCAGTTCCAGCGCCGAGGTGCTGACGATGCCGTCGATGTTGCCGGCGCGCATCGCACGCTCGGTCTCGCGGCGCTCGGTGGGCAGGTAACCGCCTCGGTACGCGCGGATGCGCGGTGGCTTGCGCGGGTCGTGGTCGAAGATGTCCTTCAGGTACTTGGTCAGCACTTCCACCATCAGCCGCGTCTGCGCGAACACCAGTGTCTTCAGCCCGGATTTGATCGCGATGCGGGCGATACGGTTGCTCTGCGAACGCGCCGAGGCGCGCAGACCCAGGTCCGGGTTGATCACCGGCGGGTTCCACAGCAGCACCTGTTTCGGCCCGCTGGGCGCACCGGATTCGGTGATGGCGGTGACCGGTGCCTCGATCAGCGCCTCGGCATGCGCCTGCGGATTGCCGATGGTGGCCGAGCACAGGATGAACTGCGGTTGCACGCCGTAGAACGCGCAGATGCGCTTGAGCCGGCGCAGCACGTTGGTGACGTGGCTGCCAAACACACCGCGGTAGGTGTGCACTTCGTCGATGACGATGTAGCGCAGGTTCTCGAAGAACTGCGCCCACTTGGTGTGATGCGGCAGGATGGCCTGATGCAGCATGTCCGGGTTGGATACCACGATGTCGCCGTGCAGGCGGATGGCCTGCCGCGCATCGCCGGGGGTGTCGCCATCGAAGGTGAAGGCCTTTACGCCCAGATCGCCGGCACGGTTGAGTTCCAGCAGCTCGGCCACCTGGTCCTGGGCCAGCGCCTTGGTCGGGAACAGGTACAGCGCCTTTGCCTTGTCCTGCATGGCCGCGCTGACCACCGGCAGGGTGTAGCACAGCGACTTGCCGCTGGCGGTGGGGGTGACGATGGCCACGTGTTCGCCGCGCTGGCTGGCCTCCCAGGCCTCGGCCTGGTGGCTGTAGAGCTGATCGATGCCACGCGCCTTCAGTGCCGCGGCCAGCGCCGGTGGCACCGAGTCGGGAATGGGCGCATAGCGTCCCTCGCGGCCGGGAATGGCAAAGCTGCCGGTGATGCGGTCCTGGTAGCGGCGCTGCAGGCGCGCGCTGAGCAGGGCGCCGTCGCGGGCGGGCAGGCCATCGCGGGTGGCGAGCTTCTGCTCGGCATCGGCGGTGCGCTTGGCGAGTTCGTAGGCCATGGAAGATGGAGCCGGGACGGATTGCGAGGGGTCACATGGCATCACAGATGAGTCTCAGGATGTGAGACATGGCCGCGAACCGGCGTGAATCATTCAGCGCGAACGCGGAGGCGGGCGAGCCGCCAGCTCGGCGTCGCGGGCCGTGTCGCGGCGCAGGACCTGGCGTGTGCGCATGACTACTCTCAGCAGCTGCCCCAGCAGCATGGCAGCGGTGACGAACCACCACGGCGCAGTCGCCGGCACGAAAGGGATGCCAAGGTTGCTGTGCCGGGGAACAGCGTCAAACACGGCGGCGATTGCAAGCAGGCCCAGAATCAGCACCAGCCAGACCAGATGCCGCAGCAGCTGGCTCTGGGGAAAGCGCAGTCGATCCTGCACCAGCGACCAGCCTGGACCGGCACCCAACACCGATCCGTCCGTCGCACGGATCTCCAGCCTGGCACGCCGTCCATCATGGAAGCGTCCGCTGGTCAGCCATTCGGGAGGCAGTTCAATCCGGTGGTCGCTGCCGAGCATCCAGGTTGGCGGATAGCGTGGGTCGAGAATGATCGTGCCGAGAATGCCATCGAGCAGCAGCACCCGTTGCGGCTGCTTCGGCCCGCGACGACCGGGCCAGGCCGTCCATGTGGCCAGCATGGCGAGGATCAGCAGAAACAAGCCGGCTCCTTCGTTGCGGGAGTCAACGGCGATCAGGATCGCCACCACGGCAATCAACAGACCCGTGACGTACGGACTGGGTCCGCGCCGCAGGGCGACCTCGGCATCGCTTTCCAGGCGGGTGCCGAGCACGTTGCACCTGTCGATGCGGCGGCGCCTGCGCCGGGTGCCCTTGCCACATGCTGTGTCATGCGCAGCGGCCTCGGCATTCACCCGTGCGTGCGCGCCGACGATGTGGAACCCGTTCAAGCGCACGACAAGCGCACAGTCGCCCGCGAGTACGACCTCGGCCTGGTTGTCGTCGGCAAGGTGCCGCCATGCATCGAAGGGCAACAGGACCGCGACGTCGTCGAGCCAGGCCGAATGCAGGAGGCGATCGCCGAAGCCCGATCCGGCGGTGATTGCCCCCGACAAGGTGCGCACCTGCGCTTCGTGCGTGCGTCCGGTGATCACGCGCACACTTGCCAGTGCGGCGTCCTCCTCGACGGTCAGCCGCCGGAGCTGCGGGCGCCGTCGCAGATCGTGCAGCGCATCACGCATGCGCGATGCCCATTCGGCGTAGCCGGCCAGCAGCATCGCTGCCAGCAGGGCGAGAACAACCAGTGTGAGAGTGACTGACATCAGCAGGTTGGCAGTGGCGGTTCTGCAGGCTGCGGGCGTCCTCATCGCAGGGCAATGACATTTGTTGCAGATCGTGCGCGCGGGTGTCCGAACTGCGAGGGCGGACACACGCTGAACGCCTGTACCTTCATCCAACGAAATCTGAAGCCGGCATCCGTATCCTTGGGCACTGGACGCAACCAACAGGGTGGATGGCTGTGGCACGAAGTGGAACGCAGGGAGCACTTCTGGCCGGCATGCTGCTGGCCGGCATCGCACAGGCGCAGCAGGCCGCGCCGGTAGCGGTGCCCGATGCTGTGCCCGCTCCTCCTGCTGATGCGCCGGCGGCGCCAACCGCGCCGATCTCCACCACCCTGCCGCAGGACAATGTCACCACCCTGGGCGAAGTGCGTGCACTCAGGCCCGACGACGAGCCGCTGGATCTGTACCGTTTCAAGAACCCGGTGAAGTTCGGCGACAACCGCTTCAGCCGTGACTGGAGCGAACCGCCATCGCCGGAGCAGGTCAGCATGGGCGGCGGCTACATCATGATGGGCGTGGTGAAGGGCGTGATGGCGGCGGCCAAGGGGATCAACAGACTCACCGGCGGACCGGCACAGATCCAGGCCGCCGTGGCGCGGCCACCGCCGGAGCTCAGTGCCGAACAGCAGCAGCGTGCGCTGCGCTTCTGCCAGGAGCAGGAAGGCTGCGACGCCCCGCCGGTGAAGTAGGCGTATCCTGCCGCCTTTCCATCGAGGCCGCCCGGATGTTGCTGCGTTCCCTGTTCTTGCTTGCCACGCTGAGTCCGCTTGCTGCGTTCGCCAGTGAGCTGGCTGACGGCGGTTCCTGCCGCAATGGCGCGTTCCCCTCTCAACAACAAGGCTTCGCGCTGGCCAAGGTAATCGGCACGCCGCGCCTGTATCTGCTTGGCGACATGGACGGCTGCCCTGCCAAGGGCGAACCGGCCTGCCGTCAGCGCAGTTACGTGGTCAACGGCGATACGGTGGTGACCGGTCGCGATCTGGGTCGTTACCGCTGCGCGTTCTTTTCGAACAAGGAGGGTGGCAGTGCCGGTTGGGTGGACCGCAGCAAGCTGCAGCCACTGCCGGTGGCTGTGCCAACGCTGCAGGACTGGACGGGCAACTGGAAAGACGGCGACAACGGGTTGAAGATTCGCGTGCAGGACGGACAGCTGCATGTGGAGGGTGACGCCTACTGGCCGTCCGCCAATCCGTCGCCGGAGGTCCGTCCCTATGGGCCCAACATGGGCCAGGTGGAAGCGCGTGCGGCGCCACACGGCACCGATGTGGAGTCCGTCGAGGACACCTGCAGGATGCGCGCGCATTTGCTGGGTGAGGTACTGATCGTGGCCGACAACAGCGAATGTGGCGGCATGAACGTGCGCTTCAATGGCGTATACCGGCACGCGGGCACGCGTTGAAAAGCGCCAACCAAGGTTGGCATCTACGGTAGATCCACGCCACGCGTGGATGCTGTCTGCGATCCAATCGGTGAGGTCAGAGCCCTTTCGCGGGCGAAAGGGATCCGACCCCGTCGAAAAGCGCCAACCAAGGTTGGCATCTACGGTAGATCCACGCCATGCGTGGATGCTGTCTGCGATCCAATCGGTGGGGTCAGAACCCTTTCGCGGACGAAAGGGATCCGACCCCGGGGTCAGCGTCGTCGCTCCAGCCACCACAGCAGTGATGCGCACAACACGAAGGCCAGCCACCACGGCCAGCGCGAGCCTGGTACTGGCTGCATCATCAGCGTGTTTGCCGAAGTGCTTGAGGCCAACGCCTGCGTGGTCGCCTCGATCATCGCCTGCCGATGCAGCGTCGGCGCATCCTTCGGGTCGAACACATAGCGCCAGACAACGCTGTCGCCATGTTGCAGGCGCTGCCAGCCTGCCTCACGCGGCCACCAGCCGGCGCAGCGCAGCGCCGACGTCGCTCCATCGACGATCAGGGGTACATCGTCGCCACGCTTGTTGAAGACCTGCAGCGGCGCCTGCACGCCGCACAGTGTCTGCCGTTCGCCCGCCCAGCTGATCGGTTGCGGCGACCACAGCGCATCAGCGCTGCCCTGTGCGCGCGCCAGCGCGCCAACCACGCTGCTCCAGAGTTCACCGTGGCGGTCATCGCGGCCGGCCAGCACCCAGCGCCAGCTATCGGTCAGCGGCAGCAGACCGATGCGGCCCTTGCCGACTGCGCGCCAGCCGCCGATGTCGTTGCCAGCACGATCGTGCAGCAGCGCGCTGCTGCCCGGCACCTGCAGCGCCAGTGCTTCCAACGCGGGCAGGGCGGCGTTGTGTGAGCTGCGGTCTGCCTCATCGCCATAGCCGGTCGGCAGCGTACCGGCGGCGAGCGGGCCACGTCGTGCGGCGAGGATCGCGCTTTCGCCGTCGCCAGGAAGTTCGATGGCACGGCTGCTGCCATCCCCCTGCACGGGCAGGCCAAGATCGCGCAGCCTCTGGCGCGCGCTGGCTGAAGGTGCGCCCGCACTGCGCACCAGCACGCCAAGCCCCTCGCGCAGTGCCTGGCGCACGGCGGCGAGCTGGCCTGCACTCAATGCCGCGAGGCTGCGCTCGTCCAGCAGCAACAGATCGCTGCGCGTGAGCGATGCTGCATCAATCGACACCGCGCCATCGCCGATGCTGAGTCCGGCCCCCGTATCTGCCTGCACCTGCACGCGGATGCCGGCATCGGCCGCCCAACGACGCAGGTACTTCAGTTCGGGCCCCGGCGCACTGGCACGCACCAGCAGGCGCAACGGTGCGGCCGGCAGGGTCTGCTGCGGCACCGGTGCGCTGTCCACCACATGGCCGTCGGCATCGAGCAGGCGCAGCTGGAACACGCCGCGGCCTTCGGCGCGGGCGATGCCACTCAACTGCACGCGGCCGTCGTCGGCAACGTCCGTGCGATCGACCACGCTGTCGGCCGGGTCGAGCAGTTCGGCCTTTGCCTTTACCGCGCCACGTGCCTGGGCCTGTACTTCGAAGCGTGCACCGGGGGCGACATCGGCCGGTGGTTGCAGCGCGATCCAGCCGCGCGGTTCCGGTGCAGCCTGCCAACGCACATCCGGCGGCAGCACCGCGTCGCGGTCACGTGCGGCCAGGCCGGCACCGACCAGGGTGAGCGTGGAGGCCGGATGCTGGCGCAGCGCGGTGGCCAGATCGGGAACGCGCTGTGCGCCGGGTACATCGGTGGCTTCCGGCAACAGCAACAGCGGGCCTTCGCTGGCCGGAAGTGCGCCGGCCTTGCCGGCATCGATTCCCAGCACGACCAGCCCGACTGCGGGTTGCTGACGGGTGGGCGGCACCAGACAGAAATACAGCAGCGTGGCGGCGATGATCTGCAGCGCGATCACGCTCCACCGGCGGCCCGGGTGCGCGGTGCTTCCACGCAGGTGGCGCACGCTGGCGATGACCACGACCACAGCGAGTGCCAGCGCAATCCACAGGTTCAGGCTGGAGGCGTTCATGGCTGCGCCTCCAGCGCATCGAGGTAGCGCTGGCCCATCGCATCGGCCGCACTGCGCCGCATCGCCTGCGGCAGTGGACGCTGCAGCGCCCGCCACAGCTGCGCGCGCAGCCGCTGGCGGCAGGCGCTGCAGTCGGGTTCGATGCGCAGCTGCTCGATGGCCGCGGCCAGATCCAGTGCATCGGGCAGGTAGGCCGCGTTGCGCTGCTGCCAGGCCGCGAGCGCATCGAGATCCGGTGCGCCGTTGTCATCACCGAGGCGTTGCCAGGCTTCAACGATGGCCGGATCCGGCGGAGTGCGCGCGGCCAACGGCAGTTCACGACTGGCCAGTCCGGCGCGATCACCGCCGAGGCGACGGCCTTCATCGATCGGCGGCAGCTCCGGCCCGACCCGGGCCAGATAGATGCGTTCGGCCTGCTGTACCTGCTTGATGAAGCCCAATGCCTTGTAGGCGAAGGGCAATGCCTGTTCCGGACGGCCCTGGCGCAGCTCGCCTTCGGCCGACCACATCTGGTCCAGCGCGGCCTTCAACGTAGCGCGGGTCTGCGGATCGAGCAGGGTGGCCGCCTCAGCGTGGTCATGGGTGTGTCCGTATTCGGAGAGCACGTCGGTGACGCTGCCGAACACAGGTGGCGTATCGGCATTGGCCGGCTTGCCGCCGTGATCGTGGCCATGCGCGTCGTGCGCGTCTGCATCGGCGCCATGGTCGTGATCGTCGTCATGGTCGTCGTCATGGTCGTGGTCGTCTGCGGCCGGCGTATCGCTGGTGGGCAGGTCGCTGGTCGGCGGTGGCTTCGGCGCACCTTCGCTTTCCTCGCCCAGGAACTGGCCGTAACGCAGACGCAGGATGCGCTGGTCGACGCCGATCGCATCGCTGCGCTTCACGAAGTCCTCGGCGGCCAGGCTGCGTCGCTGCCGGATCAGCGCTTCGGCATCGATGATGATCTGCCGCTGGCTGCGGAAGTACGCAGGCAGGGTCTTCTTGATGCGGCCTTCCAGTTCGGCACCGAGCGCGACTTCGGCGCTGGGCAGGCGCAGGATCACGCTGCTGCTGCGCCCGGTCTGCGGCGTGGGTGCATGGTTGTCGCGCACTTCCAGCTGGGCGATCACATCGTTGCCGGGCTGCGCGCCCAGCGCAGCCAGATCCAGGGTATGGGTAAAACGTCGCGCGGTGGCTTCGCCGCTACCGGCAAGCATGACGCTGCGCTTCACGAAGGTGATGTTCTCACCGCTGCCCTGGGTGGTGGTGATCGACAGTGTTGCCTGCGCCGCGACACCGTAATCATCGCTGGCCTCGAAGCGCAGTGCCCACTGCCGTTGCCCCGGCGTGCCCAGCACCAGGCTGGCGGCGGGCTCCAGCACGCGCACGCTGGGTGCACGGTCGGCCACCACATCCAGCCGATGCAGGCGGGTCTCTGCCAGCGCCGGTTCGCTCACCACGCGGTACAGCACCGGCATGCGTGCAACGTCCTGCGCCTGCCACTGTCCTTCGTGCTCGCTCAGCGGCAACCGGCGACCATCGTGGAACTGCAGCCATGCCTTGTCCGGTGCGCGGTCGAAGCGCAGCGACCACGACAGCCGGCTGTCGGCGGCGACCTTGGCATCCAGTGCATTCTGGGTAAGCGTGGCCTGGCCGGTATAGGCCGGCGCGTCGATGCGCAGGCGGGTGGACTGCAGTCGCAGCGGGCCTGCGGCAGCAGTGCTGCCGGGCGCCGATGTGCGGGCAGGCGCGGAACCGGGGTTCGAACGTGGCCAGCCGAGTGCCAGCACAACAACGGCCAGGCCTGCGATCCAGCACAGCGCCAATGCCCCACGTGGCCAGCGCGGACGCAGCTCCGGCATCGCGCGTTCCAGCGTGGCCAGCACGTGCGTGCGCTGGCGCTGCTGCAGCGGATTGAGCGTGGTGGCGTCAGCGAACAGCAGATCGGCACTGTCCTCGCTGGCACCGCTGCCATCGAGCTGGCGCTGCAGCCACTGCCGGTCCAGCCGGCGGGCACGCGCAGTGGCGAGTGCTGCGCAGACGAGCAGGCTGACCGTGCCGACCATACAGGCGATGTCGAAACCGGCCAGGCGCAGGGCCAGCACCGTCGCGGCCAGCGCCCATGGCAGGCCCAGCAGCAGGGTGATGAGCGCACGGCGGCGGCGTGCGCGTTGCCAGGCGTGCTGCAGGGTGTTCATGCACCCACCCTGCGCCGGGTACTGCTGGCCATCCAGCGTTCCAGCGCAAACAGCAGCACGATGGCCAGCAACAGCCAAGGCGTCGGCTCACGCAGCGGTGGTGTTGCAGCAGGCAATGCGGCCCGGCGCGGTGCGTGGTCACGTGCATCGCCCAGGTGCGGGGCCGTGGGGGGCTGCAGCGCCAGCAGCAGGGCACGTGGCAGGCGCGGATCTCGCAGCGCGGCGTTGCTGGCGGTATTCCAGTCGCCCGGCAGCGACAGCAGATAACCGTGGACGATGCGTTGCTGCCACAGCAACGGTGCGCCCTCGGCGTCGCGCAGCAGGATGCTGGCGCTGGCAGCGGGCTTGCCGGCGGTCACGACACGACCGCCGTCGCGCAGCCACGCCTGCCAGTTCGCCGGCAGTGCGTCGCTGCGGCCCCACACGCCGATCTCGCCGCGTCCGGGCAGGGCATCTGCCGACAGCGGAGCGAGCGGTGCCTGCACGCCCCACGCGCGCTGCAGTGCGTTCAACCAGTGCTGGGCAGTGGCGGATGCCTCGCCGTGCATGCGTAGCTGCGGCAGTGCCGCTGCAGTCTGCGGCGGTGTGACCGGCATCGGCTGCGCGTGCCATTGCACCTCGCGCGACAGCTGCAGGCGGGCGCCATCCAGGCCGGGCAGGGGATCGGGAACGTGCACGGTCAACGCGGTGCCCGCGGGCAGCTGTGCGTCCAGTTCGCGCAGCAGGCTGGGCAGCGACGCGCTGGACGCAGGCGGTGCTTGATCAATGGCAGGGAAGCCGGGTGCCAGCCAGTGCCAGTTGCGGTCCGCACCGGTACCGCGCAGCGCAGCGGCATCCAACCCAGGGGCCACCACCGTCCACGCAGTGGGGGGCGCAGCGGGGCCGGTCAGTGCAGGTCGTGCCAGCAGTAATGCCAGGGCGGCCAGCAACAGCAGACGCACCAGCAGCAACGGCCAGTCATCGAAGCGGATGCGCTGGCGCGGCCGGATCTGTGCGCGCAGCCAGCGCAGCGCGGCGAAATCCAGAGGCGTATACGGATGGCGCCGGGCAAGGTGGATCAGCAACGGCAGCAGCCATGCGGCGAGCGCGGCCAGGCCGAGCGGGAACAGCAGGGTCATGCACCGCCCCCACGGCCGAACAGCGCCTGCAGTGCCTGGTCCAACGGTTGGTCGAGCCACCCGGTGGCACTGGCGATGCCACTGGACTGCAGGCGCGACTGCAATGCAGTACGTGCATCGGTAAAGCGCTGCAGGTAGTCGTTGCGGATCGCCGCGCCATCGCCCAACAGTTCTTCGCCAGTCTCCGGATCGCGGAAGCGGTGGCCGGCATCGAACGGGAAGTCGCGCTCGTCGGCAGTCAGGATCTGCAGCAGTGCCACTTCGCGGCGCGCGCTGGCCAGTTGTTCCAGCAACACGATGCCGGCGTCGTCGAAGCCGTCGCCAACCGCCAGCAGCAGGTCGCCTGGGCGCACCCTTTCCCACAGGGGACGCAGGCGATCGGCAGCAGGCCAAGCGCCGCGCGCCTGCAAGGCATGCAGTTGCAGATGCACGCGATCACGCTGGCGTGCGCCGTTTGCCGGGGGCACCAGCTGCAGGCCATCGCCATTGATGGCCAGCAGGCCAAAACGGTCGCCCTGCTGCAGGGCAAGTTCAACCACGCAGGCGGCCACACCGCGCATATGGTCCAGACGCGTGCGCTGCGGTGCCGCGCGATCCGCCTGGTTGGCCGAAGCGGTGGCGTCGAGCAGCAGCCAGACCGTGATCGGGCTTTCGCGCTCGGATTCGCGTACGAAGAAGCGATCCGAGCGGGCGTACAGCTTCCAGTCGATCTGGCGCAGTTCGTCCCCCGGCTCGTACGCACGGTACTGGGCGAATTCGAGACCGGCACCGCGGCTGCGGCTGGCGTGCTGGCCGATGCCACTGGCGCCGCTGGCCAGGCGCGGCCGCAACCGCAGCATGCGCAGGCGCGCACGCAGTTCCGGTGGCAACGTCAGCGGGGTACCGGCGTTCACGCGTGGATCAACCCGGGAACGGCACGGCCTGCAGCAGGGCGGCGACCACGTCGTCGGCACGCTTCTGCTCGGCCTCGGCGGCGAATGACAGCAGCAGGCGATGGCGCATCACCGGCGCAGCCAGTGCCTGCACATCCTCGCGGGTGGCGGCGAACCGGCCCTGCAGCAGTGCACGCGCTTTCGCCGCGAGCACCAGTGACTGCCCGGCGCGCGGGCCAGCGCCCCACTTCACCCACTGGTTGATCGCCGCCGGCGCGCCTTCGCCCGGCCGGCTGGCACGCACCAGGCGGGTGATCCAGGCCAGCACATCGGGGCTGACGTGCACCTGGCGCACTGCGGCCTGCAGTGCGATCACGGCCGCGGCGTCCATCACCTTCGGCACCGCGTCGGTGGCACCGCCGGTGGTCTGTTCCAGGATCTGCCGTTCCTCGTCCTCGCTGGGGTAATCCACCAGCACATGCAGCAGGAAGCGGTCCAGCTGTGCTTCCGGCAGCGGGTAGGTACCGGCCTGCTCGATCGGGTTCTGCGTGGCCAGCACGAAGAACGGCGCGGGCAGCGTATAGGTGGTGCCCGCGTAGCTGACCGTGCGCTCCTGCATGGCTTCCAGCAGCGCGGCCTGGGTCTTGGGCGGTGTGCGGTTGAGTTCGTCGGCCAGCAGCAGGTTGGTGAAGATCGGGCCCTGCTGGAAGCGGAAGTGGCGATGGCCGGTACCGTGGTCTTCTTCCAGTAGTTCGGTGCCGAGGATGTCGCTGGGCATCAGGTCCGGAGTGAACTGCACGCGCCGGAACTGCAGCTCCAGTGCCTGGCCAAGCGAGCGCACCAGCAGGGTCTTGCCGAGCCCGGGCGCACCTTCCAGCAGGCAGTGGCCACCGGCCAGCAGGCCGATCAACAGCTGCTCGACCACGGTGTTCTGGCCCACCACCGCGCGGGCGAGCGCAGCGCGCAGATCGTGCAGGCGCGGCAGCAGGGAATCGAGGTCGGGGGAGGTCATGGGCGTGCAGGTCCTATCAATTGTTCAACGCGTACATCACGATGTTGACGCCGAAGCGGGTGTTGTCTTCGGCCAGGAAACGCTTGTTGCGCCAGTCGTAGTCCCACTCGCAGCCGTAGTCCTTGTTGCTGTAGAGCAGGCCCAGGCGGCCATCGACCTCGATGCCTTTCAGGTAGTCATGCACCAGGTCGTCGCCCCAGCCGTTGAGTTCGAAGCTGGTGGCGGGCGGGCCGTCCGGGAAGCGGAAGAAGCTGCGGTACAGCGCGTGGCTGTTGGGCAGCTTCTGCAGCGCTTTCGGACCAAACAGGCGACCCATCTGCGCTTCGAACGAAGTGGCGAACAGGCCATCGATGTCGTGGTTGCAGTCGTCGACGAAGACGAAGCCGCCATTGCGCACGTAGCGCACGAAGTTCTGCCGCTCGGCGGCATTGAACTCCACCAGTGTGTGCCCGGCCAGGTAGCAGAACGGCGCTTCCAGCATGCGCGGGTCGGCCAGCGCCACAACGTGTTCCTGCGGGTCCACGCGCAGCGAGGTGTAGTCGATCAGCGAGGTGATCAGGTTGGACGGCATGCGCGCGTCCACGTCCCAATCGCCGGAGTCGTACTGCAGGCGGGTGAACCAGAAGTCGTAGCGCGAACTGCGCGGGCCCGCCTGCGCGAACGCTGGCAGCGCCGCCGCCGAAGCGGCAGCGGCCAACCAGCGCAGGCAGGCCCGGCGATCCATCAGACCGCGTCGGACAGCGAGGTGAAGGTGAAATCGCGCAGCTTCATCGGCGGGATCATCATCACGTAGCTGGATTCATCACCGGCCACGCGCACCGGCTTGCCCAGCTCTTCGATGTTGTTGAGCATGATCACCGGCGATTCGTTGAAGCGGAAGTTCTTCACCGGGTGCTTGATCTGGCCGTTCTCGATGTAGAAGGTGCCGTCGCGGGTGAGGCCGGTCAGCAGCACGGTCTGCGGGTCGACCATGCGGATGTACCAGGTGCGGGTGACCAGGATGCCCTTCTGGGTGCCGCGCACCAGCTCGGCAGTGCTCTTGTCACCGCCGCTCATCAGCAGGTTGCCCGGCGTTGCCTTGGCGGTCTTGCCCTGCTTCTGCGCCCAGAAGCGCGAGTAGTCCAGGTTGGCGATCTTGCCGTTCTCGATGATGGCGACGCGATCGCGCGGCATGCCTTCGCCGTCCCACGGCAGCACCGGTGCCTCGGCATGCCACGGGTCGGCGTACATGGTCACGCGCGGGTCGTAGACCTGCTCACCCAGCTTGTTGCCGCCGCCCTTCTTGGACAGGAAGCTGCGGCCTTCATCGGCCGAGCGTGCGCTGAAGAAGTTCATCATGAAGCTGATCAGGCCCGCGGCCGCGGCCGGTTCCAGGATCACCGTGTACTTGCCCGGCTCCAGCGCCTTGGCTTCGGCCGATTCGGTGGCCTTGCGCATGGCGATGCGGATGTCCTGGTCGGCCTTGAAGTCGGCGGCATCCTTCAGGTTGCGGCCGACCCAGCCCGAACCGCGACCATCTTCGGTACGCACGGTGCAGGTGTAGTCGAAGTTGGTGGTGCGCTGGTAGGCGAAGTTGCCATTGCTGTTGGCGGTGGCCTGGAAGCCCTGGCCATCCTCGAGGAAGCCGGCGGCGATCAGGCCGTGACCACGGCACGGTGCGATCGAATCAGCGGCGACCTTGGCGCGGAAGGCCGGGTCGATCGCTGCGGTGGATTCGCTGAAGGTCGGGCTGGCGCGGTAGCTCTGCTTGCCGATGGCCGGCATGAACTCCGGGTTTTCCGGGGCCAGACGTGCCAGGTCTTCGGCACGGCGCACCACGCGTTCCAGCGCGGCGTCGTCGAACTCGTTGATCGAGGCCGTGCCGACGCGCTTGCCGAAGGCGACGGTGACCGCCAGCTCGGTGTTGTCGACGATGCCGCTGGTGGAGACATTGTTCAACGCGAAACGGATGTTGCCGTTGATCGCGCCGGCCAGCACGGCGGTGCACTCGTCGGCCTTGGACAGGGCGATGACCTTGTCGAGGATGGCCTTGGCCTGGGCTTCGGTGAAGATACTCATGGTGTAAGGGCTCCTGACCGATCAGCCGAGGCTGCGTGCGGTGTTGATGACGTTGATGCCGTTGAAGCGCGCGGTGGACGAGCCGTGCGAGACCGCCGAGACCTGGCCGGGCTGGCCCTTGCCGTCGAAGAACGAACCGCCCAGGCGGTAGTCACTCTCGTCGGCCACGGCGGTGCAGGCGTTCCAGAACTCCGGCGTGCGGATCTGGTAGGCCACGTCCTCCAGCATGCGGGTGATCTGACCGTTCTTGATCTCGTAGAACAGCTGGCCGCCGAACTGCGCGTTGTAGCGCTGCTGGTCGATCGAGAACGAACCATCACCGATGATGTAGATGCCGTTCTCCACGTCCTTGATCAGGTCGGGCACGCTCAGCGGCTTCTTGCCCGGTGCCATCGACACGTTGGCCATGCGCTGGAACTGCACGCTGGACCACGAGTCGGCATAGCAGCAGCCGTCCGACTCGGTCTTGCCGAGGATGTGGGCCTGGTCGCGGATGGTCTGGTAGTCCACCAGCTTGCCGTTGCTGATCAGGTCCCAGCGCTTGCACTTCACGCCTTCGTCGTCATACGCCACCGCGCCGAGGCTGCCCTGCTGGGTCTTGTCGGCAAAGATGTTGACCAGCTCGCTGCCGTACTGGAAATGCTGCTCGCGCTTGTCCAGGGTGGCGAAGCTGGTACCGGCGTAGTTGGCTTCGTAGCCGAGTACGCGGTCCAGCTCCAGCGGGTGGCCGATCGATTCGTGGATGGTCAGCCAGGTGTGCGACGGGTCGAGCACCAGATCGTACTTGCCCGGCTTCACCGACGGTGCCTTCAGCTTCTCCTGCGCCTGCTTGGCCGCGGCGATGGCGTCTTCCTTCATGTCGTAGGAGGAGCTGTAGTTGACCACGCCGTTGGGGCTGACCACCTTGCCGGCGGCGGCGCCGTCGAGGTATTCGTAGCCCAGGCCCATCGGTGAGGACAGGCCCGAACGGGTGCGGAACTTGCCGCTGGTCTTGTCGATGGCGGTGACGGTCATCGGCGCCCAGATGCGGTGTACATCCTGGTCGATGTAGGAACCATCGGTGGAGGCAAAGTACTTCTGCTCGTTGACCAGGAACAGCATCGAATTGACGAAGCTGGCACCGGCGCCCATCGCGGCAGCGTTGACGTCCAGCAGCAGGCCGACCTTGTCCTTGATCGGCACCTCCATCGCATTCTTGCGGATCGGCGTGCGCCAGCTCACCTCACCTACGCCCGGCGCCTTGGCCAGCTGCACCGGTGCGGTCTGCACGCCGGCGTTGGCCTTGGCGATCGCCGCGGCCTGCTGCGCGGCGCGTGCCACATCGGCCGTGCCCAGCGCGTTGGTGGCGGCAAAACCCCATGCGCCGTTGACGATCACACGGATGCCCACACCGGTGGACTCGGTGTTCACCACGTTCTGTACCTTGTCCTCGCGGGTGATCACGAACTGCCGCAGATAGCGGCCGATGCGCACGTCGCAGTAGGTGGCGCCGGCCTGCCGGGCGGCGGCCAGCGCTGCATCGGCCAAGCGCTTCTTCAGCCCCAGGTCCAGCGTGCTCTGCAGCTGTTCGGCGGCAATCGCCTTGCCGAAGAAGGAGGGCACGATCAGCCCGCCTGCGGTAAGCCCGGTCAGGGCCAGGAAGTCACGTCTTTGCAAGGCTGCTCTCCATGTCGAAGGATGGGTGGCTCAAGCGCCGAGACTGCGCGCGGTGTTGATGATGTTGATGCCGTTGAAGCGGGTGGTGGACGAACCGTGCGAGACCGCCGAGACCTGGCCGGGCTGGCCCTTGCCGTCGAAGAACGAACCGCCCAGGCGGAAGTCACGTTCATCGCAGATGGCGGTGCAGGCGTTCCAGAATTCCGGCGTGCGGATCTGGTAGGCCGCGTCCTCGACCATGCCGGCGATCTTTCCGTCCTTGATCTGGTAGTACAGCTGGCCGCCGAACTGCGCGTTGTAGCGCTGCTGGTCGATCGAATACGACCCCCGGCCGTGGATGTAGATGCCGTTCTCCACGTCCTTGATCATGTCCTCGACGCTGAGCGGCTTCCTGCCAGGCGCCAGCGAGACATTGGCCATGCGCTGGAACTGCACGCTGGACCAGGAATCGGCGTAGCTGCAGCCGTGCGAGGCATCGCGGCCGAGGATATGGGCTTCGTCGCGGGTGGCCTGGTAGTCGACCAGGATGCCGTCGCGCACCAGGTCCCAGCGCTGGGTCTTGACGCCTTCGTCGTCGTAGCCGACCGCACCGAGGCTGCCCGGCTGGGTCTTGTCGGCGAAGAAGGTGACGATGTCGCTGCCCCAGCGGAAGCCGGCATCGCGCTTGTCCAGCGTGGCGAAGCTGGTGCCGGCGTAGTTGGCTTCGTAGCCAAGCACCCGGTCCAGCTCCAGCGGGTGGCCGACGTTCTCGTGGATGGTCAGGAACAGGTTGGACGGGTCCAGCACCAGGTCGTACTTGCCGGGCTTCACCGACGGCGCCTTCAGTTTCTCGCGCGCGTGGCGGGCGGCGGCGATGGCGTCCTCGACCGGGTCGTAGGAGTCGCGGTAGGCAGTGATGCCACCGGGCAGCTGCACCTTGCCGCGCGCGTCGCCATCGAGGAACTCGTAGCCCATGCCCATCGGCGAGGACAGGCCGGCGCGCGTGCGGAACTTGCCGCTGGCCTTGTCGATGGCGGTGGCAGTGAACGGCAGCCAGATGCGGTGGATGTCCTGGTCGATGAACGAGCCGTCGCTGGAGGCGAAGTACTTCTGTTCGTTGACCAGGAACAGGGTGGAATTGATGTAGTCGGCCCCCGCATTCAGCGCGGCGGCGTTGAGCGCCAGCAGCAGCTCGACCTTGTCCTGGATCGGCACCGCCATCGCGTTCCTGCGGACCGGGGTCTGCCAGCGGACCTCACCGACTGACGGCGTCGGCGCCAGCTGTACCGGACGGGTCTGGATACCGGCATTGGCGCGGGCGATTGCCGTAGCCTGCTCGACCGCCGCGCGCACCGCGGCCTCGGTCTGCTGGTGCGTTGCAGCGAAGCCCCAGGCCCCATTGACGATCACCCGCACGCCCACGCCGGACGATTCGCGGTTGGTCACGTTGCCGACCTGGTGCTCGCGAGTGATGACCGACTGGTTGAGGTAGCGGCCGATGCGGACATCGCAGTAGCTGGCCTTGGCCGAGCGGGCGGCGGCGAGCGCGACCTCGGCCAGGCGTCTGCGCTGGGTGGTGTCGACCGGGGCAAGCAATTGCTCGGCGGCGATGGCGCGGGAATGCGGCAGCAGCAGGCCCGCCAGGCCCAGACCGGAAAAAGCCAGGAACTCACGTCGTTGCACAGCGTTTCTCTCTCTCGCTTGCGTGCGGTTGGCAACAGGCCGGACCGATCACGTCAACTCCTCGACTTTCGCCAGCGCGGCGCGTCCGGGCAAGTGACTGCAGTCATGGTTGGGGAGGGTTTCGGCAGGGCTGCGCCCTGCACCTGCTCAATGCAACGGCCAAAGCCAGAGCCAGAGCTGCATTCCGTGGGATGGCGGGGCGGTGTCGGAGTGCGGGGACGCCGCAAGTACGTCCGTGTAGGCTTGGCAGCCGCATCCATGCGGCTGACACCCCGCACTCCGACACCGCCCCACCTTCGACGGATTTCCGCGGCTGTTGGTAGGTGTCGACCTTGGTCGACACGTCTGTCAGATATCGAAATGTATCCGGGTCAGATCCGTTTTCCTGCGGAAAACGGATCTGACCCCAATGCCGTTCCAACAGACCGCAGAAAACTGTCGAAGGCGGGGTGGGTCCGGTGGCAGGGGTGTGAGCGGCATGGATGCCGCGACCAAGCCCCCATGGATGGGTTTACGGCGCCCCCTGCCACCGGACCCATCCCGCCATCCCACAGGAAGTCCGCTTTTGACGTTGCTTCGGCCTTTGCCGTTGCCTCTGCGGGTGCAGGGCGCAGCCCTGCCGAGCAACACCCCCCTCGTGCACAATGGGGCCGACCCCGCCTGGACACCGTCCTGATGTCGAGCAAGCCGTATTCAGAAGCCTGCGAGCGCAACCGCGAACCGATCGCTGCCGCACTCGACCCGTGGATGGGCGACCGTCACCGGCTGCTGGAGATTGGCAGTGGTACCGGCCAGCACGCGGCCTTCTTCGCCGAGCGCTGGCCCTGGCTGCGCTGGCAGCCCAGCGATCACCCGGACCATCTGCCCGGCATCGAGGCGTGGCGCGCAGAAGCGGCGCTGCTGAACCTGCTGCCGCCGTTGGCATTGCAGGTGAAATTGCCGCCGGCGCCGGGCCTGTCGTTGCCCGAGGGCAGCACGTTCGATGCGGTGTTCAGTGCCAATACGCTGCACATCATGAGCTGGGACCACGTGCAGTCATTGTTCGCTGCGCTGCCGCCGCTGCTCCGTCACGGCGCGCTGCTGGCGGTGTACGGCCCGTTCAACTACGGCGGTCGCTACACCAGCGACAGTAACGCGCAGTTCGATGCCTGGCTGAAGGCGCGTGACCCGCGCAGCGGTATCCGCGATATCGAGGCGGTGCAGGCGCTGGCCGCCGACAACGGATTCACCCGCCTGGGGGATGTGGCGATGCCCGCCAACAACCGCCTGCTGCTGTGGCGGCTGGGCTGAACCGCCGGTAGTGCCGGCCGCTGGCCGGCAACCGATTGCCAGGATGGATGCCGGCCAACGGCCGGCACTCCCTTCAAGCCACCTGCACGATATGCAGCGCCTTCGGATTGCGCCACTGCGCCAGCAGCGTGGCTTCGCGCGCCTTGGCCTGTTCGTAGTGCGCTTCCTTCACGTGGCCGAAGCCGCGGATGTGCTCGGGCACGCTGGCAATCTCCACCGCCAGCGCCAGGCGGTCGTCATCCAGGCCGTCCAGCAGCACCTGCACGGTGGCCTCGTAGTCACCGATCAGCTTGCGCTCCATGCGGCGTTCCTCGGTGCGGCCGAACACGTCGAGTCGGCCGCCACGCAGGAACTTCAGCTTGGCCAGCAGGCCGAAGGCCTTGAACATCCACGGGCCGTATTCCTTCTTCAGCAACCGGCCCTGCTCGTCCTTCTTCGCGAACAGCGGCGGCGCCAGATGGAAGCGCAGCTGGTAGTCGCCCTCGAACTGCTGCTGCAGGCGGCGCTGGAAGTCGCCGCTGGTGTACAGGCGGGCCACTTCGTACTCGTCCTTGTAGGCCATCAGCTTGAACAGGTAGCGGGCCACGGTCTCGGTCAACGCGGTGGAGCCGCCGATGCGGTCGGCTTCGGCGGCCCGCACACGATCAATCAGGCTGCGGTAGCGGTTGGCGTAGGCAGCGTCCTGGTACTCGACCAGGAACGCGGTGCGGCGCTCGATCATTTCATCCAGCGAGCGCGACAGGCGTGCGTCGTCCAGCGGCAGGAACGCCACGTCGCCACCGTGCGAGGGCAGGCCACGCAGCTCGCGTTCGTCGCCGGTGTTGCGGGGTGCGGCGGTGGCGCCCCACTCGTTGCCTTCCCACTCACCCGGCGGCAGCGGGTGCAGCGGGCCCGGGGTGGATTCGGTATCGGTGTGACGGTTGCGCACCAGGCCGGCGGCCTGCTGCACGGCCTGCGGGTCGACCACGGCCAAGCGGCCCCAGGCGAAGGCCTGCTGGTTCATCGCCACGGCGGCGCCGTTCAGTTCAATCGCACGCATCAGCGACTCGAACGACAGCGGCACCAGGCCCTGCTGCCACGCGTAGCCGAGGATGAACAGGTTGGCGGCGATGGCATCGCCCAGCAGCGCGGTGGCCAGCTGGGTGGCATCGAGCAGCAGCGGTTCCTCGCCGCCCAGTGCCACGCGCACACCGGCCACGATGTCGGCGGCGGGGAACTGCATGTCAGGACGGGTGGTGAAGGTACCCGGCATCGCTTCGTAGGTGTTCAGCACCACCTGCGAACGGCCTGCACGCACCTTCGACAATGCCCAGTAATCGTTCACCACCACCATGTCGCAGCCCACCACCAGGTCGGCTTCGCCGGCGGCAATGCGCACGGCGTGGATGTCTTCGGGGCGACGCGCAATGCGGATATGGGTGGTCACCGCGCCGCCCTTCTGTGCCAGGCCGGTCTGGTCCAGCACGCTCGCGCCCTTGCCTTCCAGGTGTCCGGCCATGCCCAGCAATGCGCCGATGGTCACCACGCCGGTGCCGCCCACGCCGGTGATCAGGATGTTCCAGGGCTGCTCCAGCGTGCCGCGGATGGTCGGCGCCGGCAGGTTGTCCAGCAGGGTGGGGGCATCGCGCTTGCTGCCCTTGCGCGGCTGGCCACCGTGTACGGTGACAAAGCTCGGGCAGAAACCATTCACGCAGGAATAGTCTTTGTTGCAGTTGGACTGGTCGATCTCGCGCTTGCGCCCGAACTCGGTTTC
This sequence comes from Stenotrophomonas sp. ATs4, assembly GCF_051861585.1. NCBI lineage: Bacteria > Pseudomonadati > Pseudomonadota > Gammaproteobacteria > Lysobacterales > Lysobacteraceae > Stenotrophomonas > Stenotrophomonas sp. ATs4. The sequence goes on along the minus strand of NZ_JBLYPK010000004.1, from coordinate 244,089 downwards.
CTTCGGCAGCACCGACACGCAGAAGCTCTTCTTGCCGCAGTCGCCGCAGCCTTCGCAGACCAGCGAATTGATCAGCACGCGCTTCTGCGGGTCTTCCAGCTTGCCGCGCTTGCGACGACGGCGCTTTTCGGTGGCGCAGGTCTGTTCGTAGATCAGGATCGAAACACCCTTCACTTCGCGCAGGCGCTTCTGCACTTCGTCCAGCTCGCTGCGGTCGTGGAACTCGACGTCGCTGGGGAAGTGCTCGCGCTGGCCGGTCCACTTGCCGATGTTGTCCGACAGCACCACGATGGTGTGGATACCCTCGGCGCGCATCTGCTTTGCAATGTCAGGCACGCTCAACGGGCCGTCCACCGGCTGGCCGCCGGTCATCGCCACCGCGTCGTTGTAGAGGATCTTGTAGGTGATGTTGACGCCGGCCGCGACCGCCTGGCGGATCGCCAGCGAGCCGCTGTGGAAATAGGTGCCATCGCCCAGGTTCTGGAACACGTGCGGGGTGTCGGTGAACGGCGCCTGCCCGGCCCAGGTCACGCCTTCGCCGCCCATGTGGGTGAAGGTGTCGGTGCTGCGGTCCATCCAGGTCACCATGTAATGGCAACCGATGCCGGCCAGTGCACGTGAACCTTCCGGCACCTGGGTGGAGGTGTTGTGCGGGCAGCCCGAGCAGTAGTGCGGCACGCGCGGGAAGCTGGCGCGCGGCAACGCAAGCTCGGCTTCCTTTTCCTGCATCCACTGCAGGCGCTGCTCGATCGATTCGTTGTTGAAGAACTTCTGGATGCGGCGGCCGATCACGCCGGCGATGGTGGCCGGGGTCAGTTCGCCGGTGGACGGCAGGATCCACTCGCCGCTCTCGTCGTACTTGCCGACGATGGACGGGCGCTGGCCCCAGCTGGCCGGCCAGTTGAAGAACTGCTCCTTCATCTGGCGCTCGATGAAGGCACGCTTCTCCTCCACCACGATGATGTCTTCCAGGCCCTGCGCGAAGCGGGCGATGCCTTCAGGCTCCAGCGGCCAGGTCATGCCGACCTTGTACACGCGGATGCCGATGTCGGCGCACGCCGCTTCGTCCAGGCCCAGGTATTCCAGCGCCTGCAGCACGTCCAGGTAGCTCTTGCCGGTGGTGACGATGCCCAGCCGCGCGCGCGGCGCATCCATCACCACCTTGTCGATGCCGTTGGCGCGGGCGAACGCCTGCGCGGCCTTCACCGCATAGCGGTGCAGGCGCATCTCCTGGTCCAGCGGCGGGTCCGGCCAGCGGATGTTGAGGCCGCCGCTGGGCATGTCGAAGTCTTCCGGCAGCACGATGCGGCGCGCCATCGGATCGACCTCGACCGAGGCCGAGGATTCCACCGTTTCGGCGATGGTCTTGAAGCCGACCCAGCGCCCGGTATAGCGGCTCATCGCCCAGCCCAGCAGGCCCATGTCGAGAATGTCCTGCACGCCGGCCGGGTTCAGCACCGGCATCATCGCGCTGACGAACTCGTCCTCGCTGCCATGCGGCAGGGTCGAGCTGCGGCAGGCATGGTCATCGGCGGCCAGCGCCAGTACGCCGCCGTAACGCGAAGTACCGGCCGCATTGGCGTGCTTGAACACGTCGCCGCAGCGGTCCACGCCCGGGCCCTTGCCGTACCACATGCCGAACACGCCCTGCACGTTGGCGCCGGGGAACAGGTTGGTCTGCTGCGTGCCCCAGACCATGGTCGCGCCGAGATCCTCGTTCAGGCCCGGCGTGAACTTCACCTTGGCTGCGTCCAGATGTTTGCGTGCGCGCCACAGTTCCAGGTCGAAACCACCCAGCGGGCTGCCGCGGTAGCCACTGACGAAACCGGCGCTGTCGATGCCTTCAGCGGCATCGCGCAGGCGCTGCATCAATGGCAGCCGTACCAGCGCCTGCACGCCACTCAGGTAGATCCGCCCCTCGTTGCGGGTGTACTTGTGGTCGAGCGTGTAATCACGGTCGAGCAGGTCGACGGAAGAGGGCGAAGTGAGTTGCGCGGTACTGGTCATGGCTGGCCTGGTCAGGATCGGCTGGCACCGGCCGCGTGCGGGCACGCGGCGGGAAAGGCGCGAATTGTAGCAGTGGGGCCGCGCAGGCCCCGGCACTCGCGCCGGTGGCGGTGCCGGGGTTAGGATCGGGGAGAGAGAGGGAGGCTGCAGTTGCGGCCTGGGGAGAAGGGATGTCAGTTCCAGGAAAGATCCTGGCCAGCGTGCTGCTGGCCTCGGGAGCGGCTACTGCGTGGGCCGCGCCGGCGTTGCCGGCACCACAGGAGTTCTATTTCGACAGCGACCTGGCCGCCACGCCGATGGTGGCGATACAGGGCGACGGCGATGAGTTGGTTGCCCAGCTGGTCAAGCTGCGTGAACGCGGCCGGCGTGCGGTTGAGGCCACGGTGCAGCTGGCGTCGGTGGCGGGTGCCCAGGGCCGCGGCGAGCTGGCCGAGCAGCTGTATGGCGAAGCCTTGAAGGAGGCGTCGGCACAGAGCAGCAGTGGCCGCAGCGTGCGCTGGAATTACGGTTGGGATCTGTTGCGCCAGGGCAAGGTGGAGGCGGCACTGGAACAGTGGCTGTCATCGGCCGGCAACGCCCGTACAAAGCCCAGCTGGGTGCCACCGACCTATGCGCTGGCGCTGTGGCGGCTGGGGCAGAAGCAGGAGGCCGTGCAGTGGTATGCCGCGGCGGTGCGTACCGAGCCGTCGCAGTGGAGCACCAGTGCGCACTATGCACAGCTGCTGCCGCAATGGCGCGAGGATGAGCGTGCCACGCTGGTGGAAGTCCAGCAGGCCTGGGCCGCCGCGCCGCCGGCCTGGCCTTGAGGGAGGGGGACGGCCGGGTTGCACCCGGCACCCGCAGAGGCAACGGCTGGAGCCGAAGCAACAGCAACAGCCGAAGCAACAGCGGGCTTCCTGAGGGATGGCGGGGCACTGTGGATTTGCGGGGCCGCCGTAAACCCCCAGACCGGCCCAGCCGCTGGCGGCTGGGCGTTCGGGCGCTTGCGAAGCAGTGCTTCGCAAGCAAAGCGCCCTCACCCATGGGGGCTCGATGGCGCCATCCATGGCGCCAACGGTCCTGCCAACCCACACCGCCCCACCCCTGACAGATTCCCGCGGCTGTTGGTAGGTGTCGACCTTGGTCGACACGGTAGATCCACGCCATGCGTGGATGAATCTGTATCGGAATCGATTTTTCGATATCTGAGCGAAATGCAGCCGAGCGTGGGCTCGGCTCTACAAAAAGCGCCCGGCCAAGCGCGGCTTTTGATGTTCACAGTCAACCAGCCGCCACGAGGGGCTGCGCCGTTCGCTGGAAACTCAGTCGTCCGCGGAAACCGTCCGCCCCGACGCCCATGCCCGTAGTGCTTCCACCTGCTCGGCCATCAGCACCGACAGCGGCCGCGTCGCGCGGATCTCATTCATCAGCAGCTCGGTATCCAGCGGTCGGCCCTCGGCGTGGGCCGCGTACAGACCGGCCACGATCGCCTGCTCGATCTCGGCGCCGGAGAATCCATTCGCGGCAGCTGCCAGCGCCGGCAATGCGAAGTCATCGGCATTGAGCTGGCGCCGCCCCAGGTGCAGGCGCAACAGTTCCACGCGGACTTCCGGCGCGGGCAGGTCGACGAAGAATATCTCGTCGAAGCGACCCTTGCGCAGCAGCTCGGCCGGCAGCTCGTGCACCTGGTTGGCGGTGGCGACGATGAACACCGGTGCCTTGCGCTCGGCCATCCAGGTCAGCAGGTAGCCGAGTACGCGGCGCGACACGCCGCCGTCCTCACTGCCGGTGGCCAGGCCCTTCTCGATCTCGTCCATCCACAGCACGCACGGCGCCAACTGCTCGGCCGACGCCAGGGCCTGGCGCAGGTTCGCCTCGGTTTCGCCGTGGTACTTGTTGTACAGCGCACCCACGTCCAGGCGCAGCAGCGGCACGCCGAAGCCGGCGGCGGTGGCCTTGGCCAGCATCGACTTGCCGCAGCCCTGCACGCCCAGCAGCAGCATGCCGCGTGGCGGGTCCAGCCCGGCCGGTGCCGAGCCGGCGATGAACGCCACCCGCCGCTGGTTGATCCAGCGCTTGAGCCGGTTGGCCCCGGCCACATCGCCGAAGCGCGCGCTGTCGTGCTCGAAGAACAGGTGGCCGCTGCGGTTGAGCAGCTCGAACTTCAGCCGGGCGAGTTGTGGCAGATCGTCGTCGCGCAGCGCGCCATCGGCGTAGATCAGCTGGCGGGCGATGCGCCGGGCGTCGACCAGGCTCAGGCCCTGCAGGTTCTTCAGGATCTTCTTCACTGCCTCGCTATCGACTTCAACCCGGCGGCCGCCGTGCTCGCGTGCATAGGCATCAGCCTCCTCACGCAGCATCTTCAGCAGGGCGTTGGCATCGGGCAGGCGCGGGTTGAAGCGCACCGCCAGTGCTTCCAGCTCGGCCGGCAACTCCACCTTGGCGCCGATCAGCACCAGTACGTGCGGCTCGCTGTGACGGCGCTGGATCAGGTCGCGCAGGGCGCGCTGGTGGCTGGCATAGCCGAGGTAGGGGTGGAAATCGAGCAGCAGGTAGACCCCGCGCTGGTCGGCCTGGCGGATCATCTGCAGCGCCGCGCTGGCATCGGGCGGCCCGACGGGCGGGTCCTCGCTGTCCAGGTCGATGCGACGCAGGCCCTCGGTGATCGACCAGCGGTGCAGGGCCCGCCATACGTGCATCAGCGTCTGCCGGAACAGTTCCACGATGCGACCCTCGTCCTGGGTCTCGATGACGATCAGGGGGGTATTGGCGCGGATCAGTGCGCTCAGGTCCTGCAGTTCGCTCATGCCGGTTCGATCCTTCGGGGGCGCCACGATAGCAAAGGCGATGGCCGCAGGTTCAGCGCGGTGCTACCTCCCGTCACCACCGCCGGTGTACGCTCGGGGCACGTACCCGGAAGCGAGGCTGGCATGAAGACGATCCTGGTGGCCGGTTCCAAAGGCGGGGTGGGCAAGACCACCGTCGCCACCCACCTGGCCGCGTACGCGGCATTGCAGGGCAAGGCCACGGTGATCGCCGATGCCGACCCGCAGGGCTCCAGCACCCGCTGGGCGCAACGGCGTGCCGGGCTGGAAAGCGCGGTGCTCCCTATCGATGTGTATCGGAAGAAGCAGTGGGCGCAGAAACTGCCCGACGGTACCGAAACCGTCATCATCGACGCGCCGGCCGGTGCGTTGGCCGACGATATCCCCCATTTCCTTGACGCTGCCGACGCGGTGGTGGTGCCGGTGCTGCCCTCGGCGCTGGACATCGAAGCCATCGTCGGGTTCCTCAACAGCCTGGCCCAGAACCCGCGGGTACACAGCCGCAAGCTGCCGGTGGGGCTGGTCCTCAACCGCACCAAGCCGTGGACCCAGACCTCGCAGCAGGCCCTGCAGATGCTCGGCGACTGGCCCTACCCGGTGATCGCCCAACTACGCGACAGCCAGAGCTATGTGGTCATGACCGGCCTGGGTCGCAGTCTTTTCGATTACCGCTCCGCCCAGGTGCGCGAGCACCAGGCCGACTGGGAGCCCTTGTTGTCCTGGCTGAAGCTGTAAACGTCGTAGGTATCCACCCCTTTACTGGAATCCCGCAATGCGCGAACTGATCCTGCTCCGCCACGCCCATGCCGAACCGGCCGTTTCCGGCCAGGCTGATCTCGACCGGCCGTTGTCGCCGGTGGGGCTCGCCGAAGCCGAAGCCGCCGGCAAGTGGCTGAAGGAGAACAACCTGCTGCCGGACTGCGTGCTGTGTTCGCCGTCGCGGCGCACCCGCGAGACCCTGGAAGCGGTGATGGCGGCCATCGGCTATGTCGAAAAGCGCCTGGAAGACCGCATCTACGAGGCCACCCCCGGCACCCTGGCGGCGCTGGTGGATGAACGTCGTGACCTCGACCGCGTGCTGGTCGTCGGCCACAACCCGGGCCTGGAGCAGCTGGTGGCGCTGATGACCGACGGCACCAGCAGTGATTACCGCGGCATGCCGCCGGGCGGCGTGGCCGTGCTCGGTTTCCCCCGCGAGGCCTCGATCGAGCCGGGCGTGGCCAGCCTGAATGCGTTCTGGTGGCCGTGATCCGATGAGCCTGGCGCGGCGCAGCCGCTTCCTGCTGCTGCCCGTGCTGCTGGCATCCGGCCCGGCCTGGGCCGCGGCACCGCCGCCTACGGCATTGCCACCGGTGGTTGCCGAGGCGCACCGCGTGCTGCACCTGGATACCCAGCGGTCGAGGATTGGATTCGAGGTGCGCACCCGCTTCGGGCAGCGCATCGAGGGGGTGTTTCCACACTTCGAGGGACGCATCGAGATTCTCTCCGACGGCCGCCACCAGGTGCACCTGAAGATGTTCACGCGCTCGGTCGAGATTCCCGGCAAGCCGCGCTACACCGGCTGGATGCGCGGCGACGAGTTCTTCGATGCGGGCCGCCATCCGGTGGTGGAATTCGACTCCGTGCCGTACTGGCCGGAGACCGTGGAGGAGGGGGGTGACATCAACGGCAGGTTGACCCTGCGCGGGATCAGCCACCCCGAGTCGCTCAAGGTAGAGAAGGCGGACTGCGCCCGACCCGGCTATGATTGCGACGTCGTCAGCCGCGGTACCGTGCAACGAGGCCGGTATGGCATGGAAAGCTGGCAGCTTGCCTTGAGTGACCGAGTGACCTTCGTATTGCGTGCGCGCCTGAGCGAGGCGCCGAAACCGTGAACCTACTGCTGCGTGTACTGGCGCTGGCAACCGTGTTGCTGGGCAGCGGTTGTGCATCGCTGTCCCATGCCGAGCGCGACCGTGCCGAAGCGATTGCCGTGCAGGCGCGCTCGACCGAGGTCGATTGCCAGCGCGCCGACCGTTGTGCGCTGGATTCGCCGCTGCGGGCCCTGGCTGGCCGGGCGTTCTCCGAATCCACCCCGGAACGGCCGCAGCACTACGCCACACTGCTGGATGAGGGCGAGGGTGCGCTGGTCGCGCGACTCAACCTGCTGCGCAGCGCCACCCGCAGCATCGACCTGCAGACCTACATCTTCGACAAGGACGACAGCGCCCGGCTGGTCATCGACGAGCTGCTGGCCGCATCCCGGCGTGGGGTCAAGGTGCGGGTGCTGATCGACCAGTTGTCGGCCATTTCCGACCTTGAGATCCTCGGTGCGCTGTCCGGTGCTCACCAGAATTTCCAGCTGAGGGTCTACAACCCGACCTTCGGCAAGGCACGCCTGAACTACTTCGACTACGCCGGCAGCGTGCTGTGCTGCTTCCGTCGCTTCAACCAACGCATGCACAACAAGCTGCTGGTGATCGACGATGCGATCGGCGTGGTTGGTGGCCGCAACTACCAGGACGACTATTACGACTGGGACCGCGAGTACAACTTCCGCGACCGTGACGTTCTGATCGCCGGGCCGGAAGCGCGGGCGATGGCCGCCAACTTCGATGCGTTCTGGCGTGCGCAGCGCAGCGTGCCGGCCGAGCGCCTGAACGACGTGGGCCGTACCCTGCTGCGCCAGGGCGTGCCCACGTTGCCCCCGGCCGCCTTCCGCCGTCCGGAGCGAGTGCAACGGGTCAGTGCCGAAGCCAACGACATCGACTTCGTCACCCGTTCCTTTGTCGATACCGCGCTGCCGGTCGCCTCGGTGCGCTATGTCGCCGACCTGCCGCGCAAGCATCGCCGTGAGAAGGCCGATGCCCCCCTGGCCGGCCAGCACGTGACCGAACCGCAGCTGGATGCGCTGATCGCCAGCGCGCAGAAGGAAGTGATCCTGCAGACGCCGTACCTGGTGCTGTCCAAGCCGGCGCAGAAGCTGTTCCGCGAGCTGCGCAAGCGTCCGCAGCCGCCGCGCGTGCTGGTGTCCAGCAACAGCCTGGCGGCCACTGACAACCCGATCGTGTATGCGCTGTCGTACAAGTACAAGCGGCGCAACATGCGCGAACTGGGCTTCAACATCTTCGAGTACAAGCCGTTCCCGCTGGATGCGCCGGTCGATTACCGCAATCTGCTGCCCGACCCGATTACCGCGCCCGACGGCGAGGACGACGGTGGCCGCAATCCCCTGATCGGCGGCAGCGCGGCGGGCAGCAACGCGCGCGGTGGCAACGATGGCGCTTCAAGCGGGATGGGCAAGCAGGGGCCGGTGAACCACCCGCGCACCGGCAGTGCATACCAGAATGCCCGCGAGCGCCGCCGGGCTGCTGGCAGCGAGGTTGAAACCCGCTTGCTGCGTACCGAGACACGGCCGTCGTTCCTGGGCAGCAAGGCGGTCAACAAGCCACTGCCGGTCACCCGCAAGGGCGCGCGCATGGGGTTGCACGCCAAGTCGCTGGTGGTCGATCGCCGCATCGGCGTGGTCGGCACCCACAATTTCGATCCGCGCAGCGAGAACTACAACACCGAAGGTGCGGTGATCATCGACGACCCGGCCTTTGCCGAGGAGCTGGCGCAGAGCATCCTGCGTGACATCCACCCGCAGAACTCGTGGACGGTCGCGCCGCGCGCCAAGCCGCCGGTGCTGTCGGGGCTGAATTACAGCGTCGGCAAGGCCTCCGAAGCGCTGCCGATCCTCGACTTCTGGCCGTGGCGCTACGCCACCGACTACGAGTTCAAGCCCGGCCCGGACTGCCCGCAGCCGCTGCCGAGGCAGGACCCGGATTTCCATCGCTGCTACAGCGCCGTCGGTGACTTCCCCGAAGTCAACGTCGGGCCGAAGTGGCTGCTGGTGCGCATGCTGACCGCGTTCGGCGCCGGCCTCGTTCCCATTCTTTGAAGGTGCCCGCATGACCCAGGTGTTCCGCGAAGCCGTTTCCATCGAGCAGCTCAACGCGCTCAGCCGCAACACGGCGATTGAATCGCTGGGCATCGTCTTCAGTGCGGCCGGCGAGGACTGGTTGCAGGCCACCATGCCGGTGGACGAACGCACCCGCCAGCCATACGGCATCCTGCACGGCGGCGCCTCGGTGGTGCTGGCCGAGACCCTGGGCAGCAGTGCCGGCAACCTGTGCGTTGATCCTGCAAAACAGATCTGCGTGGGCCTGGAAATCAACGCCAACCATGTGCGTGCCGTGCGTTCGGGTACGGTCACCGGCACCGCCCGCGCGCTGCACGTAGGCCGCAGTACCCAGCTGTGGGAGATCCGCATCGAAGACGAGCAGGGCCGCCTGGTGTGCATCTCGCGGCTGACCCTGGCGGTGGTGGCGGCCGGCCACGGTTGAGCCCCCGGAGGGGGCGTTGACGGCAGCGGAACCCAGCGTTCCCCGCCGATTGCCCCGGTCAATGGCGGTTATGGCCTAAATCGGCTGGCAGCTGCTGCGGCGCTCCGGTATCGTGCGCGGATGACTTCCCCCACTCCGGCCCCCCGTGGCGGCGTGGCGCGTGTGTGCCGTTACCTGTACCGCGTACCGCTGCTGTTGGTCCACATCACCGTGTTCCTGCCGTTGATCCTGATCGGCATGCTCCCGCCGTGGGGCGAGCTGCGCGTGGGCGAGGATACATTCGGGGCCAAGGTGGTGAACTGGTGGCAGGGCGGGCTGATGTGGATCTTCGGCTTCCGCCTGTCGCAGATCGGCAGGCCGCTGCCGGGCGCCGTGCTGTTCGTCGCCAACCATGTCAGCTGGGTCGACATCTCCATCCTGCACAGCCAGCGCATGATGGGCTTTGTCGCCAAGCGCGAGATCGCCAGCTGGCCGTTGGTTGGTTGGCTCGCCGCGCGCGGCCAGACCATCTTCCATCAGCGTGGCAACACCGAATCGCTCGGTGGGGTGATGCAGGTGATGGCCGATCGCCTGCGTGCCGGCAAGGCGGTCGGCGTGTTCCCGGAAGGACGCACGCGCGGCGGTCACGAAGTGGGGCCGTTCCATGCCCGCATCTTCCAGGCCGCGGTTGAAACCGGCGTGCCGGTGCAGCCGGTGGCGCTGGTGTACGGGACGAAGGGCGACGCACAGACCATCGTCGCGTTCGGCCCGGGCGAGAGTTTCGCCGCCAATTTCCTGCGCCTGCTCGGTGAGCCGGCGCGGCATACCGAAGTGCATTTCCTGGAGCCGATCGGTGCCCAGGATCTGGAAGGCCGTCGACGCATCGCGGAAACCTCGCGCGCGCGCATCGTGGCGGCCATGAGCACGCAGTGAGGGTGCGGTGGCCCTGATACCGCCACCTGTCCTGGACGCCGGTACGCCGACGCTGCATGCGGCTGACTACCAGCCGCCGCGTTGGCTGCGCAATCCGCACCTGCAGTCGATGCTCAGCTCCAGCCGCATGCGCCTGCAGCGCGGCCTGCTGCTGCTGGCCGCCACCGGTGCCGTCAGCGAAGAGCTGATCCTCGATGGCGGTGATGGCGTACGCCTGCAGGGCTGGCACAGTCATGTCGAAGGCCGCGAGCCGAAGGGCGTCGCGCTGCTGCTGCATGGCTGGGAAGGCAGTGCCGAATCCAGCTACATGCGCATGGCCGCCGCGCGCATGATCGAACAGGGCTTCGACGTGGTGCGGCTGAATTTCCGCGATCACGGCAATACCCACCATCTCAATCGGGGCATCTTCCACTCCAACCTCATCGATGAAGTGGTGCATGCCGCTGGCGATGTCGCCCGGCGCTGGCCGGACCTGCCGCTGGTGGCGGCCGGCTACTCGCTGGGCGGCAATTTCGTATTGCGGCTGGCCCTGCGTGCGCCGGCGGCCGGCGTGCCGCTGCAGCAAGTGGCCGCCGTCTGCCCGGTGCTGGATCCGGGGCTGACGATGGAGAACATCGAGAACGGTCCGGCGATGTACGACTGGTATTTCCGCCGCAAGTGGGCCGGCTCGCTGCGGCGCAAGCGCGATCTGTTCCCCGAACTGACCGACGTCGACGACCGCGTGCTGAATCTGGACATCCGCGCGCTGACCGCCTGGCTGGTCGAGCGGCACACCACCTTCGGTTCGCTGCAGGCCTATTTCGACGGGTATTCCATCGCCGGCGACGGACTGTCCACGCTGCAGGTGCCGGCCGACATCCTGATGGCCAAGGATGATCCGGTGATCCCCTATGCCACTTTCAGCGATTGGCAACTGCCGCAGCAGGCACGGTTGGAAACCGCCTGCTGGGGGGGGCACTGCGGCTTCCTGGAAAACTGGCGCGGCGATGGCTTCTCCGAGCGCTGGGTGGCGCAGCGCCTGCAGCGGGTGCTGCAGGCCTGAACCGGCACCGGTGCGCAGGCCGCTACAATGCGGGTTTGCACTTGAACCGGACTGCCATGCAAGACCAGATCATCCAAGCGTTGCGCCAGAACCAGGCCGACCAGGCCGTGCAGCTGGCCCAGGCGTGGACCCGTGATGAACCCGGCCAGGCCGAGGCCCACCGCTGGCTGGCGCTTGCGCTGCAGCAGCAGGGCAACGCCGCGGCCGCGATGGAGGCCCTGCAGCAGGCGCTGCAGCTGGCGCCGGACGATGCCCAGCTGCACCTGCAGCATGCTGGCCTGCTGCTGGCCCTGCGCCAGTTCGAAGGGGCTGACGAAGCGTTGGCGCGTACGACCGGCCTCGATCCGAACTCCTTCTCCGCCTATGTGATGCAGGCGCACCTGGCGATCGGCCGCAACGACTTCGACGAAGCCCAGCGCCTGTCCACCCTGGCCTCGCGCGTCGAGCCGGACCATCCGGAACTGCTGACCATCGACGGCATGATCGCGCTGCGCCGTGACGACCCGGATCGCGCACTGACGCTGCTGTCGGCGGCCAACCAGGCCCAGCCCAACGACACCCGCGTGCTCTACGCGCTGGGCTTTGCCTACCTGGGCAAGGACATGCTGGCCTTCGCCGAGCAGGCCTTCCGCCGCGTGCTGGAACTGAACCCGGCGATCACCTCGCTGCATGGCCTGGTGGTGCAGCTGGCGCTGCGCCAGGACAACCTGGAGGCCGCTGCCGAAGCGATGCAGATCGCCCTGCAGCAGGAAGGCCTGGATACGCCGTCGATGCGCCGCCTGGCCGGTGAACTGGCCCTGCGCGGTGGCCAGCCGCTGCAGGCGCTGGAGCATCTGCTGCCGTTGCTGGAATCGCTGCCCGACGACCGTCAGGTACTGCAGCTGCTGCTGATGTCGTGGCAGCGCCTGGGCCGTGAAGACGAGGCGCGCGCACGCCTCGACGCCGCGCTGGAGCAGCATCCTCAGCTGCATGACCTGTGGCTGGCACGGCTGGCCGTGGAAGAGGTGGGAAGCCCTACTGCCGCTACTACCGTCGAGCGCTGGATGGAGACGATGCCGGGTCACCTGCCGGCGCTGGAAGCACGCCTGCGCCTGCACGACATGGTGGGCGAGCACGAGCAGGCCGAAGCGATCGCCGAGCGCATCGTCAGCCTCGAGCCGGGCCGCGTGAGCGGCGAAACCCGTCTGGTCGAAGGCCTGCTGCAGCGCGATCCGGCCGCAGCCGTCGCCCGCGTGCAGGCACTGATCGACATGGCACCGGAAGGTCATCGCGCCGACCTGCGCACCTGGCTGGGTGAAATCCAGGATCGGGCCGGGCAGCCGGAGGAAGCGCTGAACACCTGGCTGGCACTGCAGGCCGAGCAGGCACCGCAGCGCCTGCCGCTGCCGCCGCAGGCCAAGGCGCCGCCGAGCTGGCCGGACAAGGGCGAGATCGACGGTGATGCCACCTCCGCGCCGATCTTCCTGTGGGGCGCACCGGGTTCGGGCGTGGAACGCGTGGCGACCGGCCTGGCGGCCGCCAGCCCGGTGCTGCGCAGCGACCGCTATACCTCCAACGCACCTGATGATGCGTTCCAGAACTACCACACGCTGCAGGACCTCGCGTCCGGCGTGCTGACCCCGGAGCGGCTGGTGCAGCGCTGGCGCGAGCAGTTGCCGTCGCGTGGAATCCAGGGTGACGCCGTCATCGACTGGCTGCTGTGGTGGGACAACGCCCTGCTGTGGGCGCTGCGCCCGCAGTTGCCGCAGGGTCGCCTGCTGGTGGTGGTGCGCGATCCGCGCGACATGCTGCTGGACTGGGTGGCCTACGGTGCCGCCGCACCACTGGCGATGACCTCGCTGGCCGAAGCCAGCGAATGGCTGGCGCGCGCACTGGCCCAGGTCGCCACCCTGCACGAGGACGACCTGTATCCGCAGGTGCTGCTGCGCATCGACCAGATCGGCAACGATCCGCAGGCGATGGCCGATCTGCTGGGCCGCCTGTTCGAGCGACCGATGCCGCCGGCCGCCCAGCTGGGCGCGCCGCGCTTCCCGCCGGGGCACTGGCGCACCTACCGCGACGTGATGAGCGCCGCTTTCGCCAAGCTCACCCCGATCGCGGTGCGCCTGGGTTACCCGGAAGAGTGAGGAGACGCCGATGCAACTGAGCAGCCAAAGCCTGACCAACGGCGCGCCGATCGACCGCGAATTCGCCGCCGGCGATGCGGCCGGCTTCGCGCCGGATCGCAACCCGCACCTGGCCTGGAACGGCGCGCCGGAAGGCACGTGTTCGTTCCTGCTGGTGTGCGTGGACCCGGATGTGCCGACCGTTCCGGAAACGGTCGGCCGCAGCGACATGAGCGTGCCCCGCGACCAGCCGCGCTGCGATTTCGTGCACTGGGTGATGGCCGATATCCCGGCCTCGGTGCAGGAGATCGCCGCAGGCAGCTGCAGCGACGGTTTCGTGGTAAAGGGCAAGCCGGCACCGGCCGGCCCGGCCGGCAGCCGTCAGGGCCTCAACGATTTCACCGGCTGGTTTGCCGGCAATCCGGACATGGCCGGCGACTACCTGGGGTATGACGGCCCGTATCCGCCGTTCAACGACGAACGCGTGCACCGCTACTTCTTCCGCGTGTTCGCGCTGGACGTGGCTTCGCTGGACCTGCCGCCGCGCTTCACCGCTGCCGACGCCTACCGCGCCATGCACGGCCACGTGCTGGCCGAAGCGGCGCTGCATGGCACCTACACGCTGAATCCGGCGTTGGCCTGATACCGGGCTTCGGGTAGAGCCGGCCGCTGGCCGGCATCCGCTGTATGTGGAAGCCGGCCAGCGGCCGGCTCTACCCGCCAACGAAGAAGGGCGGCCAAGTGCCGCCCGCCTCATTTCACCGGCAGCGGTACCGGGCTGAACATCAGCGCATCGCCGTGACCGTTGCGCAGCAGCAGGCGGCCACGTTCGTCCAGCGCAAGCGTCATCTCTGCCCGTGCATTCACCAGCGTGCCGGCCACACGTTCCTGCTCGGCCACCTCGTCGCGGATGCAGGCGGCGGTGGTCATGATGCCGCCTTCCAGAACCAGTTGGTTGTCCTGCAGGTGATAGGCGCTGCTCGACCCGTTGCACAGATTCAACTCGCTCATGAAGCGGCCCTGGAAGCGCAGGGTGTACGGCGCCCGGCCCCTGACGAACAACGCGTCGATGCGTTTGCCCTGCGCGTCGGTGGCGCGCGCCAGTTGCCACAGGTGGGCCTCAAGCTGTGCGGTGGTGGGTGTGCTGGCGGCGTATGCCGTGCTGCTGCCAATGCCAATGCCAATGCCGATGGCCAGCAAAGCCAGTGCGAGCATGTACGTCCGTTTCATGCCGATCTCCCTGATGCATGTGGGTAGTGCCGGCCGCTGGCCGGCACCTTCCCCGTGTCGCCGCAGCTGTGTGCAGCAGCCGGCCAGCGGCCGGCTCTACCCGCAACGAAGAAGGGCGACCTCGCGGTCGCCCTTCTGCATTACTTTTTCTCGATGGCCGACTCGACCACCATGTCCAGCACGTACGCCTGCGACGGCGCATCGGCCGGCGGGTTCTTCACCTCGTAGCGCTTCACGCGCACCACGTTGCGCACGCCGTCTTCGTGGGTGTAGCCCTCGATGTTGCCGTAGAAGTTCTCGAACTCGCCCGGCTTGCCCTGCTTGAGGCCCTTGTCGTCGAACTTGACCTCACGCACCTGCAGGCACTGGTAGTCCGGGATCAGCGGGTGCGAGCACTTCGCGGTCTTCGCGCCCACTTCCAGGAACACCGTCTCGCCGGCGCCGCCGTAGCGGGTTTCAGCGGTCGGTTCCGGGTTGAAGACCAGCTTGTCGCCCTTGGCGTTGGTCAGGGTCAGCTTGCCATCAGCATCCTGCTCGGCCTTCAGCTCGCCCTGCAGGCGGCTCGACACGGCCTCGTCCAGCGCCATCAGCGCCTTGTCGGTGCAGGCCATCATGGTCGAGGCCATCGCACTGACCGTCAGCTTGCCGTCGGCCAGGGTGTAGCCGCCACCCATGTGGTTGCAGGCGTTGCTGACCGACAGGCGGCCATCAGCGAAGTCCAGGGTGACCGGCTTGTCTTCGCGGGCGAACAGCGCATCGATGCGCTTGCCGTCGGCGGCGGTGGCCTGCTGCAGCAGCCAGTGCTGGCTCTGCAGGCGCTGCGCGTCCAGGTGCGCCAGCGTCTGCTGGTCTGCTGCCTTGGCCGCGGCCGGGGCCACGTCGTCACCGCCGGTGCCGGCCGGGGCCGGGGTCTGGCTGCAGGCGGCCATCAGGGCCAGCGGGAGGAGCAGGGTGAGCTTGTGGTTCATGGTGATTCTCCTTGGGGAACCGTGGGGGAAACGGGGTGGGGCCGGCAGTGGGGTTACCGTGCCCCGGCGCTGTTCAGCTGCCGGACGGCAACCACAGCAGCAACGCCGCGCCCAGCGCGATGCGGTAGAGGGCGAAGGCGGTGAACTTGTGCGACTTGATGTAGCCCATCAACCACTTCACTACGACGAAGCCGGTGACGGCTGCGGCAAGGAAGGCCACGCCGACCTCGGTCCAGTTCTCGCTGGCCAGGTTTCCTTCCTTGGCCAGTTCCAGGAACGTGTAGGCACTGGCGGCGAACATGGTGGGAATGCCGACCAGGAACACGAACTCGGCCGCAGCCGCGCGGCGGCTCAGGCCCAGCAGCATGGCCAGGAAGATGGCCGAGGCCGAACGCGAAGTGCCGGGGAACACGCCGGCCACCACCTGCGCCAGGCCAACGCCGATGGCCACCGTCCAGGTCACCTGGTCACGGTCCGGCAGGCGCGCAGTGAAGGCCTCCACCAGCAGCATCCAGATGCCGCCGATGATCAGCGCCCACGCCACCGGGCTGACCGTTTCCGGCAGTGACCAGCCGGCCTTGCGCACCACCAGCCCGACCACCGCAGTGACCAGGAACGCGGCGCCCAGTTTGAACACGTAGTCGCGGTTCTCGCGCTGGTTGAAACCGGTGGCCAGCTGCAGCAGGCGCTGTCGGAACACCAGCACCACGGCCACGATCGCACCGGCCTGGATGATGATGTTGAAGAAGTCCGATCGCGCGCCCAGCCAATGCTGGGCAATCAGCAGGTGGCCGGTGCTGGAGATCGGCAGGAATTCGGTCAAGCCTTCGAGGATGCCCAGCAGCAGGGCGGAGAGCAGGTCGGACATGGACTGTGCGGGCGTTGGCGGTGGAAGAAGGTCGAAAGGATAGACGATCCCTGCTGCACCAAACGGGTGCGTCCGGTCCTGCGTGCACTCATTTGGTGCGCACCGTTTCGCACCGGATCGGCGCGCCCTTTTTGAAATCAACAACTTGCGGCGTGCGAAAAGTTGGCACGGTCATTGCTGTACCTCAGCAGGCATTCATCCCCATCCGAGGTCGTACCGATGTCCGTGGAAAACGTAGAAAAGCTGATCAAGGACAACCAGATCGAGTTCGTCGATCTGCGTTTCGTCGACATGCGTGGTGTCGAACAGCACGTGACCTTCCCGGTCAGCATCGTCGAGCCCTCGCTGTTTGAAGAAGGCAAGATGTTCGATGGCAGCTCGATCGCCGGCTGGAAGGGCATCGCCGAATCGGACATGGTGCTGCTGCCTGATACCGCCAGCGCCTACGTCGATCCGTTCTATGCCGATCCGACCATCGTCATCAGCTGCGACATCCTCGACCCGGCCACCATGCAGCCCTACGGCCGTTGCCCGCGCGGCATCGCCAAGCGCGCCGAGTCGTACCTGAAGTCCTCGGGCATCGCCGAAACCGCCTTCTTCGGCCCGGAGCCGGAGTTCTTCATCTTCGATTCGGTCCGCTTCGCCAATGAAATGGGCCACACCTTCTTCCAGGTCGATTCGGAAGAAGCGGCATGGAACAGCGGCGCCAAGTACGACGGCGCCAACAGCGGCTACCGTCCGGGGGTGAAGGGCGGCTACTTCCCCGTGCCGCCGACCGACACCCTGCACGACCTGCGCGCCGAGATGTGCAAGACCCTGGAACAGGTCGGCATCGAAGTGGAAGTGCAGCACCACGAAGTGGCCACCGCCGGCCAGTGCGAAATCGGCACCAAGTTCAGCACCCTGGTGCAGAAGGCCGACGAACTGCTGCGCATGAAGTACGTCATCAAGAACGTGGCGCACCGCAACGGCAAGACCGTCACCTTCATGCCCAAGCCGATCGTCGGCGACAACGGCAGCGGCATGCACGTGCACCAGTCGCTGTCCAAGGGTGGCACCAACCTGTTCTCCGGTGACGGCTACGGCGGCCTGAGCCAGATGGCGCTGTGGTACATCGGCGGCATCTTCAAGCACGCCAAGGCCATCAACGCCTTCGCCAACTCGGGCACCAACAGCTACAAGCGCCTGGTGCCGGGCTACGAAGCGCCGGTGATGCTGGCCTACTCGGCCCGCAACCGTTCGGCCTCGTGCCGCATTCCGTGGGTGTCCAACCCGAAGGCACGCCGCATCGAAATGCGTTTCCCCGATCCGATCCAGTCGGGCTACCTGACCTTCACCGCGCTGATGATGGCCGGCCTGGACGGCATCAAGAACCAGATCGACCCGGGCGCACCGAGCGACAAGGACCTGTACGACCTGCCGCCGGAAGAAGAGAAGCTGATCCCGCAGGTCTGCTCCTCGCTGGACCAGGCCCTGGAAGCGCTGGACAAGGACCGCGAGTTCCTGAAGGCCGGCGGCGTGATGAGCGATGACTTCATCGACGGCTACATCGCGCTGAAGATGCAGGAAGTGACCAAGTTCCGCGCGGCCACCCACCCGCTGGAATACCAGCTGTACTACGCAAGCTGATCGGGCGGCTGGGGAGCTGCCGGGCGGGCCCCGGCTCGCCGGGGTAGAGCGGGCCGCTGGCCCGCTGCATTGGAAACGCGGGCCAGTGGCCCGCTGATCCAGGGGCAAGAGAAAGACCGGATACGCGACCAGGGCCGCCCTCCCTCCCGCGTCGGTCGTGCAAGGAGAGAGGCACGGCCGTCCCGGCCCCTTACGTGTCCGGTGCAACAGCCACGGCCATCACCCTGATGGCCCGTGGTTGCCTGATGCCATCGCGCGCTGGCGCGCTGGCCCCATCCACCCTCGGGACATGCGCATGAAACTGATCTCCGCCATCATCCGACCGTTCAAGCTCGACGAGGTCCGCGAGGCCTTGTCCGATGCCGGCGTGTCGGGCATCACCGTGACCGAAGTAAAAGGCTTCGGTCGCCAGAAGGGCCACACCGAGCTGTATCGCGGTGCCGAGTACGTGGTCGACTTCCTGCCCAAGATCAAGATCGAAACCGTGGTCACCGACGAGCGTGCCGACGCGGTGATCGAAGCGATCCAGTCGTCTGCAGGCACCGGCAAGATCGGCGACGGCAAGATCTTCGTCACTGCCGTCGAGCAGGTCATCCGCATCCGCACCGGCGAAATCGGCGCCGACGCGCTGTAAGCCCCCTTCCGGAGACTCCCCCATGAAGATGCGCCTTCTCACCGGGTGGCAAGCCCGGTTCCATATCGTGTGCCTGCTGATGCTGCTCAGTGCACTGGCCGCGGGTGCCTGGCCGGGCAGTGCCCATGCCCAGGTGCAGGTGTCGCCGCTGCCGAGCGAAACCGTGGCGGTCGAACCGCTGCAGGAGCCGGTTGCCGCCGCAGCCGCCGTTGCTGAAGCGGCGGCTCCTGCTTACGACCATGGCGACGTGGCCTGGATGCTCACCTCCACCCTGCTGGTGCTGCTGATGGTGGTGCCCGGCCTGGCATTGTTCTATGGCGGCCTGGTGCGTTCGAAGAACGTGTTGTCGGTGCTCAGCCAGATCCTGGTGGTGTTCT
The DNA here is from genome assembly GCF_051861585.1 of Stenotrophomonas sp. ATs4. Taxonomy (NCBI): domain Bacteria; kingdom Pseudomonadati; phylum Pseudomonadota; class Gammaproteobacteria; order Lysobacterales; family Lysobacteraceae; genus Stenotrophomonas; species Stenotrophomonas sp. ATs4. The sequence continues at coordinate 225,146 of NZ_JBLYPK010000004.1, read as the reverse complement.
CGCTGGTGCTGCTGCTGTGGGTCGCCTACGGCTACAGCGCGGTGTTCAGTGCCGGCAATCCATTCTTCGGCTCATTCACCGAATTCGCCTTCCTCAAGGGCTTCACACCTGACTCGGTGGGCAACACGCCGATCAAGGGCTTGCCGGACTACCTGTTCGTCGCCTTCCAGTCGACCTTCGCCGGCATCACCACCGCGCTGATCGTCGGCGCCTTCGCCGAACGCATCAAGTTCCGCGCGGTACTGCTGTTCTCGGCACTGTGGTTCACCCTCAGCTACATCCCGATGGCGCACATCGTCTGGGGTGGTGGTTACCTGGGCGAGATGGGCGCGATCGACTTCGCCGGTGGCACCGTCGTGCACATCAACGCGGGTGTGGCCGGCCTGGTTGCTGCGTGGTTTGTCGGCAAGCGCCTGGGTTATGGCCAGACCGCGCTGAAGCCGCACAACGTACCGTTCACCTATATCGGCGCGATGCTGCTGTGGGTGGGCTGGTTCGGCTTCAACGCCGGTTCGGCAGCAGCGGCCGACACCGTCGCCTCGCTGGCCTTCCTCAACACCGTGCTGGCCACCGCCGCCGCCGTGCTGGGCTGGACCCTGGTGGAAGCGATCAGCAAGGGCAAGCCCTCGGCACTGGGCGCAGCATCCGGCGCTGTGGCCGGTCTGGTCGGCATCACCCCGGCCTGTGGCACCGTGGGACCGCTCGGCGCGATCGTGATCGGCTTCGTTGCCGGTGTGGTCTGCGTGTGGGGCGTGACCGGCCTCAAGCGCCTGCTGAAGGTGGACGACACCGCCGACGTGTTCGGTGTGCATGGCGTGGGCGGCATCGTCGGCGCGATCCTTACCGGCGTGTTCAGTGCGCAGTCGCTGGGCGGCACCAAGGCCGATCTGGATATCGCGCACCAGGTCTGGGTGCAGGTGGTCAGCGTCGGCCTGACCGTGGTGTGGTCGGCGGTGGTGACCACGCTGATCCTGCTGGTGGTGCGCAGTGTGGTGGGCCTGCGGGTGACCGAAGAGGCCGAACGCACGGGCCTGGATGTGACCTCGCACGGTGAATCTGCCTACGAGGCCTGATGTAGCGACGCACTGACGTGGTGGGTGCCGACCGTTGGTCGGCACTTCTGCTGTCCTGGTGGTTGCCAAGCTTGCTTGGTCGGCGGCCCAGCCACGCATGGCGTGGCTCTACTGTGCTTCCGCTGGCCCATCCACGCATGGCGTGGATCTACCGTATTGCTCTTCGGTGGGTGCCGACCGTTGGTCGGCACCGCCGCATGCATCATCCGGCCTGATCGCGCACAATCGGGCCATGCACCCGATCCGCACCGCCCTGATGCTCTCGGCCTGCCTGTTGCTGGCCGCCTGCGCGTCCACGCCGCAGGAAACCCGCAACCCGCTCGCCACCTGGGTGCCATCGCCGAACCAGAACGCGCGCACGCCGGTCATCATCGTCATCCACCACACCGAGCAGAAGTCGGTGCAGCAGAGCCTGCATACGCTGCGTACCGCCAATAGCGGCGGGCGGGTCAGCGCACACTACCTGATTGGCGCCGATGGCCATCGCTACCAGCTGGTGGCCGATGAACGCCGCGCCTGGCATGCCGGCTCAGGACGGTGGGGCACCATCACCGATCTCAACTCGGCCTCGATCGGCATCGAGCTCGACAACGATGGCCGCAGTCCTTTCCGCGCAGCGCAGATCGAATCGCTGATCGTGCTGCTGCGCGACCTCACTGATCGGTTGAACATCCCGCCGCGTCAGGTGATCGGTCACGCCGACCTGGCACCCACCCGCAAGCAGGACCCGAGCCGGTTCTTCCCGTGGCAGCAGCTGGCTGAAGCCGGGTTCGGGGTATGGCCGCGCGCAGCCGACGGTGCCGCACCGGAAGGCTTCGATGCGTGGAATGCGCTGGCCCGCTTCGGCTATCCGCTGGACAATCGCGAAGCCACCGTTGCCGCCTTCCACCGCCGCTTCCGTGGCCGCGACGACCTGCCGAAGACACTGGATGCCGAAGACGCCCGCATCCTGCACTCGCTGCTGCTGCAGACCCCCTGACCTATGCCCAGCGCGCGTCCCCACTAGTGCCAGGCCATGCCTATTACCCCAATCCCAACGCAGCACGCAGCGCGGCCACATGCGCTCGGCCAACAGGCAGCTCGCTGCCATCGCTCAACACCAGCCAGTAGCGGCTGCCGGAGCCGGCATGCAGCGTAAGCACGTGCTGCAGATTGACCAGATGCGATCGGTGGCAGCGGACGAAATCCGCAGGCAGCACGTTGGCCAGCGCGGCCAGCGATTTGTCATGCAGTTCACTGCGGCCATCGCGCATGCGCACCTGGCTGTAGTCACCGTCGGCCCCGATCCACATCACGTCGGCCAACTCAACGGTTGCGGTACCCTGCGCACGCCAGATACCCAGATAGCGCGCGCGCCCCGAACGCACGCCACCGCTATCGAGCAACCGTTCCAATGCCTGACCAAGACGTTCGCGCGAGAACGGTTTGGGAACGAAGTCGAGCACACCGTGCTCGAAGGCCAGCAGCGCACGATCACGGTGGGCCGACACCACCACGCACTGGTAGCGCCCGGCCACTGCACGCCGCAACAGCTCGAAACCATCGTCACCGCCCAGGTTGAGGTCCAGCAGCAGCCCGTCGTACACACTGCGTTGCAGACGATCTCCGGCTGACTCGAGGTCGGCCACGGCATCGAAGCGCGCACGCGTTCCGGCCAGTTCGCTGCACAGGCGCAGCAGGCGCTGGCGCACCAGCGGTTCGTCCTCAACGATCAGGATGCGCATGTCAGCTCGATCCGGCCGCACCAGCGGTCGCCTTCGGCGCCCTGCGCGAAGGCCCAGCCGCCAGGAAAGGCGGCGGCCAGGCTGGCCTCGATATAGCGCGTACCGGTGCCACGGCCACGATGCGCGGCCGTACCACGCGCACTGCGCAGCTCCAGCACCCATCGGACATCGTCGCGCTGCACGCGCAGATGGAACGGCTGCAATGCGCAGGCCATCGCGCCGGCATGGGTCAATGCGTTCTCCACTTGTGCATGCAGGATGCCCGGCGGCAGCGACAGCACCGTATCCTCACCCTCCACCTCGAGCACCATGCGCTGGTCCAGTGCCAGCCCCACGGTGTCCAGATGGCTGCGGCACAAGGCCAGCTCCTCCTGCAACGGAACACTCTGGCGGCTGCTGCTGTCGCGCAGGCGATCGAACTGGTCGGCCAGCGACTCCACCAGGCGGCTCGCGCGCTGCGGTGCCTGCTCGATCAGTTCCTGCAGGCAGGTCAGCGTGTTCATCAACCAATGCGGCTGGATTCCCCGTTGCAACAACTGCAATGACAGGCGTGCGCGTTCTTCGCGCAGCAACGCGTTGTGCCGGTCCAGCGCTTGCAGCTGCGCCGCGTGACGCAGCAGCAGGAACACCATCAACACCGCCAGCAGCAGAAAGTAGGGCCCATCAAGGAACGCGCCACGCGCGACCAGCAACGCCAGCAGGCCGGCCAGCAGCAACGCGAGGATTGGCCATCGATCTTCCGCTTCGCCACGCGCGCGCAGCAGCAGCCATGCCGAGGCCAGCAGGCTCAACAACAGCACCGCTGCCGAGCGCGTGTCAAAGCCGGGCAGGCTGATGGCCAGCGCCGCGATCATCGCCAGATAGAGCAGGCCACCGGCGCGCGGCACCGCCACGCCGAAGCGCCGCGCCAGATAGGCCGGCAGCAGCGCGGCCGCTGCCACGTGCAGCACCAGCAATGCGACCAGACGCGGACCGTGCCACGGGTAGTCATACCCCAACAGGGAGCGCCACGCTTCCACGGCCGGCAATGCCAGCCCCACCACGCCCAGTGCAAGCAGCAGGCGCGCACCCGGCGTGCGTGTCTGGCCGCGCAGCACCGACAGGAAATACAGGCACGCCGCCGCCAATGCTCCTGTGGCGAAGGCAGCGATCAGCCATGGCAGGATGATCTGGCCATACATCACGGCGGCAGGTGCGATCAGCACCATCGCATCGGCAGCATGCAGGGTGAAATGCTGTCGCTGGCTCGATGCAAGCACGACCAGCTCATCGTTGGCATTGCCTGAAACGGGAGGGAGCACGTGGACGAGATCGACGCGTCCCGGTTGCTCTTCTTCAGCGGTGCGACCCACGACGCCATTGCTGATCCAGGGCGTGCCATTCCAGTACAGCTGGCTGGCCGCGCGCAGTGACAGCCGCAGTGTGCGTCCATCATTGTCGGGGCCGGTTGCCGCCGGCACCTGCCAGCGCAGCCAATAGGGGCCACGCCACTCCGCCAGTTGCTGCTGGTCCAGCGGCTGCCAGTCGAGGTTCGCCGGTGGGCGCGTCGGCAGAGCGTCCGATGCGTCTACTCGCGCAGTGGCCATCTGCGCGCCCCGCACAACCACCATTCCCGGGGGCGGCGTCGACACGATCAGCCATGCCGCCACGGCCGCAAGCAGGACAGCAAGGACAGCCAGGGTTCGTGTGATCTGCATGGTGGCCATCCTATCGGTTGCGTGGAGCCATTGGACCGCCTGCCGGAGACGTTCGGCAGGCGGGGGCCTCTACCACCCCGCGATGCAGCAGATGCTGGCCGCGTACATCCTTTCCCTGGAGCCGACCATGACCCGCAGCGCCCGCATGCTTTCCCACCGTGTTCTGTCTCGTCGCTCTGCCGTGGCCGCCACGCTGGCCGCGCTCTGCCTGGCAGTCGCCACGGCCATTCCCGCACAGGCTCGCCCGGTGGCACTCGCCTTCGAACCCTACACGCTGCAGACCAAAGCGCATGGCGCCATTCCGGCCGAGATCGCGGTGCTGGACGTGCCGCGCCGGCACAGCGAGCCGGAGGGACCGCGCCTGCACCTGAAGGTGGTGCGCCTGCGTGCAACCGCCGGCGATGGCCGTGCTGCACCTGTGGTGTACCTGGCCGGTGGCCCGGGCGGCTCGGGCATCGACACCGCACGCGGCCCGCGCTGGCCGGTGTTCGACCAGGTTCGGCGCGAGGCCGACGTGCTGCTGCTCGACCAGCGCGGTGCCGGCCTGTCCGAGCCGCCACCGGAATGCCCGCATGAAACACGTTTCGACGACGCCCAGCCACTACAGCGCGATACGGCCCTGGCCGCAGTGCAGGCAACGGCTGCCAAATGCGTGGCGTTCTGGCGTCAGGCCGGTGTCGACCTCGGCGCTTACACCACGGCCGAGAGCGCTGGCGACCTGGACGACCTGCGGCGCGCGTTGGATGTGCCGAAGATCAGCCTGTGGGGCATGAGCTACGGCACCCATCTGGCCCTGGCCACGCTGCGCCTGCACGGCGAAGGCCTGCAGCGCGTGGTGCTGATGGGCACCGAAGGCCCCGATGACACCCTGAAGCTGCCGCTCAGCAGCGATGCTCTGCTGCAGGAACTGGCGCCGCTGGCACGCAAGGATGGCTTCGACGATCTGGCCGGATCGGCCAAGCGTGTGCTGCAGGCATTGCGTGAGCAGCCACGACAGGGTCGCAGCCGCATGCATGACGGTCGCCAGGTGACCATCGGTGAATTCGATGCGCAGATCCTGATTGCCAATGCGCTTGGCCAGCGGCATACCCAGCAATGGCTGCCGCTGGTCCTGCGCGAGGCCGAGCGCGGCAACTATGACCCGCTGGCCGACCTGGTGCTGATCGTGCGCGCACAGTTCGCGCAGTTCCCGGCCATGGGCCTGGCGATGGATGTGGCCTCCGGGCAGAGTCCGCAGCGCTTGGCCCGGGTAGCGGCGCAATCACGTGAAAGCCTGTTCGGTGATGCCCTGAACTTCCCGTTCCCCGCCATCGGCAACGGCCTGGGCCTGGCCGATCTGGGCGACGCCTTCCGCGGCCCGCTGCGCAGCGACGTGCCGGTGTTGTTCATCAGTGGCTCGCTGGATGGGCGCACGCCGCCGGCCAATGCCGACGCGCTGCGCCCAGGTTTCAGCAACGGCCGCTCGCTGCTGGTACGCAATGCCAGCCATCACCATGAGCTGTGGACGGGCAATCCTGCCATTGCGCGCAACATCGTCGATTTCCTCGCCGGTCGCACCGTGAACGATGCCGTGCTGGACGTGCCGCCGCCGGTGTTCGCCACCCGCAACAGTGACCTGCTGGGCAGCGGAGGACGCTGAAGGAAGCGCGTGGTGCCAGGCACCCGAGGGGTCCGGCGCCGCGCCATTTCCTCTACATTGGGGCCATGAAAGACATCATCGCCCCCCTGAGTCGCGCGAGCTTGAGCGTTCTTGCGCTGGCCGTGCTTGCTGGCTGCTCCACCCCGGGCACACGCCCTGACGCTCCTGCAGCAGCGACCAAGCCTGCCGCCACCTACGCCAAGGTTGAATGGAGCGCGCTGCCGGCGGTCTCCGATACCGACCTGCAGGCCGGTTTCGTCGCCTGGCGCAGCAGCTGCACCCGGTTGAAGACTGACGCGATCTGGGCCAAGCCCTGCACCACGGCTGCGGCAGTGAGCGACAAGGACCCGGCCGCGATCCGCCAGTTCCTGCAGCGCGACTTGGATGCCTACGCCCTGCGTGCCGGTGGCCACCAGGCCGATGGGCTGATCACCGGCTACTACGAGCCGATCTATCCCGGCAGCCTGACCCGTACCGACAAGGCGACGGTGCCGGTCTATGGCACGCCCGATGATCTGGTGGTGGTGCAGCTGGAGAGTCTCTACCCGGAACTGAAGGGCAAGCGTTTGCGCGGGCGCGTCGAGGGCAAGGTGCTCAAGCCCTATGACGACGCCGGTACCATCGCGGCCAAGGGCGCCAAGGCGCCGGTGCTGGCCTGGTTGACCGATCCGATGGACCTGCAGCTGCTGCAGATCCAGGGGTCGGGCCGCGTGCGCCTGGGCGATGGCAAGCAGGTGCGGCTGGCCTATGCAGAACAGAACGGTCACCCCTACCGCGCGATCGGACGCTGGCTGGTGGACCAGGGCCAGCTGAAGAAGGAAGACGTCACCATGGACGCGATCCGCGCGTGGGCCCGGGCCAATCCGGCACGCGTACCGGAACTGCTGCGCAGCAATCCCAGCTACGTGTTCTTCGTGCGCAACCCGGACAGCCCGGAAGGCCCGCGTGGTTCACTGAACGTGCCGCTGACTGCCGGTTACAGCGTGGCGGTGGACCGCACCGTGGTGCCGCTGGGCAGCCTGCTGTGGCTGTCCACCACCCGCCCGGACGGCAGCCCGGTAGTACGCCCGGTGGCCGCGCAGGACACCGGCGGCGCCATTGCCGGTGAAGTGCGCGCCGACCTGTACTGGGGCAGCGGCGATGCCGCCGGCAAGCTGGCCGGTGACATGAAGCAGAAGGGCAATATCTGGATGCTGTGGCCGAAGGGCATGGCGCTGCCGCAGTAGATCGGCCGGGGTCAGATCGCTTTCCTACGGAACGGGATCTGACCCCCAGATGCCTGATAATGGCGCCATTCCGAACTCTCCGGCCGCAGCTGCGGCCAGGACCACCGCAATGAAATACGCAAAGAACAACGCAAACAGCAGCACCAGGAAGTACTACAAGCACTGGGCCGAATCGAGCCTGGGCAAGGGCAACGTGCTGATGGAAGCCCGTGGCGAGAAGATCGTGCGCCAGGTGGAAATCTACGGCGCCAAGATTGTCTGGGCCGACGCCACCGGCCAGAGCGATGACCGGTTCGTGCTGGCCGACCAGCCGGTGTCGTTCATGGATTTCGACGAAGACGACGAAATCTCCGCGCGCGAATTCGAAAGCGCCTGGAAGAAGGCCAGGGAAGCCACCGGTTATCCGGTCTGACACGAGGGGGCAGTGGGCCCCTCATGGCCGGCAGAATTGAAATGTTATAAAGTTGCATTTCAGATAGTGGCCTGCCTCCCCCATGAAGACCTCCACGCTGGTGGCCGCACTCGCGGCTGCCCCGTTCGCCCCTGACGCGTTTGCACAGTCGGCCGATGCCGCACTCACCCTGGGCAAGGTCCACGTGCACCAGCACGGCGAAGGCCAGCTCACCGCCCACCAGGTGCTGACCTCGGTGGACGTGCTGGGCGCCGACCAGATCGCAGACCGCAACGTGTCGCACAGCTGGGAACTGCTGGGGCAGATGCCCGGCATCCAGCTGACCGAGACCCGGCAGGGCGCAGAATCGGGCAAGGTCAGCTTCCGCGCCTTCAACGGCGAGGGCTACCTCAATGCCATCAAGACCCTCATCGATGGCATCCCCAGCAACGTCAACAGTGGCAACCAGCGCTTCATCGACATGCTGTTTCCGCTGGAAATCAGCTACATCGAAGTGGTGCGTGGCACCAACGATCCGCGCTATGGCCTGCACAACATCGGCGGCAACGTGAACTTCGGCACGCGCCAGGGCGGCAACTACACCGATGCGCGCCTGGCTTACGGCAGTTACAACACCCGCGATGCGCAGCTGGCGGTGGGGCGCGAATCCGATGGCTTCGCACAGAACTACTTCGTCGGCACCCAGGCCAGCGATGGCTACCGCCACCATGACACCTCGAAGAAGTACTCGCTGGGTGGCAAGTGGTTCTTCGGATCGATTGACGAGGGCCTGCGCGTGGGCCTCACCGCGCGTGCCTACCACCACGAAGCTGACGAACCCGGCTTCATGACCGCTGAAGAACTGCGCACGGATCGCCGCGCCTCCGACCGCCGCAACGGCAATGATGGCGATGACCGCGACATGCGCCAGTTCGCTGCGCACCTGGACCTGAAGCTGGCCGACAGCCTGTTGTTTGGCACGCGGCTGTACTACAACCGCTACGAAGACGACCGCCGCGTGACCTTCAGCGACCTGCCCAGCGGCAACCTGCCGCGCCAGCGTCGCCTCTGGGACGAGCGCCAGGCCGGCCTGCTCAGCACGCTCACCTGGCAGGCCAGCCCCATGCTTATCGTGGAGGGCGGGCTGAACTACGAGCAGCAGGACAACGGCTACATCCGCGAACGCTACGCCTACGCCGAGCCGACCGACTACAGCCGCCCACCGGCGCGCGTGCAGAACAACGACCGCCACAGCTTCGACAACTGGGGCGCCTATGTGCAGGCCATCTACCAGCCGAGCGACGCATGGAAGATCGTGCCGGCCTACCGTGTGGACCGCTTCAGTGGGCACACCCGGCTGATGAACGGCAGCACCGGTCGCCTGCAGGACTACGGCAGCATCGGCCAGCCCAAGCTGAGCGTGATCCGTTCGCTGGGCGCGACCACCCATGTGTACGCCAACTGGGGCCGCACCTTCCAGGTGCTCACCGGCTCCACCGCACCTGCCTATCTCACGCCGGGGCAGGTGCCCATGCAGCCGTCCACCAATACCGGCATGGAGCTGGGCATCAAGTTCCAGCCGTTCCAAGGCGCCCAGGCGCGGCTGGCGGTGTGGCAGCAGGATGCGGAAAACGAGGTGTCCAACATGCCAGCCACCGGCACCACGGTCACCCTGGGCAAGACCCGGCGGCGGGGCGTGGACGCGCAGATCAGCGCGCAGCTGGGCACTGACTGGACCGTGTGGCTGTCACACGCCTACCAGGAAGCGAAGATCACCCGCGACGACCGCGATGCCAGCGTTTCCCTGCGTGGCCGCGAAGTGGCCGCCACCCCGCGCCACATCAGCAACCTGGGCGTGGACTATCAGGCCAGCGAGGCGCTGCGGTTGGGCCTGCAGGCACGCGTACAGGGCGACTACTACCTGGAAGAGCGCAATGTGGCCGGCAAGTTCGGCGGCTTTGCCGTGCTCGATCTCAGTGCCGCCTACCAGATCACTCCGCGCTGGAGCGTGGACCTGCAGCTGAAGAATGTGACCGGCCGCGAGTACGCCTACGCGTGGTACGACAGCTTCTTCTGGGACAGCGCCCGGCCGATGTTCTCGCCCGCCCCGGGCCGTAGCGTCTTCGTCGGCCTCAACGTGAAGCTGTAAACGCAAAGCCGGTAGTGCTCGAGCTTGCTCGACCTGCCCGGACTCACGCCACCGCGTTGTACGGTTCGATGCGGGCCAGCACGTCAGCCAGCTTCTCCTTGGTCATCGCGGCATCGAAATCGGCCTGCAGGCCGATCCAGAACTTGTCGGACACACCGAAGTAGCGGGACAGGCGCAGCCCGGTGTCGGCCGTCACAGCGCGATGACCAGTGACGATCTCGCCGATCCGGCGCTGCGACACACCGATCGCCTTGGCCAAGCGGTACTGGGTGATGCCCAGGGGCTCCAGGAATTCGTGCATCAGGATCTCGCCGGGAGCGGGGTAGGGAACGGTTCGCATGAGCACGGCTCCTTCAGTGGTAATCGATAATTTCAGCTTCGGCGGGCCCTTCTCTGGTCCACACAAAGCACATCCGGAACTGATCATTGATGCGGATGCTGTACTGGCCGCACCGGTTCCCGCGCAATGGCTCCAAGCGGTTGGCCGGTGGTATGCGCAGATCCCGCAGAGCGGCCGCAACATTGAGCATCGCCAACTTGCGTAGAGCAGCGCCTTCGATGTGGCGCCACCTCGGCACGCGTTGACCATCAAACAGCGCCTGCGTGCGTTTGCAGGCAAACGATTGAATCGGCATGTAGGTAACGTCTTGCGATAGTATCGTAAGGCGTTAGTATTCGCCAGCCAGCTGTCGCAGGTAATTCCTAGGCACGACGACCGGCGACGCATCCGGCGTGATTCGTTGGTTGATCATCGTTTTGCACTACATTGGTGCAATGTCCGACCCCGCACCCCCGCCGTCCCTCGATGCCCTCGGCACGCCGCTGGCGTGGGCCGGCGCCGATGGCTGCATCGCCGGCTGCAATCCGGCCTTCGCGCGCTGGCTGGGCGTCAGCGTCCGGCGCCTGCTGGGTCGGCCGTTGGCCGCCTTGGAAGTGCAGGGCGAGGCGCTGGCCCACTTCCTTGCCCGCGATGAGCGCGACAGCCTGCGCCTGAACCGGCTGGCGCTGGCGGTGCCCGGCGAGGCGCCGCGCTTCGCCGAGGGCTGGATGAGCCGCCGCGACGATGGCGGCTGGCTGCTTGAGGCGCATCCGGTCGATGAATTCCCCGGGCTGGACCCGACCCAGGCCCTGCCCAGCGCGCTCAGTGCGGCGTTGAAGGGGCTGGCCCACGAGCTGCGCAACCCGCTGGCCGGATTGAAGGGTGCGGCCCAGCTGCTGGCGCGCCGCGCGGCCCAGCGCGATGCCAGCGAACGCGAGCTGATCGAGCTGATCGGCTCGGAGATCGAGCGCCTCAATGGCCTGCTCGACCAGCTGCTGTCACCGGCTCCGGCCGCGCCGCATGCCGAACTGAACATCCATGCCGCGCTGGAACGCGTGCTGCGCCTGGCCGAGAGCGAAGCCGGCTGGGCGGTGCGCCTGCAGCGCGATTACGACCCCAGCATCCCCGAATTCCATGGTGACGCCGACCGCCTCACCCAGGCGGTGTGGAACCTGGTGCGCAATGCGATACAGGCCGGTGCCGGCAATATCACCCTGCGCACCCGCGTCGAACACGGTGTGCGCATTGCCGAGCAGCTGCACACGCTGGCGTTGCGCCTGGAAATCGCCGACGACGGCCGTGGCGTGCCCGAGGAGCTGGCCGAACACCTGTTCCTGCCGCTGGTCAGTGGCCGTGCCGAAGGCACCGGGCTGGGCCTGGCGCTGGCCCAGCAGGTGGCGCGCGAACATCGCGGCACACTGACCTACCGCTCCCGCCCGGGCCATACCGTATTCACCCTGCTGCTGCCGATCGGCAACGGCGCTCCCACTGCCGAAGAGGCCCTGCGTGATGTCTGAGTCTTCCACCGGCCCGCAGCGCATCTGGGTGGTCGACGACGATCGTGCCGTGCGCTTCGTGCTGTGCACCGCGCTGCGCGAGGCCGGCTATCAAGTGGTCGATTTCGACAGCGCCGCACGCGCCCTGCAGGCGTTGAGCGAGGGCTCGCCGCCGGCGCTGCTGTTCACCGACGTACGCATGCCCGGCGACGACGGCCTGGTACTGCTGGACAAGCTCAAGGCCGCGCTGCCGCAACTGCCGGTGGTGGTGATGTCGGCCTATACCGACGTGGCCAGCACGGCCGGTGCGTTCCGCGGCGGCGCGCATGAATTCCTGTCCAAGCCGTTCGACCTGGACGATGCCGTGGCACTGGCACAGCGCGTGCTGCCGGCGGTGGCACCGGCCATGGCAGCACCGACGCCGACCACCGAAACCTCCAGCGACCAGCCGCCGCAGCTGGTGGGCGATACCCCGCCGATGCGCGCGCTGTTCCGTGCCATCGGCCGCCTGGCGCAGGCGCCGCTGGCGGTACTGATCACCGGCGAGACCGGCACCGGCAAGGAACTGGTGGCCAATGCGCTGCATCGCGAATCGCCGCGCGCGCAGGGGCCGTTCGTCGCGCTCAATACCGCCGCAATCCCGTCCGAGTTGCTGGAAAGCGAGTTGTTCGGCCACGAGGCAGGCGCCTTCACTGGCGCGCAGCGCCGCCATATCGGCCGCTTCGAGCAGGCCAATGGCGGCACGTTGTTCCTGGATGAGATCGGTGACATGCCGCTGCCGCTGCAGACCCGGCTGCTGCGCGTGCTGGCGCAGGGCGAGTTCTTCCGCGTCGGTGGCCGTGAACTGATCCGCGTCGACGTGCGCGTGGTTGCCGCCACCCACCAGGATCTGGAAGGTTTGGTTGCGCAGGGGAAGTTCCGTGCCGATCTGCTGCACCGCCTGGACGTGGTACGCCTGCAGCTGCCGCCGCTGCGCGAGCGCCGCGAGGACATCGCACAGCTGGCCAGCACCTTCCTGGCCGCCGCTGCGCGCAAGCTGGATACGCCGCCGAAGCGTTTGACCGCTGCCGCCCTGCAGGCGCTGCGCGAGCACGATTGGCCGGGCAACGTGCGCGAACTGGAAAACGTGTGCTGGCGGATGGCCGCGCTGGCCGCCGCCGACACCATCGGCGTGGCCGACGTCGACACTGCGCTCAACCGCGCGCGTGGCCGCCGTGCCAGCGCCAGCGGTGCTGATCCGGGGCAGTGGGAGGCGCTGCTGGCCGAATGGGCACGCCGGCAGCTGGGCGAGGGCGTGGAAGGACTGCACGCGCAGGTGCGCGAGCGGGTCGACCATGCCTTGCTGGAGGCCGCGCTGCAGATCACCCATGGCCGCCGTGCCGAAGCCGCCGCCCGCCTGGGCCTGGGCCGCAATACCCTTACCCGCAAGCTGGGTGCTGGCCGCCGCCGCGGGGGCCATTGAACGGTCCCTGCACGCGATCCTCGCGCCCACTTGCCGAACTGTTGATCCTTCATGGACGATGCCGTCCTTAGTGTTACCTGCAAGGAGTCTTCGATGCGCTTGTCCTTTGCCATCCTGCCGTTGTCCGCCGCCGTGCTGTTGTCTGCCTGTGGCAGCGCGCCGAAGAAGCCGCAGCCCACACCGCCGCCGCCGACCGTGGTCAGCACCGCCAAGCAGGCCGAGGCCAATCTGTCGCCGGCCTCGGCCAGTATCGTCAGTGGCCGCATCGCGCTGGTGGTCGAGCCCGGTGGCATCCACATCACCGGCCTGGTCGGTGGCCTGCAGCCGATGCAACAGGCCGGCTTCCACATCCACGAGCGCGGCGACTGCAGCGCGGTGGATGCCAGCAGCGCCGGCAATCACTTCAACCCCGGTGGCGCTGCGCATGGCCGCGCCGGCACCGGCAAGCACCACCTGGGCGACATGGACAATCTGCGTGCCGACGCCCAGGGCCGCGCCAACGTCGATATCCACCTCAAGGGGGTTACCCTTGGCGGAGGCGCCGCCACCGATATCGCCGGACGTGCACTGGTCGTGCATGCCAACGCTGACGACTATCGCAGCCAGCCCGCCGGCAATGCCGGCGTCCGCATCGCCTGTGGCGTGATCCGGGTTGTCCGCTGATCACTGCAGGCATCATCCAGGGAGAGATTCCATGCGTTTGATCCACACGTCGCTGTTCGCAGCCATTGCTGCACTGGGCCTGGCGGCCTGCAACCAGCAGCCGGCCACGCCGGCCGCTGAAACCCCGGCAGCAACACCGGCCGAAGGCACGACCGCCCCGGCCGAGCCCGCAGCGGCCCCGGCAGCAGCCACCGATGCCTCGGCCAGCGCTGAGCTGGCGCCGACCCAGGGCAGCGAGACCAAGGGCAGCGTCACCTTCAAGCTGGTCGACGGCAAGGTCCACGTGACCGGCCAGATCAGCGGCCTGAAGCCGGGCAGCGAGCACGGCTTCCACATCCACGAGAAGGGCGACTGCAGCGCGCCGGACGGCATGAGCGCCGGCGGTCACTTCAACCCGGGCAAGCAGGACCACGGCAATGTGTCGGCCGATCCGCACCACGGTGGCGACATGCCCAACATCAAGGCCGACGACAAGGGCGTGGCCACCATCGACGGCCCGGTGTCGAGCAACGTCAACATCGGCAAGGGCGATGATTTCGACATCATCGGCCGCGGTCTGATCGTCCATGCTGATGCGGACGACTACAAGACCCAGCCGACCGGTAATGCCGGTGCGCGCCTGGCGTGCGCGGTGATCCAGAAGGCGCAGTAAGCCATCAGAAGACGCCGGCGAAAGCCGGCGTTTTTCTTGATCGGTAGTGCCGGCCGCTGGCCGGCAATCGCACATCCGAAGGTTGCCGGCCAGCGGCCGGCACTACCAACAGATCACACCGATCAGCGCGCCAGCAACGCGCGCGCGTCCTGCCCGGCTTCGCAGTGCACGAACAGCACCGGCACGCCGTGCGCTTCCAGCACCGCGGCCATCTGCCGCTGGCGCATCAGGAACTGCTCGTAGATGCCCTTCAGGCGGTCGCAGTCGTTGTTGCCGTGACCGTAGTGCGCGCACCAGCCGGCCGGGTCGAACAGCGCCATGCGTGCCTCGCCATGGGTGTAGCGCAGCAGCGGCTCGGGCGCGGCATTGAGCCATTCGTCTTCGCCCGGCGCCATGATCGCGGTCTCGATCAGCGGCCACAGCGCGGCCAGGCCCTGGTTGTCGTACTGCATCGACATCATCGCGGCCAGGTCGTTCACGGTGAAATAGCGCGCGTGCTCGATGCGGGCCCCGAACGTGTTCTGTGCCATCAGCGCGGTGTCGGCATGGGCCATGCCGTTGGCCAGCAGCGTGTCTTCCAGCGCTTCGGCCACCGCGTTGGTGGTGGCCACATCGCTGCCGGTCAGCAGGAACGGCACCACGCGCAGGCCACCGCCTACCAGGCTGGCATCGGCCTGGAACGGCAGCGGCACGTCACCACTTGCGTCGGTACCGAAGGCCAGCAGGCGCGGCCCCTGGTTACGGCCCGGCGCACGCATCTGCAGTTCTTCCAGGCGGCGGTGGATCGGCCAGCCCGGGCGCAGCACCTCGGCCGGATCGAAATGGGCGGCGGCGAACACCAGGTCCAGCTCGGCTACCTGCGGCACTTGCTTGGCCAGGTCACGGCCGACGCGTTCGGCCAGTTCACCGGCCTGTTCGGCGCTGAGCACCGCCTGGCGGGGGATTTCGCCGCCGGCCAGTTCCAGGGCCAGCACGCCAAGGGCATTCATCGCGGGGTCGGGTTTGCTCATGGTTCCACGGTTGGCCCATCACAGGGCGGCAGCTACACTTGGCTCCATTATGCCTGCTCCGTCGTGCAGGCCATGTTGCAGACACCCTCATCCATGCCAGGTATCTCCATGCCCAACGCTCGTCCCGTCGCCATCCTCGGTGGCGTCCGCATTCCGTTCTGCCGCCAGAACACCGCGTATTCGGATGTCGGCAACCTCGGCATGTCGGTCCGTACGCTGGGCGCGCTGGTCGAACGTTTCGGCCTGCACGGCCAGCAACTCGGTGAAGTGGCGATGGGTGCGGTGATCAAGCACTCCAGCGACTGGAACCTGGGCCGCGAAGCCACGTTGTCGTCCGGCCTGTCGCCGCTGACCCCGGGCATCACCCTGCAGCGCGCCTGCGGCACCTCGCTGGACAGCATCATCACCGTTGCCAACAAGATCGCGCTGGGCCAGATCGAATCGGGTATCGGCGGTGGTTCGGACACCACCTCCGACGTGCCGATCGTCTACGGCAAGAAGCTGCGTGCGCGGCTGCTGGCTGCCAACCGCGCCAAGAGCACCGGCGACAAGATCCGTGCGCTCACCGCCGGCTTCAAGTTCTCCGAGCTCAAGCCCGAGTTCCCGGGCGTGGCCGAGCCGCGCACCGGCAAGAGCATGGGCGACCACTGCGAGGACATGGCCAAGGAATGGAACATCTCGCGCGACTCGCAGGACGAGTGGGCGGTGTCTTCGCACAAGAAGCTGGCAGCTGCCTATGAGCGCGGTTTCTTCAACGATCTGATCGCACCGTTCCGCGGCGTCGAGCGCGACAACATCCTGCGTCCGGATACCTCGCTGGAGAAACTGGCCACGCTGAAGCCGGCGTTCGACAGGGTCTCCGGCCGCGGCACCCTGACCGCCGCCAACTCCACCCCGCTGACCGACGGCGCCGCCGCGGTGCTGCTGGCCAGCGAGGAGTGGGCACGCGCCCACGGCCACGAACCGCAGGCCTATCTGCGTGATGCGCACGTCTCGGCAGTGGACTTCGTGCATGGCGAAGGCCTGCTGATGGCGCCGACCGTGGCCGTGCCGGAGATGCTCAAGCGCAACGGCCTGACCCTGCAGGACTTCGACATCTACGAGATCCACGAAGCCTTCGCCGCGCAGGTGCTGTGCACCCTGCGTGCGTGGGAGAGCGAGGATTACTGCCGCAACCGCCTGGGCCTGGACGCGCCGATGGGCCGCATTGACCCGGACAAGATCAACCTGCTGGGCTCGTCGCTGGCCACCGGCCACCCGTTCGCGGCTACCGGTGCACGCGTGATTGCCACGGCCGCCAAGCAGCTGGCCGAACGCGGCGGTGGTCGCGCGCTGGTGTCGATCTGTACCGCCGGCGGCATGGGCGTGGTGGCGATCGTCGAACGCTGATCGCATCCATCGAACAACGAAAAACGCCGCCCATCGGGCGGCGTTTTTTTCTCCGGTGGGTGCCGACCGTTGGTCGGCATGGTGCGGAAAGCATCCACGCATGGCGTGGATCTACTTACGGCAACCGCGGGTTGCCGAATTCGTCGCGCTCTTCATTGGCGTCATACACCGGCGGCTGCACCGTGAGCGGCTGCTCTTCCACCGTTGCACGCAGCGGCGCTTCGTTGCCCCGCACCAGCTCCACGCTGTCTTCGCCACGCTGCAGGCGCAGCGCATTGGCCAGGCACTGCGCGGCCAGCGCGTGATCGCCACGCTGCGCGAACAGTTCACCCAGTGCTTCCCACGCGGGTGCACCCGCGCCGGCAGCGATGGCTTCATGCAGGAACGCATCGGCGGCCTCCCACTGCTGCTGGGCCAGGGCCATGCGACCCTGCGCCAGGCGCAGCGCGGCGGAGTCGTCATGCACATTGCGCCAGCGCGCCAGGTTGGCCTGACGGGTGGCCAGGCGTTCGGCCGGCAGGCGGCCATACAACGTCACCAGCTCGTCGTCCCAGCGCTGGTCCAGTGCATGCTCAAGGGCCAGCAGGGCCGGCTCGTCCCAGTTCAACGCCACTGCGCGGCTGGCGTAGGCGCCCACCACGTCGGGGGTCGGTCGCAGGGCCTTCGGCGTGGCTTCCCACTGTGCGGCCAGTGCGTTGACGTCGGCCGCTTCCAACAGTGCCTGTGCGGCCAGGCGCGCTTCCAGTTCGCTGTTCGATTCGGCCGGCAGCACCTTGCTCTGACGCAGTGCGCCCAACTGGCCATACGCCTCGTGGGCACGGCCGGCACGGGCCAGTGCTTCGGTGCGCAGCCACAGGCCGCGCGGCGGCAGCGGCTGGATCGCCGCCACGTCCAGCGCGTTGATGGCATCCACAGGCAGGTCGCGCGCCAGCAGCTGTTCGGCGCGCAGCAGCGCCTGCAGGGTGGCATCGCTTTCGCCCAGGCGCTGCAGCAGCGCTTCACTGGCGGTGCCGTCGGCGCGCGCCTGCGCACTGCGCACGGCATTGGCCAGCGCCACCGCGCTCACTTCCGGATCCTTGGCGGCACCGTCCAACAGCTTTTCCGCACGCTGCCACTGGCCATGCTCGTAAGCCTGCAGGCCATCGATCAGCCGCACCCGGCCCTGCTTGCGGCGGTAACGGCCCCAGGCACGGAACGGTGCAGCAATCAGGCTCCACAACAGCCACAGCACCAGCACGGCAACCACGGTCAGCAGGGCCACCTTGGGCAGGTTGCTGTGGTAGTCGTAGCCGGCATAGCGCAGCGTCACTTCGCCGAAGCGGTTGAGGTCATCGGCGCCGAGCCATTGCGCGGCGACCACGCCGATGGCCACGGCCAGCAACAGCACGACCAGGGATTGCAGGGGTTTCATGCGGTATTACCTCCGGTCGGTCTGGGTGCGCAGTTGCTGCAGGGTGCTGCCAATAACGGTGTTGCTGGCCTGCAGCGGAAGCTCGCGCAAGGCCTTCAGTTCAGCACGTTGCGCGCGCAGGGCCGGTGAATCCGGCCAGCGCCGCTGCGCCCAATGCTCCACGCGTGCCAACGCCGTATCGCGGCCGGTGCGGTCGCCACGTTCGATGGCCGCGCGCGCCAGGGTCAGTTCCAGCTGCAGTGCATCGTCGGCATTGCGACGTTCGGCGGCAGTCAACGGGCCGTTCTGGCGGCTGGGAGTGATGTCCACGAACGGCGCCAGCGTCGCCTGCCACCATGGTCTGGCGGTAGCGGCAGCGTTGCCCGTGACTTGCGAGGGCAGGCCCTGCAATGCCTTGGCCAATGCATCCAGGCGTTGCAGCGACTGCACGCGCGGGCCAGCGCCGAGCGCGTCCAGTGCCTCTCGCTCCTGTACCAGTGCCTGGCGCAGGTTCAGTCCATCACTGTCGGGCAGATTGGTCAGTGCGGTCGCAGCCTGCGCATACAGGCGGCGTGCGCCTTCCACATCGTCGGCGTAGTTCAGGCGCTGCGCGGCCTGGGTCAGCAGCAGCTCGGCCTCATCGCGCTGCACCGCCTGCCGCCCCTGGTTGGCACTGTCGGCCAGCTTGGCCAGGTTCTCTTCCAGCAATGCGCTGCGCTGGGAAAGGCCCAGCATCTCGTCGCGCAGCACGCGGTTGGTGGTCGCCGCATCCTGCAGGCGCTGGCTGGTCGCGCGCTGGTCGCGGCGCAGTCCATCCAGCGTGGCCTGCAGGCCCTGCAGCTGCACTGCGGTGGTCTGTGCCTGCGCGTCCTGTTCGTGCTGTTGCTGCTGCCAGACGTACCAGCCGGCATAGCCGCCCACGCCAAGCACGACCACCCCGGCCAGCGGCAGCAGCCAGCGCGCGGGTCGACGGGGCGGGGAAACGGGCGGAGTCTCGTTCATGGGGCTTCCTTGTCGGCAACGTCGCCGGTCAGGTTCCGGCAGGCCGCGTTGTGCACAGCATCACTGTTGCCGACCACAGCGGCAAGCGTGACCCACGTCCCTGTTCAGTTCGCTGCCGGGACGGTGAGCGTGGCGTGTGCAGCGCTCACCAGCTGTGCCGTGGTGGGCCCGCCGGCGCGCACTACGCGCTGCAGTCCCAATGCCTGCGCCTGCTCGCCCAGCCGTTCGCTGGCAACCACGACATTGGCGTGGGCCTGCAGGCGTTGCTGCAACGCCGGTGGAAGCTGTTGCCAGAAATGCTGCAACGCTTCGCCACTGCTTACCGCCAGCACCCACGGAGACGCTGAATGCGCCAATCGAGCCAGCACGCGTGGTCGCAGGCGCAGCAGGCGGCGCCGATAGACGTCGGCACGTTCAATGCTGGCGCCGGCCGCCTGCAACTGCGCAGCGATCAGGCCGCGCCCGCCTGGGGCGGTCACCAGACCGACGCGCAGCCCGCGCACGTCGGCCAGCACCGGCAGCGCCAGCAGGCCTTCGCTGTCCATCCGCTGGGGTGCATGCACCTCGCCGGCACCCTGTGCCTGCAATGCCCGCGCGGTGCCTTCGCCCACGGTCAGCCATGGGCTGCACTGTGCCGCGGCCAGCGGCAGCAGGCAGGCGGCCGCAGCCACAGCCGCCGGACTGGTGAACACCACCCGATCGCAGTTCAGCGCGCGTTGCAGCTGGCGCACCACTGGCGTGCCGTGCAGGCGCTGCAAACGCCAGGGCGGCAGGGCCACCGCATGCCCGCCCAGCCCAGCAACGGCGCGGCGCAGCGCGGAATTCTGGCCCTGCGGTCGCAGCGAAATGAAGGTCCAGCCCGGCCCGGAAGCGGCGGCGCCAGTGGGTATCGTATGGTCGGCCATTGCCTGCATTATGCGGGCCCTTCGTTGTCGTGGTCTCTGCTCCGATGTCCGTTGATGCTCTGACTTCCTCGCTGACCGCCCTGCAGGACGTGCTGGACTGCATGCCGGCGGTCCGCGCCATGCAGATCCAACTCGACGGTTATGCCGATGGCGTGCTGCGCATCACTGCGCCGCTGACCGCCAACGTCAACGACAAGGGCAACGCCTTCGGTGGCAGCCTCGCCTCGGTGCTGACCTTGTCCGGCTGGGCGCTGGTCAGCCTGCGCCTGCGCCTGGCTGGCCACGATGCCGAGGTCTACGTGGCCGACAGCAACCTGCGTTACCTGGCACCGGTCTACGAAGACCTGCATGCCCATGCCGAAGCAGCCGAAGCTACCGGCTGGGACGCTTTCCTGAACACCTTCCGCCAGCGCCGCAAGGCCCGCATCAGCATCATCGCCACCCAGCCCGGTGCCGATGGCAAGCCCGCCGCCGAATTCAGCGGTCGCTTCGTTGCCTTCGCCAAAGGGTAGGATGGCAGGCTGACGTTCTGGGGAAACCACCGATGCGCCGCCTCATCCAGTTCCTGATGTGTTCCCTGCTGCTGGTCAGCGCCGCGGCCTCGGCCGACGACCTGAGCCGCAAGCAGCGCAAGCTGCTGGAAGAGACCCAGATCGCCTACGGGGCGACCATCCGCTGGGGCAGCATGGACGATGCGATCGGCTATCTGGACCCCAAGCTGCGCAAGGAAAAACCGCCCACCGAGTTCGAGCTCAACCGCTACGCGCAGCTGCGCGTGTCGTCCTACCGCGAGCGCAGCAGCGCCGCGCTGGACGGGGGCCTGGTCGAGCGCCGGGTCGAAATCGGGGTGATCAACCAGAACACCCAGGCCGAGCGCACCGTGGTCGTGGTCGAGCGCTGGCGCTGGGATGCCGAGGCCAAGCGCTGGTGGCAGACCGCCGGCCTGCCGGACCTGTGGAAGGGGCAGTGACGGGCCGCGTCCGGCTTGTGCGACAATCGGCGCCCGCTTAATCGACCCGTGACCTGAGTGAATTACGAAGAGTTGCTGGCCTTTGCAGGCCGAAACCCGATGCTGTCCGCGGCCCTGGTCGGCCTGACCGTGGCCATCATCGTCACCGAGATCCGCCGCCTGTTCCGGGGCTTCAAGGGCATCAAGCCCGCCGAACTGACCCAGCTGATCAACGCGGGTGGCACGGTGGTGGTCGACCTGTCGGCCAGCGGTGACTTCGAGAAGGGCCATATTGCTGGCAGCCGCAACGCCCAGGCCAGTGCCTTCGGCCCGGACAACAAGCTGGTGGCCAACGCCAAGCAGTCGCCGGTGGTGCTGGTGTGCCGCAGTGGCAATGCCTCGGAAACCGCCGCCAAGGCGCTGAAGAAGGCTGGCTTCGAGAAGGTCTACGTGCTCGACGGCGGCATCCCCGCCTGGCAGCAGGCCGAGCTGCCGCTGGTCAAGGGTCGCAACTGATTGTCGCAGGTGGCGGATCCGGCCTTGTATGGGCCTGATTCCGCCCCCATCGCAGTAGTTCGACCACCGTTTTCATTGCATTCACCTGGAGTTACTGGAAATGTCCGAAGAGACCACCAACGGCGCCGTTGCGCCGGCCGATGCCGCCACCGGCCCCGCTTTCACCGTCGAGAAGATCTACGTCAAGGACGTCTCCTTCGAGTCGCCGAACGCTCCGACCATCTTCAACGACCAGGTGCAGCCGGAGCTGCAGCTGAACCTGAACCAGCAGGTGCAGCGCCTGGGTGAGAACGCCTTCGAAGTCGTGCTGGCCGTGACCCTGACCTGCCAGGCCGGTGAGCGCACCGCCTACGTGGCCGAAGTGAAGCAGGCCGGCGTGTTCGGCCTGGTCGGCCTGGACCCGCAGTCGATCGACGTGCTGCTCGGCACCCAGTGCCCGAACATCCTGTTCCCGTACGTGCGCCAGCTGGTCAGCGACCTGATCCAGGCCGGCGGCTTCCCGCCGTTCTTCCTGCAGCCGATCAACTTCGAAGGCCTGTACGCAGAAACCCTGCGCCAGCGCCAGGAGCAGGGCGACGCACCGTCGCTGGCTGACTCCGAGCCGGTCGGCAACGCCTGATCCCGGCTGCGACGTCACGGATGAGCACTACCGCTGACAAGATTGCCGTGCTTGGCGCGGGTTCCTGGGGAACCGCGCTGGCCACGCTGCTCGCACGGCACGGTCGCCAGACCGTGCTGTGGGGGCGCGATGCCGCCGTGGTTGAAGCCATTGACCAGCGCCACGAGAATCCGCGTTACCTGCCGGGCATTCCGCTGCCGGAATCGCTGCGTGCCACCACCGACCTGGCGTCGGCCGTGGAAGGCGCGGCCTGGATCCTGGTGGTGACGCCGTCGCATGCGTTCGGCGAAACCGTACGTGCGCTGGCACCGCTACGTCCGGCCGATGCCGGCGTGGCCTGGGCCACCAAGGGCTTCGAGCCCGGTTCTGGCCGCTTCCTGCATGAGGTAGCGCGCGAAGTACTGGGTGAGGACGTGCCGCTGGCCGTCGTTACCGGCCCGTCGTTCGCCAAGGAAGTGACCCTGGGCCTGCCGACGGCGATCACCGTGCACGGCGACGTGCCCGAGTTCGCGCAGACGGTGGCCGAGGCGATGCATGGCCCGGCGTTCCGCGCCTACACCGGCGACGACATGGTCGGTGCCGAGCTGGGCGGCGCAATGAAGAACGTGCTGGCCGTGGCCACCGGTGTGGCCGATGGCATGCAGCTGGGCCTCAACGCCCGTGCCGGCCTGATCACCCGTGGCCTCAACGAGATGCTGCGCCTGGCCGCTGCGATCGGCGCCAAGCCGGAAACGCTGATGGGCCTGGCGGGCCTGGGCGATCTGGTGCTGACCTGCACCGGCGACCTGTCGCGCAACCGCCGCCTGGGCCTGGCCCTGGGCCGCGGCCAGACGCTGCAGGATGCCGTGCGCGAAATCGGCCAGGTGGTCGAATCGGTGCAGACCGCCGACGAAGTGATGCGACAGGCGCGCCGCCATGGCATCGACCTGCCGATCTCCGACCGCGTGCGTGCCGTGCTGCACGGCGAGCAGACACCGGAAGAAGGCCTGCGCGCGCTGCTGGCCCGGGAACAGAAACCGGAGTATCCGGACACGCTGTTCAAGTGAATCGAAAAGCCCCGGCTACGTGCCGGGGTTTTTTTGTGCGCGGCCCATCCACGCATGGCGTGGATCTACGACGGAACCCGCGGCTTCCATCACCGCGCCCGTGGCGGCGCGCTGGTGTTGTCCATGTCGGAGAAGATCAACCACGGCCCATCACCCACGCGCTTCAACGTCAGCGTGAACTTGCCGGTATCGCCCACGTTGTTGCCGTAGCCGTAGGCACCAATGATGTAGCCCGTGTTGCCCTCCATCGAATACGCCAAGGCACGCAGCCGCAACGGACTGCTGGCCTGGCCGGCATACGCAGTCTCGATCGCGGCGCGCCCGCGCACCGGTGGCTGGTTGCTCTGCAGCACAAAGCCATCCTCGGCGAAGAGCGCAGCTAACGCCTTGGCATCACCCGTGCGCCATGCCTGTTCGTAGTCGCGCAGTACGCGATCCAATGAAGGGGGTAGCGGCGCATCCGGCAGCCGGGCGGCAGCAGGCGCGGAGGGTGGGCTCGCGGTTGCCAACAGTGGGCCGGACAGGGCGAAAAGCATCAGACAGATACGCATGGGCTCAGTCCTGGCACGCCGGGTGATTGAAACTGAGTATCCCCCATCCGGGTCCGGCAGGCGTTGGCACAGGCCCCATTGAAAGCACGCGACTGCTTCGGCATGCTCGCTGACAACCGGGGGAGGGGACGCATGCACTTTTTCCAGCTGGACCAGTTCGCAGGTCATCTCAACGAAACCTTCAGCGCCGACATCGAGAATACCGGCGTACCTTTCGTGCTCGTCGAGGCCGCACCGCTGCCCGATCAGCGCTTGACCGGCCAGATGCGCGCGCCGTTCTCGCTGTTGTTCCGAAATGAATCGGCCGTGCTGTTTCCACAGCGCACCTACACCATGCGCCATGACGGCCTCGGTGAGTTCGGTATTTTCCTGGTGCCAATCGCACGTGATCGAACCGGTTTCATTTACCAGGCGCTGTTCAACTGAATCAGGCCGTCGGCCAGCGCATCTGCAGGTGGCTGCCAATATCGGCTTCGGTGGTGAAGTGCAGTCTCTGGTAGAGCCGCTGCGCGGCCTCATTGCGCTTGTCCACGTGCAGCACCACCGCTGCCAGGCCATCGCGCCGGGCAATCGTCTGGATCAGGCGTAGCAGGTGCGAGCCGATGCCGTTGCCGCGCATCGCACGTGTCAGTGCAATGTCGATGACGGTGGCTTCGTGGCCGTCATTGTGCAGGTACAGACGGCCGATCGGCGCGCCCGCATGTTCGACCAACAGATACTGCGCCGGCTGGTAATGCGTGGTGAAGTGCAGGTGCTGCAGCGCGAACTGGCTGTCGAGGAACTGCTGCCGCATCAGCTGCGGCCACGCCACTGCAGCCAGTTCGGCTGCCCGCGTGTCGGCGTAGAGCTGACGCAGGAACGGCAGGTCGCCATCTTCCGCTTCGCGCCATTGCAGATGCGGGGGCAGAGTTTCCTCCGCCGCGGGCAGCCATGTGGCCCGCAGCGGAGGAAACGCCAATGCAGCCAGTGTGCTCACGGTCGTTGAGGGAATACGCCTGCCAGGCAGATGCAGAAGTTCATCGCCAGATAGGGCTGCCTGTTCTCGTGCGGCAATCCGCCCCCGGCGCTGCCGATGGTGGTGGGAGGATAGACACTGTTGGGCGTGGTGGCGGGCGTGAGGATCGACACTGCGCCGGGCGTCACCAGGGCATCGTTCGGAGCAGGAATACCTGTGCGCAAAGCCTTGTTGGGCTGGTTGTAGATGCGCGCGGAATGGGTGTGCGAGGGGATCTCGTTGATCGTGAGGGTGACCTGCTGGGAGCCGAACGTTTCACCCATGTCACGCTGGGTCAGCCCGGGGCCGGTGCCCTGGCCACAGCTGGCGTTGTTGCTGTAATTGGGAAGCTGGAACGTGGTCCGGCCGTCACCGCCGAACGTCGTGCCCAACAACGAGAACAGCGCGGTGTTCTGCTGGATCGGAAGCAGCTGTCCCAGGCACATGGCCCAGTGATTGGGGGCGAAGTTGAAGCCGAAGATCTGGATCTCGCCAAGATAGGGATCGCTCATGAGATAGGTCCTTGTAGCCGATCGTTGGTGGTCAGCTCTGCGACGGATAGACGCCGGCCCATGCGATGCAGTAGCGCGCCACCAGCGAGGGCATGGTGTTGTCATGCGGCTGGCTGCCACCGCTTGGACCGACTGCGGCCGGCGCCAGGTTGCCGCCGGCAATGCCGGAGATGCTGCTGGTGTAAAGCGTTTCGCCGCTTACCGATCCGAGCTGCAGATTGCTTGCAGGTGTTGGCGAGCCCGCAGCGGAGGTCACTGCGTTGAACGAGTGGGTGTGGGCGGGCAATTGCGGGTTGGTCAGCGTCACCGTTTCAGACCCACCTGACTGCCCCAGAACATAGGTGGACAAACCGGTGCCTTGGCCCTGATGGACGGGCACGCGACCGCAGAGGTTTGGCAACCCGAAGGTATCCTGGCCGTTTCCGCCGTAGGTGGTTCCAAGCAGGTTGTACAGCACGTCGTATTCGGCAATGGAAAGCAGGCGTCCATCGCACTCGAGCCAGCCGACCGGCGCAAAGTTGTAGGGAAACAGCCGCACTTCACCGATATAGGGCGTTGACATGTCGATGCTCCGGTCAGCTGCGCGAGGGATAAATTCCGGACAATGCGATGCAGAAATTAAGCGTCAGATAGGGCTGGATATTGGCATGCGGCTGCGTCTGGCCTGCGTTGTCCAAGGCATTGAGTGGAACCTGCGTGCCGCTGGCCGCCGCATAGACATTCTGGGTGCCGGTGCTGCCCAGCAGGACATTTCCGGCCGGAATACGCGTGCTGGCGGCCGTGGTGGTGCCATTGAACGTATGGATGTGCGGTGGAATCTGCGAACTCTGCAGCGCGACGTTCTCGGCACCACCGATCTCCCCGATCGCGCTGGCATTGGCAATACCGATCGGCGTGCGGCTACGCAGATCGGGTAGCTGGAAGTTGGTCGTGCCATTGCCGCCATAGAAAGTGCCCAGCAATGAGAACAGTGCCTGGTTCTGCGCGATGGATAGCAGCTGGCCGTTGCAGGACGCGAAGTTCTTCGGCGCAAAACCGAACGCCGCGGGCATTATCTGCCCGACAAAAGGTAGCGACATACGTTTCCCCCTGGGGTTTAGTGCCGGCACATGGCCCCCTGCCGGTCGCGCAACTCTTGCGCATTTACCCGGGTCTTGACAAGTACTTCGCATTTTGTGTGAAAGTATGGCGCTGCCCATCGGGGGGGAGACCCGGGGCAGAATCGTCAGGCAGGGGCAAAACATTATCTGGCGGTGAAAACCGGATCCACGGCGCGTGTACCTGCGCGCCGGGGCAGTTTTCCAATCAGCGTCGGCAAGGCGCACCGCCCGTTGGGAAGACGGGCATCAGGGGGCAGGTCATGTTGCATGCGGAGTTGATGCATCGCGTTGCGGTGCGCCAGGGACTCGGCTGTGTGGTTTTCAGCCGCTTGGCAGCGTTCCTGCTGCTGCTCGCATCGCTGGCGGCGCCAGGTCTGGCGCAGGCGGCATGCACAAGCTTCACGCCCCCCAATGCCAGCCCCGGCACACCGATGGCCTCCGGCGGCACCGTCATCATCAATGCCAGCAGCTGTGAAGGCGCCCCGGGCTTCGGTATCGGCAACGTCACTGGGGCTGCCAGCCATGGCACGGCGACCGTCACCGACAACGCCGCGTCGATCATCACCTACAGCAACAACGGCGGCGGTGCGACCACAGACACTTTCATCTTCGACGACGGCTCGGGCAGCAACTTCGTCACGGTGACGGTGCATATCCAGCCTGCGGCGTCACCGATCACGATCTTGCCGGCAACGATGCCGGGCGGCACCGTCGGCGCGGCCTACCCCACCACAGCGCTGATCGGCGGCGGCGGTATCCAGCCGTACACCTTTGCGGTCAGCAGCGGTGGCTTGCCGCCGGGCCTGGCACTCAACGCAGGCAGCATCACCGGTACGCCCACCACGCAGGGCACCTTCGCGTTCTCGGTCACCGCTACCGACAGCACCGCAGGCACGCCGCTCACCGGTACGGCGGGTTACTCGATCACGGTGGCCGCACCGACCATCAGCGTGACCAACGCGCCCAGCGCCGCAGCGATCAACACGCCGTACTCCTTCTCCTTGACCGGTGCCGGCGGCATAGCTCCCTACAGTTACACTCTGGATGGTGGCACCACCCTGCCGGCCGGGCTGGTATTGGCCAGCAACGGCACCATCAGCGGCACGCCAACGGTGCTGGGCCTGAAGAACTTCACCGTGCGCATCACCGACAGCAGCGCGCCGACAGCGTTCTTCTCCGCAGCCAACCTGTCGATCAATGTGCAGAACGTGATGCCGCCGGTCGCCAATCCGGTCAGCGCCACGGTCGCCCATGGCAGCAGCAACAACCCCATTGGCCTGATCCTCACCGGCGGCGCGGCCACCTCGGTAGCGGTCGGCACCCAAGCAGCGCACGGCACGGCCACCGCCAGCGGCACCACCATCACCTACACGCCCACCGCCAGCTATTCCGGCCCGGACAGCTTCACCTACACCGCCACCAATGCAGGCGGCACCTCGGCGCCAGCCACCGTTACCATCACCGTATCGCCGGCCACCATCAGCTACGTGCCGTCCAGCCCTGCCGCAGGCACGGTCGGGCTGGCCTACAGCCAGTCGCTGGCCGGCGCCAGCGGCGGCACTGCGCCGTACTCCTACGCGATCACCAGCGGCAGTCTGCCGCCGGGCATCACGCTGGCCAGCAACGGCACGCTGTCCGGCACGGCCAGCGCCAATGGCACCTTCAATTTTGCCGTGCGGGCCACCGACAGCAGCACCGGCACCGGGCCGTTCAGTACCACCAGCGGCTCGCTGACGCTGACCATCGCTGCAGCAACCCTCACCTATGCACCGGCCAATCCGCCGGCTGCGACGGTCGGCGTGGCCTACAGCCAGTCGCTTGCCAGCGTCAGCGGTGGCATCGCGCCGTACAGCTACGCCATTGCATCGGGCAGTCTGCCGGCGGGCGTCAGCCTGGCCAGCAACGGCACGCTGTCCGGCACGCCGACCGCAGGCGGCACCTTCAACTTCACGGTGACCGTGACCGACAGCAGCGCCGGCAGCGGACCGGTCAGCGCTACCAGCGGCGCGCTGCAGCTGGCGGTGAATGCACCGACGATCACGATCAACCCGGCTACGCTGCCAGCGGCCACTGCCGGCACCGCCTACAACCAGAACCTGACGGCCGTTGGCGGTACCGCCGGCTATACGTATGCGGTCACTGCAGGTGCGTTGCCGCCGGGCCTCACGTTGTCCACTGCCGGCGTGATCAGCGGCACGCCCACTGCTGCAGGCACCTTCTCTCCAACGATCACGGTCACCGACAGCAGTACCAGCGGCGGCCCCTACACCGGCAACCGTGCCTACACCTTCAGCGTGAGTGGGCCGTCGCTGACGCTGACACCGCCGGCGGGCACCCTGTCCGGCACGGCCGGCGCACCGTTGAACGTCACCTTCAGCGCGGGCAGTGGCACCGCGCCGTACGTCTTCGAGATCAGTGCGGGTGCGTTGCCCAATGGAGTGACCCTGTCTTCCACGGGCACGCTGTCCGGCGCGCCGACGGTTTCCGGTCTCTTCACCTTCTCGGTGCGCGTCACCGACAGCACCACCGGTACTGGCGCGCCCTTCAGAAGGACTCAGAACTACGTGATGTCAATCGCCGCGCCCACCATCACGGTGACACCGGCGAGCCTGCCGTCGCCGGTGGCAGGCGTTGCCTACAGCCAGACCATTACCGCCAGCTCCGGCCAGCCGACCACC
Organism: Stenotrophomonas sp. ATs4; assembly: GCF_051861585.1. Lineage (NCBI taxonomy): Bacteria > Pseudomonadati > Pseudomonadota > Gammaproteobacteria > Lysobacterales > Lysobacteraceae > Stenotrophomonas > Stenotrophomonas sp. ATs4. Next base: position 195,994 of record NZ_JBLYPK010000004.1, on the reverse strand, counting down.
TTCACCTTTGCCATCACTGCGGGGCAGGTGCCGGTCGGCCTCAGCCTCAACACTGCAACGGGTGAACTGAGCGGCACGCCGACCCAGGCCGGTCCGTACAGCTTCACCCTGACCGCCACCGATGGCGGTGGCTTCACCGGCAGCCAGAGCTACACCGGCGTAGTCAGCGCGCCGGTGCTGTCGCTGGCGCCGGGCACATTGGCCGGCGCCAGCGCAGGTACGGCCTACAGCGCCACCTTCGTCGCCAGTGGTGGCAACCCGGGCTACAGCTACCAGCTCACCGGCACTCTGCCGGCTGGTCTGTCGTTCTCCTCCGCGGGCGTGCTCAGCGGCACCCCCACGCAGGCAGGCACCTTCAGCCTCAGTGTGATCGCGACCGACAGCACCACCGGCACCGGCGCGCCGTTCTCCGTCGCCAACAACTACACATTGGCGGTGTCGGCACCGACCGTCGTGGTCGATCCAACCAGCTTGCCAGCGGCGACCGGCGGCGTGGCCTACTCGCAGACGGTGACAGCCAGCGGCGGTAATGGCACCTACACCTTCAGCCTGACCAGTGGCGCGCTGCCGGTCGGCATGAGCTTCAGCAGTACAGGCGCGCTGTCGGGCACGCCGACCGTGGCCGGCACCTTCAACATCACCGTGCAGGCCACCGACGGCAATGGCTTCACCGGCAGCCGCGTCTATTCCCTGGTGGTCAATGCACCGGCCATCACGCTTGCACCGGCCACGCTGGCGGGCGGCTCGGGCGGTGTGGCCTACAGCCAGACGCTCACCGCGACCGGTGGTGTGGGCAGCTACACCTACAGCCTGTCGGCGGGCGCACTGCCTCCGGGCATCGCGTTGAGCAGTGCCGGGGCCATCAGTGGCACACCCACCACCACCGGCACCTTCAACTTCACTGTCACCGCCACCGACAGCGTCGGCTTCACCGGCAGCCAGGCCTACACCTTCACCGTGGCTGCGCCGACGATCACGATCACACCGGCCACGTTGCCAGCGGCTACCGGCAGCATCGCCTACAGCCAGGCGCTCAGCGCCAGCGGTGGCAATGGTGGCTACAGCTACAGCCTGACCGCGGGCATGTTGCCACCGGGCGTCGCGCTGAGCAGTGCCGGCGTGATCAGTGGTACGCCGACCACCACCGGCAGCTACAGCTTCACCGTGCGCGCCACCGATGGCTTTGGCTTCAACGGCAGCCAGGCCTACACCGTGACCGTGAACGCACCTGCCATCGTGTTCGTGCAGACCACGTTGCCGGGCGGACAGGTGGCGGCGGCCTACAGCCAGACACTCAGTGCCGGCGGTGGCAGCGGTAGCTTCACCTACAGCCTCAGCGCCGGCGCGTTGCCGCCGGGCATCGTGCTCAGCAGCGCCGGCGTACTCAGTGGCACGCCCACCGCCGCCGGTAGCTACAGCTTCACAGTGACCGCCACCGACACATTCGGTTTCACCGGCAGCCAGCCGTTCACCCTGGGCATCAACCAGCCGGTACCGGTGGTGGTGAACGATGCGGCGAGCACGCCGGCCAATGCACCGGCCAGCATCGACGTCACCGCCAACGACACCGGCCCGATCACCAGCATCGCGATCGCGCAGGTGCCCGCGCACGGCACCGCCACCGTCAACGGGCTCAACGTGACGTACACCCCGGCCAGCAACTTCTTCGGCAACGACAGCTTCACCTATACCGCCACGGGCCCTGGCGGCACCTCCACGGTGGCGATTGTCAGCATCACAGTCACGCCGCTGGCGGTACCGGTGGCTGCCGCGCAGAGTGCCACCGTGCTGGCCGGACAGTCGGTGACTGTGCAGGCCGAGGCCGGAGCGATCAACGGGCCGTTCACTGCGGTCACCATCAGCCGCGCGCCGTCGTCCGGCACGGCGGTGGTGCAGGGCGCCAGCATCGTCTACAGCGCCGATGCCGATGCGTCCGGTGTGGTGGACTTCGAATACACGCTCAGCAATCCGTTTGGTGCATCGGCACCTGCGCCGGTCAGGGTGACTGTCAACCCACGGCCGGTGGCGCCGGCGCTGACCGCCATTGTCATCGCCGGGCGTGTGGTCAACGTGGACCTGACCTCCACCGCGCGCGGTGGGCCGTTCACCGCCGCAGCCGTGGTCTCGGTGTCGCCGGCGGATGCCGGTGCGGCTACGATCAGCGCCAGCGGCGCCGGCTACACGCTGGCCTTCACCTCGGCGGCGACGTTCGGTGGCGCGGTGCGCATCACCTACACGCTGAGCAACGCGTATGCGACCTCCGCGCCCGGCACAGTCGATGTGGTGGTCAAGCCACGCAGCGATCCCTCGCGCGATGCCGAAGTGCTGGGTGTGCTGGAAGCGCAGGTGGAAGGTGCGCGGCGCATGGCCGTGGGCCAGATCACCAACTTCCAGCGCCGCCTGGAAAGTCTGCGCGCCGGTGGCGGCGGTGCTGGCTTCAGCAACGGCATCACCTTCAGTTCGGCCAGCAGCCAGCGCCGTACGCAGCAGGATGATCTGCTGCGCAAGGGCATCGGTGCCAGCGGTGAAGGGCTGTCGATGATCGAGGAACCTGCGCTGCAGGGCGATGTTGCGCCTGCCGCTGGCGCGTCCGATGGATTCGCCTTCTGGACCGGCGGCGCAGTGAACTTCGGCACGCTCAAGCCGGGTGCCAGCAGCAATGGCATCGACTTCACCACCTCCGGTGTCAGCGTGGGTGCCGACCGCCAGCTTGGCCCGTCGCTGACTCTGGGTGCCGGCCTGGGCTACGGCCACGACGCGTCGGATATCGGACGCAACGGCAGCCGCAGTACGGTGGATGGCTACAGCATCGCCGGCTACGGCAGCTTCCATCCCGAAGGCGGGTTCTACGTGGATGGCCTGCTGGGCTACCAGTGGCTGACGTTCGATGCGCGCCGCTTCATCACCGACAACAGCAATACCGCCTACGGCAGCCGCGACGGTAAGCAGTGGTTCGCCTCGTTCTCCACCGGTTACCAGCATCGCAGCGACGCATTGCTGCTGACCCCGTACGGCCGCCTGGATCTGGCGCGGGCCACGCTGGATGGCTATCGCGAGCACGGCGACGAGGTGTACGCACTCGACTACCAGCGGCAGACCGTCAACACCAGCACCGCCACTGCCGGTGTGCTGGCGCAGTGGCTGGTGAAGCGCGACTACGGCATGTGGACGCCGCAGCTGCGCGCTGAGTTCGGGCATGACATGCAGGGTTCCAGCCAGGCCTTCATGCGCTACGTGGACCTGATGTCCGGGCCGGTGTATCGCGCTACGCTCAACCGCCAGTCGCGCAACCACACGCTGCTGGGCGCCGGCATCGGCCTGCAGACGCTGAAGGGCTGGACGCTGCGCGCCGAGTACCAGAGCCAGCTCGACAGCAGCAGCCGCGACAACCAAGGCATCCAGATCAGCGTGCAGAAGACCCTGCCGCCGTGACGGTGCCCGCGGTGGCGGCCGTTGTGCCGCCACCGCGCTGCAGTGCAACCCTGTACCCGTACAATCAGAGACCCGAAAGGTGCGCTGACCGCACCTGCCGGGAATCTCGAATGGATGGAACAGGACAGGGAATGAAGATTCAAATCACAGGGATGGCACTGACGGTCGCACTGCTGGCCGCCTGCGGGCAGGCACCGGCACCGGCCGCAGCACCGGCGGCACCGGCACCGACCACCGAAGCACCGGCCGCCACGGCGACGGTGGTCGAGAAGGAACCGTCCATCGAAGACGGCGTGGACCCCTCGGTGTGGGACAACGAAGGCGAACCGGAAGACCCGAGCGTCGGCGGCGAACTCACCTGCGCGGACAATCCGCTGGCGACCCATTTCTTCACCCTGGTGGGCGGCAACACCGTGGACGACTGTGGCCGCAAGGACCCGAAGGTGCTGGCCGCGTTCAACGCCCTGATGAAGAACACAGCGGCGGCCGAATCCGCCGACAAAGAGATTCCGTCGCTGCGCGAACGCCTGTTGAGCGGGCCCAGCGGGCCCGGCGAGCTGGTGGTGCTGCAGGGCGAGCCGTGGTGGTTCTACACCGCCTGCCAGGCCCACGACTGCCCCGGCACCGCGTTGGCGATGCTTTATTCGCCGGACCAGTCGAAGATGGTCGGCCGTCTTACCGCGCGCTGCCGTGTGTGGTGGCTGGGCGAGCCGACAGCGGAACAACGTGAGCAGATCGAACAGCGCCAGCCACTGCAGGATGCCGCGTTGAAGGAAGACAGCGCGCTCTGCGAGTGATGTGATGCCGGCGGTAGCGCCGGGCCATGCCCGGTGGAACAGCAGACGATGTGCCCCGTGTCACCCTTCCGGCCGCATGCGTGCGCTGACCTGCGCGGTCAGCGACAGGCTGGCCATCATCAGGCCCTCCATCACGCGGTCGCCCACGTACTCCTCGTCGGGACCGTTCTGGCGCACGCGCTCGGCAGCCAGCAGTATTTCCAGCGCCACGCGCAGCCCGGCCAACGTGCAATCCGCGTCGGCCAATGCCATGCAGCGGCCCGGCATCTGGTGACGTTCGGGCCAGGGCTGGCCGTCGGCAGCCGCGCCTTTGCCGATGCGGTCGAGGGTGGCGATGAAGGCGTTGGGATCGGCTGCAGGCGCGTGCTCTGGCGACTCACCGGCATTGGCGGGCGAGTGATGCGGATGCAGGCGGGGAAAGTCCGGTGAGGTCATGGCAATGCTCCGTGCAGGACAGACGGTAGCCGCCACACAAAGGTGGCGGGCGGAGACGTGGCTCGAAAACCGGGCGCTTGTTGAAACCGGCAGGCACGAGGCCTCCACGCTCCGCCCGCCATGACCGGCAGACGGATTGCCCGCCGGCGCCACGAGGGGTGGCGCCGGCGGGCAAGCGTTGTCAAACAAGCGCACGGGTTTTCGAAGCCCGGCCATCCCTTTTCGATGGCACGTCATCTGTACGCGTGCTGCTGCGCGGTGCCAATCAGAAGAGTTGCAAACAGCGTTTGATCGAAGTCGCTTTCGGCATTCTTGCACGTTGTTAAGCCGTCGCAGACGCAGGTGCCGCAACGTCCGTAGCGGCATGGGGAATATGCGACATGGGTCGAAGTTGCTGACGTGGCGTACGGGTACCCCATCAAGCCGATGACGACAGAGCAGGGGCGAGCACGCAGTCAGACAACGACAGTGTCAGGCCGCCGTCCAGTCGATGATGAGAGGCGAAGAGACCTTCGCCGAGTCGACATCCGAACACTCGGTGCAGTCACCAAAGAACAGAAAGCGGTTGCCACCGGTCACGTCAAAGAGCCGGCTTCCGGCATCGGCGTATTGGGCGGGTGGCAGCACGGATGAAACCTGCATGGAACTGAGTCCAGCGGTCTTCATCAACCTGGCAGCATCCTGAGGCGAGATCAGCTGAGGATCGCTTGGCGTGCCGTAGGACCAGCCGCAGTAACCATTGTGGACATAGTAGTGCGACATGCTAGGGGGTCAGCCCGATGCAGATGCTGAGCGGGAATACAGGGGCAACACGCGAGCAGATTACTTGCTCGCGCGCCGCGCACTCTTCTCGTCGTCGCCCGTCGCATCCCCGCGGCTCTGCGCGAACTCCGGGAACGTCTTCGCGATCGAATCCTTGTCCGGCAGGATGTAGAACACACCGCCTTTCTCGAACGTGGACTGCACGATCTGCTCGTAGAACGCAGGCGTGACGTTGATGCAGCCGTGGGTCACGCGGTTGTCGTCCGGCGAAGGTGATGCCAGCCGTTCGGCGCGCTTCTCTTTCGGGGTGCCTGGCGGAAGCGGATGCATCGAGACGGCGGAATCGTAGTCCACCCACAGCACGCGACCGGCATCGTCGGAGGGACCGTAGCCACCAATGAAACGGCCCGCCGGAGTGGTGCGGTCATGGCCTGGAATCGCACTCAGCGCGAGCTTGGCAACGCCGGGGGCCGAGTGATCGCCGATGGCAGAACCAAACAGCGCCGGCGCCGCGCCGCGCAGCTTGCCGTCTCCACCGAAGACCAGTACCTGCGCAGCCGCCTTGTCCATGATCGCGAATGGATAACCCTGGTTGTCCTTGCTGGCGACCACCCAGCCAGCAAGTTCAATCACTGTCTCAGACACGCTCTGGTCAGCGGGCAGCTCATCAACGGCAGCCACCGCTTGTGCAGGCGCGTCCTTGTCCTTGGCGTTGGCTACGCCGCTGCACGCAACTGCCAGCGCCATCGCCAGTACAACAGGGAGGGCACGACGTGCAGGGGAGGAGTAGGTACGAATGGGACAGCTCCTTGCAATCAAGAGCGGGAAGTTGAAGGACGCCAGGGGCGGGTAAGACCCCTGGCGTCCACTTTCAGGTGTTCTTCAAACGGTGAGGGAGCGATTAACCACGCGGCTTGCGACCGACGGGAGCCCGCTCAAGCTGCTGCACGCGACCTTCGATCTGGTCCAGACGCTGGTTGGCCTGCTGCGCCGACTGGTTGGCGGACTCGGCACTCTGGGCGGCGCCCTGCACCTTTACGTCGAGCTGGTCGAGACGTGAGTTGATCGTTGCAAACTCGTTCTTGTAAGAGGCGCAAGCGCCAAGGCTCACGGTGGCGATGAGCGCCACGCTGAGTGCACGGGCCATCTTCATGTGTTGCGAGGTCAGTTTCATCACTCCCTCCTTCGTCTGGGGAAGCTGGAATATAGCGGCGTTTGTTCCCGGCGCTACCAAGCGCTTTCAGCTGGAATTTGAGTACGTGGATGGGTTGTGAAATCTCCCCATCAATAAACCTTAACAAGCGGGATAAGGCGAGCTGATGCAGCCCGGCCGATCGCCTTGTGTTTATTCAAGACTGCCAATTCATGAGTATGAAGTCGATGTCATAGCGACTGCTTTTCCGCCGCTGCACGCAGGTTTCCGTCCACTCGCTTCAAGTACCCTCGCGGCGGTGCGGGGCGCACATCCAGCAGCATGGCGATGGTTCTGGACCCGTCTGGCGCTATTGGCCATCTTGGACGGTACCGGTTGTTGATCGAAAGGCAGCGCGAGGCCGCGGTTTATGAATCAGGCACCATGATTCCGATGGCCAGCCGTGCACTGTGGCCGGTCATCGTGTGAGGCACTGACATCCGCCAAGGATCTCAGCGCGTCCGGCTGCGGGGCAGCTTGCCCTTGAACACCCTGCCGCGGTGGATGGCGAGATAGTGCTTCAGGCGATCTCCCGGTGCTTTGCGCAGACACATGTTCCCTGGAATCAGACCGGCGTCCGCCAACTGCTTCCTGACCTGCTTGTCCGCAAAGATGGCATCACCGTCGTCGTCGAAGGTCATCAGTCCGGCGTCGAACAGCAGGTCAAGCGTGCCGACCAGCGGCAGGCCGTTGTGCGGATCCAGTCTTGGATCTTGGCCTCCCGGGAGCCACTGGTCCTCAGTGACTTCATGCGCCCATGGCTGCGCATGCGACGCTCGGATCAGGGCCGGTACAGTGCAGTCCGTCACCGCACAGCGGTGACCCCACAACTTCAGCATTTCACGACGGAACGTCCCCTGCCCCAGGCGAGCCTCCATCATCGTCAGCCGCGTGGTTGGATTACGAATCTTGTCCATCTCACCGAGCAGAACGCTGGCAGGCGGGCCCGGTGTCTCCTCTGCGCGATAGTCGGCGGGCATGCGTGATTTCCCGTACGCACGGCGATCGTAGACGCCGCGGTGGTGCTTCTTCAGGTTCTTGCCCACGGAGGCCATCTTCGCTTGGAACGTTGTGCTTCCCTCAGCAAGCGCTTCCAGTGGAAACACCAGATGGTCGAGCACCTCCCTCCAGGACGAGAACTCGGTCACTGCCTGAAGCACCTTGCGGTCTTCCTTGCTGCCGATGGTGAAGCGCAACACGTGGCGCCCGTCCACGCGCCCCATCGACAGCAGCGGTCGCCCGTCTCTGCCGGATACCTTGGTGCCAAAAATCACGGTGCGGCGGCCGTTCATCCCGTTTCTGGACGAGTACTTGGCCAGATATGCATCCACCGGGCCCAGCACGCGCCGCAGGTCAGCGACGGCCACATCCAGCCCTTTGCGCTCTTTCGGCGTGAGGCCCAGCTCCATGACCTCCTCATCCCTGCTCAGCAACATCCGCGTTCTTCCCCAGCTCCATCAGGGAGCTCCATCCCGGAGCTCAATTGTCGCCGATCCAGCTGACCATCGAGTCGCCGTCTCTGGCCGGATTGTTGATCCCCAGCGCGTCTACTCAACCCGGCGCGAAATATCGGCAGTCGCCGTTGGCGTCTGCGATTCGACGAGCAGCATCGACATGCACTTGCAGATCCGGTTTGAAGTACTGCGGGCTCCTCTGCCGTGGAGCGTGGCCAACACCATCGGCCTCCCTCGCGGCGACCGCGCTGTGATGGCCCAGTAGTTCGTGCAATCTTCTTGAACTGTTTGCCTATCGCTAGCGGTGGCATCCGGAGTTCCCTGAACGGGAACCATATTTATACACCAGTCAGTTCAATATTCAGGGTCGATTAGACCCGCTAACGGATAATTCACACCTGTCGACCGCCTCTTCTCTCTCCCCCTCCCGGGAGGCGGTCGACGAAACCAAAATAATTAAAGGTGTGTCCCGATGAACAAGAATTCGCTGCTTGCCCTGGGTCTTCTGGCTGCTCTGCCGTTCGCGGCATCGGCAACCGATGGCCTGTCGTACAACTACGTTGAAGGCGGCTACGTGAACACCGATGCCAAGGGCGGCGACGCTGACGGCTGGAAGGTGAAGGGTTCCGTTGCGGTGCATCCGAATTTCCACGTCTTCGGCGACTACAGCGCGCAGGAGACCGACAAGTTCAAGAATGACGTCGACCAGTGGCGCCTGGGTGTCGGCTACAACTACGGCATCGCACCGAACACCGACCTGGTGGCCCGTGTTGCGTACCAGAAGTTCGACATGAAGCGCGGTCCGGAACTCAACGGCTACTCCACCGAAGTGGGCGTGCGCACTGCATTCAACCCGTACGTGGAAGGCTACGTGATGGCCGGCTACGAAGATTTCAGCAAGAAGAACGGCTACGACCCGGACGGCGAGTTCTACGGCCGCGTCGGCGCCACCGCCAAGTTCAACCAGAACTGGGGCCTGAGCGGCGAAGTGAAGCTGGCCAAGGCCGGCGACCGCGAGTGGTTCGTGGGCCCGCGCTTCACCTGGTAACAAACGCCTGTCGTTAGTGCGTGTTGTGCTGGCGTGTGACTCTCTCTCTCCCACACGCCAACCGAAGCCCGGCCTCGCGCCGGGCTTCACTTTTTTGGGACGCGTGGCGCCACAATGCGGCATGGGCGACCCTTCCTCCCTCGCAGGTACTGGCACGGCCTACCAGGAGCATCTGGCGCCTGCGCCGCTGCGTGGTCACTTCGGCCAGCTGTGGCAGAGCCAGCTTCCTGCCGACGCCGATGGGCACATCACCGTATTGCCGGATGGCTGCGTGGACATCCTCTGGCGCGACGGTGCGCTGTTCGTGGTCGGCCCAGACCGCGTGGCCGCACATCCGGCGCTGGCACCCGGTGCACAGGTGCTGGGGGCACGCTTCCGTCCTGGCCAGGCATTGGCTGCGCTGGGCCTGCCATTGGCCGAGATCATCGGCCAGGCCGTGCCGCTGGCCGATCTGAAGGGCGCCTGGGCGAAGAAGGCTGCGGCCTCCATCGGCGACACCGCACCTGCGCAGCGTCTGCAGCGGATGGCGCATTGCCTGCAACAGCATATGGGGGTGGCCGCACTCGACACCCCGGCGCAGCGTGCGCATGTCCTGTTCCAAGCGCTCGCCGCGGGTCACGCCACGCTGGATACGCTGGCGGCGCGCCTGAACCTGAGCCCGCGCAGCCTGCGGCGTTTCAGCCAGCTGCAGTTCGGCTACGGGGCCAAGACGCTGGAGCGGGTCCTGCGCCTGCAACGCTTCCTGCGCCACAGCCGCGCGCTGCCGCAGCACTCGTTGGCGATGCTGGCTGCCGAGGCCGGCTATGCCGACCAGGCTCATCTCAGCCGCGAGGCGCGTGAACTTGCCGGCATGACCGCCCGCGACCTGCGCCTCGAATGGGGCCAATGATGGCCGTTTCGTTCAAGACCGCCGCGCGGCGCTGACCGAAGCTGGGGCTCTCAACACGGAGCCACGCTATGAGCCATGCCGCTACCCACGATGCCGAACGCCGCATCGACAACATCGAATTCAACGTCGACGACATCGCCCGCAGCAAGCGCTTCTATGGCGAGGTGTTCGGTTGGCGCTTCACCGACTATGGCCCGGCCTACACCGAGTTCGACGACGGCCGCCTCAAAGGCGGCTTCGTGGCCGACGCGCCGGTGCATGCACAGGGCGGGCCGCTGGTGATCCTCTACTGCGCGGATCTGGCCGATGCACAGCAGCGTGTGACTGCCGCTGGGGGGGAGGTGATGCAGGCGGTGTTCGCGTTCCCCGGCGGGCGCCGTTTCCACTTCCGCGATCTGGATGGTTACGAGCTCGCAGTCTGGAGCGATGTGGATTGAGGTCTTTGCATCTTCGCCGGTGGACGGAACGAGAACCGCTCCGTCGCCGGTCAGGGGGTTCCGCTATGATCGCCCGCACATCGCCGCATGCGATGCGCCCGCCTCAAGCCAGCAGGAACCGTCGTGAACTCCCAGCCCGCATCGATCACCGCCCTCAACCACACGCTCGACAACGAGCCGCAGCAGATTACCGCGCCACTGACTCACTCGGCTGCGTTCCTGGTGCTGAAGGTGAAGGACGATGCCGATTCCATCGCGAAGGTGCGCGAGGTGCTGGGCAGCAGCGATGACCTGATCAAGAACACCGCCATCCGCGAGATCGAGCGCACCTTCACCTGCAACGTGGCCATCGGCCACCGTGTGTGGCAGCCGCTGGTGGGCACCACGCCACCGCGCGAGCTGAAGCCGTTCCGCGAGATCAAGGGCGCCACCCATACTGCCGTATCCACGCCGGGTGACCTGCTGTACCACATCCGCGCACGTACCCAGGATCTGATCGTGGCGTTCGAGCGCAACCTGCTGATGGCCTTCGGCGATGCCGTGGAAGCGGTCGATGACGTGGCCGGTTTCCGCTACTTCGATGGACGCGATCTGCTCGACTTCGTCGATGGCACCGCCAACCCGGAAGGGCTGTCATTGCCGGAAGCCACGATTGTGGGTGAGGAAGACCCGGACCATGCCGGCGGCAGCTACGTGGTGGTGCAGAAGTACCTGCATAACCTCGATGCCTGGCGCGCGCAGAAGACCGAGGCGCAGGAAACAATCATCGGCCGCACCAAGCACGACAACATCGAGCTGGACGATGCGCCGGCCGATGCGCAGAAGTCGCACAAGACGCTGTGCACCATCGAAGACGCCGACGGCGAGCACGAGATCCTGCGTGACAACATGCCCTTCGCCAATCCCGGTCGCGGCGAGTACGGCACCTATTTCATCGGCTACACGCGTCGGCTGTGGGTGATCGAGAAGATGCTCGAGCGCATGTTCGTCGGCAATCCTGCGCCGCTGCATGACCGCATCCTGGACTTCTCCACCGCCACCACCGGCGTGACCTTCTTTGCGCCCTCTCGCAAGGTGCTGGCCGATCTGGGCGATTGATCGCGCCTCTCGTCCTTGCGCATGCTACTGGCCACTCTGTTCAGTAGATCCACGCCATGCGTGGATGGCGCGCACTTTGCCCGTAGCAGCCACGCATGGCGTGGCTCTACTGTGCCGCCATCTGCCTGTCATCTACCGCGCCGACCATGTCGTGCTGGATGGGAGTGCAGGAGGCGGGCGATGACCATGACCGGAAACAGGAACGGCGCACGCCGCGGGTGGAAGCGGCTGGCAGCCTTGTTCGGCGCGTTGGCACTCGGCAGTGCCAGCGTTTCCGCGCAGGAAGCCCCTGCACACTGGATGGCCTATGCCGCCGCCGTGGGGGGGCAGTTGCAGCAGCGCCTGCAGCAGGAACAGGACCCGCAGGCGCAACGCGTGCTGGAATGGCTGCAGGCTCACCCGGACACGCCGACACCGCTGCCGGTGAGCGTGTGGATCGCGGCGGACGGGCGCATTTCGAAACTGGAATTCGACAGCCTGGGTGATGCCCGGGTCGATGCGGACCTGCGCGCGACCCTGCAGACCGCGCCGTTGCAGGCGCCGCCGCCGGCGGACATGCGCCAGCCGCTGCGGCTGGGCCTGCTGCTGGAGCCCCGGTAGATCCACGCCATGCGTGGATGAGCCTACCGGTAGCCCCCCAGCCACGCATGGCGTGGCTCTACTGATCTTACGGCCGCGCAGGCCGCACACGCCCATTGCGGTAGATCCACGCCATGCGTGGATGAGCCTACCGGTAGCCCCCCAGCCACGCATGGCGTGGCTCTACTGCGGATTGCCTGCGCCCAGCCCGGCCATCCGCATCAACGCACGGGTGCGCCCTGCGGTTCACGCGCGGCCGCGCTCCATGCGCGCAGGCCGAACACGGCCAGGCCGAGGAAGAACACGTACAGCGCGGCAGTCACGTGCAGCGACTTGAACAGGTAGGCGCCCACGTAGACCACGTCCACCGCAATCCACACCCACCAGCAGGCCACATGGCGACGTGCCTGCCACCACTGGCCGACCAGGCTCAGCGCGGTCAGCATCGCGTCCAGCCAGGGCAACGCGGCATCGGTGAAGGTGTGCATGGCCGCACCCAGCGCCACGCCACCGCACAGGCCGATGGCCAGGTCGCGCAACAGCTTGCCGCGCGCCAGCGGCACGATGCGGATGCTGCCCTCATCGGCGGCGTGCTGCCGCCAGTTGAGCCAGCCGTAGACCAGGAAGCCACCGAAGGCGACCTGCAGCAGAGTGTCCGAGTACAGCTTGGCCTCGGCGAACACCAGCCCGTACAGCGCCACCGACAGCAGGCCCACCGGCCACGCCGCCAGCCGGCGCCGGGCCATCAGCCAGACGCCGAGGATGCTGCACAGCGCGGCGGTCCACTCCAGCATCACGCCGCTCACAGCGCGAACGTCACCGACAGGCGGGCCTGTCGCGGTGCGCCGGGGAACAGGTAGTAGTCACCGCCGCTGCTGCCGGTATCGCGCCAGTAGAAGCGGTTGAACACGTTGTCCACCGACAGGTTCCAGGTCACCGCGCGCTCGTGCAGGCGATGCTGGAAACGCAGGCCAGCGTCGAACACCGAGTAGTCCGGTGCGCGCACCCCACCGTCGGCGCGGGCGACATTGGCCCCGGCATAGCGCCAGCCACCGGTCACATCCAGGCCCTGCACGAACGGCAGCGCGTAGGCCACGTGCACGCTGGCGCGCACCTTCGGCACGTTCACCAGCTGATGGCCTTCATAGGCCGGGGTGCCGGTGTCGCGCGCGCGCGCCTGCAGCACGCTGGCGCTGGCCACGATCTGCAGTGCATCGGTCAGCTGGCCGTTGGCGGTCAGCTCCAGGCCGGTGTGGGTCTGGGTGCCCTCTTCGATGAAGGTGTAGCCGACGTCGCTGTTGTCCGGTTTGGCGTACTGGTACGGCTGCGAAATGCGGAACACCGCTGCGCCCAGCGTCAGCGCTTCGACCGGCACGTACTTCACGCCCACTTCCACCTGCCGCGACTGTACCGACGGCAGGAAGGTGTCGGCGTTGCTGGTCCAGAACGGCGCTTCCTGGCCCAGCGAGATGCCGCGCACATAGCTGGCGTAGGCGTTGAGCTGGTCGGTGGCCTTCCACACCACCGCGGTCTGCGGCAGGAAGCGCGACAGGCGGCTGTGCCGCTGCGGGGTGCCACGCTTGTCATAGGCGCGCTCGTCCAGGCGCACGAAGCGGCCGCCGGCCAGCCACTGCCAGTCATCGCCGAAGCTGATCCGGTCCAGCGCGAAGAACGCGGTCTGGCGACTGTCCAGGCGCCGTGCGGACGGGCCCGGCATCTTCGGCGACGGCGCGAACACCGGCACCTGCGCGTCGTGGATGTTGGTGGTGCCGACGTATTCGTTGACGCTCGGGCGCTTGTCCACGGTGCGGCGGAAGTAGTCGGCACCGAGGGTCAGCTCATGGCCGACGCTGCCGGTCTCGAAGCGGCCACGCAGTTCGGCACGGGCCTGCTGGTTGCGGCGGGTGTCATCCGGGCTGCGGTAGTCGTAGACGTCGTAGTCGCCATTGGGCGCGAAGTAGTTGCCCGGCACGCTGCCATCGGCGCACTGCACGGCGTAGTAGCAGCCATAGGCGAAGGCGACGTTGTCATCGATGACCGAGCGGCTGTGGCCGACCGAAACGCGCGACTGCCAGGCCTCGTTGAAGTCGTAGGTATGCAGCGCGGTGATGTTGGTGCTGGCAATATCCACCGGACGCTGCCACGGCTGGTAGCCGAGCAGGTGCTCGCGATCGACGCCGCGCGGCAGGTCGCGCGCGCCCAGCAGCTGGTAGCCGGACACCGAACGCTGTGAACTGGTCTGGTAGTTGGCATCCACTTCCAGCTTGCCGCGCTCGCCGATCAGCCAGTCGGCGGCCAGCGAGTAGAAGTTGCGACGGCCATCGGCGTGCTCGACATAGGAATTGCTGGAGTCCCATGCAGCATTCAGGCGCAGGCCGAAACGCGGGGTGATCCAGTGGCCGACATCGACGGCGACGTAGCGCGAGCCTTCCGAATCGGTACCGAGTGTGGCGGTGCGCACTTCGGCCGGGCGCTTGCCGATGTAGTTGATGATGCCGCCGGGCGCCATCACGCCTGCAGCCAGGCCGGCTTCACCCTTGAGGATCTCCACCGACTGCACGTTCTCCAGCGCCAGGCGCTGTTCGCCGGCGATGGACAGGCCGTTGAAGCGGTAGCCGGTGGCCGCGTCCAGCGCGAAGCCACGGATGGCGATGTTCTGGTAGTAACCCACCGGCGCGTAGGCATCACCCAGCGAGGCATCGTTGCTGGCCAGCTCGGACAGCGAACGTACCTGGCGGCGGTCGAGGTAATCGCGCTCGAGCACGTTCACCGACGCCGGTGTGTCCTTCCAGCTGCCGCCACCGAAGGCGTTCACGCGTGAGGTATCGGTCTTCGGTTTGCCGGCCTGCACGCGCACCGCCGCCAGTTCGGTCGGCGAGCGTTCGGCGCCAGTGGCAGCCGCATCAGGGGACGCCTCGGCCTCGCTGGCGTGCAGCGGCAGCGCGGCGCAGAGGGCGAGGGAGAGCAGGGTGGGGCGCAGGCAGCGGTTCATTCGATTCGTCTTCGGACAACAAGGGAGACGAAGCGACGGCGCGCAGGTGCACCGGCCCATGACGGGGGTGTGGCTGCGGCTCAAAGCTCCCTACGCCGGTGCAAACCGGATCAGGTTCCAAGGGACTCTCTCAGCCTGGCAATCCAGGCACCCCCGCTTCAGGTGACCATTTCACTACAAATGGTACGGATTTGCGAGCGTCCCCCGGGGTCGGATCCCTTTCCGGCGGAAAGGGCTCTGACCCCAGCCACGCGGCAGGTGCCGCCAGGCATGGCCCGGCGTACCCGGGTCACGCAGCGGCGCGCAGGGCCTGCAGCAGTGCCTTTCCGGGCGTGCTGTGGAACCACGCAGGGTGCCCCAGCATGAAGGGCTGCCACGCCACATCCGCGTTCGTGGTCGAGCCGGTGACGCCTTCGAAGTACTCCACTTCGGACAGTGCGAAGTCGAAATGGACCATCGGCAGCAGGTCTGCCAGCAGGTGCACACGTGCCGCCGACAGCGGCAGCACCTGGCGGTAGCCATCGAGCAGGGCCAGCGCGATATCGATGCGCACCGCGTCCATGCCGCGCTCAAGTTCCAGCCACGCGATCGCATTGCGCTCGATCGCGGTGGCGAGATCGAACAGTGCGCTGGTAGGCGAGGCCAGGCCGAAATCCAGCACGGTGCTGACCTGCCCGTCGCGCCACAGCAGGTTGGAGACATGCCAGTCGTTATGCGCCCACAGCCGTGGCTCGTGGCGCAGGCGTTCGGCCAGGCCGGCATGCCATGGCAGCACGTCGCGCTGCAGCTGCGCTTCCCACGGAATGCGCGCGAGATAACGGGCCAGGCCGGGACGCTCGTGCAGTTCTGCCTTGATCGCCGCGATGGGATCGTCGGCACGGATCAGATCGTCGCGCGCGACCAGCACATGGGTGCTGCGCTGGGGTGCGTGGTAGCGGGCCGCAGCACGATGCAACTGCGCGAGTGCACGTCCGGCTTCGCAGGCCCGCGCGATATCGGTCAACAGCGACCACGACACAGCGTCGCGATAGAGGTCTTCGCCCGCGCCAACAGCATGCAGTTCAAAGGTCCATTGGCCATGCTCGACGGCGGTGTGGCCATCGGCCGCCGACAGCACCTGCACCACCGGTACGCCAGCAGTGGCGAGATGAGCGATGAAGCGGTGCTCTTCTTCCAGGCAGGCTGCGCTGCGCACGCTGTGGTGGTGGCGCTTGATGAACACCGCGCCGTGCGTGCCCTCCACGATGGCGGCGGCCGACAGCGGGCGTGGGCTGTGCCAGCGCGGTTGGCTGTCGGCAGCCAGCTGTGGGTAGCGTGCGTGCAGCCAGACGATGTCCTGCGCGCTGATCGGTGGCCAGTCGGCAGCAACCTCGTCGTTGTTGAGGCCCTGCACGCGATGGGAGGAAGACGTCATGCCGCAGCCAATGAGGGAAAAGTCACATCCAAGGCTGCGCATTCAACGCCATGAACGCGGCCAACGCAAACGGGCGGGTCATCGACCCGCCCGTCCGTGCATCGGCATGGGGGATGCCGCGCTGCTTACCAGCCGCGATGGCGACCGCGGTCGTTGTAGTAGCGGTTGTCGTAGTAGCGCTCGCGCTGCCAGCGGCGGTCATCGCCACGGTCGTAGTAGCCGCTGCGGTAGTAGCCACGGTCGTAACGGCGGTCGTAGCGGTTGTCGTAACGGTTCTCGTAACGGCGATTGTCGTAGTAACGACGGTCGCGGCGGTCGGAGGTGGTCAGGTTGCCGATCGCGCCGCCGGCCACAGCGCCGCCGACAGTCGCAGCGGGATCACCGTTGGAGAGCAGGTTGCCGGCCACGCCACCGACCACGGCGCCGACCAGGGTGCGCTTGTCCTTCCTCGACATCGCGCTGGCATCGCTGACCGCGGCGACACCGGCCATCAGGGCCAGGGCCATCGCCAGACCACGGAAGCTGAGTGCGGAAGTACTGAGCATGTTCGTTCTCCTGTGAGGTGCATGCCACGCTGGGCAGGGAGGGCGCGGAGCGCCCCGGCTGCCGTGATGTCCACGCTGGCGTTCCAACATTGCCGGAACATTGCCTGGTCCATCGTGCGGCTTGCGCATTCATCTAGCGGCAGGTGGCATGAAGCAAGGCTGAAAGCGGCCTCGGCCGCTCAGCTGGCAGATAGGGAAAAGGCCACGCGGGGCGTGGCCCTTTCCTTGCCTGCAAAGGCGCTGCGGGGGTCAGACCCCCATCGCCTTCTGCGCCTGCCGGGCCTGCTCCTGCTGGGCGTCCTGCTGCTGGTGCAGCACGTTCGGGGCACCCTGCACGGCACCGCTGCTGAGCGCCACGCTCTGTTCGCTGGCGGCACGGGTGTCCACCGCGACGCGGCTGGCGGCGGGGTCGCCGATGGTGCCCTGCACGGCGAACAGGCGCTCACCGTTCGGGCTGGGCACCACCGAATCGATGCGCTGCAGGCCGGCGGCGTGCGCCTCCTGGGTCAATGCCGCTGCGGCGCTTTCCAGCGCGTGACGGTCCTTGAAGGTGCCGGCCGGCATCATTTCCAGGCCCTTGCTGGCCTGGATGAACAGCGGATTGCGCGGGTGCCGCTCGTCGTTCAGCAGCGGGCGCTCACGGGCGTCCTTGATCGCATCCAGCGTCTTCGCACCTACGATGCCATCGGCGACCAGACCGTTGTCCTTCTGCAGCTGGCGTACCGCCGCCTCGGTGTCGCGGCCGAAGCGACCATCCTCGACCAGCGGCTTGCCGTCGGCACCCACGTAGCCAAGGTGGCCCAGCTGCTCCTGCACCTTGCGCACGCCGTCGCTGTGCGCACCTTGCTTGTACAGTTCGGCGTGCGGTGTGGCAGCGGCCTTGTGTTCGGCCGCAGGCTTGCCCTGGGTCTGCTCGTGCGACTGGGTGCGGTTTTCCAGCAGGTCACGCGCCTTGGACAGCGGGTCGGAGGCGTACAGCTTCCAGTTCGGGTGGTCCTTCACCTGCTTGAGGTAATCCTCCACCGGCATGGTGTGTACGCCCTTGCTGCCGGTGGACTGGCTGATCAGCAGCTTGTCGGTGTTGGGGTCGCGCACCACCATCACGATGTGGTCGATGCCGTTCCAGTGCTCATGGCGGGTCTTGGCCGTATCCAGGCCGATGATCATGCCTTCCTTCAGCGCATCGGGCTTGAGGACCGCGTCGCGGTCAAGCAGCACGCCGGACTGGTCGAACGCCTTGCGCACGATGCCGCCGGAACCCAGGTTGCCCAGGTCGATGCGATCGCCCTTGCTGAAGACCGCATGCCCGGCCTTCTGGTTGATCTCGTCCATGGTCCGGTTCTGCAGCGTGCCGACCCAGCCGGAACAGTCGATGTAACCCTGCTCCACGTTCTTGCCGGTCTTGCCTGGCACGTACAGCGCGTGACCCGGGATGTTGATCGCGTATTTGACGTTGTCGTACTTCACACCGGCATCGTAGGCGGCCTGCAGTTCGATGCCCGGCTTCGGCGGCGTCGCAGCCGAAGCCGTCGCGGCCAGCGTGGCGGCAGCAGCCGCCACGGCTGCGGTCTGTGCCGGCTGCACCGACGATTGGCCCTGCGTCACCGCCTGCGGCTCGATGTTCTTTTCCGGAATGCTGATCGCCGCGTACTTGTGGACGTAGTAGCTGGAGAAGGTGCGTGCCAGGTCGCCGTCGTTCATGCCGCGCATCTCGGCCAGGGTGTGGCCGGTCAGCGCCTTGGCATCGGAACCGATCTGGTTGAGCACGTTGCGGCGCATGTCGATTTCTTCGCCATGGCTGTTGCGCACCACGCCGAAGGTGCCGGTGGCGATGGCTGTCTGCACCGAGCCATAGCCGGCGCTGCCCTGCTGGTGGGCAAGGTACAGGTCCAGGCCGGTCGGCGACGCACCGCCGGACAGGTAGGGATTGCCGGTACGCTCGTTGCGACGCGTCATCGAGTCCAGGTTGTCCTGGTACATCTGTGCGGCCGCTTCGGTGTTGCGGGTCGGATCGAACTCGTGGCCGGTCAGGTGGTACTGGCGCGCGGAGCCAGGCACGAACTGGAACAGGCCCTTGGCGCCGGACGAGGTGTTGTGCGCGCGCTCGTTGAAGGTACCGCCGGTCTCGATGTGCGCGAAGCGCATGAAGTCATCGACCGGAATGCCTTTCTGCCTGGCGACCTGCTCGACGATGTCCAGGACTTCCTTTCTGCTGTAGTCATGCTGTGCCATGACGTTTTCCTCGGGGTTGATGGAGCGGCGCATGCCGCGAATCGCCAACCGGACTCATCCGTGAGTCAAGAACATGTCGGTCAACTGGTAACCCGCATGTGCGGGTGGGAGTCAGCGCGCGACGTACTGCTGGGTCGCGCTGTCGAAGCGGTAGTGCACGGCGTCGCCGGCACCCAGGGCACGGGTCTTGCCCGGGCCTTCGATGGTGGTGCCCTTGAAGCCCACGGTCAGCGGCGGCAGGCCGTTGCCGTCGGCAGCGAAGGCCAGCTCGCCCTCACTGTCGGTGCACGGCATCACGTTGCCGTCGTCGCAGGCGGCGCTGTTGTCCTCGCCGGTGCGCACCGAACCGACATAGCGCCAGACCTTGCTGTCCACGTCGTCTTCGCTGCGCTTGGGGTTGAACAGCAGCAGCGCATAGCCGCTGCTGCTGATACCGCGGTCGAAGCTGCGGGTCGGCACCGCCAGCAGCAGGCGGCCGTCGGCGGTGCGATGCTCGAGCGGCTTGCGCCGGGTGTCGATGTCTTCGGCCTTGTCGTAGGCTCCGAGTGCGCCGATGGTCCATTCCTGGCCACGGAACTTCCATGGCTTCCTGGCGTCGTTACCGGCCAGCACGAAGGTGGCCTCGGCGAGGTTGGCGCGGTCATCCGGGCCGGCTGGCTGCTGCTCGCCGGGCTTGCCGTAGTGCTCGCGGGTATCCCAGGAGAAACCCGTGTAATACGTGGTGCCATCGAGGGTGAAGGTGTGGCCGAACCAGAAAGTCGCCACGCTGCCGTTCTGGACCTCATAGGAGGTCGCGCCATCGCCGTCCAGCTGGTAGGTGAAATACATCACGGTCGGCGCATCGGGCGGGGTGACGGCGGTGTCGGGGGAAGTGTTCTGCATCGGGGCAACATCCTGTCGGGGCGCAGTGGCAGCCTGCGCAGGGGCGCCGGGCTGGGAGGACGAGGGGGCCGGGTCGGCGGCGCTGCAGGCGGCAGCGGAAAGAGAGACGAGCAGGCACGCCGCGAATGCGCGCAGGGGCGGCAACGGCAGGGTCCAACGTAGCTTTGGGGGGTGATGCATGCGCCTCTCCATGGTCAGCGTTGCCGGGCCAGACGGCCGGCAGGAAACCGCACCCCATCCACCAGGGACAGGAGCGAGGACATGAGCCGGTCGATTCCTTCGACCTCGCATTGAGAACCCATGCCCGTCAATCTTTGCACAGAATCGCGACGCATCAAAGAGGGCGGCGCATTGCGCCCTCTTATGTGAAGGGCATCTCAGATCTTGCCATCGCGCAGGTAGTCGAACAGCTCGGCGTCGCCCTTCAGGCCCAGTTTGAGCATGGCGTCACCCTTCTGCCGGCTGATGGTGCTGACGCTCTTGTGCAGCTGCAGCGAGATCTCCTTCACCGTCATGCCGGTTCCCAGCAGCCGCAGCACCTCCACCTCGCGCGGCGACAGCGGCTTGCCATCGCCCTCGCGCATGCGCCAGCTGCCGGCGGCCTCGACCCGTTCGCGCAGGCTGCGGCTGATGTAGGGCTGGCCGCGATAGACCGATTGGATGGCCTGCGGCAGTTCGTCCATGGATGAGCTTTTGTCGACCAGGCCGAGCACGCCGCTGTCGAGCACCATGCGCAGGATCGCCAGGTTGTTGGAGACGCTGAGCATGAGTACCGGCAGGTCGGGATGGCGGCGGCGGATCATGCCGATCATGGCGAAGCCGTCGGCCTGTGGGCTGCCCGGCATGGAGTAGTCGGTGACCAGCAGGTCGCAGGGCTGGCTGCCAAGCAGGGCCATCAGCGCCTGCGCGCTGTCTGCCTCGCCGACCACGCGGCCCACCCCACTCGACTCGATGACGGCGCGGGTACCGATACGGACCACCGGGTGGTCGTCTGCGATGATGATGCGCAAGCTCATGCTCTAGTATGGCCACCGGGCACGCCGGACCGCGACCATCGCGGTTCCTGGCAGGATTCTAGGAGATCGACGCCGATGCGTAGCTGGGCTGTTCGCGGGCTGGTCCTGCTGCTGGCCGTGCTGGTGCTGCCTGCCACACCGGCACAGGCCGTGCCAGGACTGCTGCCGCTCACTCCCCTGCAGCGCGAGTACCTGACCGCGCATCCACGCATCGTCGTGGGTCAGTATGACAGCGGCTGGCCGCCGTTCGAGTCCCTCCATGATGGCCGGCAGATCGGACTGGGACCGGATTACCTGTCGCTTCTTGCCCGTCAGTTGGGTGTGAAGGTCGAAGCCCGTCGTTATCCCGATTGGACTTCCGTGCTGGATGCGGCGTGCCGTGGCGAGATCGACGTGGTGATGAATGTCGGTCTCAGTGCCGACCGCACCCGTTGCATGGTCTACACGGCCGCCTATGGCGAGGCGCCGCTGGCCCTGGTCGGGCGCCCGGGCGATCTGCGCGCCTCCGACAATCCCGACCTCGAGGGACTGCGGGTGGTGATCGAGCAGGATTTCCTGACCGGTCCGCAGGTGCGTGCGCGCTTTCCGCAGGCCCGGCAGCTTGTCGCAAACAGCTCGCTTGCGGCGCTGGAGATGGTCAGAGACGACAAAGCTGATGTCTACATCGGCAATGCCTATGTCGCCACCGAGCTGATCGGCGGCCAACGCCTGCAGGGTGTGGCGCTGCTGCGGCCCAGTGACCTGCCGCCCGAACGCCTGCACTTCGGCGTTCCCAACAACAAGCAGCCGTTGGCCGAAGCGCTGGACCTCGCGCTGGCGGCAACCAGCCAGTCGCAACGGGACGCGCTGGCACAACGCTGGCTGCCGCCGCCGCAATGGTCGGCATCGGCGCAGCTGGCGCTGAGCCAGGCTGAAAAGCGCGTACTGGAGCAGCCGCTGAAGATCGGGTTTGCACCGAACGCGGCGCCGCTGTCGTTCGCCGACGAGGATGGCAATCCCAGTGGCCTGGCCGGCGAGTACCTGCGGCGGCTGATGCAGGCCGGTGCCAACCTGCAGGCGCAGAACAGCCACGACTGGTTCGACGTACGCGAGAAGGTGCGTCGCGGCGAACTGCAGGCAGTGATGGGCATCCCGGCCGATTCACGCTACCTGGGTCCGGAGTGGGTGTTCAGCCAGCCCTTCATCAGCGTGCCCAACGTGATCGTCAGCCGCGTCGACAGCCCTGCGCTGCTGGGCCTGTCGGACCTGCAGGACAAGCGCGTGCTGCTGTCCGATCCCGAACGCGTGCGTGGCTACGTGCTGCAGCAGGCCCCCAGTGCCCGGATCATCGCCGCGCGCAGTACCGAGCAGGCGCTGCAGCGCCTTGCTGCGGGCGAAGCCGATGCCTACGTGGGCAATCTGGCGCTGGTCGATCACCTGCTGCGCAGCAGCTTCCCGGGGCGGTTGCAGGTAGCGGCCCCGGCCGGTTTCAACGACCAGCTGGTGCTGGCTGTTGAACGTCGCCATGCGGCCCTGGCTACCACCTTCGACCGCCTGCTGCTGCAGATGACGCCGCGCAAGCGCGAGGCGTTGCGTGGCGACTGGCTGGCGGTGGAGTACCGCGGTGGCATCGACTGGAAGCTTGCGCTGCGCTGGGGCCTGCCACTGCTGCTGGTGCTGCTGACCGCCCTGCTGGTGCACGGCATCGGCTACTGGCGCCTGCGCCGCGAGGTTGCCGGACGGCGTCATCTGGAACAGCGCCTGGCCGAGGTCACCGACAACCTTCCCGCCGTGGTCTACCAGGCACGGCGCGATGCCGATGGCACCCTCGGTTTCCCGTTCATCGCCGGTGACCTGCAGGCGTTGTTCGGAATCACCCGGCAGCAGGCCGAGCAGGACGCGAAACTGCTGCTGGAACGCATCGAGGAGGAAGACCGCGAACGCATCCTGCATGCGGTCGAGCAGGCCGCGCGCCAGTTCGCGCCCCTGATCCTCGAGTTCCGTCTGCGTGCCGATGCCGGGGGCGCGCGCTGGGTACGCAGCCAGGCCCATCCGTACGCGGCAGAGGCAGGGGCGGTGACCTGGAGTGGCTACTGGGTGGACGTCAGCGAGGCACGTGCGCAGGCCGAGGCCCTGACCGCGGCCAAAGCCGAGGCCGAGCAGGCGGCGGAAGCGAAATCACGCTTCCTGGCCACGATGAGCCATGAGATCCGTACACCGATGAGTGGCGTGCTGGGCATGCTGGAAGTGCTGGCGCATTCGCCACTGGATGCCGAGCAGCAGCGCATCCTCGGCGTGATCGAGGATTCGGCGCAGATGCTGCGGCAGATCCTGGATGACATTCTTGATTACTCGCGGCTGGAGGCCGGTGCGCTGCGCCTGGAGCCGGTGCCGCAACCGCTGCGCCCGCTGCTGGAAAGCGTGTGCCGGTTGCTGTCGGCGCAGGCCAGCGCGCGCGGGCTGGCGTTGCTGGTGGAGATCGACCCGCAGCTGGCGCCGGCACACGAAGTGGATGGCGTGCGTCTGCGCCAGATCGTGTTCAACCTGCTCAGCAACGCCATCAAGTTCACCGCGCGCGGCGAAGTCCGCCTGCAGCTGGAGGTGCTGGGACCCACCACCGAAGAGGGCAACCAGCCGCTGTGCCTGAGCGTGACCGACACCGGCATGGGCATCGCACCGGAGCAGTTGCAGCATCTGTTCGCGCCGTTCACCCAGGCTGGCGCCTACATCCAGCGTGACCACGGTGGCACCGGCCTTGGCCTGAGCATCAGCCAGCGCCTGGTGCAGATGATGGACGGTGAACTGACCCTGCACAGCACACTGGGCGAAGGCACCCGTGCCGAAGTGCGGTTGTCGCTGGTGGAAGCCGGCAGTGGTGATGTCCAAGCGCTGGTGGCCGAGCAGGAACAGGCGTCGCTGCTGCCGCCGGCGCTGCGCCAGGCGCGGGTGCTGGTGATCGAAGACCACCCGACCAACCAGGCGATGATGGCCTGGCGCCTGCAGCAGCTGGGGGTGCCGCACGTGATCGTCGGTGATGGCCAGCAGGGGCTGGATCGGCTGTCGTCGGAGAGCTTCGACCTGGTGATCACCGATTGCCGGATGCCGGTGCTTGATGGCTTCGGTTTCACCCGGCTGCTGCGCGAGCGCGAGGGCCGCACCGGTCAGCCGCGCCTGACCGTGCTGGCGTTGACCGCCAGCGTGCTGGACGACGATGCGCGTCGTTGCCGCGAGGCGGGCATGGACGAGGTGCTGGCCAAGCCGCTGTCACTGGCGACGTTGCGCGCGGCGCTGCTGCGCTGGTTGCCGCAGGCGCAGGGCCAGTCGTTCGAGGCGCCGTTGCCGGAGGCGGCGGCCGATGCAGGCGACGCACTGCCTGATCTGCCCACGTTGCAACAGCGCTTCGGCTCACGCGCGGTGGCGATCCAGCTGCGCGACAGCCTGCTGCAGGCCAGCGAAGCAGATCTTGCCGCCGTGCAGCGCGCGCTGCAGGCCGGAGATCGCCAGGCGGCCGCGCTGCACCTGCATCGGCAGGCCGGTGGCCTGGGTGCAGTGGGGGCGACGGTGCTGGCCGGGCAGGCCAATGCACTGGTGGAGCGCCTGCAGGATGCAACGGAAACCGATCCGGCGCCGGTGTTCGCGAGCGTGGCGGAGTTCGTGGCGCGGCTGCAGCAGCAGCTGCAGCGACTGGCTCACTGAGCCGACTGCCGCTGCAGGTAGGCGATCACCAGCGCACGGCGTTCGGCGCTGGGGAAGGCGTTGTACATGCGCGTGCCGGGCACCACGTGGGTGGGCGACTGCAGGAACGCATCCAGGGTTTGCGCGGTCCAGGTGATGTCGGCCCGGCGCATGCCGTCGGAATAGCCATAGTCGGGCAGGCTGCCGGCGCGCCGGCCGATCACGCCGTGCAGGTTCGGCCCGAAGCGGTGGATGCCACCGGGCTGCACGGTGTGGCAACCGGCACACAGTTCGAACGCGCGCTGCATGGCCTGCTGGCGCGCCTGTTCCGGCGTGGCCGGTGCCGCAGGCGGGCGCTGGCAGGCCGTGGCAGCCAGGGCCGCGGCGACGACGATGATCAGGCGGGAAGCACGCATGGGCGGGCAGGATAGCGACGCAGCGGGGCCGGTGGGCTGCGACACGCGGTCGCAGCCCGGAGCAGTCACATACCCGAGTAATTCGGGCCGCCGCCGCCCTGCGGGGTCACCCAGACGATGTTCTGGGTGGGGTCCTTGATGTCGCAGGTCTTGCAGTGCACGCAGTTCTGCGCGTTGATCTGCAGCCGCGCGTTGTCGGCTTCACCGACGAATTCGTACACGCCGGCCGGGCAGTAGCGCGCTTCGGGCCCGGCGTACTCGGCCAGGTTCACCTTCACCGGGATGCTGGCATCCTTCAGCGTCAGATGGCTGGGCTGGTTCTCGTCGTGGTTGGTGCTGCTCAGGAACACCGAGCTGAGGCGATCGAAGGTCAGCACACCATCCGGCTTCGGGTAGGCAATGCGCGTGTGCTTCGATGCCGGCTCCAGGCAGGCATGGTCCGGAATGCTGTGGCGCAGGGTCCACGGCGGGTTGCGCACGCCCAGTTTCGGCAGCAGCCACTGTTCGATGCCGGTCATCAGCGTGGCCACGGTCTGGCCCTTCTTGAACCACTGCTTGAAGTTCTTGGACAGCTTCAGTTCGTCGTGCAGCCAGCTGGTTTCAAAGGCGGCCGGGTAGGCGCTGAGCTCATCGTGCTGGCGGTCGGCCACCAGCGCGTCGAAAGCGGCATCGGCGCACAACATGCCGGTCTTGATCGCGGCATGGCTGCCCTTGATGCGGCTGACGTTGAGGTAGCCGGCCTCGCAGCCGACCAGCGCGCCACCGGGGAACACGGTCTTCGGCAACGACATCAGTCCACCGGCGGTGATCGCGCGCGCGCCGTAGCCGATGCGGGTGCCGCCTTCCAGATGCTTGCGGATGGACGGATGGGTCTTGAAGCGCTGGAACTCTTCAAACGGGCTCAGCCACGGGTTCTTGTAGTCCAGGCCGACCACGTAGCCGATGGCGACCTTGCCGCCGTCGGCGTGGTAGAGGAACGCGCCACCGTAGGTGTCGCTGTCCAGCGGCCAGCCGGCGGCATGCACCACCAGGCCCGGCTCGTGCTTGGCCGGGTCGATCTGCCACAGTTCCTTGATGCCGATGCCATAGGCCTGCGGGTCCTTGCCTTCATCCAGCTTGAAACGCCTGATCAGCTGGCGACCGAGATGCCCGCGCGCGCCTTCGGCGAAGATCGTGTACTTGGCCTGCAGCGCCATGCCGCGTTCGAAGGCCGGGCCGATGCTGCCGTCCTTTTCGATGCCCATGTCGCCGGTGGCCACGCCGATGACCGCGCCATCGTCGCCGTACAGCACTTCGGCGGCGGCAAAACCGGGGAAGATCGCCACTTCCAGCGCCTCGGCCTGCTGCGCAAGCCAGCGGGTGACCTCGCCCAGGCTGATGATGTAGTTGCCTTCGTTGTGGAAGCACTCCGGCAACAGGGCGTTGGGCGTGCTGCGTGCGCCGGTTTCACTGAGGAACAGGAATTCGTCGCGGGTGACCTTCTGCTTCAGCGGTGCGCCGCGCTCGGCCCAGTCCGGGAACAGTTCGGTCAGTGCGCGCGGGTCCATCACCGCACCGGACAGTACGTGCGCGCCCGGCTCGGAGCCCTTTTCCAGCACGCACACCGACAGCTCGCGGCCGGCTTCGATCGCGCGCTGGCGCAGGCGGATCGCGGTGGCCAGGCCGGCGGGACCGGCGCCGACGATCACCACGTCGAATTCCATTACTTCACGCGGGGGCAGGGCGTTGGCTTCAGCGCTCATCGATTGCATGACTCGTGGGTAGTGCCGGCATCGGGGCCACCGGCGGTTGCCTGGGAATCGCGCGTGCGGCCACGAGCGAAACGGTTGTTTGAATGTCGTCAGGGTACCGGGCTGCGCGTGATCGAGCTAGATCGCCGATGTTCACGCCGGAATTGCTGCAATGCAGCGTACGCAGCGTCGGTAGCCGCCAACCTTGGTTGGCGTCCGCAGAAGCGTCAGCGCCGACCAAGGTCGGCCTCTACCGGCACACCAAACCCGCCCGGATGACCGACAATGGCCGGGTCCCGACTGCGTGTGAGTGCCATGGCTTTGGATCCGTATGACCTGTTCGATGTCCGTTCCCTGCTCAGCGAGGAAGAGCGTGCGATCCAGGAGAGCGTGGCCCGCTTCACCGACGAGCGTGTGCTGCCGATCATCGGCGATGCCTTCGACCAGGCGCGCTTCCCTTCGGAACTGGTGCCGGAGATCGCCTCGCTGGGCCTGCTCGGTGCAACGCTGCCGGGCGAGTACGGCGGTGGTGATCTTGGTGCGGTCAGCTACGGCCTGATCTGCCAGGAACTGGAGCGTGGCGATTCGGGCCTGCGCAGCTTCGTGTCGGTGCAGAGCTCGCTGTGCATGTACCCGATCTACGCCTACGGCAGCGAAGAACAGCGCCGGCAATGGCTGCCGGCGATGGCGCGCGGCGAGCTGATCGGCTGCTTCGGCCTGACCGAAGCGCACGGCGGCTCCGATCCGGCCAGCATGAAGACCCGCGCGGTGCGCGATGGCGACGACTGGCGCATCAACGGCAGCAAGATGTGGATCACCAGCGGCCCGGTGGCCGACCTGGCCATCGTCTGGGCGCAGACCGAAGACGGCATCCAGGGTTTCGTGCTGGAAAAGGGCATGGCCGGCTTCACCACCCAGGAGATCAAGCACAAGATGAGCCTGCGCGCCTCGCTGACCGGTGCGCTGTTCTTCGACGACGTGCGCGTGCCCGACAGCCACCGCCTGCCCAACGTGAAGGGCCTGAAGGGGCCGCTGGGTTGCCTGACCCAGGCCCGCTTCGGCATCAGCTGGGGACCGATCGGTTCGGCCATTGCCTGCCTGGACGAAGCGCTGGGCTACGCCAAGGAGCGCGTGCTGTTCGGCCGCCCGCTGGCCGCCACCCAGAGCGCGCAGATCAAGCTGGCCGAGATGGCCCGGCGCATCACCATGGCGCAGTTGCTGGCGTTGCAGCTCGGCCGACTGAAGGAGGCCGGGCAGGTGCAGCCGCAGCAGGTCAGCCTGGCCAAGTGGAACAACTGCCGCATGGCCATCGACATCGCCCGGGAGTGTCGCGATCTGCTGGGTGGGGCCGGTATCACCACCGAGCACGTGGCGATCCGCCATGCACTGAATCTGGAATCGGTGATCACCTATGAAGGTACCGAGACCGTGCACCAGCTGGTGATCGGCCGCGAACTGACCGGTATCAACGCGTTCTGAAACCTGGTTCCGGTGGGTGCCAACCTTGGTTGGCACCGCGGGCGCGCGCGAAAAGCATCCACGCATGGCGTGGATCTACCGGGTGGGTGCCACCCTTGGTTGGCACATTCCTTCGGTGCGCGATCGGGCATCAGTGCGGACCAAGGTCCGCACCCACCAGAAGCAGGTCACAACCACCAGCAGCGATCCACAACCACCGGATGTGGTTCGCACCCATCACGAGGCGGTTTACGCGCCGCCGGCAAACCCATGCTGCCGCCACGCTTCGTACATCACCACCGCAACGGTGTTGGAAAGATTGAGGCTGCGGTTGTCCGGCCGCATCGGCAGGCGCAGGCGGCGTCCATCGGGCAGGGCATCGAGCACGTCCTGCGGCAGGCCGCGGCTTTCGGGGCCGAACAGGAAGGCATCACCGTCTTCAAACGCCACGCTGTCATAGCGGACGCTGGCACGCGTACTCAGGGCGAACAACCGCTTCGGTGCGATCCGCGCCAGCGCGGTGTCCAGGTCGGGGTGCACCTGCAGGCGTGAGTACTCGTGGTAGTCCAGGCCGGCGCGCTTGAGCTGCTTGTCTTCCAGTGCGAAGCCGAGCGGCTCGACCAGGTGCAGCTGCGCGCCGGTGTTGGCGCAGAGCCGGATCACATTGCCCGTGTTGGGCGGGATTTCCGGTTGGAACAGGATCACGTGGAACTGGGGCGCGGCATTCATCGGCGCAGTGTACCTGCGACGACCGCCGCCTTTACGGCGCACGCCCTGCACGCGGGCAGGGCGGCACCGGTTACGGGCGCAGCAGGACCTGGGCGGTTTCGGTGGCCAGAGCCTGCAGGTCGGCGGCGCTCGGGCGGACCTGCAGGGTCGGCAGGTTGACGATGACCGAGTTGGCAACGCTGGTGGCGGCGGCAGCCAGGGTGGCGGCGTAGCGCTGTGCTTCCTGCTCGGCGACCAGGGCGACACGCTGTTCCAGGCTCGGACGCACTTCCACCGCGGCCAGCGTGGTGATCGGCATCGCGGCAGCAACCGTGGCAGTGGCGAAGCCGTTGTGCTCGGCCAGCTGGTCGGCGCTCGGGCGCACTTCCACCGTGGCCAGGGTCGGGATGCCGCTGGCCTGTTCCCAGGCCTGCTGGACCAGCTGGTCGGCGGCCGGACGAACCTGCACGGTGGACAGGGTCTTGATGGATTCGGAGGCCTGCACCGACGAAACAACCGCGGTGCCGGCAATCAGGGCGATGGCGATGGCAATGGTCTTGGCGTTCATGACGGGGCCTGTTTAGTGTTGGTGGGCAGTGGTGTGGTAGTAAGGTAGTACACCGATTCGGGGCATGCAAGGAAAATTTTTGATTTCCTACATTTGTTCAGTCTTCAGTCAGTTTTCATCTGAAGCCCCTCTTGGCGCAGGAAGTACCAAGCAATCCCCGTGCCAACTTTTAGTTGTTGATTTAAAAGGAATTTGTTTCGTATCGAATGTGTCCGGTGGGCGGACACCTGTCCATTCGATGTGCTGCGGACACTGTCCGGACGCCTTCAGCCAACACATGTGACCGCTCAGGGCCGGGCCATGGGCCGCTGCGGATGGGGCACAGGGGCAAACACCCCCAGTGACTGCTGGCCGATTCCTGCCGTTGCGTGCGCAGGCTAGGATCGGGGTTCACCTATGTGACCAAGGACCCGGATATGTCTCTCGCCCTTCGCCCGCGCGCTGCACTGCTGGCTGTCGCCCTCAGCACCGCACTGGGCACGCTCGCGCCCACCTCTGCACTGGCCGCCAAGCAGGCGGCACCGGCCAAGGTCGATATCCCGTTCGAGCAGTTCACCCTGCCCAACGGCCTGCGCGTGATCGTGCACACCGATCGCAAGGCGCCGATCGTCGCGGTCAATGTCTGGTACCACGTGGGCAGCAAGGACGAACCGGCCGGCCGTACCGGCTTCGCGCACCTGTTTGAACACCTGATGTTCCAGAGCAGCGAAAACCACGACGGCGAGTACTTCGAGCCCTTCAAGCAGGTCGGTGCCACCGGCCAGAACGGCACCACCAACACCGACCGCACCAATTACTTCGAGAACGTGCCGACCACCGCGCTGGACATGGCGCTGTGGATGGAATCCGACCGTATGGGCCACCTGGTGGGTGCGATCGACCAGGCCGCGCTGGACGAGCAGCGTGGCGTGGTGCAGAACGAGAAGCGCCAGGGCGAGAACCAGCCCTATGGCCAGGCCTGGGACCAGCTCAACAAGGCGCTGTACCCGGTCGGCCACCCGTATCACCACGGTGTGATCGGATCGATGAACGATCTCAATGCCGCATCGCTGGACGACGTGAAGACCTGGTTCCGCACCTGGTACGGCCCGAACAACGCGGTGCTGGTGCTGGCCGGTGACATCGACCTGGCCACCGCCAAGGAAAAGGCCGCCAAGTACTTCGGCAGCATCCCGGCCGGCCCGAGCATGGCGCAGCCGGCGGTGAACGTGGCCAAGCGCAGCGCCGATACCCGCGAGACGATGACCGACAAGGTGCCGCAGGCACGCATCTACCGCGCCTGGAACGTGCCGCAGGTCGGCACCGCCGACATCGACCAGCTGCAGCTGTTTGCCGAAGTGCTGGGCGGTGCCAAGTCCTCGCGCCTGAGCCAGCGCCTGCAGCACCAGGACAAGCTGGTGGACAGCATCGGCTCGGGCCTGTCGGCGTCGCAGCTGGGCTCCAATTTCGTGGTCGTGGCGACCGTGAAGCAGGGCCAGGACCCGGCGAAGGTCGAGAAGATCATCGACGAGGAACTGGATCGCCTGATCAAGCAGGGCCCGACGGCTGCCGAACTGGAGCGCGCCAAGACCGGCGCGCGCGCTGGCTTCATCCGCGGCATCGAGCGTATCGGTGGCTTCGGCGGCAAGGCCGACGCGTTGGCCGAGTGTGCGGTGTTCACCGGCGACCCGGGCTGCTTCCGCACCTCTCTGGCCAACATCGACAAGGCCAGTGCCGCCGACCTCAAGCGGCTGGGCGCGCAGTGGCTGGACAAGGGCAGCCATACCCTGGTGATCGCACCGGGTGAGCGCGTGGCACTGAAGGAAGATCCCAGCCAGGCACCGAAGCCGTTCAACGTGCCGGCGGTGGACCCGAAGTACAGCACCCTGCCCGAACAGGTTGACCGCAAGGCCGGCGTGCCGCAGACCCGCGAGTTCCCGCAGCTGAAGTTCCCGGCGCTGCAGCGCGCCACGCTGAAGAACGGTACCCAGGTGATCCTGGCCGAACGCCATGAGATTCCGGTGGTGCAGTTCAGCTACCAGTTCCCGGGCGGCTTCAGCGCCGACCAGGGCCGCAAGCCGGGTACCGCCAACTTCACCATGAGCCTGATGACCGAAGGCGCCGGCAAGCTCGGCTCGCTGGCCTTCGCCGATGCTGCCGACGCGCTGGGCGCCAGCCTGGATGCCTCGGCCGGCCTGGATTCGATGAGCGTGGACCTGTCGGCGCTGAAGGAAAACCTGGCGCCGTCGCTGGCGCTGTACCGCGATCTGCTGCGCGAACCGCGCTTCGAGCAGGGCGAGATCGACCGGGTCAAGGCGACCTGGATCGCTGGCATCCAGCAGGAGAAGGTCAACCCGGGTGCGGTGGCGATGCGCGTGCTGCCGCCGTTGCTGTACGGCAAGGGCCACCCGTACGCCATTCCGTTCACCGGCAGCGGTGACGAGGCGGCCATCAATGGCCTGACCCGCGAGGATCTGGTCGACTTCCACCAGGATTGGCTGCGCCCGCAGAACGGCACCCTGATCGTGGTCGGTGACACCACGCTGGCCGAGATCGTGCCGCTGCTGGACAAGCAGCTGGCCGACTGGAAGCCCAGTGGCGAGGCCCCGCAGGTGAAGGCGGCCACCGACGTTGCGTTGCCGAAGGGCCCGCGCGTGTTCCTGATCGACCAGCCGGGTGCGGTGCAGGCCAACCTGTTCGCCGGCCAGGTGGTGGCGCCGTCCAGCGCCGCCAGCTCGACCCGCTTCGATATTGCCAACGGCGTGATCGGTGGCGACTTCACCTCGCGCCTGAACATGAACCTGCGCGAGGACAAGCACTGGTCGTACGGTGCGCGCAGCAGTGCGAGCAACGCAGTGGGCCAGCGTCCGTGGATGGCCAGCGCGCCGGTGCAGATCGACAAGACCGGCCCGGCGCTGGCGGAAATGCGCAAGGAGATCGCTGCGTTTGCCGACGGCAGCAAGCCGGCCACCGCAGGCGAGGTCAACCGCATCCGCAACATCCAGACCCTGAGCCTGCCCGGTGCCTACGAGACCGCCAGCGCGGTGGCCGCAAGCATCGGCTCCATCGTGCAGTTCAAGCGCCCGGACGACTACGTGCTGCGCCGCAAGGCCGAGATCGAGGCAATGACCCCGGCGCAGGTGCAGCAGGCCGCCGCCGAGATCAAGCCGCAGGCCCTGACCTGGGTGGTGGTGGGTGACCTCAAGCAGACCGAAGCGGCAGTGCGCGCGTTGAACCTGGGCGAAGTGACGGTGATCGACGCCGAAGGCAACCCGGTCAAGAAGTAAGGCAATACCCGGCCCGCCATGTGGCGGGCCGGCTTCCCCCGGTAGTGCCGGCCGCTGGCCGGCAACCCTGAAGGGGTCAGAGCCCCCTGCGGGGGATCCGACCCCCATCCGGCTACCCCCGATTCAGACTGTTCAGGCAGAATCCCCCCATACCTTTCCAGGATCTGCCCATGCGCGTTCTGCTGCTTTCCTCTCTGCTGCTCACCGTCACCGCCTGTACCTGGGTGCCGATCGAACCGGCGGGCAAGGCGACCCGCGTGCTGCCGGCAGGTCCGGTTCCGGCCGGCTGCATCGCCAAGGGCGAGGTGGTGGTCACCGTGAAGAGCAAGGTCGGCTTCTACAACCGCAACCCGCTGCGCGTGCAGGAAGAGCTTGAAACCCTGGCCCGCAACGAGGCCCCGAGCGCCGGTGCCAATGCCGTGCAGGCCGCTGCCGCGCCTGCCGATGGCAGCCAGCGCTTCGCCGCATTCCAGTGCCCGCCGCGCTGAATGCTTCACCATACGGCCAAGCCTGAATTCGTAAAGATGCGGTGAAGGCCCCGGGAGTTATAGAATAGCGCCCCCTTTTGCCTGAGCCTTGGCGCTAACCTCGATGCTCTTCAAGAATGTCTCGATCGCCGGCCTGGCACACGTTGATGCGCCGCATACGCTGACGACCAAGGAAATCAACGAGCGGCTGCAGCCGACGTTGGATCGCCTTGGTATCCGCACCGACGTGCTCGGCGATATCGCCGGCATCCATGCCCGCCGCCTGTGGGACAACGGCGTACTTGCGTCCGATGCCGCCACCATGGCCGGCCGCAAGGCGCTGGAAGACGCAGGCATCAATGCGACCCAGGTCGGCCTGCTGGTCAACACCTCGGTCAGCCGTGACTACCTGGAGCCGTCTACGGCCTCCATCGTGTCCGGCAACCTCGGCGTCAGCGACGAATGCATGACCTTCGACGTCGCCAATGCCTGCCTGGCCTTCATCAACGGCATGGACATCGCGGCGCGCATGCTTGAGCGCGGTGACATCGACTACGCGCTGGTGGTGGACGGCGAGACCGCCAACCTGGTGTACGAGAAGACCCTGGAGCGGATGACCGCCCCTGACGTCACCGCCGACGATTTCCGCAACGAGCTGGCGGCGCTGACCACCGGTTCGGGTGCTGCGGCCATGGTCATGGCGCGCTCGGAACTGGTGCCGGACGCCCCGCGCTACAAGGGGGGCGTGACCCGCTCGGCCACCGAGTGGAACCAGCTGTGCCTGGGCAACCTGGACCGCATGGTCACCGACACCCGGCTGCTGCTGATCGAAGGCATCAAGCTGGCGCAGAAGACCTTCAGCGCCGCCAAGATCGCCCTGGGCTGGGCCGTGGAGGAACTGGACCAGTTCGTCATCCACCAGGTCAGCCAGCCGCACACCGCCGCGTTCATCAAGAACTTCGGCATCGACCCGAAGAAGGTCATGACCATCTTCGGCGAGCACGGCAACATCGGTCCGGCCTCGGTGCCGATCGTGCTGAGCAAGCTCAAGCAGCTGGGCAAGCTGAAGAAGGGCGACCGCATCGCGCTTCTGGGCATTGGTTCCGGCCTGAACTGTTCGATGGCTGAAGTGGTCTGGTAAGCAGCCCGCTGCCTGACCTTCTGTAGAGCCGAGCCATGCTCGGCTCACGCGCGCAGCGCGGCTCTTCCGTAGCGGACCGGAGAGCAGCCGAGCATGGCTCGGCTCCACGCCGCGCCGCGATTCTCCTTAGGTGCTCCGCATGCGCGATCTTCCCGGTTACCCCGCCCACCCGCAGCGCTTCGACGTGCGCCCCGGCCTGTCGATGAACTATCTCGACGAAGGCCCGCGCGATGGCGAGGTGGTGGTGATGGTGCACGGCAACCCGTCGTGGAGCTATTACTGGCGCACGCTGGTGGCCGGCCTGTCGGACACGTACCGCTGCATCGTGCCGGACCACATCGGCATGGGCCTGTCGGACAAGCCCGATGACCGCCGCTACGAATACACCCTGCAGTCGCGCGTGGACGATCTCGATGCGTTGCTCAAGCACCTGGGCATCACCGGCCCGGTGACCCTGGCCGTGCACGACTGGGGCGGCATGATTGGTTTCGGCTGGGCGCTGTCACATCACGATCAGGTGAAGCGCCTGGTGGTGCTCAATACCGCTGCGTTCCCGATGCCGGCGGCGAAGAAGATGCCGTGGCAGATCGCGCTGGGTCGTCACTGGAAAATCGGTGAGTGGATCATCCGTACCTTCAACGCGTTCTCGTCCGGTGCCTCGTGGCTGGGCGTGGAGCGGAAGATGCCGGCCGACGTGCGCCGCGCCTACGTGTCGCCGTACAACAGCTACGCCAACCGCATCAGCACCATCCGTTTCATGCAGGACATCCCGCTGTCGCCGGCCGACAAGGCCTGGTCGCTGCTGGAGCGTGCCGGCAAGGCACTGCCTTTGTTCGCCGACCGCCCGGCCTTCCTCGGCTGGGGCCTGCGCGACTTCGTGTTCGATCATCACTTCCTGAAGGGCTTCCAGGCCGCGCTGCCGCAGGCCCAGGTGCATGCCTTCGAAGATGCCGGGCATTACGTGCTGGAAGACAAGCACGACGTGCTGGTGCCGGAAATCCGCGCGTTCCTGGACGCCAACCCGATCTGAGGGATGTGCCGGATCCCGGTAGTGCCGGCCGCTGGCCGGCAAGCGCGCGATGCGCGCCGGGTTCATGAGGTTGCCGGCCAGCGGCCGGCACGACCACTACGCTGCGATCGGTGCCTGCGGTGGTGAGGACGGACTATTGCCGTTGTCGTCCGGGTGGTCGTCGTCGTTGCCCGCTTCGTCGCGCCAGCGCCAGTCGGCCAGCGTCAACGGGTCCAGGCCATAGGCAATGCGCGCCTTGTCGCACTGCGGGCTGGCCTTGCCGTACTCCCACGACGCATCCACTTCGCGGCACACGCTGGGCCGGTTGGGGTGGATGGTGCAGCGTGAATACACGCCGATCTGCGCATCCAGCGCCACGCAGCGCACCGGCTTGGAGTGGGTGCCGCGCATGCACAGGCGGTGCGGGTCGAGCACCTCGGTCAACTGGTGGGGGACGCCGCCGGGAGTGACCTCGTCCGATTCCATCCAGTGGAAGGCCACGCGGTATTGGGTGCAGCAGGCGCCGCAGGTCATGCAGGGATGTTGCATGGGAAAGCCGCCTCGGGCGGCAGTCGGAATCAGGAACGAAGGTGCGGATTTTCCACGAAGTGGGCCGCCGCGCAAGAAATTCCGTAAGCGGCGACAATGAACGGATGAACCGATCCTGTAATATCGCGGCCCGTTTGCCTGAACTGGCGCGTGAACGACCCGACCAGATCGCCATCCGCTGCCCCGGCCGCCGGGGCGCCGGCAACGGCATGGCCGCCTACGACGTCACCCTGGATTACCGCCAGCTGGATGCCCGCAGCGACGCCATGGCCGCCGGCCTGGCTGGCTACGGGATCGGCCGCGGCGTGCGTACGGTGGTGATGGTGCGGCCGTCGCCGGAGTTCTTCCTGCTGATGTTCGCGCTGTTCAAGCTGGGCGCGGTGCCGGTGCTGGTCGACCCGGGCATCGACAAGCGCGCGCTGAAACAGTGCCTGGACGAGGCACAGCCGCAGGCCTTCATCGGCATTCCATTGGCTCACGTGGCGCGGCTGGTACTGCGCTGGGCACCTTCGGCAACCCGCCTGGTCACCGTTGGCCGGCGTCTGGGCTGGGGCGGTACCACCCTGGCCGCACTGGAACGAGCCGGTGCCAGCAGCGGGCCGATGCTGGCCGACACCGACGGCGAGGACATGGCTGCGATTCTGTTCACCAGCGGCTCCACCGGCGTGCCCAAGGGCGTGGTCTATCGCCACCGCCACTTCGTCGGCCAGATCCAGTTGCTGGGCAGTGCCTTCGGCATGGAGGCCGGTGGCGTCGACCTGCCCACCTTCCCGCCGTTCGCCCTTTTCGATCCTGCGCTGGGCCTGACCTCGGTCATTCCGGACATGGACCCGACGCGGCCGGCGCAGGCCGATCCTGCGCGCCTGCACGATGCCATCCAGCGTTTCGGCGTGACCCAGCTGTTCGGCTCGCCGGCCCTGATGCGGGTGCTGGCCCGGCACGGCCGGCCGTTGCCGACAGTGACGCGGGTGACTTCGGCCGGTGCGCCGGTACCGCCGGACGTGGTTGCCACCATCCGCAGCCTGCTGCCCGCCGATGCGCAGTTCTGGACCCCGTATGGCGCCACCGAATGCTTGCCGGTGGCGGTGGTCGAAGGCCGGGAACTGGAGCGCACCCGTGCCGCTACCGAAGCCGGCGCCGGTACCTGCGTGGGCGGCGTGGTCGAGCCGAACGAAGTGCGCATCATCGCCATCGACGACGCGCCGCTGCCGGACTGGTCGCAGGCGCGCGTGCTGGGCGTGGGCGAAGTGGGCGAGATCACCGTGGCCGGCCCGACCACCACTGACAGCTATTTCAACCGTCCGCAGGCCACCGCCGCGGCGAAGATCAGCGAGACGCTCGCCGATGGCAGCACCCGCATCGTCCATCGCATGGGCGACGTCGGCTACTTCGACGCGCAGGGCCGACTGTGGTTCTGTGGGCGCAAGACCCATCGTGTGGAAACCGCACAGGGGCCGCTGTACACCGAGCAGGTCGAGCCGGTGTTCAATACCGTGCCCGGTGTGGCGCGTACGGCACTGGTAGGCGTTGGTCCGGCCGGTGCGCAGGTGCCGGTGCTGTGCGTGGAGCTGCAACGCGGCCAGAGCGACAGTCCGGCGTTGCGCGAGGCACTGCGTGCCCAGGCCGCCCTGCGCTTGCCCGAGGCGAACCTGCAGCATGTGCTGATGCACCCTGCGTTCCCCGTCGATATCCGTCACAACGCCAAGATCGGCCGCGAGAAGCTCGCCGTCTGGGCCAGCGCCGAACTGGAGAAGCGCGCATGAAGATCCTGGTCACCGGTGGTGGTGGTTTCCTTGGCCAGGCGCTGTGCCGCGGGCTGGTCGAACGTGGCCACCAGGTGCTGGCGTTCAACCGCAGCCACTACCCGGAACTGCAGGCGATGGGCGTGGGCCAGATCCGCGGCGATCTGGCCGATGCGCAGGCGGTGCTGCATGCGGTGGCCGGCGTCGATGCGGTGTTCCACAACGGTGCCAAGGCCGGTGCATGGGGCAGCTATGACAGCTACCACCAGGCCAACGTGGTCGGCACCGACAACGTCATCGCTGCCTGCCGTGCGCATGGCATCAGCCGGCTGGTCTATACCTCCACACCCAGCGTGACCCACCGTGCCACGCATCCGGTGGAAGGCCTGGGGGCCGATGAAGTCCCCTATGGCGAAGATTTCCAGGCGCCGTACGCAGCGACCAAGGCGATTGCCGAACAGCGCGTGCTGGCGGCTAACGATGCAGCGTTGGCGACGGTGGCGCTGCGGCCGCGCCTGATCTGGGGCCCCGGTGACCAACAGCTGGTGCCAAGGCTGGCCGAGCGTGCGCGGCAGGGCCGCTTGCGCCTGGTGGGCGATGGCAACAACAAGGTCGATACCACCTACATCGACAACGCCGCGCTCGCGCATTTCCTCGCGTTCGAAGCACTGGCGCCCGGTGCTGCGTGTGCGGGCAAGGCCTACTTCATTTCCAACGGCGAACCGCTGCCGATGCGCGAGCTGGTCAACAAGCTGCTGGCCGCTGTGGGTGCACCGACCGTGGACAAGGCGATCAGCTTCAAGACCGCCTACCGCATCGGCGCTGTCTGCGAGCGGTTGTGGCCGCTGCTTCGCCTGCGTGGCGAACCGCCGCTGACCCGCTTCCTGGCCGAGCAGCTGTGCACGCCGCACTGGTACAGCATGGAACCGGCGCGTCGTGACTTCGGCTACGTGCCGCAGGTCAGCATCGAAGAGGGGCTGCGCAGGCTGAAGGCCGCGTCATGACGTCAGGCTCACAGCGCTGAAGACTTCATCACCCGCAGAGCCTGCCATCACTGGTTGCACACCGCCGAATCGGGAGGATGGACCCACGCCATCCAACGGCCCGGACATCTGCGAGGAGCACCATGCTGCATTACGCCGTTATTTTCTTCGTCATCGCCATCATCGCCGCCGTGCTCGGCTTCTCCGGCATCGCCGGTGCCGCCAGCAACATTGCCTGGATCCTGTTCGTCGTGTTCCTGGTACTGGCAGTGATCTCGATGTTCCGCAAGCGCGGCTAGAAGACCGCAGGGTAGTGCCGGCCGCTGGCCGGCACTGTTCTTCCCGGTGGGTGCCGACCGTTGGTCGGCACGCCCCTTCTGTAGAGTCGAGCCATGCTCGACTGCTTCTCATGAGTCGAGCATGGCTCGACTCTACATGGCGCTGTGCAATCCGCGATCGGCTTCATGGCGCTCCAGCGCCAGTTCGATCAGGCGCGTGATCAGCGTGGTGTAGTCCACGCCGCTGGCGCCCCACAGCTTGGGATACATGCTGATGCGGGTGAAACCCGGCAGCGTGTTGACCTCGTTGATGACGATCTGGCCATCTGCGGTGAGGAACACATCCACGCGCGCCATGCCCGCACACTCCAGCGCCTGATAGGCCTGCAGCGCGATCTGCTGGATGCGCGCCTGGGTTGCAGTATCGATATCCGCCGGCACCACCACCTCGGCGCCATCCTCGTTGATGTACTTGGTGTCGTAGGCGTAGAACTCGTCGTGTACCACTACCTCGCCACACAGGCTGGCCTGCGGATGTGCGTTGCCCAGCACCGCGCACTCGATCTCGCGGCCGACCACCGCCGATTCCACCAGCACCTTGTGGTCGTAGCGCAGCGCCAATGCCAGTGCCTCGGCGAAACCCGCTGCATCCTTGACCTTGCTCACACCCACCGACGACCCCTGGTTGGCCGGCTTCACGAACAACGGCAGGCCAAGCTGAGCGATCACCGCATCGGCATCCACCTCTGCGGCCTGATGGCGACGGATGCACAGCCACGGCGCCACCTGCAGCCCGGCGTCGCGCAGCAGGCGCTTGGTCACGTCCTTGTCCATCGCCACCGCCGAGCCCAGTACCGGCGAACCGACGAAGGGCAGGTTGGCCATGCGCAGCAGCCCCTGCAACGCACCGTCCTCGCCCAGCGGCCCGTGCACGATCGGCAGCACCACATCGATCTGACCCAGCGCGCTGGCCGCATCGGACGGCTGCAGCTGCGCCTGCTCGGCACCCGGGCGCACCGCCAGCGACGTGCCAGACCGATGCAGCGCGATGCGCGACGGATCATCGGCATTCAGCAGGAAGTTCGCAGGCTCGCTCAGATGCCACTGGCCCTGCTTGTCGATGCCGACCAGCACCGGCTCGAAGCGCTCGCGATCAAGCGCGTCGAGGATGTTCTTCGCCGACTGCAGCGAAACTTCGTGCTCGGAGGACTTGCCCCCGAAGATGATGCCGACCCGGGTCCGTGCCATGGGGAGTGCGATGTCCTGTGCATTGCGTGGCCTCATAGCATGAACCTTCATCGGCCCTCCGCGTGAGGCACAGATGAACCAGAAATCCATCCACGCATGGCGTGGATCTACCGTGTCGACCAAGGTCGACACCTACCAACAGCCGAGGAAATCTGTCGAAGGCGGGGTGGGTCCGGTTGCGGGGGCGTGAGCCGCATGGGCCCGAGGCATGCCTCGGGCGGGTTGGGCAGGACGCCCAACCCCGGTCTTGCCGTGTGCGCAGGACTGCGCACACGAGCAAGCGGCGACCGAGCTTACATGGACGTACTTGCAGCGTCCCCCGCAACCGGACCCACCCCGCCATCCCACGGATAGCCAGCTTTTGATGTTGATGTTGCCGGCCAGCGGCCGGTGCCTCCGCGGGCGCCGGGCGGCAGCCCGGCCCAAGCCCCCCACCCACGCAGGTAGAATGCGCACATGGCTCTCTCCCTGCTCAAGTCCCTCAAGCCGGTCGCCGGCCGCGCCCTGCAGACCGCCCTCAACCGCGCGCTGGCGCTGGATCCGGATACCCGCCATGCACTGGCCAGCCTCGACGGCAGGCATATCGACCTGACCCTGGAAGCACCCTCGCTGGCAATGCGCATCAGCGTCGACGGCGACACGCTGCGGGTCGGCCCGGTGGATGCACAGGAAGCCGACCTGGCCGTGCGCAGCAGCCTGGCCGGCGTGCTCGCGCAGCTGCCCCTGCTGGCCAACGCACGGCGCGCCGACAGCAACGGCAAAGGCCGCGTGCGCGTAGCGGGTGACGCCGAACTGGCACGTCGCCTGCAGCAGCTCGCCAAGGGCTTCGATCCCGACTGGCAGCAACCGTTCGTCAGCGTGTTCGGCGAGATACTGGGCGTGCAGGTCGCCAACACCCTGCGCAGTGCCCTGAAGCACGCGCGCCAGGGCGCGATCGACCTGGCCCACAGTGCCGCCGAATTCATCACCGAAGAATCGCGCGATGTAGTGCCGCGCGCTGAACTGGATGCCTTCCACGATGATGTGGACGTGCTGCGCGACGACGTCGAGCGACTGGGTGCACGCGTGCAGCGCCTGCGGGGTGCCGCATGAAGGCCGTGCTGCGGGCAAGCCGCATCGGCCGGGTGATCCTGCGTTACCGCCTTGACGATCTGCTGCAGGGCACGCCCGCCGAGCGCTGGCTGCGCCTGGCCAAGCCGTTCGTGCCGCGCGCCTCGGCCGACATCGCCGCACAGTCGCGCGGCGCGCGCCTGCGTCTGGCGCTGCAGGATCTCGGCCCGATCTTCGTCAAGTTCGGCCAGATCCTGTCCACCCGCCGCGACCTGGTGCCGCCGGACGTGGCCAATGAACTGACCCTGCTGCAGGACCGGGTCAAGCCGTTCGACGGCCATACCGCGCGCCGCATTGTCGAAGAAGCGCTGGGCCTGCCGGTCAGCGAAGCCTTCGCCAGCTTCGACACCGAACCGCTGGCCTCGGCCTCGATCGCGCAGGTGCATGCGGCCACGCTGGCCGATGGTCGCCAGGTGGTGGTGAAGGTGCTGCGCCCGGGCATCGAAAAGCAGATCGACGCGGATATCGCGTTGCTCAATTCGCTGGCCGCCTTGGTCGAGCGTACCCATCCGCGCGCCGACAAGATCCGTCCGCGCGAAGTGGTGGCCGAGGTCGAAAACACCCTGGCCGCCGAGCTGGACCTGCAGCGCGAAGGCGCCAATGCCAGCGTGCTGCGCCGCTTCTGGGAAAACAGCGACGACCTGTACGTGCCGGAAGTGATCTGGAGCCATACCGCCGAGCGCGCGCTGACCCTGGAGCGCGTGTGGGGCATCCCCTCCGACGACATCGCCGCACTGGACAAGGCCGGGATCGACCGCAAGGCGCTGGCCGCCAAGGGTGTACGGGTGTTCTACACCCAGGTGTTCCGCGACAACTTCTTCCATGCCGACGCGCACGCCGGCAACATCTGGGTCGATATCGATCCGGCGCGCCGCGCCAATCCGCGCTTCATCGCGCTGGACTTCGGCATCATGGGCCAGCTCTCGCAGGAAGATCAGTACTACCTGGCCGAGAACTTCATGGCCATCTTCAATCGTGACTACCGCCGCATCGCCGAACTGCACGTGCAGGCGCGCTGGATGCCCGACAACGTGCGCATCGATGATCTCGAGGCCGCCGTGCGTTCGGTGTGCGAACCGTACTTCACCCGGCCGCTGTCGCAGATCTCGCTGGCCGAAGTGCTGATGAAGCTGTTCCGCGTGGCGCAGCGCTACCAGCTGACCCTGCAGCCGCAGCTGATCCTGCTGCAGAAGACCCTGCTCAACATCGAAGGCGTCGGCCGCCAGCTCGATCCGCAGATCGATATCTGGGCGGTGGCCAAGCCGGTGCTGGCGAAGATCCTGCGCGAGCGCTACAGCCCGCGCCGGGTGGTACGCGAGATCGGCAAGCGGCTGCCGGAGATCATGACCCATGCGCCGGACATGCCGCGCCTGGTGCACGCCTGGCTGACCCAGCAGGTGGAAGGCCGCCACGAACTGGCGATGCGTTCGCGCGACCTGGTGGCACTCGATGCCAGCGTGCAGCGCCTGCAGAGGCATGCGGTCGGTGCGATC
Source organism: Stenotrophomonas sp. ATs4 (assembly GCF_051861585.1). Lineage (NCBI taxonomy): Bacteria > Pseudomonadati > Pseudomonadota > Gammaproteobacteria > Lysobacterales > Lysobacteraceae > Stenotrophomonas > Stenotrophomonas sp. ATs4. The sequence goes on along the minus strand of NZ_JBLYPK010000004.1, from coordinate 152,970 downwards.
ACCGGTGTCGGCCTGTTGGCCATCGCTGCGCTGATGTACGTGCTGCAGCCGCCGGGCTGGTACTGGGGCGACGTGCCGGCGTGGAGCTGGCTGTCCGGTGCCGTCGGCGCGGTGGCGCTGCTGCGCGCGTGGTGGAAGTAGGCCCCGTGCTGCAGGCGCTGAAGGACGAACTGGCGCGCTTCGGCGCCGACAACGACGCCCGCGAAAGCGCGCGCGGCCGACGCATGCTCAACATCACGCCCGGCACCGGCGAGTTCCTGTCGGTGCTGGTGCGTTTCGGCACTGCGCAGCGGGTACTGGAAATCGGCACCTCCAATGGCTACTCGACGCTGTGGCTGGCCGAAGCGGCAGCCGCCGTCGACGGCCACGTGACCACGCTGGAATACGCCGAGGACAAGGTAGCGATGGCGCGTGACACCTTCGCGCGCAGTGGCCTGGCCGAACGCATCACACTGGTTCACGGCGACGCCGGGCAATGGCTGGCACAGGCCGCCGATGCCAGCATCGACCTGCTGTTCCTTGACTCGGACCGTGGGCAATACGCCGGTTGGTGGCCGCAGCTGCGCCGCGTGCTGTGCCCCGGTGGCCTGCTGGTGGTGGACAACGCCACCTCGCATGCGGAGGAGATGGAGCCGCTGCGTGTACTGCTGGAGGCTGATCCGGACTTCAGCACCAGCCTGGTGCCGGTGGGCAACGGCGAGCTGTTGGCCGTGCGCAGCGCCTGACGCCCGCGCGCCACAAACACGGGGTCAGATCCCTTTTCCCGCGGAAAAGGGATCTGACCCCATACAGACCGCCCTTATAATCCCGCGGTGAGCACCGAACCCGATACCCTCGCCGCGGTCGAGACCGATACCGCGCCCCTGCAGCTGCTGCACCTGGATGAGCGCCTGGCCGTGGTCAACAAGCCTGCCGGGCTGATGGTCCACGACAGCAAGCTGGCCCGTGGCGAAGACGACTTCCTGGCCGACCGCCTGCGCGAGCAGCTGGGTCGCCCGATTTTCCTCGTGCATCGGCTGGACCGGGCCACCAGCGGCTGCCTGCTGCTGGCCTTCGACCGCGAGACCGCCAGCGTGCTGGGCAAGGCGCTGATGGGCGGCGAAGTGCTGAAGGACTACCTGACCGTCTGCCGTGGCTGGCCGGCCGAACTCGCCTGGCAGGTCGACCATGATCTGGACGGCGGCCCGGGCAAGCCGGTGAAGAAGCCCGCCGTGACCGACTTCCAGCGTCTGGCCACCGGCGAACTGTCGGTGCCGGTCGGTGAGTTCACGAGCTCGCGTTACGCGCTGCTGCGCTGTCAGCCGCAGACCGGGCGCTTCCGGCAGATCCGCCGGCATCTCAAGCACCTGTCGCACCACATGATCGGCGACACCAGCCACGGTGATGGCCGCCACAACCGCATCTTCCGCATGCAGGGCGTGCACCGCATGCTGCTGCACGCCGAGCGCCTGCGCTTCCCGCACCCGGACGGTGGCAGGGTGGATGTGCGCGCACCGCTGGACGGCGGGTTCCAGAAGGCGCTGGACCTGTTCGGCTGGCAGGTGCCGTAGCGGTAGCGCCGGGCCATGCCCGGCGGCTTCTGCGATGAAACGGCCGCCTTTTGCGCTCGCCGGGCATGGCCCGGCGCTACCGCCTCACTTCTTTTCCGGCTCGTTGACGATCGCCTCCAGGTCCTTCTGCAGGTCCGCGAACAGCGGCTGCATGCGGGCCTGGATCGCCACCATCACGTTCTGCATCAGCGCCGGGGTCTTGTCCAGCAGGCTCTGGCCGGCCGCGCTCTCGTAGAACTCGGCCATCGCCAGCACGTCTTCCTTGCTGAAGGTCTTCTTGTACAGGTCCACGTACATCGGCCGCAGCTGCTGCCATGACAGGGCCTGGCGCAGGGTCTGGCTGGTCCGCGCCTGGATCCGCTGCAGCTGTTCCTGCTGCTGGGCGTTGAGCTTGCGCTGCGCGGCCACCTGCTGGAACTGCTGCTGCTGCATTGCCTCGATCTGCGGCAGCATGGTGTCGATCATGCTCTGTGCGCGCGAGGCCGACAGCAGGCGGTTGATGTCGCCATCGGTCGGCGGGGCGGCCAGCGCCGGGGTACTGGCCACGGCCAGTGCCAGCAGCAGCGCCAGGCGGCGCAGCAGGGACGGCAGGGCGGGTGCGGTGCGGGTCATGCGGGGCTTCCTGCAGTACATGGGACGGCCAGCATACCGGCAGCCAAGGCGAAGGCGGCGTGTTCGGTACCTGATCGGCGGCATACGGTGCGCAATGACGCACTCCGTCGCGTGGCTGCCGCTACAATGCGCGGATGGGCAGTGGACCGGTCACCATCAGCGCGCAGCTTGAAATCCCCGACGGCGAGATCGTCGAGCGGTTCGTGCGTGCCAGTGGTGCCGGCGGCCAGAACGTCAACAAGGTCTCCACCGCGGTGGAACTGCGTTTCGATGTGGCCGGCTCGCCCTCGTTGCCCGAGCCGTTGCGCGAACGCCTGCTGGCGCGGCGCGACCGGCGCATGACCGGCGAAGGCGTGCTGGTCATCGATGCGCAACGTTTCCGGACCCAGGATCGCAATCGCGAGGATGCGCGCGATCGGCTGGCGGCCTTCATCCAGGCGGGGCTGCACGTGCCCAAGCCACGCAAGGCCACCAAGCCGACCCTCGGGTCGAAACTGCGTCGTCTGGACGCCAAACGCGGGCGCGCGCAGGTCAAGCGCGGGCGCTCATCACGTGACTGGGAGTGATTGCTTGAACAACCCGACTTCGTTGCTGCCGGCCGTGCCGCCGCAGATGCCGCAGGTCAAACCCAACGCCTTCCTGCGCTGGCTGGCGCGCTGCACCCTGCGCATGGGTGGCTGGAAGGTGACAGGTACCCTGCCTGACATTCCCAGGCTGGTCTTCATCATCGCCCCGCATTCGTCCAACTGGGACGGCCTGTGGGGCATGGCGGCCAAGATCGCGCTGGGCATGAAGGTGAAGGTGCTGGGCAAGGCGTCGCTGTTCTGGTGGCCGCTGGGCCCGCTGCTGCACAAGCTGGGCGTGATCCCGCTCGATCGCAGTTCGCCGCAGGGCACGGTGGGCCAGGCGGTGGACCTGCTGCGCAACAACGAGAAGATGTGGTTCGCCATCACCCCCGAGGGCACGCGCAAGGCGGTGAAGGACTGGAAGGCCGGTTTCCTGAAGATCGCGCGCATGGCCGACGTGCCGATTCTGGCGGCGTACTTCCACTACCCGGAGAAGATCATCGGCATCGGTCCGGTGTTCACCCCGACTGGCGATGACGCCGCCGACATGGCCGCCATCCGCGAGTTCTACCGGCCCTGGATCGGCAAGACCCGCGGCACGGTCTGAGCCGGCCGCGCGCCGCTGCCTAGACGCCACGTCCGGCACATGCCGGGCGCGCGCGACAGGAGTAGGGTGGACGGCTGGTATCCCATACCGTCCGCCCAAGGAGCGTTTTACATGTCGCGTACCGTAGTCCTGGCCGCCGCCATCAGCCTGGCGCTGGCGGCCTGTTCCGGCAAGGAGTCCACCCCCGTGTCCGAAGCCCAGAAAGCCCCGGCCCAGCAGCCGGCCGAAGCGTCCACCAACCCGCTGCTGAGCGCCAGCACGCTGCCGTTCCAGGCGCCGCAGTTCGACAAGATCAAGGACAGCGACTACCTGCCGGCCTTCGAAGAAGGCATGCGCCAGCACCTGGTCGATGTCCGCAAGATCGCCGACAACCCCGAGCCGGCCACCTTCGACAACACCCTGGTGGCGATGGAGCGCAGCGGCGAGACGCTGAACCGCGTGTCGCGCATCTTCTTCGGCCTGGTCCAGGCCGATGGCACCGAAGCGCGCCAGAAGATCCAGGAAGACATCGCACCCAAGCTGGCCGCGCACCAGGACGAGATCAACCTCGACCCGAAGCTGTTCGCGCGCGTGAAGTCGCTGTACGACCAGCGTGACACGCTGCAGCTGGACCCGGTGCAGAAGCGCCTGGTCGAGCATTACTACGACGGCCTGGTGCGCGCCGGTGCACAGCTGTCCGACGCCGACAAGGCCAGTCTGCGCAAGCTCAATGTGGAAGAGACCACCCTCTCCACCCAGTTCCACACCCGCCTGGTGGCCGCTACTGCTGCCGCTGCCGTGGTTGTTGACGACAAGGCCAAGCTGGCCGGCCTGGACGACAACGCGATCAACAACGCTGCGTCCGCCGCCAAGGACCGCAAGCTGGATGGCAAGTTCCTGCTGCCGCTGCAGAACACCACCCAACAGCCGGTGCTCGGCTCGCTGACCGACCGTGACCAGCGTGCGGCCGTACTGAAGGCTTCGGAAACCCGTGCCGAGCGTGGCGATGCCAACGACACCCGGCAGACCGTGCAGCGCCTGGCCCAGCTGCGTGCGCAGAAGGCCAAGCTGCTCGGCTTCGACACCTTCGCCGACTACCAGCTGGGCGACCAGATGGCCAAGACGCCGGCGGCCGCGCTGAAGCTGCTGACCGACACCGTGCCGGCCGCCACTGCCAAGGCACGTGCCGAAGCCGGCGAGATCCAGAAGGTGATCGATGCGCAGAAGGGCGGCTTCCAGGTTGCCGCGTCCGATTGGGACTTCTACGCCGAACAGGTGCGCAAGGCCAAGTACGATCTGGACGAGTCGCAGGTCAAGCCGTACTTCGAACTGGACAACGTGCTGCAGAACGGCGTCTTCTACGCCGCCACCCAGCTGTACGGCATCACCTTCAAGCCGCGCACCGATATTCCGACCTACAACCCGGACATGAAGGTGTACGAAGTGTTCGACAAGGACGGCACGTCGCTGGCCCTGTTCTACACCGACTACTTCAAGCGTGACACCAAGTCCGGCGGCGCCTGGATGGACGTGTTCGTCGAACAGGATGGCCTGACCGGTGCCAAGCCGGTGGTCTACAACGTCTGCAACTTCACCAAGCCGGCCGCCGGCCAGCCTGCGCTGATCAGCTTCGACGACGTCACCACGATGTTCCATGAGTTCGGCCACGCACTGCATGGCATGTTCTCGAACGTGAAGTACCCGTCGATCGCCGGCACCGCCACCTCGCGTGACTTCGTCGAGTTCCCGTCGCAGTTCAACGAGCATTGGGCGCTGGATCCGAAGGTGTTCGCCAACTACGCCAAGCACTACAAGACCGGCGAGGCGATGCCGCAGGAACTGGTCGACAAGATCCTCAAGGCACGCAGCTTCAACCAGGGTTATGCGACCACCGAGTACCTGTCGGCCGCACTGCTGGACCTGGCCTGGCACACGCAGAAGGCCGATGCGCCGCTGCAGGATGTCGGCGCCTTTGAAGCCAGCGCGCTGAAGAAGTTCAAGGTCGACCTGCCGCAGGTGCCGCCGCGTTACCGCACCACCTACTTCGACCACATCTGGGGTGGCGGTTACTCGGCCGGTTATTACGCCTACTTCTGGGCCGAAGTTCTCGACCACGACGCTTACCAGTGGTTCACCGAACACGGTGGCCTGACCGCGGCCAACGGCCAGGAGTTCCGCGACAAGATCCTTTCGCGCGGCAACAGCGTGGAGCTGTCGACCCTGTACCGCGATTTCCGCGGCAAGGACCCGTCGGTGGAGCCGCTGCTGAAGTTCCGCGGGCTGAAATAAGAAAGCGAAAACGGCGGGGGAAACCCCGCCGTTTTTCTTTCTGTAGAGCCGAGCCCACGCTCGACTGATGTTTCCTGGAAAGGCAGCCGAGCATGGGCTCGGCTCTACAAAGGCGGAAAAGCCAGTTGAGCATGGCTCGACGCTACACAAGCGCTTTACGTGCCCACATGCACCCGGTTCGCCTGCTCGGCCAGCCCGAGGTGGTCCAGCGCGATGTCCAGCGCCAGCACATAGCTCTGCGCGCCGTAACCGGCGGCGATGCCCAGGCGCTGGCCGACCCCGGCCGGCAGGCACGGCTCGGCCACCGCGCCGTCGTCATGCACTTCCACGTAGGCGTTGTGCAGGTAAGGCAGCAGCCGCTGCAGGCGCAGGCTGTTGGCACACGCGCCTGGATCGAGCAGCGTTACCTCGCCGCGGCTGTGATCGGCCACGCGCAGCGCATCCAGCAGTTCCTGTTCCGAACCGCAGGCACGGATCGCTACGCTGGTCCCGGCGTCGATCGCACGGTGCACCAGCGACTTCAGTACCGGTGCCGGCAGTGGCATCGCGGTGCGGATCAGCTCACCGGCCGCTTCCGGGCCACGGATGATGAAGATCGACATGGCTCAGCCCTCCTGCGCCAGACGGCGGCCGACGATGGCCAGCGACAGCGGGTAGCCGGCCTGCTGGCTGCGCTGGTCCACCACCACCGCAGCGGGACCATGCTGCAGGCGCAGGCGTGCATCCAGGCCACGTTCGCTGGGCGCCTGCAGTTCGATGTACTGCGCAGGCAGTCGTTCCAATGCCGCCTGCAGTGCACCGCCCTCGGCCTGCCATTGCGCCTCGTCGGCTGCACCCACATCCAGCAGTACCCAGTCGGCCGAGCGCGCCTGCGGCTGGCACAGGCACTGGCGGACTTCGGACAGACTGGCGCAGTCGCTGCACAGCACGCGATGGCCGGACAGCTGCGCCGGCAACTGCGGGCGCGGCGCCGACGGAGACGCGTGGCGGATCACCAGGAGGGTCATACAACACCTTGCGGAATGCGCCCTGCGGCGCGGTGGGCACACGATGCGCGTGGTGCCCGTAAAGGTGCGATGCCCGTTGCCGGGGGCGCGCGTAAAACCTGCGTAACCCCGGCATGGGTAGCGCCGGGCCATGCCCGGCTTGCTCTTTGTAGAGTCGAGCACGTTCGACGCTACGGAATGGCAGCCGAGCGTGGCCTCGGCTGCACAGGATGCCGGCGCGGGAACCTCTTCGGCCCGGATGTGGTCTGATACGTCTATCACCAACCCGGAGCCTGTCATGGATGCTGTAGCCCGCCCCCCGTTTTCCGAACGCGCACTTGCCTGGCTGAAGAAGGAGGCGCTGCCCTTGCTGGTGATGCTGGGCCTGCTCGCCGCCGCTCGCGATACCCTGGCCAACCACTACGTGGTGCCCAGCGGTTCAATGCAGCCGACGCTGCAGCCCGGTGACCGGGTGGTGGTGGACATGCGTGCCTACGGCCTGCGCCTGCCGTTCACCGGCAAGGAACTGATGGCGACCGGCACCCCGCAGCGCGGCGAAGTGGCGGTGTTCGATTCGCCGGCCGATGGCACCCGCCTGATCAAGCGCGTGGCTGCAGTGGCCGGTGATCATGTGCAGCTGCGCGAAGGCCATCTGAGCATCAATGGCCAGCCGCTGCAGATCGCCGACCTGCAGGACGTGGAAGCCTTCGGTCAGCGCCAGGCCAGCCTCGACCTGGACATGGGCGGTGGTCCGGACATCGCCGACCTGGTGGTGCCCGACGGCAAGGTGCTGGTGCTGGGTGATCACCGCGGCAACAGCTTCGACGGTCGCTTCTTCGGCTTCGTCGACGCCGGCAAGGTCTATGGCCGCGCCGTGGCGGTGTACTACCGCCGTGGCGACGGCTTCGAGTGGCAGCGCCTGTAAGCTGAATTGATACTTCAAAAGTATCAATCCTGACTTATCGGGTTATGGATCGACTGGATCGACGGGCCTAGTCTGGGGCCCGTCCTCTCCCACGCCCGGCCGTCCCCACCGGCCCATCGATCCCATGACTGGCGAAACCACGGCGGCCGTCGAGCGCCGCCTCCACACTGTCGACCCCCGCGTCGAGACGCGCATCCAACAAGGCACACCGGCCTTTCGCCGCACCGCACTGGCGCTGTTCCTGGCCGGCTTCTCCACCTTTGGCCTGCTGTACACGGTGCAGCCGCTGCTGCCCGAGTTCAGCCGTCACTTCGGTGTCTCTGCCGCCGGCAGCGCGATGTCGCTGTCGCTGACCACCGGCACCCTGGCCGTGGCGATGCTGCTGGCTGGCCTGCTGTCCGATGCGGTGGGTCGCCGTCCGTTGATGATCGCTGCGCTGCTGGCCTCGGCCATGCTGTCGTTGAGCACCGCGCTGGTGGATGACTGGACCACGCTGCTGGTGCTGCGCACCCTGCTCGGCCTGGCACTGAGCGGCGTGCCGGCAGTGGCGATGACCTACCTGGTCGAGGAAATGGACAGCCGCGCGCTGGGCCTGGCGATGGGCCTGTACATCGGCGGCAATGCCATTGGTGGCATGAGCGGACGCCTGCTGGCCGGCATCATCGCCGACCACTGGGGCTGGCGCTGGGGCATTGGCGTGGTCTCGATCATCGCCATCGCCAGTACCGTGCTGCTGTGGCTGCAGCTGCCGCCGTCGCGCCATTTCCATCCCCGCCGCGAAGGCCTGCGCCAGTTGCCGTCGCGCTGGCGCACGCTGTTCGCCGACCCCGGCCTGCCGTGGCTGTTCGCCACCTCGTTCGTGCTGATGGGGGTGTTCGTCACCCTCTACAACTACCTGGGCTACCACCTGCTGGCGCCGCCGTACCGCCTCAGCCAGACCGTGGTCGGCCTGATCTTCAGCGTGTACCTGGTGGGCACCTTCAGTTCGGCATGGATGGGCCAGCAGGCCACGCGCTATGGCCGCGGCCGCATCCTGTCGATCTCATTCGCGCTGATCGGCGCCGGCATCGCGCTGCTGGCAATGCCGTGGCTGACCACGATGGCACTGGGCATCGCGCTGGTCACGTTCGGATTCTTCGGCGGTCATTCGGTGGCCAGCAGCTGGGTCGGCAGCCGCGCCGGCACGATGCGTGCCGAGGCCTCGGCGCTGTACCTGTTCTCCTACTACCTGGGCAGCAGCGTACTCGGCGCCGTGGGTGGTCTGGCCTATGCCGCGTGGGATTGGCTGGGCGTGTGCCTGTTCACCGGCGTGCTGACCCTGCTCGGTGGCGGCATCATCTGGGCCCTGCAGCAGCGCGCCCCGCAGCCGGTGACGGCGTGACCCGACGCGCGTTCCGCACGGGCACGGCGTTGCTCTGGTAGATGCCGACCTTGGTCGGCGCTCTGGCAGGGCGGCCAACCAAGGTTGGCGTCTACCAAAGCTGCCTGGTCGGCCGCATTACCCGCCCGCGAACGCCCCGCGCAGCAATCCGGCGAAATTACGGATCAACGGCGTCACCCCCTCGCGGTGCCACGCCAGCTGCACTTCCGAATGCGCGCCGGCATCGGCCATCGCCACGAAGCGCGCTCCCTCTACCTGGATGTGGTCGCATGACGACGGCAGGATCGCTGCACCCAGACCTGCAGCTGCCAGACTGATCAGGGTCGACGCTTCGCCGGCCTCCTGCACGATGCGTGGAGTGAATCCCGCCGCCGCGCACAGCGCAATCATGTGGTCATGGATGCCCGCGCCCGCGCTGCGGCGGAAGGCCACGAACGGCTCCTGCGCGAAGTCGCGCAGCGACAGCGTGCCCTGTTTCGAAAGCCTGTGCAGGGCAGGGTGATCGGCATGCACGATCAACGCCAGCGGGTCGACGAACAGGCTGTGCGCCACCAGTTCCGGTGGCAACGCACGCTTGCGGATGATGCCCACGTCCAGGCTGCCATCGAGCAGCGCATCGATCTGCTGCAGGGTGTTCATCTCGCTCAGCTGCAGTTGCACCTGCGGGTATTGCTGGCGGTAGCGCAGGATCGAACGCGGAATCTGCGGTGACAGCGGCGTGGCGCGGGTCAGGCCGATACGCAGCTCACCCTGCTCACCGCGCTGTGCGCGCTGCACTTCGTCCACCGCCACTTCCACCTGCTGCACGATGGCGCGTGCACGTTCCTGCAGCAGCTCGCCCGCAGGCGTCAGCTGCACACGGCGGTGGCTGCGCACGAACAGGCGTGCACCGATCAGGTCTTCCAACTGGCGGATCTGCTGGCTTAGTGGCGGCTGCGACATGCCCAGCCGCTCCGCCGCCTGTCCGAAGTGCAGCGTATCGGCAACGGCAAGGAAGTAACGCAGGTGGCGAAGTTCGATGGACATGGGGCCAGTTTATTCATCGTCAGCCGGAAATGAATCAGAGATGGGGTCAGAGCCCGTTGCGCAGCAACGGGATCCGACCCCGACAGATCGCGGGGATCTGTCAGAGGCGGGGCGGTGTGGGTGGGCAGGACCGTTGGCGCCATGGATGGCGCCATCGAGCCCCCATGGGTGAGGGCGCTTTGCTTGCGAAGCACTGCTTCGCAAGCGCCCGAACGCACAGCCGCCAGCGGCTGGGCCGGACCGCGGAGCGGGGTTTACGGCGTGTCCTGCCCACCCACACCGCCCCGCCATCTACGGAATGCCCGCTGTTGCCGTTGCCGTTGACGTTGATTCGGCAGGTGCAGGGCGCAGCCCTGCCGAACACCCCTTACCGCTCCGAATGCCCGCTCTGGTCGTAGTCGCGCGGACTGAACAACTCCGGCTGGATCAGCTCGATGAACGCCCGCGCCTGCGCCGACAACGCCTTGCCGCGGCGCACGATCACCCCGTAACTCCGCTCGGGGAACCAGCGCTTCATCGAGCGCGCCGCCAGCCGCTCGTGGTCGGCCTCGTTCAGGCACAGCGCCGGCACGATGGAGATACCCATGCCCATCGCCACGTATTGCTTGATCACCTCCCAACCACCCACTTCCAACGCCACGGTGTAGGCAATGCGGTGGCGCTGGAACACCTGGTCGACCAGGCGGTAGGTGATCTGCCGCTTCGGCGGTAGCACCAGCGGGTAGCGGGCGATGTCGGCCAGTTCCAGTTCGCCGCCGCTGGCCAGCGGGTGGTCGTGCGGGGCGATCAGTACCTGCTCGAAGCGGTAGGCCGGGGCGTAGGTCAGGTCGGCCGGCACATCGGTCATCGAGCCAATCGCCAGGTCGGCCGCATCTTCGCGCAGCAGGTCGGTGCCATCGGCGCTGATTGCGTTGTGCAGGGTCAGGCGCACGTCGGGGTGGTGCAGGCGGAAGCGTTCGACGATCTTTGGCAGCAGGTACAGGATGGTCGAGCTGTTGGCGGCGATGTTCAGCTCGCCCGCATCCAGGCCGCGCACCTTGTCGCGGAACCGCGCCTCCAGCCCGTCCAGGTTTTCCACCAGCGGCTGCGCCATTTCATACAGCAGCTGGCCCTCGCGGCTGGGCACCAGGCGGCGTCCGCTGCGCTCGAACAGCGGCACGCCCAGCTCCCGTTCCAGCGCCTGCAACTGCAGGCTGATGGCCGGCTGGCTGACGAAAAGCGCCTCAGCCGCCCGTGAGACCGAGCCCAGGCGCACGGTCTGGCAGAACGCGCGTAGCGGCTTCAGCCGGTCGGATTTGTAGGAAAAACGAGGACTTGGCGGGGCACGTGTGCTCATCATTTCATGAGTATTAGCACAACTTATGTAGAACATTGCAAAAACTGTTTTGCCAAATACTCAGGCCCGGCGGCACCGTGGAGGCGTTCCCCCACCGCTGGAGTCGCCCCATGTCCGCCGTCGCTTCCGCTGTTCCCACTCCCGCCTCCAAGGCCACCCCCGGTATCGCCCTGGCGACCCGCGTGGCCGGCCAGGACACCGTGCTGCCGGCGCCGCTGCTGGCCCTGCTGGTGTCGCTGCACCGCGCAGTGGAACCGGGCCGGCAGGCACGGCTGCAGGCACGACGCGAACGCCAGGCGTTCTTCGACAAGGGCGGCCTGCCGGACTTCCGCGAAGACACCATCGCGATTCGCAGCGGCGACTGGACCGTCGCCCCGCTGCCGGCCGTGCTGCAGGACCGCCGTGTCGAGATCACCGGCCCGACCGATCCGAAGATGGTCATCAACGCGCTGAACTCCGGCGCCAAGGTGTTCATGGCCGACTTCGAAGATTCGACCTCGCCGACCTGGCGCAACCTGCTGGCCGGTCAGCAGTCGCTGGCCGCTGCGGTCCGTGGCGATCTCGAGTACACCGCACCGGCATCCAACGGGAAGGCCGGCAAGCACTACACCCTGCGCCCGTTCGACGAACAGGCGGTGCTGATCGTGCGGCCGCGCGGCTGGCACCTGGACGAGAAGCACGTGCGCATCGATGGCCAGTTCATCGCTGGCGGCCTGTTCGACGCGGCGGTGTTCGCCTTCCACAACGCCCGCACCCTGCAGAGCAAGGACCGCGGTCCGTATTTCTACCTGCCCAAGCTGCAGAGCATGGAAGAAGCGGCGCTGTGGGAGACCGCGCTGTCGCACATCGAAGGCATGCTCGGCCTGCCGCACGGCCAGATCAAGGTGACCGTGCTGATCGAAACGCTGCCGGCCGTGTTCGAGATGGACGAGATCCTGCACGCGCTGCGTGACCGCATCGTCGGCCTCAACTGCGGCCGCTGGGATTACATCTTCTCGTACCTGAAGACCTTCCGTCGCCACGCCGACCGCGTGCTGCCCGAACGCGGCCAGGTGACCATGACCCAGCCGTTCCTGAAGGCGTATTCGGAGCTGCTGATCCAGACCTGCCACCGCCGTGGTGCGCATGCGATGGGCGGCATGGCCGCGCAGATTCCGATCAACAACGATGCCGCCGCCAACGAACAGGCGATGGCCCGCGTGCGCGCCGACAAGCTGCGCGAAGTCAGTGCTGGCCACGACGGCACCTGGGTTGCGCATCCGGCGCTGATTCCGGTGGCAATGGCGATCTTCGACGAACACATGCCCGGTGCGAACCAGCACAGCGTGCTGCGCCAGGATGTGCGTGCAGGCCGCGACGAACTGATCGCGCGGCCGCCGGGCACCATCACCCGCGCTGGCTTCGAAGGCAACGTGGAAGTCTGCGTGCGCTATCTGGCGGCGTGGCTGGATGGCAATGGCTGCGTGCCGATCCATCACCTGATGGAGGACGCGGCCACCGCCGAGATCAGCCGCAGCCAGCTGTGGCAGTGGCTGCACACGCCGGGCCAGCAACTGGACGATGGCACCGCGATCGACCTGGCCCTGCTCGATGCCTCTCTGGCGCAGCTGCCGGCGCGGTTGGGCGATACCGCCGCGTTGCCCGGTGGCGCACGCATCGGCGAGGCCATCGCCCTGCTCGGCGATCTGAGCCGCAGCGAAGAACTGACCGATTTCCTGACCCTGCCGGCCTACGCGCGCATCGATTGACTGCCGCCCGCGTTTCCACGCCGTTTCCCTCCCCGCTGCACGCACGAACCGAACTGGAGAAAGACATGAGCAAGCTGCCCACTGCCGAACAGATCCAGCACGACTGGGACACCAATCCGCGTTGGGAAGGCATCCAGCGCAACTACAGCGCCGCCGACGTGGTGCGCCTGCGCGGCACCGTCCACATCGAGCATTCGCTGGCCCGGCTGGGCGCAGAGAAGCTGTGGGCGTCGCTGCATGAGCGCGAGTTCGTCAACGCGCTGGGTGCGCTGACCGGCAACCAGGCAATGCAGCAGGTGAAAGCCGGCCTGAAGGCGATCTACCTGTCCGGCTGGCAGGTGGCGGCCGACGCCAATCTGGCCGGCCAGATGTATCCGGACCAGTCGCTGTACCCGGCCGACTCGGTGCCGGCGGTGGTCAAGCGCATCAACAACACGCTGCTGCGCGCCGACCAGCTGCACCACGCCGAAGGCAAGGACGACATCGATTTCCTGCAGCCGATCGTGGCCGATGCAGAAGCCGGTTTTGGCGGCGTGCTCAACGCGTTCGAACTGATGAAGGCGATGATCGAGGCCGGTGCCGCCGGCGTGCACTTCGAGGACCAGCTGGCGTCGGTGAAGAAGTGCGGCCACATGGGCGGCAAGGTGCTGGTGCCGACCCGCGAGGCGATCGAGAAGCTCAACGCTGCGCGCCTGGCCGCCGATGTGCTGGGTGTGCCGACGCTGCTGGTGGCGCGCACCGATGCCGAGGCCGCAGACCTGCTGACCAGCGACATCGACGCCAACGACACGCCGTTCGCCACCGGCGAACGTACCATCGAAGGCTTCTACAAGACCCGCAACGGCCTGGACCAGGCGATCAGCCGTGGCTTGGCCTATGCGCCCTATGCCGACCTGGTGTGGTGCGAGACCGGCAAGCCGGACCTGGAATTCGCACGGAAATTCGCCGAGGCGATCCACGCGAAGTTCCCGGGCAAGCTGCTGGCCTACAACTGCTCGCCCAGCTTCAACTGGAAGAAGAATCTGGACGACGCCACCATCGCCAGGTTCCAGAAGGAGCTGGGCAGCTACGGCTACAAGTTCCAGTTCATCACCCTGGCCGGCTTCCACGCACTGAACTACGGCATGTTCAACCTGGCCCACGGCTATGCGCGCCGCCAGATGAGTGCCTTCGTGGAACTGCAGGAAGCCGAGTTCGAAGCGGCCGAGCGCGGCTTCACTGCGGTCAAGCACCAGCGCGAGGTCGGCACCGGCTACTTCGATGCAGTGACCCAGGCGATCCAGCAGGGCCAGTCGTCGACCACGGCGCTGACCGGTTCAACCGAGGAAGAACAGTTCCATGGCGGGCGCAGCGAGCGCGCTGCGTGATGCGGTAGTGCCGGCCGCAGGCCGGCAACCACGTGGAGTCCGGGAACATCGGCAGGTTGCCGGCCAGCGGCCGGTACTACCAACGATCAGGGTGGCCAGGGAAGGGCCAGACAACGCCGGCCGGTCGGGGGACCTGCCGGCGTTGTTGTATCGATGCAATCGCGTCGTAAGCAGGCAGCGTCAATCAGGCGCACCCTGCCTGCCAGCAACTTGGCCGAACCCTCGTGAAGACAGCCATCGGATTGATCCGGCAGGACTTTTGCGCGGACACCCATGACCAGAACGGCAGCACGCATCTTCACATCAGGCAAGATCGTTGGCGCATTAAAAATGAGATAGGGCGCACACTTTAAAGCGGTGCTATGCTCCGCGGCTCACCAGGGGACGCTGGCGGCAGGTGCAGGGAATGACCGGCAGGGGTGCGGCCGAGAACGTTGACGCAACGACAGGTATCGCCCAAGTGGCGATGGCCGAGGTCGTGCATGCGCTGCTTTCGGAGGCCGAGGTCGAATTGTTCGCTAAATTCGCCCGCCGATGCAAGTTCCGTGCCGGACAGTGGATTTTCCAGCGTGGGCACCGCGGCGAGCGGATGTATGTGATCCTCGAGGGCCAGATCGAACTGGATTTCGGCGAGGACCTGGTGATCAAGACGTTGGGTCAGCGTGAGTTCTTCGGGGAGCTTGGCCTGTTGGTCGGTGATCACCTGCGCAGTGCCGGAGCGCGCGCGCTGTTCGACTGCGAAGTGCTGGAGCTGGGCCCGACTGATTTCCAGCAACTGGTCGACATCGATCCCGGGCTGGTTTCGCACTTCCTACGGCGCACGATCATGCGCGTGCTGACCAATGAGCAGGCCCTGATCAGCCAGTTGCGTCGACGCAACCATGATCTGGAAACCGCACTCGACAATCTTTACATCACCACCCACCAGCTGACCCATACCCGTGAGCTGGTGCGCACCGATGAGCTGACCGGTCTGCACAACCGGCGTGGATTGACGCTGTATCTGCAGGAATGCCGTGCGCAGCAGGACGACCAGCCACAGGCGCTGCTCTTGATCGACTGTGACCGTTTCAAGCAGATCAACGATCGGCACGGGCACCAGGCCGGAGACCGTGTGCTGCAGAGCATGGGCAACATCCTGCGTTCGATGGCCGGGGAGCACGATCTTGCCTGCCGCTTGGGCGGCGATGAGTTCTGCCTGCTGTTGCGCCGCGGTGATCATGACCTTGTGCAGCATGCGGCGGAGTTCATCCTGGCTGCCGTACACGGCCTGATCGAGCGCAATCACGCTACGCCACACGTGAGCCTGGTCAGTATCGGCGCCTGCCTGCTGCAGCCGGAGGCGGGCTGGAGTGAATGGTATGCGTGCGCCGATCGCGCGCTGTACCGCGCCAAGCGCGCGGGCGGGAACTGCCTGCGCTGGGGTCCAGATCCCGATCCCGACCACGGACAATGACCACAGGAGGTGGCAATGGACATTCAGCAGGAACCTACGCCACTGCAGAGCCCTCTGTTACGGGCGCTGCTGTTCACTGACCTGTGCGATTCGCTGCAGTTGGTCGAAAGCATCGGCGACATAGCCGCAGCCGAACTGTTCCAGCAGCACGATCGCCTGGTACTGGGGTTGCAGCAGCGCTGGAACGGGCAGTTGATTGATCGTTCCGACGGGTTGTTCATGCTGTTCGAGCGCACCATCGACGGTGTTGGATTCGCGCTGGCCTACCAGAGTGCCGTGGATTCGCTGGGCCGTGAGCGCGGCATCGTACTGCGGGCGCGGGCCGGGCTGCATGTCGGCGACGTGCTGCTGTGGAACAACAGCGCCGAGGCGATGGCGCATGGCGCCAAGCCGGTGGAAGTGGAAGGTCTGGCCAAGCCGATGGCCGCTCGCCTGATGCAGCTCGCCTGGCCGGGTCAGGTGCTGCTCTCGTCGACGGCCGAGAAGATGGCGCGCCGGGCCAGCAGTGAGCTGCCTTGGGCCGCCGACGAACTGCGTTGGAAGGACCACGGGCGGTGGCGTTTCAAAGGCATCAGTGAACGCCAGGAAGTCTTCGAAGTCGGCCTGCGCGGCAGCGCGCCGCTGCGTCGGCCACGTTCCGGTGAAAAGGCATGGCGCGATCTCCCGCTGTGGCAGCGCCCGGCGGCACTGGTGACGGAAGTGGCGCTGGCGCTGGCCCTGTGCGTGCTGCTGTGGACACTGCTGCGGCCGGCACCGGCCATCGCCTTCGCCGAACGCGACTGGGTGATCGTGGCGGCGGTGCACAACACCACGGCTTATCCCCAGCTGGACAGCAGCCTGGAGCAGGCGCTGTACATCAGCCTGGGGCAGTCGCGTTTCGTCAACATCCTCAGCGAGCTGAAGGTGCGCGACACCCTGCAGCTGATGCAGCGTCCGCCGCAGGCGCGGCTGGACCGCAGGCTGGCCATCGAGGTTGCGTTGCGCGATGGGGTGCGTGCTGTACTGATCCCCAGTGTGCTGGAGCTCAACGGCAAGGTGCGGGTCAGTGTCGAAGTCGTGGATCCGCGCAGCGGGCAGACCGTTTACACGCGCTATGCCGACGGCCGGGGGTTGGATTCGATCCTCGCCTCGACCGATCACGTGGTTGCCGCGCTGCGCACCGACCTTGGTGAAGCGCTGCGCGACGTCG
Source organism: Stenotrophomonas sp. ATs4 (assembly GCF_051861585.1). Taxonomy (NCBI): domain Bacteria; kingdom Pseudomonadati; phylum Pseudomonadota; class Gammaproteobacteria; order Lysobacterales; family Lysobacteraceae; genus Stenotrophomonas; species Stenotrophomonas sp. ATs4. The sequence goes on along the minus strand of NZ_JBLYPK010000004.1, from coordinate 135,953 downwards.
GCGCTGACCAGCGACCGTTGCCTACCGTGGCCACCGCCAATCTGGATGCACTGCATGCCTATGCCAAGGGCGTCGATGCGACGGCCGCTGCGCGCTACGACGATGCGCTGATGTTCTTCGAGCAGGCGACCCGGCTGGATCCTGCCTTCGCCTTTGCCTACGTCGGGCAGATGAACATCCAGCATGCCAAGGGCAATCTGGAGCAGGCCGCGGCGCTGTACCAGAAGGCCGTCAGCCAGCGCGCGCACCTGACCGCGCGCGACCAGCTGTATCTGGATGCCTGGGCGGCCGATTTTGAAGGGGCGCCGCCGGCACGCATCGCCGACAAGTGGCGGATGCTGACCGAGCTGTATCCGGATGATCCGGCGGGCTGGATGAACTACGCACTGGTGCTGTTTGCGCAGGGGGACTATGACGGTGCCCTGGCAGCTGCCCAGCCATTGCTTGGCCGCCAGCACTCGCGTCGCGCCTTGGTGCTGGCGTTCGTCGCACGGATCCAGCTGGCACGCGGAGAGACGGGCGCCGCCGATGCCGCGCTGCGGGGCGCCCGGTTGCATCCGGGCTGGAATGGCGACGGCATGGAGCCGGTGCTGGCAGCACTGACCGGCGATTTCGCTGCAGCCAACGCCAGTTTCGAAGCCATGGCGCCGCTCGGGCTTGGCACGCGCATGGAGCGCGCGGCGGTGCTGGCGATGCAGGATCGCAGGACCGAAGCGGCCGCTGACATGCAGCAGCTGGCGTCGCAGTGCAGAACGCGTGGCGGCATGTGCGACATCCTGGCCCTGCAGGCATTGGCGTGGCGCAGGCAAGCCGGTGCCCCGGCTGTGGAACAGCAGTACCAGCAGGTACTGGACCGGGCATTGGCGGCCATCGATCGCAGCCAGCCGGCGCCGGCGCGCCGCAACGCATTCATTGCCCTGGCGACGGCCTACCACGCCGTACGTGCCGGACAGGCGTCCGTGGTGACCAATCGGCAGGACGCGCTGCAGGCCCTGCCCGAGCTGGATGGTGATCCTCGCCTGCGCGAACTGTGGAACCTGTTGCAGGCGCGTATCGCGTTCGACCAGGGCAAGTTGGCACGCGCGCAGTCACTGCTGGCCCAGCAACCCGATGCAAGCCTGTTCCAGTGGCGGGTGTTGCAGCTGGACCTGCTGCGTGCATGCGGCGACCACGATGCTGCCGTTCGGCAGGCGCATTGGCTGCAGCGTCATGCGGGCCTGGCCTTCGCCGAAAGCATCGGCGACTACGCGCTGCTGCCGCTGAACGTCATGGACGCGCAGCGGCTGGCCCTCCAGAAAAGCACAACCGTCGCCGCTGGCACAGGCGCGCCGGTAGCGCCCTGATCGATCAATCGTGCTTCAGGCCGGGCAGGCCGTCCTCGAACAGGAACGGCACGTTGAAGGCCGCGCGTGCGCTCAGCAGGCTGCTCATGCGCGAGGCCGCCTCGGCGAACTCCTGCTTGCCCCCCAGCGTCGCCAGCGGCGCGCGGCAGGCACGCACGGTCGCTTCGTCGGCACCCAGCGCCAGCAGGGCCTTGCCCGGGTCGGCACTGAAGGCTACGCGGAAGTCATCGTCGTGGGACAAGCGCTCCAGCAGCTGCTGGACGACGTCGGCGGAAAGGGGTGATGCAGACATGGGGCACTACCAGAAGGTGGGAAAGTACAAGTATCGGCTGCCGTACAGGGGAGTTGATGGCTGCCTGCAGGCCGCGCGCTATGATCGTCGACCCTGCAGGCCCTGGGATGACAGATCCACATGAATTTCCGCCGTTGCCTGATGATGATGGTGGAGCCGATCGAGCGCCCCAGGTTCGACCTGGCTGGCGTACTGGGTGGCGGCACCGGCGTTGATTTCGAGCGTTCGCTGCAGGTCCGTGCCGCGCACCTGCGGGAACCGCGTGTGATCGATGCAGCAAGCTGCATGTGGCTGCTCCAGTGCAGCGCCGAGCAATGGCAGCCGCTTCCTTCGGATCCGCAGGCGCGCGCTGATGTCCTGACGCTGCTGGAACTGGGGTTGCTGGTCAGCGATGATCCGGCCCACGCGCAGGCCCTGGCGATCGAGCAGCAGGTACGCGACAGTCACTGGTGGCCATTGTCGGCGCTGCACTACCAGCATTCGCGCTGGGATGGCGTGGACAGTCTGGGCGACATGCAGCGCAGCCAGCTGGTGACCGCACAGGATCTGGTGCGCAGCTTCGGCGCGCCGCCTGCCGAGGCGCCACCGCGCCGGGAAGGAGCACGCGCGTTGCCGCGCTGCGGGGATGACCCGATGCAGGCGCAGCTGCAGGCACGTGCCACCTGCCGCAATTTCGACACGGGGCGTGCGTTGCCGCTGCCGCTGCTGGCCCGTCTGCTGCAGCAGGTGCTGATGGCACAGGCGCAGGTGGAGACCGACCCGGGCGTGCGCTTTCTGAAGAAGAACGTACCCTCCGCCGGAAGCCTGCACCCCTTGGAAGCCTACGTGGTCGTGCGCCATGTAGAGGGGCTGGCAGCAGGGCTGTACCACTACCACGCCGTTGCGCATGAGCTGGCGCCGCTGCCGACGCAACCGGGCGATCTACCCGGGTTCTGCCTGAGGTTGCTGGCGGGACAGGACTGGTTCGCCGATGCGCACGTTCTGCTCGTCCTGGTCTGCCGTTTCGAACGCAGTTACTGGAAGTATCGCGGGCATGCCAAGGCCTACCGCGCGGTCACGCTGGATGCCGGGCACGTCTCGCAGGCGCTCTACAGCGCCGCCACTGCGCAGGGACTCGGTGCGTTCGTAACGGCGGCCATCAATGAGCTCGAAGCCGAGCGCGCGTTTGGCCTGCAGGCGATGACCGAAGGCGCGTTGGCCGTGTGTGGCCTTGGTTGGCGCGCAGGTGCGATGACCACCGCCGAACTGGATCCGATCGGCCGTGTGTGGCCGGCACCACGGCCGCCAGGGAACGGCACCCCGCAACGCTGACGGCCTTGGCTCTGCGCGTTCATGGCCTGCGGCGGGCGGATGCGGACCTGGGTCCACACCCGCCGGGCTGTTGCCCTGCCTGGTGGGTGAAGGCACCGCTGACGGGCGCTACGGCCGTCATTCCGCCTCGAAGTCCACCAGCACCGCACCGTCGCCGACCTGGTCACCGGCCTTGGCGCGGTACCCCTTCACCGTGCCGTCCGCCGGTGCCTGCAGCGTGTGCTCCATCTTCATTGCTTCCAGCACCACCAGCGGCGTACCGCGCTTGACCTCGGTACCGGCGGCGACCAGCGTGGCCACGATCCTGCCCGGCATCGGCGCCAGCAGGCTGCCGGCATCGGCCACGGCGTGGTCCGATTCGCCCACAGGATCGTGCAGGGTGAAGCGGTGCTGGCCGTCGGCACCGAACAGGTACAGCTGGTCGCCCTCGCGCAGCAGCTGCAGCTGCCAGCGGCGGCCGTCCAACTGCACCGACAGGCGCTGCGCATCGGCCGTGCCGATCACCTGCACCGGCGCGGTGTCATCGCGCTGCACGCGCCAGCCATCGGCCTGCGCCCACACCTTCAGCGCGTGCTTGCGTTCGCCCTGCTGCAGCGGCAGCACGCGCGGCGCGGACGCGCCAAGGCGCCAGCCGTCCTGTGCCTGCCACGGCGAATGCGGGTCGCGGGCGTCGGCGCTCGCACGTGCAGTGCTTGCGGCAGCGGCCACGGCGGCCAGCAGCCACAAGGCATCATCGCTGTCGCCCACCGCGCTCAACGCCGCCTGTTCGCGTTCGATCAGTGCGGTATCCAGCTTGGCATGCGTGAACGACTCGGTGTTCACCAGCCGGCGCAGGAAGCCGGCATTGGTGGTTACGCCCACCACCTGGCAATCGGCCAGGGCCTGGCTCATGCGGCGCAGTGCGGCGTCGCGGTCCACGTCCCAGACGATCAGCTTGGCGATCATCGGGTCGTAGTACGGGGTGATGCTGTCGCCTTCCTCCACGCCGGAATCCACGCGCACGTTCGCCGACGGCGTGGGCAGGCGCAGACGACGCAGGGTACCGGTGGACGGCAGGAAGCCACGGTCGGCATCCTCGGCATACAGGCGCGCTTCGATCGCATGGCCATGGATCGCCAGCTGCTCCTGGCGCAGCGGCAGCGGTTGGCCCGAGGCCACGCGCAGCTGCCACTCCACCAGATCGGTGCCGGTGATGTACTCGGTCACCGGGTGCTCGACCTGCAGGCGGGTGTTCATTTCCATGAAGTAGAAATCGCCATCCGGGCCGGCAATGAATTCCACCGTGCCGGCTCCGACGTAGCCCACCGCGCGCGCGGCATCGACCGCGGCCTTGCCCATCGCCGCGCGGCGTTCCGCGCTCATGCCCGGCGCCGGGGCTTCTTCCAGCACCTTCTGGTGGCGGCGCTGCACCGAGCAGTCGCGCTCGAACAGGTAGACCGCATCACCGTGGCTGTCGCCGAACACCTGGATCTCGATGTGGCGCGGGCGCTCGACGTATTTCTCGACCAGCACGTGGTCATTGCCGAACGCCGAGGCCGCCTCGCGCTGGCAGCTGGCCAGTGCATCGACGAAGTCCTCGCTGCGTTCGACCTTGCGCATGCCCTTGCCACCGCCGCCGGCGCTGGCCTTGATCAGCACCGGGTAGCCGATGCCGTCGGCCTGCGTGCGCAGGAAGTCCGGCGCCTGCTGGTCACCGTGGTAGCCCGGCGTCAGCGGTACGCCGGCCTTGGCCATCAGCGCCTTGGCCGCGCTCTTGTCGCCCATTGCGCGGATGGCGCTGGCCGGCGGGCCGATGAAGGTGATGCCAGCCGCTGCGCAGGCATCGGCGAAGTCGGCGTTCTCGGACAGGAAGCCGTAGCCGGGGTGGATCGCCTGCGCGCCGGTAAGGCGTGCGGCGTCGAGCAGGGCATCGCCGCGCAGGTAGCTCTCGCGCGCAGCAGCAGCGCCGATATGGATGGCTTCGTCGGCCAGGCGCACGTGGCGCGCGTTGCGGTCGGCATCGGAATACACCGCCACAGTAGCGATGCCAAGGCGGCGGCAGGTAGCGATGACGCGGCAGGCGATCTCGCCACGATTGGCGATCAGGATCTTGCTGAACATGGCAACAGACTCGGTCATGGCACGGGTTACATGCGGAACACGCCGAAGCGCGTCTGCTGCGGGGCGGCGTTGAGGCTGGCGGAAAGGGCCAGGGCCAGCACGCGGCGGGTGTCGGCCGGATCGATCACGCCGTCGTCCCACAGGCGCGCGCTGGCGTAGTAAGGGTGGCCCTGCTGCTCGAACTGGTCGCGGATCGGCGCCTTGAACGCATCTTCTTCCGCCGCCGGCCATTGGCCGCCCTTGGCTTCGATGCCATCGCGCTTGACCGTGGCCAGCACGCTGGCGGCCTGTTCGCCGCCCATCACGCCGATGCGCGCGTTCGGCCACATCCAGAGGAAATTGGGCGAATAGGCGCGGCCGCACATGCCGTAGTTGCCGGCGCCGAACGAACCACCGATCACAACGGTGAACTTGGGCACCTTGGCGCAGGCCACGGCCATCACCAGCTTGGCCCCGTCCTTGGCGATGCCGCCCTGTTCGTACTTGCGGCCGACCATGAAGCCGGTGATGTTCTGCAGGAACACCAGCGGAATGTTGCGCTGGGTGCACAGTTCGATGAAGTGCGCGCCCTTCAGTGCCGACTCCGAGAACAGGATGCCGTTGTTGGCGATGATGCCGATCGGGTAGCCGTTCAGATGCGCGAAGCCGGTGACCAGCGTTGCGCCATAGCGCGGCTTGAACTCGTCAAAGCGCGAACCATCGACCAGCCGCGCGATCACTTCGCGCACGTCGTAGGGCTTGCGCGTATCGGCCGGGATCACCCCGTACAGGTCGTGCGCCGGCAGCAGCGGTTCTTCGGAGGCCTGCACCGCCATCGCCGGTTCCGGCTTGCGCCAGTTGAGCTGGGCGATGATCGCGCGAACCCGTGCCAGCGCCTGCAGGTCGTTGTCGGCCATGTGGTCGGCTACGCCGGAGATGCGCGTGTGCACGTCGGCACCGCCCAGTTCTTCGGCGGTCACCACTTCACCGGTGGCGGCCTTCACCAGCGGCGGGCCGCCGAGGAAGATCGTGCCTTGTTCGCGCACGATCACGGTCTCGTCGCTCATCGCCGGCACGTAGGCGCCACCGGCGGTGCAGCTGCCCATCACGCAGGCGATCTGCGGAATGCCCTGCGCGGACAGGTTGGCCTGGTTGTAGAAGATGCGGCCGAAATGATCTCGGTCGGGGAAGACTTCGTCCTGCAGCGGCAGGAACGCGCCACCGGAATCGACCAGGTAGATGCACGGCAGGTGGTTCTGCTCGGCAATCTCCTGCGCGCGCAGGTGCTTCTTCACCGTCATCGGGTAGTAGGTGCCGCCCTTGACCGTGGCGTCGTTGGCCACGATCACGCATTCGACGCCACTCACGCGGCCGATGCCGGCCACCACGCCGGCGGCAGGCACGGCATCTTCGTACATGCCGTGTGCGGCCAGCGGCGCGATTTCCAGGAACGCGCTGCCCGGGTCGAGCAGCGCATCGATGCGGTCGCGCACCAGCAGCTTGCCGCGCGCGGTGTGCTTGGCACGTGCCGCCTCGCTACCGCCCAGCGCGGTGCGGGCGAGGGTGGCGTGCAGGTCATCAATCACGGCCTGCATCGCCGCGCGGTTGCTTTCAAAGGTTTCGCTGCCCGGTTGCAGCTGGCTGTTCAGGACGGTCATCGCGGTGGCCTTACAGGGTGCGCTGGAACAGTTCGCGGCCGATCAGCATGCGGCGGATCTCCGAGGTGCCGGCGCCGATTTCATACAGCTTGGCGTCGCGCCACAAACGGCCGGTCGGGTATTCGTTGATGTAGCCGTTGCCGCCCAGGATCTGGATCGCCTGGCCGGTCAGCCAGGTGGCCTTCTCGGCGGCGTACAGGATGGCACCGGCGGCGTCCTGGCGGGTGGTGCGGCCCTGGTCGCAGGCGCGCGCCACGGCATAGACATACGCACGGCAGGCGCCGAGGCCCACGTACATGTCGGCGATCTTGCCCTGGATCAGCTGGAAGCTGCCGATCGCCTCACCGAACTGGTGGCGCTCGTGCACGTACGGCATCACCACGTCCATGGCGGCGGCCATCAGGCCCAGCGGACCACCGGACAGCACCACGCGCTCGTAGTCCAGGCCGGACATCAGCACGCGCACGCCGCCACCGACCTGGCCCAGCACGTTTTCTTCGGGTACTTCGCAGTCCTGGAACACCAGCTCGCAGGTGGGCGAGGAGCGCATGCCCAGCTTGTCCAGCTTCTGCGCGGTGGAGAAACCCTTCATACCCTTTTCGACCAGGAACGCGGTGATGCCCTTGGCACCTGCCTGCGCATCGGTCTTGGCATAGACCACCAGCACGTCGGCATCGGGGCCGTTGGTGATCCACATCTTGTTGCCGTTGAGCACGTAGCGGTCGCCGCGCTTGTCGGCGCGCAGCTTCATCGACACCACGTCCGAACCGGCACCCGGCTCGCTCATCGCCAGCGCGCCGATCAGGCTGCCGTTGCACAGGCCCGGCAGGAAGCGCTGCTTCTGCGCTTCGTTGCCGTTCTTGCGCAGCTGGTTCACGCACAGGTTGGAGTGCGCGCCATAGGACAGGCCGATGCCGCCGGAGGCACGCGAGATTTCTTCCATCGCCACAACGTGGGCCAGGTAGCCCATGCCGGTGCCGCCGTATTCTTCTTCCACGGTGAGGCCAAGCAGGCCCTGTTCGCCCAGCTTCGGCCACAGGGCCAGCGGGAACTGGTTGGTGGCATCGGCCTCGGCGGCCAGCGGTGCGACCTCGGCGGCGGCAAAATGGGCCACGCTCTGGCGCAGCAGGTCGATGTCTTCGCCAAGGTCGAAGTTCAGGGATGGCACGTGCATTGCGGTGGCTCCACGACGGGACTGCAGGGAATGGACGCACCCGGCGGGGAGCGGATGGCTGTTTCAGGGACGGCCATCCGCACGGGCGATTGGACCCCAGCGTAGCGGGGTTCGGGAAAGAAGTGAATACAAATTCAACAATTGAATCTAGAATCAGAACATGGCCTACAAACGCTCTGCATTGATGGAAGAACGACTGGCCGGGGTCCGTGAGCGGATCCTGCTGGCGACCCGTGAACGGGTTGCCGCCGGAGGCTGGCGCAACGCCCCGGTGACCGCCGTGGCAACCCAGGCGGGAGTGTCCACCGGCCTGATCTACCGCCACTTCCCGTCCAAGGCCGAGCTGTTCGTGGAGGTGCTCAACGCCGCGGTGGCCCACGAAGTGGCCATCATGGAGCGCATCGCCAGCGGCCCGGAGGTGGCCAGCGAGCGCCTGCGCCTGGCGATCACCGCCTTCGTCCGCCGCGCCCTGGCCGGGCCGGGGCTGGCCCATGCCTTCATCGTTGAACCGGTCGATCCGGAAGTGGAGGCCGAGCGCATGCGCGGCCGCCGTGCCTTCGGCGACGTGTTCCTGCGGCTTGTGGAGGAGGGCGTGGCGGCCGGTGAGCTGCCGGTACAGGACGCGCATGTGGCCGCCGCCTGCCTGGTCGGTGCCTTTACCGAGGCGATGGTTGGCCCGACCGCGCCCAGCCGCGAAGCACACCGCGACGAAGACGCACTGGTGGATGCGATCTGCAGCTTCTGCCTGCGCGCGATCGGCGCCCGGTAATTCGGTAGAGCCGGCCGCTGGTCGGCTTCTGTTGCCGGGGTCAGATCCCTTTTGCGTCGCAAAAGGGATCTGACCCCAGCCCCCCGGCATGTTGCGCCGCACCAGCAGTGACGCCTGTTGTCGCACGCAAAGCGCGTTCTATACTCGGTCCATCACGCAGTCGCTCAGCCGTGGTCCAACGACTATCAGCCAGGGGTAACGAAGAGTGCGGAATTACGATCTGGAGTTCCTGAAACGCTTCTCCATGGTGATCGCGCTGTTGATGGCCATCACCCTCGGCCTGATCCTCCTTGCCGCTTACATCCACACCCGGATTCCGCCCGAGGTGTCGCCTACCGCGGTCAAACGCACCGAACAGCGCATCTCGCCCACCGGTGCGGTCTATGCGGGCAGCACCGGCGCCGCCGCGCAGGCCGCCGCCAAGGCGGCGGCACTGGCCAAAGCCGCGTCGCAGGTGGCCTACGGTGGCACCAAGGACGGCAAGGTCATCTTCGACAACCTGTGCACCGCCTGCCACACCACCGGCGTGGGCATGGCGCCGACGCTGGACCATTCGCACTGGGACAAGCGCATCGCGCAGGGCAAGGACACCCTCTACAAGCACGCCATCGAGGGCTACACCGGCCCGGATGGCGGCATCATGCCGCCCAAGGGCGGCAACCCGGCGCTGACCGAGGAACAGATCCACGCCACCGTGGACTGGATGCTGGGCAACCTGAAGTAGACGGTAGTGCCGGCCGCTGGCCGGCAACCACGCGTCGCACGAAGGTCATGAGGTTGCCGGCCAGCGGCCGGCTCTACCCGGCTTTGCCCACCGAGGCCTGATCGCTCATATGCCCCCGCTGCGCAGGCGGGGTTTCGCATTTCAGGGTTAGTCTGTGCGCCTCTTCCATGGAGTCGCCCGTCGATGCGCCGCCGTTCCCTCGCCCTTGCCCTGTCCCTGCTGCTGCCGGCCGGCGTCTTTGCCCAGGCCCAGCCGCAGGCCGCGCCGGCTTCAGTGCCCTCCGCCGCGCGCGCCAGCGCTACCGTGGTGCTGGCCGCCGCGCCGGCCGATTGGCGTGCGCTGGATGGCCAGCGGGTACGCATCGCCGCACCGCTCACCCTGGCCGGTACCGACGGCCTGGAGCGCTTCGGCCAGCTCACCGTGGCCTTCGATGGCCGCCTCTGGCAGCCGACCGAAGTGGCCGCACCGGGTACCGCGGGCTACGAGCAGGTGATGGCCGACAACCTGCGCCGCCGCCTGGTGCTGGACGACGGCAGCGACGCCCGTGACCCGGCCAGCGTGGCGTACCTGCCGGCCAACCCGGTGCTGCGTACCGGCATGCCGCTGCGCAACGTGGAAGGCATCGTGCGCGTGGATGCCCAGGGGCGCCCGCGCCTGCTGGTCGAGGGCGTTCTGAAGCTGCCGGAACTGAAACGCCCGGCGGTGCCGACGGTGCCGGGCAGCCTGCACGTGGCGGCCTTCAACCTGGAGAACTTCTTCAACGGCGACGGCCAGGATGGTGGCTTCCCGACCCTGCGTGGTGCGCGCACGCTGGACGAGCACAAGGCACAGGTGGCCAAGCTGGTCACCACGGTCAATGCGCTGGGCGCCGACGTCGCTGCGCTGATGGAGCTGGAGAACGACGGCTACGGTCCGCAGTCGGCCATCGCCGAACTGGTCGATGCGCTCAACCGCGATCGCGGCGCGCAGGGTGACTGGCGCTTCGTCGACGCAGGCAAGGGCCCGGGCGACAACCCGATCCGGGTCGGCATCATCTACCGCAGCTCGCGCCTGCAGCCGGTCGGCACGCCGGCTACACTGACCGGCGGCCCGTTCGTCGAGCACAGCCGCGTGCCGTTGGCGCAGGCCTTCCAGGGCAAGCAGGGCGCACCGTTCGTGGTGGTGGCCAACCACTTCAAGTCGAAGGGCTGCCGCGATGCCGCCGGTGCCGATGCCGACCGCAACGACAACCAGGGCTGCTGGAACGCCACCCGTGTGACCTCGGCGCAGCAGCTGCACGCCTGGCTGCAGACCGACCCGACCGGTACCGGTACCAAGGACGCGGTGCTGCTGGGCGATTTCAACGCCTACGCCATGGAAGACCCGATCCGCACCCTGCATGACCTCGGCTGGCAGGACGCGTTCAAGGTCGCCAAGGTCGAGCATCCCTACAGCTACGTCTACAACGGCTACACCGGTCGCCTCGACCACGCGCTGCTGAACCCGGGCATGGCCAAGCGCCTGCGCGGTGCCGCCGAATGGCACAGCAACGCCGACGAACAGGACGCCAGCGGCTACCAGGGCCGCAACGTGCAGGGCCCGTGGCGCAGCTCCGACCACGACCCGCTGCTGCTGGGCTTCGACAAATAACCCTCCGACCCCGATGCATCGCGGGGTCTGAAACGTAGGGGTCAGAGCCCATTCCGTAGGAATGGGATCCGACCCCGGGTACCGTTTACCCCCAGGCGATCAACCCGATCGCCAGTACCGCCAGCGCCAGGCCGGCGCGGTTCCACTTCGTGGTCGCCTCACCGAAGGCGAACACGCCCACCAGCGCGCCCAGTACCACCACGCCGATGTTCATGCCGGCGAACACAGTGGCCGGACTGTCCGGCATCGACTGATGCGCGTGCACATAGAAAAGAATGTTGCCGCCGTTGAGCAGGCCCAGCAGTGCACCCGCGCCGAGGTTGCGCCAGGCCAACCGGCTGCGGCCGCTGGCGTGCCGCCACAGCTGCAGCGTCAGCATCAGCACGAAGGCCACGCTGAAGCTGGCCAGCACCGCCGCCATCGATGGCGTGCCGGACAGCGCCACCTGCTTGAGCAGCACGTCCACCACCGCGAACCCGGCCCATACGCCCAGCAGCCAGCCCCAGCCGCCGGGTGAGGACGCCACCGCCGGTCCGCGCGGGCGCAGGCTGATGGCCACCATCGCCAGCAGGCCCAGGCCGAGACCGGCCAGCTTCCACGGCGTGGCGGTCTGCCCGAAGAACAGGAACGCGGCGGCCAATGACAGCAGCAGCGACAGCCGCTGCGCTACGTCGCTGCGGACGATGCCGGCCACCGCCACCGCGCGGCCCAGCACCAGGAAAATCGATGGCAGCACCACCGCCAGCGCCAGCAATGACAGCCACGGGGCGTGCGGCGCGCGCAGCGCATCCAGCGGTGGCTGCAGCACCACCGCCGTGAGCGTTGCCGCCACCAGATAGTTCCAGGTGACCATCTGCGCAACATCCAGCGCGCGGCGGTTGGCCAGCTTCAACAACACCGAAACCAGCACACTGCAGATCACGGCCAGGGACAGGTAGAGCATGGGGCGGGCACAGGGCAGGGGCGGGGGACGGTATCATGTTGCCATGCACAAGCCCTCGTTCCCTGTCGCCGCTGGCGAAACTGCATGCCTGGTGCTGGATGGCCCGGTTGGTCCGCTGGAAGTGGTCGTCGACCTGCCCAAGGCCGACGTGCCGGTGCAGCCGATCGTGGCCATCATCTGCCATCCGCTGTCCACCGAAGGTGGCACCCTGCACAACAAGGTGGTCACCATGACCGCCACCACCCTGCGCGAGCTGGGCATCGCCACGGTGCGCTTCAATTTCCGCAGCGTCGGTGGTTCGGCCGGTGAGTTCGACCATGGCGTGGGCGAGCAGGACGACCTGAAGGCGGTCGCCGCCTGGGTGCGCAGCCAGCGTCCGGATGACCGCCTGTGGCTGGCCGGCTTCAGCTTCGGTTCGTTCGTTTCGCTGAAGGCCGCCGCCGAACTGCAGCCCGAAGCCCTGATCTCGATCGCGCCGCCGGCCGGTCGCTGGGACTTCGACGGCATCGCACCGCCGGCCCGCTGGCTGGTGATCCAGGGCGAGCAGGACGAGATCGTCGACCCGCAGGCCGTCTACCAGTGGCTGGAGTCGCTTGCGTTCCCGCATGAGCTGGTGCGCATGCCCGAGACCAGCCACTTCTTCCATCGCAAGTTGATCGATCTGCGCGGCGCGCTGACCCACGGCGTCAAGCACTGGTTGGGCGCGGCGGCATGAGCGACGTGGAACTGACCCCGACGCAGCGCTACGCGGCCGGGGTGGAGCGCGGCGACTGGCAGAACGACCCGGCCCAGCATGCAGCCCTGGCTGAACTGGACCGCATCCATCTGGGCCTGCTGGACAGCGCCGAAGACGGCTGGCTGGACCGGTTGTCCTCGTTCTGGAAGAAGCCCGAGCCGGTCAAGGGCCTGTACTTCTGGGGCGGCGTCGGCCGCGGCAAGACCTTCCTGGTCGACCTGTTCTACGACGGCCTGCCGATCAAGCAGAAGTACCGCACCCACTTCCATCGTTTCATGCGCAGCGTCCACGAGCGCCTGCGTGAACATCAGGGCCAGAGCGACCCGCTGGCGAAGATCGCCCAGGAATGGCGCAGCAACCTGCGCGTGCTGGTGCTGGACGAATTCTTCGTCACCGACATCGGCGATGCCATGCTGCTGGCGCGCCTGCTGGAGCGGATGTTCGCCGAGGGCGTGACGCTGGTCACCACCTCCAACACGGCGGTGGAGAACCTGTACCTCAACGGCCTGCAGCGCGAGAGCTTCCTGCCGGCCATCGGCCTGCTGCAGCGCTTCTGCGTGGAGCTGTACGCCGAAGGCACCGAGGACTACCGCATGCGCGCGCTGACCCGTTCGCCGGTGTACCGCGCGCCGCTGGCCGCCGACAGCGACCACTGGCTGGCCACGCGCTGGAACGAACTGAGCGGCGGCCAGCCGGCCAAGACCGGCAACATCGAGATCGAGGGCCGCAAGATCCCGGTCCGTGGCCGCGGCAAGAGCATCGCCTGGTTCGATTTCGCCGCGCTGTGCGAGGGGCCGCGCGGCCCCTCGGATTACATCGAGATCGCGCACGAGTTCAACACGGTGCTGCTGGGCGGCATTCCTGCATTCGACCGCCTGAACGAAGATGCCGCGCGCCGCTTCGTCAACCTGATCGACGAGCTGTACGATCGCCACGTCAACCTGGTCTGCACCGCCAGCACCTCGCCGGTGGAGCTGTACACCGGCCAGCGCCTGCAGGGCGCGTTCGAGCGTACCGCCTCGCGCCTGATCGAGATGCAGAGCGCGGAATACCTGGGAACCCCGCACCGGGCGTGAGGGCGGTTTACTGTAGAGCCGAGCCCACGCTCGGCTGCTTCTGCAGGGTGCGCCGAAAGGCAACCGAGCCCATGCTCGGCTGTACCTGACGTGCCAGGTCCAGAATGATTCAACTGCGCGCTGGGAAGTGCCTGTACAAGTAAAGGTGATTCGTGAGCCAGGAAATCAACAAGCACGTTGCGCGAGCCATCGTTGAGCTTGCCATCTTTCTCGAGTTTTCGGCGGACGATGTATTGGATCCAGATGCTGCGGTGCAGGGGCTCGAACGATTGGCTTCGACATTGCAAATGATGGATGTGGAGTCCAAATCATCTTTGTGCGTGCAGTTTGAAAGCATCGCGATGGAGTATTCAGGGGAGCAGGCCGGGTTTGTTGAAGGCTTGGGTGAATCGCTGGGGTTGATCGAAGCGTAGTCTGCTCATGTGTAGAAGCCCCAGATTCTTCTGGCACCAAGCAGTCAGAAATTCCGTGTTCGCGCGCACCGCCTCGCGCCTGATCGAGATGCAAAGCGCGGAATACCTGGGAACCCCGCACCGGGCGTGAGGGCGGTTTACTGTAGAGCCGAGCCCATGCTCGGCTGCATCTGAATGATGTGCCGATAAGGAGCCGAGCATGGGCTCGGCTCTACAACAGCACGGCGCGGTTACCGGGTCGGCGCCACGGCGTCGTCACGCGGCCGCTCATCCGGCCCGGCCGAGACATGCAGGCCCGAGCCGTTCCCGTGCTCCACCCGTACGCTCTCGTCGCGCTCCAGCAGCCGCAGCGGCTGGCCCTGGTAGCGTACTTCCAGCGCATCGTGGGCCTCTGCCAGTGACCGCACCAGCGGGCACAGCGCCATTGCCTTGGCCTCCAGCTGCTGGCTGCGCGCTTCCATGCGGCGGTCGACTTCGGCATCGAGGCGGTCGGCGCGGCGCTCCATGGCCCCGGCGCGGCCGGTGAACACCTGCCACAGCACGCTGCGGGTCATCGACCCGGCCATTGTCTCGGCCATCTGCTCGATGTGCGCATCGAAGCCGTCGCCGAAGGCTTCCTGTTCCCAGTAGCCGCGGCCCAGGCTGGCGTCGATCCAGTCCTGCATCTCGCCGCGCATCGCACGCATCTGGCGATTGCGGGACTTGCCGGTGATGGCTTCGAAGGCGGCGTCCAGCGCATCGAAGGTGACCCCGGAGACTTCGTGGGCCAGCGCGGTGGCCGCCGGCATCAGCTGGCGCGCGCCGGCCTCCATCTGCCGCAGGCGGGCGGCGTCGGCGGCGCTGACCGTGACCATCCTGCCGTCCAGGCTCAGCTCGCCGTCGTGGAACACCACTTCATGCGGCGCCTGCGGGCCATGCCGCAGCCAGATGCCGCCGCTGTCCACCAGCACGTCATAGTCGGTATGGATGCCGCACTGGTCCGAACGCAGGTCCGGCCCTTCGGCGGCCAGCGCCGGGGCAATGAACAGGGCAGGCAGCAGGGCCAGCGCGGGCAACCGCAGGTGCATCGGAGCATCCTTTTCCGGGAGCGAGCGGCCAGCATCCGCCGCCGGCGCGCGGGCGTCACCGGCCGGAAGTCACCCGTCCACCGGATTCCCACCGGCTACCCACCACCTATCCACAGGGTTGTCCCTAGCCAGCTTCATTACTGTCATGTGAAGCTGTCATTGTTCCGTTTCTGCGGTGCGTTGTGCCACTGCGATGACGCCTTTTGGGCTTGACTGCGCAGCCCGTTCCGGCAGGCCTGAAGCGTCTGATCAGGCCGTCGATGGCACGATCCTTGCGCCGCAAGGGATTGCCGAATTTCACTACATTTGGCGTTGACGGACCCCTTTACCCCCACTATCTTGTGGCCGTCGGTCGCAGCGACCCCATGTCTTGGGGTCCGCAGCAGTCCCCATCCGCGATCGTCATCGGCAGTGGCAGGCGCAGGGTCTCAATCCCTGCGACGCCGTCCTGCCATCCTGGACCGTCAGGTCCCGGGCAGCGTCACCCCGATGCATCCAGCACCCCAATCACGCCAAGAGGACACACGCCGTGACCACCGAATCCAGCGCCACCATCGAGAAGGAAAGCGAATTCCTGTTGACGTCGCCGCCGACGGCCAACGCGATGAGTGTGACCAAGCGTAATGGCACGACCGAGCTGGTGGATCTGAACAAGATCGTGCGCGCGGTGCAGCGTTCGTCCGAAGGCCTGCACGCCGTCGATCCGATGCGCGTGGCCACCCGCACCATTTCCGGCCTGTACAACGGCGCCACCACCCGCGAGCTGGACGAACTGTCCATCCGTACCGCCGCCCTGCTGATCGGTGAAGAGCCCGAATACGGCCGCCTGGCTGCGCGCCTGCTGGCCAACTACATCGCCAAGGAAGTCTCGGGCCAGGAAATCTACGCGTTCTCGCAGTCGGTCAGCCGTGGCCACGAAGTGGGCCTGATCAACGACCGCCTGCTGAACTTCGTGCAGACCAACGCACGCAAGCTCAACGATGCCATCGACATCTCGCTGGACCTGAACTTCGATTACTTCGGCCTGCGTACCCTGTACGACCGCTACCTGCTGCGCCATCCGCACACCCGCAAGGTGATCGAGACCCCGCAGCAGTTCTTCCTGCGCATCGCCAGCGCCCTGAGCGAAGACGTGCCGGAAACCCTGGCGCTGTACAAGCGCATGGGCAACCTGGACTACCTGCCGTCCAGCCCGACCCTGTTCAACTCCGGCACCACCCACGAGCAGCTGTCCTCGTGCTTCCTGCTGGATTCGCCGCAGGATTCGCTGGAATCGATCTACTCCAAGTACGGCGACATCGCCCAGCTGTCGAAGTTCTCCGGCGGCATCGGCGTCAGCTACACCCGTGTGCGTTCGCGTGGCTCGCTCATCAAGTCGACCAACGGCCACTCCAACGGCATCGTGCCGTGGCTGAAGACCATGGATTCGTCCGTGGCTGCGGTGAACCAGGGTGGCAAGCGCAAGGGCGCGGCCTGCGTGTACCTGGAAACCTGGCACGCCGACGTCGAGGACTTCCTCGAGCTGCGTGACAACACCGGCGACGAATCGCGCCGTGCGCACAACCTGAACCTGGCCAACTGGATCCCGGACCTGTTCATGAAGCGCGTCGAGGCCGACCAGGAATGGTCGCTGTTCGATCCGCGCGTGGTGCCGGAGTTCACCGACCTGTTCGGTGAGGCCTTCGAAGCGGCCTACCTGCAGGCCGAAGCACAGGGCAAGGCCAACCGCACCATCTCCGCGCGCAAGCTGTACTCGCGGATGATGCGCACGCTGGCCGAGACCGGCAACGGCTGGATGACCTTCAAGGACAAGTGCAACCGCGCCAGCAACCAGACCCTGCGCGCCGGCAACGTGATCCACCTGTCCAACCTGTGCACCGAAATCCTGGAAGTCACCTCGGCTGAAGAGACCGCGGTGTGCAACCTGGGTTCGATCAACCTGGGCAACCACTTCGACGGCAACGGCGAGTTCGATTTCGACAAGCTGGCCGACACCGTGCGCCTGGCCGTGCGCCAGCTCGACCGCGTGATCGACCTGAACTTCTACCCGATCGAATCGGCACGCCGTGGCAATCTGCGCTGGCGTCCGGTCGGCCTGGGCTGCATGGGCCTGCAGGACGTGTTCTTCCGCAAGCGCCTGCCGTTCGATGGCGCCGAAGCGCGCGCGCTGTCGAAGAAGATCGCCGAGACCATCTACTTCCACGCGCTGGAAACTTCAGTGGAACTGGCCCAGGAACGCGGCAAGCACCCGTCCTTCGCCGACACCCGTGCGGCCAGCGGCGAGCTGCAGTTCGATGCCTGGAACGTGGTGCCCGAAGATGCCGAGCGCTGGGATAGCCTGCGCGAGCGCATCAAGGAGCATGGCCTGCGCAACTCGCTGATGATCGCCATTGCCCCGACCGCGACGATCGCCTCGATTGCCGGCTGCTACGAGTGCGTCGAGCCGCAGGTGTCCAACCTGTTCAAGCGCGAAACCCTGTCCGGTGACTTCCTGCAGGTCAACCGTTACCTGGTGAACGAGCTGAAGAAGCTGGGCCACTGGACCCCGGAAATGCGCGACGCGATCAAGCTGGCCGAAGGCTCGATCCAGGGCATCACGCAGATTCCGGAAACGCTGCGCCACGTCTACCGCACCGCGTGGGAACTGCCGATGCGTTCGCTGATCGACATGGCTGCCGACCGTGGCGCCTTCATCGACCAGTCGGCCTCGCTCAACCTGTTCATGGAAAGCCCGAACATCGGCGCGATGTCCTCCATGTACATGTACGCCTGGAAGCAGGGCATCAAGACCACCTACTACCTGCGTTCGCGTCCGGCCACCAAGATCGCCAAGACCACGGTCAGCCACACCGCCACCGCAGCGCCGGAAAAGGTGTTCAGCCCGGAAGAGGCCATCGCCTGCTCGCTGGAAAACCCGGAAGCCTGCGAGGCTTGCCAATAAAACGCGCAGTGCCGGCCCTGCCGGCACCTCGCACCTGTAGAGCCGAGCCATGCTCGGCTGCGGAAAAACACCCACGGTAGCGCCGGGCCATGCCCGGCGGCTCACCCAGGAATTCAAGGAAACACCCATGGCCGACAAGCCCAAGCAGATGCTGCTCGATCCCGGTTTTGAACTGACCCTGCGCCCGATGCGCTACCCGCAGTTCTATGACATGTACCGGAATGCGATCAAGAACACCTGGACGGTGGAAGAGATCAATTTCCAGATCGACATCAGCGACCTGCACAGCAAGATGTCGCCGGGCGAGCGCCACCTGATCCATCGTCTGGTCGCGTTCTTCGCCACCGGCGATTCGATCGTGTCCAACAACCTGGTGCTGAACCTGTACCAGCACTTGAACGCGCCCGAAGCGCGCATGTACCTGTCGCGCCAGCTGTACGAAGAAGCGCTGCACGTGCAGTTCTACCTGACCCTGCTGGACAACTACCTGCCGGATCCGGACGAGCGCGTCAAAGCCTTCGCCGCGGTGGAGAACATCGACTCGATCAAGAAGAAGGCCGATTTCTGCTTCAAGTGGATCGACTCGATCCAGAACCTGAAGCGCATCGAGACCCGCGAAGAGCGTCGTCAGTTCCTGCTGAACCAGATCTGCTTCGCCGCATGCATCGAAGGCCTGTTCTTCTTCGCTGCGTTCGCC
Organism: Stenotrophomonas sp. ATs4; assembly: GCF_051861585.1. Taxonomy (NCBI): domain Bacteria; kingdom Pseudomonadati; phylum Pseudomonadota; class Gammaproteobacteria; order Lysobacterales; family Lysobacteraceae; genus Stenotrophomonas; species Stenotrophomonas sp. ATs4. Next base: position 117,101 of record NZ_JBLYPK010000004.1, on the reverse strand, counting down.
TACGTCTACTACTTCCGTTCGCGTGGCCTGCTCAACGGCCTGGCCTCGGGTACCAACTGGGTGTTCCGCGACGAAAGCGCGCACATGGACTTCGCCTTCGAGTGCGTGGACGTGATCCGCGAGGAAGAGCCGGACCTGTTCGACGACAAGATGAAGCAGGATGTCTACGACATGCTGGCCGAAGCGATCGAGTGCGAAGTGCAGTTCGCCGAGGACGTACTGTCCGGTGGCGTGGCGGGCATCTCCACCCGTGACATGCGCCAATACCTGCAGCACTGCGCCGACAACCATTTCCATCGCCTGGGCATGGAGCGCAAGTACAACGTGCGCAACCCGCTGAGCTTCATGGAACTGCAGGACGTGCAGGAACTGACCAACTTCTTCGAACGCCGCGCCTCGGCCTACCAGGTGGGCGTGCAGGGCGAAGTCGCCTTCGACATGAACTTCTGATCGAACCGGTCAGGTCTGTCGAAACAAGGAACCCCGGCCAACGCCGGGGTTTTTTGTTGGTAGTGCCGGGCCATGCCCGGCGGAGCCTGCCCGGTGCTACCGGCCGTCCTGCCGCACGCGGGCTTTTGTAGAGTCGAGCCATGCTCGACTGCATTTGGACCTTCGTAGAATCGAGCTTGCTCGACTGCCGTTTGCGCAAAGCAGTCGAGCAAGCCCGACTCTACAATCAGCGCCGCCCTTCCACCGCCATGCGCACCGCCAGCCCGGCCAGCACCGTGCCCATCAGCCAGCGCTGCACCATCTGCCAGGTGGGGCGCGCGGCCAGGAAGCCGGCGATGCTGCCGGCGGTCAACGCGATCATGCCGTTCACGCTGACGCTGACCAGGATCTGGGTGGAGCCCAGTACGATCGACTGCATCAGCACGCTGCCTTCGCTGTCCGGATGCAGGAACTGCGGCAGCAGCGACAGGTACATCACCGCCACTTTCGGGTTCAGCAGATTGGTCAGGAAGCCCATGGTGAACAGCTTGCGCGGGCTGTCCTGTGGCAGGTCACGCACCGCGAACGGCGAACGGCCACCGGGCTTGAGCGCCTGCCAGGCCAGGTACAGCAGGTACAGCGCGCCACCGATGCGCAGCGCGTCGTAGGCGAACGGCACGGTCATCAGCAGGGCGGTGATGCCTAGCGCCGCGCACAGCATGTAGAACACGAAGCCCAGCGCCACGCCGCCCAGCGAGATCAGCCCGGCCACCGGTCCCTGGCAGATCGAACGCGAGATGACGTAGATCATGTTCGGGCCGGGCGTGAGCACCATGGCCAGTGAGACCAGCGCAAAGGCCAACAGGTCGGAAGTGGCGGGCATGGACGGTCCTGGCAGTGGGCGTGGCGCAGTGTAGCGCCTGCAGCGCTCGCGGCCTGCGCAGGCGCCGCTGCCGGATGCCCGTTGCGCGTGGGTTCCAATGCCCGTCACACCGGTCGCTTAAAATCCGCATCACCCCACACCGAACGACCGCCATGACCCCGATCCCCGAGACCGTGCCGCCCACCGAAGTGCGCATGGCCGAAATCGTCTTCCCGAACCACACCAACCACCTCGGCACCCTGTTCGGTGGCCAGGCCCTGGCGTGGATGGACAAGGCCGCCTTCCTGGCGGCCGCCCGTTACTCGCGCCGCACCGTGGTAACCGCACGCAGCGACCAGGTCGACTTCAAGTTGCCGATCCGCATCGGCCAGATGGTGGAAACCATCGGCCGCATCGTCGAGGTCGGCCGCAGCTCGATGAAGGTCGAAGTGGAACTGGTCGCCGAAGATCTGCACAGCGGCGAGCGCAAGCTGTGCACCCGCGGCCACTTCGTGATGATCGCGCTGGACGAGGAAGGTCATCCGATTGCGGTGCCGCCGCTGCCGGTGGCCTGACCCGGCCGACTGAACCGGCGCTTGCGGGGGCGCCGCCGCGCCCCCATCTGGCAGCCATGACCCTGCCACTGACCGACTTCATCGACCGCGCCCAGCGCCTGTTCGTGCTGACCGGCGCCGGTTGCAGCACCGCCTCGGGCATTCCCGATTACCGGGATACCGACGGCCAGTGGAAACGCACACCGCCGGTGACCTATCAGGCGTTCATGGGCGAAGCGGCCACCCGCCAGCGCTACTGGGCGCGCAGCCTGCTGGGCTGGCCGCGCTTCGGCCAGGCCCGGCCCAACGGCACCCACCAGGCCCTGGCCGCACTGGAAAGCCGCGGCAAGCTGCAACTGCTGCTGACCCAGAATGTGGACGGCCTGCACCAGCGTGCCGGCAGCCACAACGTGATCGACCTGCATGGCCGCCTGGATCTTGTGCGCTGCATGGGCTGCGAGCGCCGCAGTGACCGCGAGGATTTCCAGCAGCGCCTGCTGGACGCCAACCCTGGCTGGGACGCGCTGGAGGCCGGCATCGCTCCTGATGGCGACGCCGACCTGGAGACGGATTTCTCTGCGTTCGTGGTGCCCGATTGCGCGTACTGCGGTGGCCTGTTGAAGCCGGACGTGGTGTTCTTCGGCGAGAACGTGCCGCGCGAACGCGTGGCGGCGGTGCACGATCACCTGCAGCAGGCCGATGCCGTGCTGGTGGTGGGTTCCTCGCTGATGGTCTATTCCGGCTTCCGCTTCGTGCAGGCAGCGGCCAAGGCCGGGTTGCCGGTGGCCGCGCTGAACCGTGGCCGCACCCGCGCCGACGACCTGTTGCAGTTCAAGGACGAGCGCGATTGTGCCGAGGCCTTGGCGGGCTTCGTTACCCGGTAGCGCCGGGCCATGCCCGGCGGAAACGGGCGCCGCGCGCGGCCCGGCACTACCCACACCGTCCACCGCGAAACAGCGATCCATCCAGACGGTTGATTCGCAGGCCCTGCGGCGGTGCAATACACACCCCCTACGTCGTTCATCACCCTCTTGAGCCAGCTGTTTTCGCCGATCTCGTTCGGCCCCCTGACCCTGTCCAACCGCATCGTCATCGCGCCGATGTGCCAGTACTCCGCCGAAGACGGCCGCGCCAGCGACTGGCACGCCATGCACCTGGGCAACCTGGCGCAGTCCGGTGCCGGCCTGCTGATCCTGGAAGCCACTGCAGTCGAACCGCGCGGCCGCATCAGCTGGGCCGACCTGGGCCTGTGGGACGACGGCACCGAAGCCGCGCTGGCGCAGGTGCTGGCCAGCGTCCGCCGCTGGTCGCCGATGCCGCTGGGCGTCCAGCTGGGCCATGCCGGCCGCAAGGCGTCGGTGAAGCGGCCATGGGATGGTGGTGGCCAGCTGCCGGCCGATGACACGCGTGGCTGGGTCACCGTGGCGCCTTCGCCGCTGCCGTTCCACGCCGCCGATCCGGCACCGCAGGAGCTGGACGAGGCCGGCATCGCCGAGGTCATCGCCGCTTTCGCCGCCAGCGCGGTGCGCGCCGAGCGCCTGGGCTTCGAGCTGATCGAGCTGCATGCCGCGCACGGCTATCTGCTGCACCAGTTCCTGTCGCCGCTGAGCAACCGTCGCACCGATGGCTACGGTGGCTCGCTGCCGAACCGCCTGCGCCTGCTGGTGGAAGTGTTCGATGCGGTGCGTGCGGCCGTGTCCGACAAGGTCGCGGTGGGCGTGCGTATTTCCGCCAGCGACTGGGTCGATGGCGGCTGGGATCTGGTGCAGAGCGAAGCGCTGGCCCAGGTGCTGGACGCGCGCGGCTGCAACTTCCTGCATGTCTCCAGCGGCGGCCTGGACGAGCGCCAGAAGATCACCGTCGGCCCGGGTTACCAGGTGCCGTTCGCAGCAGCGATCAAGGCCAAGGTGCGCATGCCGGTCATCGCGGTGGGCATGATCACCGAACCGGAGCAGGCCGAATCGATCCTGCGCCATCGCCACGCTGATGCGGTGGCCCTGGCGCGCGGCATCCTCTACGACCCGCGCTGGCCGTGGCACGCCGCCGCGGCACTGCGCGACAGCGTGGACGCGGCGCCGCAGTACCTGCGCTGTGAGCCGCGCGAGGCACGCGGCGTGTTCAAGGCGCGTTGACGCAATCTGCCAGCGCATTGTGACGCTTCAGGATGCAGGGCATCTGCACGAAGGCGAGTTGCGGCATAACCTGTCGTAACGAACCAGGAATGGTTATGGATATCACTTTATGTGAATGACATCTCAATGCGCTGGGTGCGGGCGCTGCAACGTTGAGCTGCACACGCGGGTGTGCAGCTAATGGAGAAACGCAATGAAACCCATGATGCTGGTGATTCTGCTCTCGGCTGTCTCTCTGTCCATATCAATGCCTGCCGTCGCAGGTGACAACGTGGCGACTGTATCCGGCGCGGAGAATATCTCGCTCATGCACGCACCTGTGAATTCGCTGGGGCGGCTTGATCTTCACCTGATCGAGCTCTCTCCCGAATCCCCACTGATGTTGCTTTCACCCCTTGCGCGCAAGCAGTTCGTTGAGTCGCTCGTGTTTGGAGATCGGGGATTGGCCAGCTTCAGCTACGAGCCCATCGTCAATGAAATGAGTGCAAGTGAAGCCTATCGACTCCTGTCACTCTTCGGGGCACAGCGCGCAACTGTGTACATCCCAGGATTGCGGCAGGAGTCGGACGCGGATCATATGGTTGTACAGGCGGCCAATCCGAACCCGGTATTTGAAGATTACCCGGGCTATGCCTGTTCAGGGCGTGCGACCTGTTCAACCTCCATGAGCAGTATCTGCATGTCGAGCTGCTGATTGCATGATTGGTCGCATGCTGCTTTGGTGCTTGCTGCTGCCCACAAGTACGTGGGCAGCAACTCCAGTAGACGCTCAACTGCGTGAAATGGACCGGGAGATGTTGGCCGCTGGCGCTTCAGACCGCGTCGAAAAGCTGGTGGATGTCTATTCGTCATGGGAGTCTTCCAGATCATCAGAGGATGATTGCGGCAGTCTGAGCGATCTGGATATTGAGGCCGCGTTCCGCGCCAGTTTCTACATCTCAATGTACGTTGGAGACGAGAAATGGCTTGGCAAGGTCCGATGCATTCATGCAGAACTGGGGCGGAGAGGTATTGCCACAGAGACAACGCACAGGAAAATGCACTCGGTTCTGGTGCAGGTTCGACATTTTGCTGAGGCCAATGAGTTGCGTGAGGTGGCGTCGTTGCGTGTAGATGAACTTCCGGAGATAGAGCGGAACGCGCCTGACCAGCAGGGAACTCTCCACCCTCTTGCGAATGGGAAGCTGGAATGGCGGCGGTGGAAGTATAGGAAGGGATTGGAAGTGGTCGTCTATGTCAGTCCGGCATGCGCTCCCTCCCGACGCGCGATGCACGTGATCATGAACGAACCAGAATGGACATGGATCTTATCCAGCGTGCGCTTTGTCGTGCGTCGATCTCCTGCATGGCCGCATCTTGGTGTCAGCGAGTGGAATAAAAGCAACCCCTCTCATCCCATGTTGCTCCAAGCGGGACCTGAGGGCTGGAAAGAGATGGATGTCCATGAAACTCCGGTATTCCATGTCTTCAGGAACGGGCTGCTCCTGCGCACCCTGACAGGATGGGCAGACGCCAGTGCTGGCCTGATGAGCCTGAAGGAGAGTTTCTGACCGCGAAGATGCTCCACTCTTCTTCTGTCACACCCGCCAGGCCGGCGCCATGCCGGCCTGCAGGTGCTCGAACAACGCACGGATCTTGGCGGTGAAGTCGCGGCGGTCACTGACGCAGAAATAGACTTCCATCGGCTCCGGGCGCCACGCAGTATCGGCGCCGAACACCGCCTGCAGGCGGCCATCGCGCAGGTAGGGCTCGGCCACGAATGCAGCCAATCGAGTGATGCCGGCACCGGCCGCCGCCAGCGATGCCAGCGCATCGATGTCATCGCAGACCATGCTCGGTGGCAGCGCGGCGTCCACACGCTGGCCGTCCTTCAACAGCCCCCAGCGCAGCGGTCGGCCATCGGTGGGAAAGCGATGCAGCAGACCACGATGGCCACTCAGGTCCGAAGGCAGCTGCGGGGTGCCATGTGCCTTCAGGTAGGCCGGTGAGGCGCAGAACACGAAGGGAACGCGTGCCAGCTGCCGCGCGACTACGCCGTCTTCCAGCTGTGCGCCGATGCGGATGCTGGCGTCCACCGCCTCAGGACCATGTTGCACGGCGCGGTCGGTCAGGCGCAGCTCCAGCTGCAGCTGCGGGTAGCGTTGCTGCAGCGAAGGCAGCAACGGCGCCAGCACGTGGCGGCCGAACGCACTGCTGCTGGCGATGCGCAGTGGCCCGGCCGGCTCGATGTCGCCGGAGGTGACCATTGCCTGCGCGCGCGCGAGGTCCGCTTCGATGTGGCGCACCTGCGCCAGGTACAGTGCGCCGGCCTCGCTGAGGGCCAGTTGCCGTGTACTTCGGTTCAGCAACCGTACGCCCAGATGGGCCTCCAGCCGGTTGATGTTCTGGCCGACTGCGGTGGCGCTGATGCCAAGAATGCGGGCCGCGGCGGCAATGCTGCCGGTCTCTGCGGTGCGGGTGAAGCTGCGGATCAATTGCAACAGGTTCATGACCGACCAGCTTGCCATGGAGAAGCCCAAGTATCGCTTGGTACTGAACGAAGTAGTTCGGTTGCATCGGAGACCATCGATCCGGCAGGCAGGTCGCTGCCCTACACTCGGAAGATGCGCCCCGATTCCATCCTGACCCTGTCCTGCCCCGACCGTACCGGCATCGTCTACCGCGTGTCCGGCCTGCTGTTCGACCATGGCTGCAACATTCTCGACGCCCAGCAGTTCGGCGACGAGGAAAGTGGCCGCTTCTTCCTGCGCGTGCATTTCGACCGTGACGCCAGCCTGCCGCTGGAAACAGTGCACGCCGCCATGGCCACGCTCGCCGCCGGTTTCGGCATGGACTGGCAGCTGCATGATGGCCGCCGCCGCGCACGCCTGCTGGTGCTGGTCAGCAAGCAGGGGCACTGCCTCAACGACCTGCTGTTCCGCGCCCACAGCGGCCAGCTGAAGGTGGACATCGCGGCGGTGGCATCCAACCACGCCGACTTCGCGCCACTGGCCGCGTCCTACCAGGTGCCGTTCCACCACCTGCCGGTGACCGCCGATACGCGCGCGGTACAGGAGCAGCAGATCATCGACCTGGTCGAGCGCGAACGCATCGACCTGGTGGTGCTGGCGCGCTACATGCAGATCCTGTCACCCACGCTGTGCCGGGCCCTTGCTGGCCGCGCGATCAACATCCACCACAGCTTCCTGCCCAGCTTCAAGGGTGCGCAGCCGTACCACCAGGCACACGCGCGCGGGGTCAAGATCATCGGCGCCACCGCGCACTACGTCACCGAGGACCTGGACGAAGGCCCGATCATCGAACAGGACGTGGCCCGCGTGGACCACGCGATGGCACCGCGCGAACTGGTGCGGCTGGGCAGCGATACCGAGTCGCTGGTGCTGGCACGCGCCGTGCGCCGCCATGTGGAGCACCGCATCCTGCTCAACGGTCACCGCACGGTGGTGTTCCGGTAGTGCCGGCCGCAGGCCGGCAATTGCAGGAATTCGGAGGTTGCCGGCCAGCGGCCGGCACTACCGTTTCGGGTCAGGCGATCACAATTCCCGCCTTGCCCAACGCCTCGCGCACCATCGTGTCATTGGCTTCGGTTACCGGCTTGGTCAGTTCCCACAGGAACTTCACCCGGAAGCCGGACTTCACCGCGTCCTGCGCGCTCCACAGCACGCAGTAGTCGCGGGCCAGGCCGCACACGTGCACCTCGCGGATGCGGCGCTCGTGCAGCCAGCCGGCCAAGCCGGTAGCTGGGCGCTCGCCATCGGGGCCATGGTTCTCGCGGAAGGCGCTGTACGAATCCACCTGTTGGCGCGTGCCCTTGCGCAGGATCAGGTCGGCCACGGTCCAGTCCACGCCCGGGTGCAGGGCGGCACCGGCGCTGCCCTGCACGCAGTGGTCGGGCCACAGGGTCTGCGGCTGCGCGTGCAGCAGGATGGTCTCGAACGGGCGCTGGCCGGGGTGCTGGCTGGCAAACGAGGCGTGGTCGGCCGGGTGCCAGTCCTGGGTCGCCACCACGGTGCGGTAGCGGCGCTGCGTCAGCAGATCGGCAATCGGTGCCACCAGCGCATCGCCCTGGTCGCAGGCCAGCGCACCACCGGGCATGAAGTCCGGCTGCAGGTCGATCACCAGCAGGGCGACATCGGCGGGCAGGGCAGTCATGGCAGATCCGGTACAACGAAAGGGGCGACCAGCGTGGCCGCCCCTTGCTTGCGCGTCAATCGCCCTGCGGCGTCTCAGCGTCCTGTCCGTAATACAGCAAGCCGATCTTGATCCGCTCGCGGCCGTTCTCGCGGCGGTGGCGGTTGGCATCGCGCAGCGAGTACACGCAGCCGCAGTATTCCTGCTGGTAGAACTGCTCGCGCTTGCTGATCTCGACCATGCGGCTGGCACCGCCGCCCTTGCGCCAGTTGTAGTCCCAGTACTGCAGCCCGTCGTAGTGCGACGCAGCGCGTACACCGCAGTCGTTGATCTGCGCCATGTTCTTCCAGCGCGAGATGCCCAGCGATGAACTGATGGTGTCGTAGCCGTGTTCGTGCGCATACAGCGCAGTGCGCTCGAAACGCATGTCGAAGCACATCGTGCAGCGGACGCCACGCTCGGGCTCGTTTTCCATGCCGCGCGCACGGCTGAACCAGTTGTCGGTGTCGTAGTCGCAGTCGATGAAGGGGATGCCGTGCTGCTCGGCGAAGCGGATGTTTTCCTGCTTGCGCAGCTCGTATTCCTTCACCGGGTGGATGTTGGGGTTGTAGAAGAAGATCGCGTAGTCGATCCCGGAGGCGGTGATCGCCTCCATCACTTCGCCGGAACAGGGCGCGCAGCACGAATGCAGCAGCAGGCGCTTGCCATCGGCGGGCAGGGACAGGGTGGGGCGTTGGAGCTCGGTCATCGTCAGGTACCGCATGGACCGTCGGCAACGGCGGTGGCCCATGCATCAGCGCGTGGGGGAAACAGGGCTGGCCAGATACCGTGGAAAGGACGCACGCGGCCACGCCGCCTGCACGCGCAGGACAACGACGGCCCCGGCAACCTCCCCGCGGAGATTCCAGTTCGAGTCAGGGGACGGTCGTGTCCCCCGGCCGGGGCCGGTATTCGGGCTGATGGACACGGGCCGCAGCCCACCTACTACCTGCCGCTTCCCAGGCGTGAGCCCAGTGCTGTTGGCAGGATTCGTTTCCATTCACCGCTGCGGGGCAGCTCCGGAATGGGCGCGCGAGGCGCGTTCACCGGATTCCCGTTTAAACCCCTCCCGTCATCTGAACGGCGGCAGGGGTACCTTCGGCGTGCCAACGGTGGACGCGTTGGCGGCAATGGTCAAGGGCCAATGAAAGCGCAGGGTTGTGGCTCGTTTCTCAGGCTGTGAGAGCGCCTCTTGTCATACTGGGCACCGGCAGATGGGAGGTGGCTCGTGGCGGCGAAGTACTGCGATCTGGTCATGAAAGGCGGCATCACCAGCGGCATCGTGTACCCCAATGCGGTACTGGCGCTGGCCCGCGAGTATCGCTTCAAGAGCATCGGTGGCACCTCGGCCGGCGCCATTGCTGCGGCGGTGGCGGCCGCGGCGGCATGCGGTGATCGCCGCCAGCAGGCCGGCGAGCACCTGCCCGGCGACGCGGGCTATGGCGGGTTGTCTGCGGTGTCGGCGCAGCTGTCGCGGCGCGGCTTCATCTACAGCCTGTTCCAGCCCGCACGGGGCGCGCGCGCGGCCTATCGGCTGCTGGTGGTGCTGACCGGCAATGCCCGCCTGCCGCACAAGCTGCTGTGCCTGGCCGTTGCCGTGTTCGAGATCGCGCCGCTGGAAGTGCTGGTGTCGCTGGCGCTGCTGCTGGGCCTGGGCTGGTGGGGCGGTGGCTGGAGCGGCGTGGCCGCCACGCTGCTGCCGTCGTTGCTGTGCGCCTACGGTGCCGGCGTGGCCGGTGCCGCGCTGCGGGTGGCGCGGGTGGCGCGGCGCAACCTGCTGGGCTTGTGCAGCGGCCTCGGCCGCGACACACGCACGCCGGCGTTGACCGAGTGGTTGCATGAGTGCCTGCAGCAGTTGTCCGGCAAGCCGCTGGACGCACCGCTCACCTTCGCTGATCTGCACGATGCGCCGCGCTATGCCGGCGAGCCGGACAGCCCGCATGCGATCAGCCTGCAGATGATCACCACCTGTGTGTCGCACAACGAGCCGCGCACCCTGCCGCTCGGCGGCGCGCAGTTCTGGTTCCTGCGCGAGGAGTTCGAGCAGTTGTTCCCCGCCAGCGTGGTGCAGTGGCTGGTGACGCAGGCCGGCCCGCCCCTGGAGGTGGAAGGGCGCCAGTACTACCACCTGCCGCAGGGCCCGAAGCTGCCGGTGCTGGTGGCCACGCGCATGAGCCTGAGCTTCCCGCTGCTGATCAGCGCAGTGCCGCTGCACGAGCCCTCGCGGCGAGAGCGTCGCTGCGAACCCACCGCGCCTGCGGCCGACCAGGAGCACAACGTGGCCGACAGCATGGAAGGGCTGACCAGTGCCGGACAGACCTGCGGCCCGGTCATCACCGCTTTCCGCATCTGCTGGTTCTCCGATGGTGGCATCAGCAGCAACTTCCCGATCCACCTGTTCGACGCCGCCTTGCCGCGCTGGCCGACCTTCGCCATCAACCTGGTCTATCCGCAGCACGCTGAAGAGGTGAGCCACGGCAGCGCTGGCCGCCAGTCGCTGGAACACGCGGTGTTTCTGCCCACCGAAAACCGTCATGGCTGGCAGCGCACCTACCAGTCGATCGCTACGCCGCTGGCGGCCGCGGAACTGGGGCGTTTCCTGTTCGCAGTGGTGGCGACCATGCAGAACTGGCGCGATCTGCTGCAGGCGCGCGCACCGGGCTACCGCGACCGCATCGTGCACGTCAGCCTGCAGGGTGACGAAGGCGGCATGAACCTGGACATGCCGCAGGAGGTGCTGACCCGCATCGCCGACAAGGGCAGCCTGGCCGGTGCGCGCTTCTGTTCGTTCTCGTTCGAGAACCACTACTGGATCCGCTGGCGCAATCTGGCTTCGGCCTACCAGCGCTACACGCTGGAAGTGGCGCGAACCGACGACCCGGCGCAGCAGGTGCTGGCCTACCGCGCGGCGTACTCGATGGTTGCCCGCGGTGAGCCAACGCCGCCGTCCTACAAGCTGGGCTCGGAAGACAAGCGGCTGGCCTCGCAGCAGCTATGGGGCTTGATGGTCGAGCAGGGGCGCAGCTGGGAAGACCTTGGCCCGGATCTTACTGACGGCGCACCACGCCCGCTGCCGCAGATGAAGGTCACGCCGATCTACTGACCCGATATCCGGGGCGGCATGGGCATCCACGCATGGCGTGGATCTACTGTAGATCCACGCCATGCGTGGATGCTGCTGGCAGCTATCGCCACGGCTCCACCACCGCATCACCCTGCAATGGCGCATACAAAGGCAACGCCAGCTCCTGCTTCACCCAGCCCGGATTGAGCGCACGCAGGCCGGCCAGGTATTCGCGGGCCAGCGCCGTATCGCCCTGCCGCATCGCCAAGCGCGCGGCGCGCGCCCAGGTGCGGTCCCAGCCGTGGGCCAGCGACAACGACGTTGCCAGCGCCGCGCGCGCCCCCGCCACGTCACCTGTCTCCCAACGGTCCTCCGCGCGGATGATCGCCTCGTTGGACAGGCGCATGTCGTACAGCTCGCGCAGCTTCACCACTGCATGTGGGTCGGCGTCCACGCGCAGGTCGGTGTCCTGCCAGTCGCCCCCGGGCGTGCGCACCAGCAGCGCCGCCGACCACTGCCCGCTGCGTTGACCACCCGCTGCCTGGCCGGCTTCCAGCGCCGCCAGCAGGCGCGCGGCCAGCGGTCCACGTGAGGTGGCGAAGATGCGCTGCATCGATGCCAGCACCTCGGGTCCGGCCAGACCATTGCCCTGCACACTCAGCATGCCGTCGCCGTGCGCGCCGGCCCAGCTGGCCTGCTGCGCGGTGGCGCCGGTGTACTGCGCATTGCCGCCGCGCGCGCTTACCAGTCCCACCTGTCGTTCGGCAAGCGTGGTGCCATCGAAGTTGCCATCTTCATCCAACAGCTGCTTCAGCACCTGCGCAGGCGTGCGGCCTTTGGCCAACAGCTCAAGGCCTTTGGAGCCATAGGTCGGGTTGGTCTCGAACTGGCTGGCGACCGCGCCCACCTTCGCCTGTGCCCACGGCACACCCACGCCCCCGACCGCCAGATTGTGCGTGGCCACCGCCACCCCGCAGTCGCCGGCCTCATTGCAGGCCGCAATGGAAAAGGTCGCCCACGCCGGTGTGGCGGTGGCAGCAAGCAGCAGGGCCAGGCAAGAGCGCAGCAAGGACATGGGGTGTCTCCAGGGCGGGCATTGCAATGGGATGCAGCCTACGCACGAAAGGTTTAGTAGATCCACGCCATGCGTGGATGGAGCCCATCGGAATCGAACATTTCGAACATTCATCGAAGAGCATCCACGCATGGCGTGGATCTACCGTGTCGACCAAGGTCGGCACCTGCCCCCTATCGCCCCGGCAACTGGGTAAACGCGCGCTGCATGCAGTCCTCGCGCGGGCACACCCGGCACCCCGGGCCAATCGACACCGAATTGCCCGGGCTCTGCACATCCAGCCCCAGCGAATACACCAGCCGTTCGGCGTGCTGCAGATCGCAGCCCAGCGCCACCGCGAAGGTCTTGCGCGGCTGGCCATGGCCGACCGGCCCGCTGCTGACCTGCCGCGCCAGCCAGAAATGGCGACGTCCATCGGGCATGCGCGCGGTCTGGGTGAGGATGCGGCCGGGCTGGTTGAATGCCTCGTACACGATCCACAGCGGACACGAACCACCCACCTGCGAGAAATGGAAATCCGTGGCCGAATGGCGTTTGGACACATTGCCCGCACGGTCCACGCGGATGAAGAAGAACGGCAACCCGGGCGCACTGCGTCGCGCCAGCGTGCTCAGCCGGTGGCAGACCGCTTCAAAGCCCACGCCGAACTGGTGCGCCAGCAGTTCGATGTCGTAGCTGCTGGCCTCGGCCGCACGCAGGAAGCGCATGTACGGCATCACCAGCGCACCGGCGAAGTAGTTCGACAGGCCGATGCGCGCCTGCGCGATGCGTGCCTCATCGGTGAAGCCGGCACGCGCCACCACCGCATCGATCTGCGGCAGGTAGCCGTGCAGGGCCAGTTCGGCCGCCATCTGGAACGCCTGCTGGCCTGGCTCCAGGTAATCGGGCAGCCACAGCCGCCGGGCACCGGCGTCGAACTGGCGCTTCTCGCGCCCGGCCTGCAGCGCCGCCACTTCCACCAGCACGCCGTGGCGGTCGGCCAGCAGCTGGCGCAGCCGCGGTGCTACGTGCCCGGGCGACAGTCCCCATTCGGCGAACAGCTGCTCGGCCAGCTCATCCAGCTCGGGAATGTGGTTGTGCATGCGGTTGAAGAACTCGCGCACCTGGTCGCCAGCGGGCAGGGTGCTGCCGGCGCCGGGTTCGCCCAGCTGGAATTCCAGCGCGGCGGCATGCTCGCGCAGCGCCAGGTGGCGGCGGTGCAGGTCCAGCAGCGCGCGGCTGACCTGCGGCAGGTTGCCGGCCAGGGCGCGCAGTTCGGTGGCGCTGACGTCGGCCAGGCCGAGGTCGCGCAGGGTCTCGCCCAGTGACTCCTGCAGTGCGGCGGGCTCATCGTCGTCGAACAGCGCCGAAACGTCGCCCAATACCTCGCCCAGCTTCTTCTGCACGGCCGGTGTGAGCGGGCGCTTGTTGCGCTCGATCTGGTTCAGGTAACTGGCCGACAGCCCCAGCGCCCGTGCCAGGTCGGCCTGGCTGTAGCCACGCTGTTCGCGCAGCCGCAGCAGGCGCAGGCCAAGTTGTCGCTGGGTGGCTGAATAATTCACAGAATTAACATGAATCGTCTGGCGTGTTGGCCAGATTAAGCGGATTCAGCCCGGAAATCGAGGCGGGTGCTGTGAATAATGCCAAGCATCTTTCGCACCCCGTGGGATTGTCGTCATGACTGTTGCAGCGCCCCGTATCCGCATGCTGATCGATGGCCAGTTCGTTGAATCGGCCACCTCCCACTGGCAGGACGTGATCAATCCGGCCACCCAGGACGTGCTGGCCAAGGTGCCGTTCGCCACCACCGGCGAAGTGGACGCCGCCGTCGCCGCCGCCAAGGAAGCCTTCAAGACCTGGCGCAAGACCCCGATCGGTGTCCGTGCGCGCATCTTCCTGAAGTACCAGCAGCTGATCCGCGAGAACATGAGCGAGCTGGCCCACATCCTCACCGCCGAACAGGGCAAGACCCTGCCGGACGCCGAAGGTGATGTGTTCCGCGGCCTGGAAGTGGTCGAGCACGCCGCCGCCATCGGCAACCTGCAGCTGGGCGAGCTGGCCAACAACGTGGCCACCGGCGTCGATACCTACTCGATCATGCAGCCGCTGGGCGTGTGCGCCGGTATCACCCCGTTCAACTTCCCGGCGATGATCCCGCTGTGGATGTTCCCGATGGCTATTGCCACCGGCAACACCTTCATCCTCAAGCCGTCCGAGCAGGACCCGATGGTCACCATGCGCCTGGTCGAGCTTGCCCTGGAAGCCGGCATTCCCAAGGGCGTGCTGAACGTCGTCCACGGTGGCGAAGAAGTGGTCAACGCGATCTGCGATCACCCGGACATCAAGGCCGTTTCGTTCGTCGGTTCCACCCGCGTCGGCACCCACGTCTACAACCGCGCCTCGCTGGCCGGCAAGCGCGTGCAGTGCATGATGGGCGCCAAGAACCACGCGGTGGTGCTGCCGGACGCGAACAAGGAACAGACCCTCAATGCGATGGTCGGCGCTGCCTTCGGTGCGGCCGGTCAGCGCTGCATGGCAGCCTCCACGCTGGTGCTGGTGGGCGAAGCGCGCGGCTGGGTGCAGGACCTGGTGGCCAAGGCCAAGACCCTGAAGGTCAGCGGTGGCACCGTGTCCGGCACCGATGTCGGCCCGGTCATTTCCTGCAGCGCCCGCGAGCGCGTGGAAGGCCTGATCGCCTCGGGCGTGGAGCAGGGTGCCAAGCTGGTGCTGGACGGCCGCAAGCCGCAGGTGGATGGCTTCGAGAAGGGCAACTTCGTCGGCCCGACCATCTTTGCCGGTGTCACCACCGACATGCGTATCTACCAGGAAGAAATCTTCGGGCCGGTGCTGGTCATTCTCGAAGCGGAAACGCTGGAAGAAGCCATCACGATGGTCAACAGCAACCCGAACGGCAACGGCACCGCCCTGTTCACCCAGTCCGGCGCGGCCGCGCGCAAGTTCCAGGAAGACATCGACGTCGGCCAGGTCGGCATCAACGTGCCGATCCCGGTGCCGGTGCCGCTGTTCTCGTTCACCGGTTCGCGCGCGTCCAAGCTGGGCGACCTGGGTCCGTACGGCAAGCAGGTGGTGCTGTTCTACACCCAGACCAAGACGGTCACCGCGCGCTGGTTCGATGACGAAACGCTGAGCCATGGCGTCAACACCACCATCAGCCTGAAGTAAGGGCAGGAGCAGCCATGAGCCACTCGATGACGACGGAGCAGGAAGAAGCGCAGCAGGCGTATCGCGAAGCCGCGCGCGACTTTGCACAGGCCGAACTGGCGCCGCACGCCGCGCGATGGGATGCGGAGGGCATCTTTCCGCGCGAGGCGATCGCCAAGGCCGGTGAACTGGGCTTCTGCGGTCTGTACATGGACCCGGAAGTGGGCGGCAGCGGCCTGAGCCGCCTGGACGCCGCCGTCGTCATCGAGGAGCTCGCCAACGTCGACCCGTCGACCGCGGCGTACGTCAGCATCCACAACATGGCCTCGTGGATGGTCTCCAAATGGGGCCAGGCCGAATTGCGCGATGCGTGGGGCACCGATCTGTCCTCGGGCAGCAAGCTGGCCTCGTACTGCCTGACCGAGCCGGGCGCCGGTTCCGATGCGGCCTCGCTGAAGACCACCGCCGTGCGCGATGGCGACTTCTACGTGCTGAACGGCTCGAAAGCTTTCATCTCTGGCGCCGGTGCCACCGAGCTGCTGGTGGTGATGGCGCGTACCGGCGGTGCCGGTGCGAGCGGTGTCAGCGCCATCGCAGTGCCGGCCGACCTGCCGGGCATCAGCTATGGTCGCAAGGAAGAGAAGATGGGCTGGAACAGCCAGCCCACCCGTGGCATCACCTTCGAAAACGTCCGCGTGCCGGTCAGCCACCTTCTGGGAGAGGAAGGCGGCGGCTTCAAGCTGGCGATGAAGGGGCTCGATGGCGGCCGCATCAACATCGCCGCCTGCTCGCTGGGTGCCGCGCAGGGTGCGCTGGACGCCGCACGCCGCTACATGGGCGAGCGCCGCCAGTTCGGCAAGGCGCTGGCCGATTTCCAGGCGCTGCAGTTCAAGCTGGCCGACATGGCCATCGAACTGGTGGCCGCACGGCAGATGGTGCACACCGCCGCGCGCAAGCTCGATGCCGGTGCCAGTGATGCCAACGTCTGGTGTGCGATGGCCAAGCGCTTCGCCACCGACGCTGGTTTCAACATCTGCAATGAAGCGCTGCAGATCCACGGTGGCTACGGCTACATCCGCGAGTACCCGATCGAGCGCCTGCTGCGCGACAGCCGCGTGCACCAGATTCTGGAAGGCACCAACGAGATCATGCGGGTGATCGTTGCCCGCCACCTGCTCAACACCGAAGAGGAACTGCGATGAACGATTGGCGTACCCTGGAGCACGTGGGTCTGAAGGTCGAGGTTGATGGCCACACCGCCGTGGTCACCCTGAACAACCCGCCGGCGCACACCTGGACCGTGCACAGCCTGTCCGCGCTGCGCGACCTGGTGGGCGCGCTCAACGCAGACCGCGAGATCTACGCGCTGGTCATCACCGGCGATGGCGAGAAGTTCTTCTCCGCCGGTGCCGACCTCAACCAGTTCGCCTCCGGCGACAAGGGCGCCGCACGGGAAGCCGCGCGGCGCTTCGGCGAAGCCTTCGAGGCGCTGTCCGCTTTCCGTGGCGTGTCCATCGCCGCCATCAACGGCTACGCCATGGGCGGTGGCCTGGAATGCGCGCTGGCCTGCGACCTGCGCATCATCGAAGACCACGCCCAGGTGGCACTGCCGGAGGCCACCGTCGGCCTGCTGCCGTGCGCCGGTGGCACCCAGAACCTGCCGCGTCTGGTCGGCGAGGGCTGGGCCAAGCGCATGATCCTGCTGGGTGAGCGCATCAATGCTGAAACCGCAGTGCGGATTGGTCTTGCCGAAGAAAAGGTCGGCAAGGGCGAAGCCAAGGCGCTGGCGTTGGAGTGGGCGAAGAAGGCCGGCAAGCAGAGCCCGACCAGCATCGCTGCCTGCAAGGCCTTGGTGCAGTCCACCCGCAGCGGCACCCACGCCTCGGCGCTGGTAGCCGAGCGCGAAGCCTTCGTTGATCTGTTCGACACCGCCGACCAGGTCGAGGGCGTGAGCGCCTTCCTGGAAAAGCGCGCCGCGCAGTGGAAGAACGCATGAGCACCGACACCGCTGCCGATGACGCACCGGTGCTGTTCGAAGAGCGCGCAGCCGGCAACGGCACGCGCATCGGCATTGCCACGCTCAATGCGCCGCGCACGCTCAACGGCTTCTCGCTGCCGATGGCGCACCTGCTGCTGAAGCAGTTGAACGCCTGGGCCGACGACGACGGCATCGCCATGGTGGTGCTGCAGGGTGCTGGCGAAAAGGCGTTCTGCGCCGGCGGCGACCTGCACAGCCTGTACCAGAGCATGGTCGCCTTCCGCGAGGCTGGCCGCAGCGACATCCGCGAGAACGACTACGCCGCCGAGTTCTTCGACGTCGAATACCGCGTCGACTACCTCATCCACACCTACGCCAAGCCGATCCTGTGCTGGGGCCACGGCATCGTGATGGGCGGTGGCATCGGCCTGATGTCCGGCGCCAGCCACCGCGTGGTCAGCGAGCGCTCCAAGCTGGCCTTCCCGGAAATCACTGTTGGCCTGTTCCCCGATGTCGGTGGCAGCTGGCTGCTGCCGCGCGTGCCGGGCAAGGGCGGCCTGTTCCTGGCCCTGACCGGCGCGCTGCTCAACCCGGGCGACGCCATCTACGCCGGCCTGGCCGATGTGCATGTGGCCGAAGAACGCCGCAGCGCGGTGTTCGATGCGCTGCTGCAGGTGGCCTGGTCCAGTGATGCCACACGCAACCACGAGCGCCTGTCCCATCTGCTGCAGTCGCATGCCAGTGATGCTGCGACCGGTCCGCTGCTGGCCAATGCGGCGCAGGTCGATGCGTTGTGCGAAGGCGATGACCTGCAGGCCATCATTGCGCGCATTGCCGGTCTGCAGACCGACGATGTGTGGTTGCAGGCGGCACAGAAGACCCTCGCCGCCGGTGCACCCGGTTCGGCACGCTTGTCGTACGAACTGCAGCGCCGTAGTGCCGGCCAGGACCTGGCCGCGATCTACCGCCTGGAGTACATCGTCGCCCTGCATTGCGCCGCCCACGGTGATTTCGCCGAAGGCATCCGCGCGTTGCTGATCGACAAGGACCGCAATCCGCAGTGGAACCCGGCCACCCTGGCCGAGGCCACCGGCGCGTGGGCCGACACTTTCTTCGCTTCCCCCTGGGCCGATGCCGCGCATCCGCTGGCCGACCTGGGCACTCCCCTTGTTGAAAGGAGCCTTGCATGAGCCGCATTGCATTCATCGGGTTGGGCAACATGGGTGGCCCGATGGCCGCCAATCTGGTCAAGAACGGCCATACCGTGCGCGTGTTCGATCTGGTCCCGGCCGCGGTGCAGGCCGCCGTTGATGCCGGCGCCAGTGCGGCCGCGTCGGCGCGCGAAACCCTTGCCGATGCCGAAGTGGTGATCTCGATGCTGCCGGCCAGCCGCCATGTCGAAGGCGTGTACCTGGGCGACGACGGCATCCTTGCCGCGATCCCGGCCGGTGCACTGGTGATCGACTGCAGCACGATCGCACCAGCCAGTGCCCGCAAGGTCTCGGAAGCCGCTGCCGCACGTGGCCTGCAGATGATCGACGCGCCGGTGTCCGGCGGTACCGCCGGTGCGCAGGGTGGCACGCTCACCTTCATCGTCGGTGGCGAAGAAGACGCGCTGGAGCGCGCCCGTCCGGTGCTGCAGGCGATGGGCAAGAACATCTTCCATGTGGGCGCCAGCGGTGCCGGCCAGGTCGCCAAGCTGTGCAACAACATGGCGCTGGGCGTGATCATGGCGGTGACCGGTGAAGCCATCGCACTTGGCGTGGCGCACGGCTTGGACCCGAAGGTGCTGTCGCAGATGATGGCGGTCAGCACCGGCCGCAGCTGGGCCACCGAAGTGTGCAACCCGTGGCCGGGCGTGCTGGAAAACGCCCCGGCCTCGCGCGGCTACAGCGGCGGGTTCGGCAGCGATCTGATGCTGAAGGACATGGGCCTGGCAGTGGAAGCGGCGATGAGTGTCGGCGCCTCCATCCCGCTGGGCGAAGTGGCCCGCAACCTGTACTCGATGAATCACCAGGCCGGCCGCGGCAAGCTGGATTTCTCCAGCGTCGTGCAGCTCATCACGAGCGAGAAGTGACCTGGTAGGGCCGGCCGCTGGCCGGCAACCTCATGCCCCCGTGCGGGACAACGAAGGTGGGATGGGCGGATGTTCGGTTTCGACCGGCATCCGCCCATTTTTTTCACCGCGCGCGGGTAGTGCCGGCCGCTGGCCGGCAGCACCCCATCAGGCAACGATCAGCGTCACGTCGATGTTGCCGCGGGTGGCATTCGAGTACGGGCACACGATGTGCGCCTTCTGCACCAGCTCTTCCACCTGCTCACGCGGCACGCCCGGCACGTTGATGGTGAGCTCGGCTTCAATGCCGAAGCCGGTCGGGATCTGGCCGATGCCCACCTTGCCGGTCACGGTGGTGTCGGCCGGCAGCGCGACCTTGGCCTGGCCGGCCACGAACTTCAGCGCGCCCAGGAAGCAGGCCGAGTAGCCAGCCGCGAACAGCTGTTCCGGGTTGGTGCCCGGGCCGCCGGCGCCGCCTAGCTCGCGCGGGGTCGACAGCTGGATGTCCAGCACGTTGTCGGAGGAGACGGAACGGCCTTCACGGCCGCCGGTGGAGGTGGCCTGGGCGGTGTACAGAACCTTTTCGATGGACATGGGATGCTCCTGGTTGGTGGATGGGTATTGCCTTGGAGCCTACTTTGCCCGGTTTCCGCGTACGTTGGGTTGCAATGCGTACGAAAAACTTGATCGATCGTCCTGTTGGCCTAGATGGTCCACTCGCGGTCGGTGGTGAACATGATGGTCAGCCAGCGGTCCGGCGAAGCCTCGCCCAGTGCATCGCCGATCTCGTCGCGCAGCTGGTCCCATTCCACCAGGGGCCGCGGCGGGTCGTTTTCAGGTACCACGAAGAACAGTTCGATCTGCTCGCCACGCCCCACCTGCGCCACGTAGCTGCGGTGCTCGACGAAGCCGTGCTTGGCCACGATCGCGCGCGCCACGTCATCCACATGCGCCTGCAGTTCCGGCGGGGTGACCAGCAGGATGCCGGCCAGCGCCCGGCGTACGGTGCCGAGCGGGGCGATCATCACCAGCACGCAGACGAAGGCGAGGATGGCCGGGTCGATGTACGGCCCGACCCACGCCCACGAGGTGCCCTGTACCAGCACGCCGCCAAGGAAGGCGACCATGTAGCAGGCCGACATGCTGGCCGCGATCACCCAGTTCTTGGCATCCAGCGCGATGAATTCCGAGCCGATACGGCGGTTGGCGCGCAGCACGAACCAGCCCAGCGCGCTCTCGGCCACCAGTGACAGGCCGGCGAAGATGATCGCCGGGCCCAGCGCGATGTGGCGGCCACCGGACATCAGCGCATCCACCGCATTGACCAACGCATACAGTGCCGCGCCGATCATCAGCGTGCCGCTCACGCCCAGCACGATCGGCTCCAGGTGCCAGAAGCCCATGGTGAAGCGCTGGTTGAGCCGCGATTGCAGCGCATCGGTCTGCGTGGACAGCGCGATCAACCGCGCCACCAGCAGCGACAGCCAGGTCATCACCACGTCGATCAGGCCGTAGATGCCATCGAAGATGATCAGCGAGGAATTGGCGAGCAGGCCAAACACCACCGCCGCAGCGGCCAGCAGCAGTGCGCCGGCGATCGACAGGCGCAGCACGCCCTGTTCGGTGGCGGGGTCGAAGAAATGCGGGTGGTCGGTGGCCATGACCCGATTGTAGAGCGGCGCCATGCTCCGCTGCCGTTGCGGCCTGCCGATGCTGTCCCTGGGCAGCCCTGTGCCGTAGACTGCATCCCTCCCACGTACCGACGCCCGCCTGTAGTGATCACGCCACCCTGACCCTTGCCGCACATCGGCAGCCGGCCCGCCCGGCTCAGGAATCCCGTGTCTTTCACTGCAGCGCCATGCGGCCACGCCCGCGTGCGCGCGGAGTTTTCCCATGCAAATGTCCTACCCCCTGCGCCAGCAATGGCTCGGCAACATCCGTGGCGACCTGCTGTCCGGCATCGTCGTCGCCCTGGCCCTGATTCCCGAGGCCATCGCCTTCTCGCTCATCGCCGGCGTCGACCCCAAGGTCGGCCTGTATGCCGCGTTCTCCATTGCCGTCATCACTGCCATCGCTGGCGGCCGCCCCGGCATGATCTCCGCCGCCACCGGCGCGATGGCGCTGCTGATGGTCGATCTGGTCAAGGACCACGGCCTGCAGTACCTGTTCGCCGCCAGCATCCTGGCGGGCCTGCTGCAGGTGCTCGCGGGCGTGTTCAAGCTCGGCTCGCTGATGCGTTTCGTCTCGCGCTCGGTCATCACCGGTTTCGTCAACGCACTGGCGATCCTGATCTTCCTGGCGCAGCTGCCCGAGCTGGTCGGACGAGGTCCCACCGTCTACGTGCTGTGCGCTGCCGCGCTGGCGATCATCTACCTGCTGCCGCGCCTTACCCGTGCCGTACCGTCGCCGCTGGTGGCCATCGTTGTACTCACCGCGGTGGTGGTCGGTTTCGGTGTGGACGTGCGCAGCGTCGGCGACATGGGCCAGCTGCCCGACAGCCTGCCGCATTTCCTCCTGCCCGACGTGCCGCTCACCTGGGAGACGCTGCGCATCCTGCTGCCGGTGTCGGCCACGCTGGCCGTGGTCGGCCTGCTCGAATCGATGATGACCCTGCAGATTGTCGAGGACATCACCGAGACGCCCAGCGAACGCAATCGCGAATGCGTCGGCCAGGGCGTGGCGAACACGGTTACCGGCTTCCTCGGTGGCATGGCCGGTTGCGCGATGATCGGTCAGTCGGTGATCAACGTGACCACCGGTGGCCGCGGCCGCCTGTCCTGCCTGGTGGCCGGCGTGTTCCTGCTGGTACTGGTGGTGTACGGCAGCGATCTGGTGCGGCAGATTCCGATGGCCGCGCTGGTGGCGGTGATGATCATGGTCAGCATCGGCACCTTCAGCTGGCGCTCGCTGCGCGACCTGCGCACGCACCCGCGAAGCTCTTCTGCGGTGATGCTGTTGACCGTGGTGGTCACCGTGGCCACCCACGATCTGGCAAAGGGTGTGCTCAGCGGCGTGCTGCTGTCAGCGCTGTTCTTCGCACGCAAGGTCGGCCGCATGCTGGACGTGCAGCGCGAAGACGCCGGTGACACGCAGATCTACCGCGTGCGTGGGCAGGTGTTCTTTGCCTCGGCCGGCCAGCTGGGCGCGGTGTTCGATTACCAGCACGTGGCGCCGAAGGTGCAGATTGATCTGCGCGATGCCCACTTGTGGGACCTGACCGCCGTGGCCGCGCTGGAGCGCGCGCAGGAAAAACTGGCCGCGCATGGGGCCGAGGTGACGGTGGTGGGGCTGAACGCCGCCAGCCAGACCCTCATCGAACAGGTGGGTGGCACGCGCAGCGCGCACTGAAGCGGCCCCGTGGCCCGGGTAGCGCCGGGCCATGCCCGGCGAATGAAGCGGTCGCGGTCAGGCCTTGCCGGCCTGCACGATCAGATGCACCCCAAGCGCCGACAGCACACGTTGCACGGTATCGAAGCGTGGGTGTGCTCCGGGGCGCAGCGCCTTGTACAGGCTCTCGCGCCCAAGACCGGAGACCTCGGCAACGCCGCCCATGCCGCGGGCGCGCGCCACTGTTCCGAGTGCCTCTTGGAAGTGGCCCGCATCACCTGCTGCCAACGCCTCGCTTAGATAGGTGGCGATTGCGACGTCATCATCCAGATAGTCTGCGGGATCGAAGGGAATCGTCTTCAGCTTGCTCATGGGGAGAGTCCTGGGAACGGCATGAAATCAAATGGTGGCTATAGCAGCTCCGCGAGCCTGACCGCTTTTTCGATATCGCGACGCTGGCTCGACTTGTCGCCACCGTGCAGGAGCACGACGATGGATCTCCCGCGACGTGTGAAATACACGCGATACCCCGGCCCATGGTTGATTCGCAGTTCGCTCACGCCATGACCCACTGATCGAACATCTCCCTGGAGACCACGAGCGACGCGCTGCAGGCGCTCCACGATCACGCCGCGGGCCCTGCTGTCGTTGAGTCCGCGCAGCCATCGCGTGATTCATCCATCGTATCCATAAGGATACATGGTTCAATCGGCATCCGCGACGATCATCGACGCACCGTGCTCGACGCCACTGGTCTGCCTCAGGCCGACGACGGGGCGGGCGCGAATGACGACAGCAGGCCCGTGGGCCTGCATTCCTTACGCCATCATGGCCCGTGTACCGTGCTGCTGGGTCTGCTGGTCGATCTTCTGCTGCTCGCGCTGTTGATCGCTTACCTCCAACGCCCGCTCGCTGTTTTCCTGCACGCTCTGGCGCATGGCGTCAGCGGTGGAGACGGGCGCGGTATTGCGGTT
This sequence comes from Stenotrophomonas sp. ATs4, assembly GCF_051861585.1. NCBI lineage: Bacteria > Pseudomonadati > Pseudomonadota > Gammaproteobacteria > Lysobacterales > Lysobacteraceae > Stenotrophomonas > Stenotrophomonas sp. ATs4. Next base: position 93,339 of record NZ_JBLYPK010000004.1, on the reverse strand, counting down.
CAGCGCACTTTCGTCGTGCAGCGCGTTGGCCTGCACCGCACGCGCCATCGAGCCATCCTGGTTCAGCTCAACGCGATCGATCCGATACAGGCCGGCACGGGTGGCTTCCACGGTGAGCGCCGCGGCCAGCTTCTCGCTGTGCTCACCGGAGGACAGTCCACGCGCTTCCTCGGCAAACTTCACCTGCACCAGGGTCTCGGTGTACAGCCAGTTCTGCGGGCTGCGCGGGTCGGACATCGGGTACACCGTTTCGCGTGCTGGCTCGGCTGCCGCCTGCTGTTCCGGCGTGTTGCCCTGTACCTGCGCACGCTGCTGCACTTCATTGGCCAGCGCCTGGCGGGTTTCCGCATCGGCAATGCCGGTGGCAGGCAGGCCGTGCTGCTGTTGGAAGGCGTTGATCGCATGGCGGCTGCCGCCGCCCAGATAGCCATCGCTGCCGATGGCCTGGCCCTTGGCATCGGTCAGCCCCAGCGCGGCCAGGTTGCCCTGGAGTTCACGCACGTCGCGGTCGATCGCGGCCAGCGTGGCCGGCCCGGCCTTGCCGTCCACCGGGTCCAGAGTGTGCGCGCGCTGGAAGTCTTCCACCGCCTTGCGGGTGGTGGCATCGAAGCGCCGGTCCGGGTTCAGCGTCTGCTGGCCGTCAGCGCTGGCATAGCCCAGCGTTACCAGATTGCTTTCCAGCTTCAGCACGTCACGGCCGCTGGAACCTTCCTTCAATGTCTGCGAACCGGTCTGCTGGCGTGGCGCGCCGATCTGGCCCAGCGCCACCTGGATGTCGGCATCGTTGCGCTCGCCGGCCGGCGAGTAGTCGCGGCTGCTGACCTTGGCGTGGGCACGGTCCATCGCCTCCTTGTTGCTGGCGTAGGCGTCTTCGTAGCGCACGGCGATGTCACCGGCCTTGGGCGCATCGAAGTACTGGTAGGTCTCGCGGATCTGCCCGGCCTTCGCGCGCAGTGCCTCGTAGTCACCGCCGTCAGCCAGCACCTTCTCCAGCTTCGGCAGCTGGCTGGGCAGCTGGTTGGCGGTCTTGGCGATCAGGCTGATCGCTTCGAAGCGGTTTTCCTCGGCGATGTTGCTGCCGTGGGTGTCCACCATCGTCATGCCTATCTGGGTGGCGTTGCGCACCTGCGGGTAGTCGATGTTGGCGTGGATCCACTGCTTGCCCTCGTCCGAACCGGCCCAGGCGTTGATGCTGTCACGCGTGTTGGTGTCGATGAACTGGATCGAGCTGCGCCCGCTGAGGCCATTGCCGTGGCTGAGCAGGTCGCGGCGCAGGTCGGCATGGTCCTGGGTAAAGGGCAGGTTGTGCGCCTTGGCGTAGGCGCTGGCCTGATCGATCACCGCGTCGACGTAGGTCGTCTCGCCCGGTTTCAGGGCATGGCCATCGATGGCGCCCAGTGCCCACTGGCCACGCTGGCCGAAGTCGACCTGGATCGCGCCCAGGCTGTAACCACTGTTCTGCGCGACCCGGCTGACCGTGCCCCAGTGTGGTTCGCTTACGCCCTGGGTGATGCCGGCGATGGCCAGATGGTAGGAGGCCGGGCCGCCCTCGGTGCCGCGGCCGACCGCGAAATACACCGCGCCGGAGGTGGCATCGAGATTGTGGGTATCGATGTTGGTAGGCATGTCTTACGTCCTTGTGCAGCGGGGAGGGGGGCCCTCCTGTGGGTCAGTCCAGCAGCTGGAGATACTTCTGCAGCTGGTCGGCACGCGCGCTCAGGCGCATCACGTCGTTCATTTCGCCCTGCAGGTTGCCCGGCTGCGAATCGTCATAGAGCGCGGTATCCAGTTCGCCGTCGCGGCTGCGCGACTGCAGCCAAGCGCGCTGGGCATTGACCAGCTTGGTCTTCTTCGCGCCGTTCAGTCTGGCCTGCAACTGCTTGTACGCCTGGTTCAGGCGCTGGTCCTGGCGGGCGCTCTCCGAGGTCAGGCAGGCGGCCTGCTCGATCGCGCCCTGCGCGTTGTCCTTGCAGGCGGTGAACGCCGCGCTCAGACCGCTGGCAGCCGGTGCTGCGGTTGCCGTGCCGATGGCCAGGGCGGCAACCGCCAGCGCGGCGGCGAGGGTCCTGCTCATACGCTTGTGCTGCATCATCTGCTCCACTCGTCCAATCCATTGCGAGCCTTGGACTATAGCGGCGCCAATATTTCGTCGTCGTCAACAAATCGCGACAACTGTGACCGGTTGCTCGTCATTGCGGACGGGCCCCGGGCCGGTGTGCCGCAGGGGTCTCCGGGCGCCACCCGCCGCCATTCAGCCACCCGGTGTAAACTATTGATCTCACTGGCAATGCCAGTCTCCACGATCAATGTCCCGATGACGTCCGCCACCGCCCGTTACGCCGATTCCCTGCGCCTGTCCGTTGCCCCGATGATGGATCGGAGCGACAGCCAATCAGGACAAGGCCTTCGCGGTGGTTGGTACAACATTGGTGCTCAGGAAAATTCGTGGACGTGAGTTCACCCCAAGGAAGAGAGGAAAGTAGTGAACAGGATTACGGTTGTTGAAGTACCAGATCTGGTATGCACGGACGATGCCGAGCGAGACAGGGAGATCGAGGAATGGTTGCTTGCGAACAAGGAAAAATGGTCGCACGCACTGGATCTTGAAACCGACTACATCGATTCGCGCGCCGCCCATGCGGGAGACGAGATCGAGGATATTGACGTTGTCGCAGGAGACATCACGGTCAATTACACCGTTAGTTATTCCATCTACTACGGCTGCGATGACATGGATGTAAATGATGACGATCCGCGCGTTATTGGCGGGGAGTATTCCGATGGCAAGATCACGTTCGAAACGCCGCCGCCCCCGGAACCTCGCTATCCGAACGAGGAACTGTGATTAAGCGCCAGCGTCCAGTTTGACAGTACTAGAGAGGGCCATCTAGGGTGGCCCTCTCTGGCTGTTTATGCAGCATGTGCTTTTCGCTGGTCATCCCACCAGCTGGCGACGTCTCGCGTGTCGTACACGTCGCCTACCCGTGGCGGCAGCAAGCCGGCTGTGTGCTTGTTGGCCATCGTTTTGATCTTCGCGGTTGGGAAGTAGGTCATCCGTAGTTGCTCGATGGTCATCGTTGCCCCGAATTGGCCATAGAGCAGCCAGAATGTGCCGAACCCGTGTGGCGTCATACGTCACCACCTGCCAACCGCAGCCCCAGCTGCACCACATTGCTGCCGGCGGCAGGTGCGGATGACACGACTGGCTGCAGACCGTGTTTGAAGGGGCTGTGATCGGTCAGGTATTCACAGGAGACGTCACGCTGACTCTCGCCAGCGGCAGCTCGACTGAACGCGCATGCCAAAGAATTTCGAAGTCGCCCTTCAGCTCTGGACGCTTAGCATCGCGACTCCTCATCGCTTGGCACCTGTACGTAGTTCTTGGGCATGCGGAACCTGCGCTAGCGATGGATGCCGCAGTGTCATTAGTGCTCTTTGGGATCTGCATGGCTCTCGGTGCCCCAAGAGTGCAGGGGCGATGAATTGTTGCGGGAGAGAAAGCTAAGCTCTACGCAAGGAAGAACCGAACTTTCGGTAATTGAGGGAATTGGAGAATTGAGATGAGAGAACAGTTCATAGGCTACTTCGATCCCAAGCCGGAGAATGTCTCCAGACTATGGAAGACAGCATTGATCTCCTTGGACACCAACGTCCTGCTGGGGTTGTACAGAATGCCGTCGAAGTCGAGGGGGGAGATGATCGACCTACTGCGATCAGTAAAGGAACGTCTATGGGTTCCCTATCATGTGCTCGTTGAGTATCACGCGAATCGTCTGGACGTTCTAAGGGAAGAGCACCAGAATGCCACCAAGTTGGAGAAGGACTTTCGAAGCGCATTCCAGCAATTCAAGGCGGTTGTGAAGGCCGAGGCGAATGAGCGGCGCGAATGCTGGGCGGAGGTTAGCAAGCAACTCGCTGAGATTGAGAAGAACGTAAATAGGCTGTTTGAAGCTGCGAAAGTTGAGGGGACGCATTACATTGCGCCCAATCAGAAGGACACCATTCGTGACTTTATCGAGGAATTGTTGACTGGCCGAGTTGGTGAGCGACCTGCAAATCAAGAAGCACTGAATGCAGACGAAGAGGAAGCTGCCAAGAGGTTTGCCAATGGAATTGGTCCAGGCTTCAGGGATGAAAAAAAGGCCGGCGAGAAGCGGTTAATGGATGGCCTAATCTACGATCGACAGTACGGCGACTACATGGTCTGGTCTCAGCTCTTGAAACGCTGCATGGACGAGAATGTGCGAGCCGTCATCTTTGTCACTTCTGACGTGAAAGAAGACTGGTGGCTGGAAACAAAGTCCATCTCTGGTAAGCGGCCGCAGCCGGAGCTAGTGATGGAGATGTCACGAGTGGCAAATGTCAAAAATTTCGAAATGCACACATTCGCCCAGTTTGCAGACTCCGCAAGACAACATCTGCAGGCGAAGGTGCAACAGTCCACAATCGAAGATGCCCAGAAGGCAGAGGAGGAACTGAGGAAAGAATACAGAGTATCAGTTCGAAAGGAGTTTGAAACGCTGAAGCGATCATTAGAAAAAGTCGGTTACCGGACCGGCAAAACGACAGCGAAGATGCTGTCGAACACGAGCGCTGACGTAGCAGAAATCTTGCGTCATGTAAGTAAGGTTCCACTCGATGCTGGAGCAGAAGGAGGTGTGGGCATTTCGTTCGACGACGAGGGCCAACCCGCAGCAGCTCTCGTGTTGACGCTAACATCATTCGTAATGGATGAACGAGGTTCAATTGGCCCGTTGCTTTCCCAGCTTGCCCCCTATGACCTATCGGGGGGTGTCGATATCTATTTTCTGACGCGGGGCGGGAGCACATCATCGGCCCCAGCTTCAACGCACTTTGGGGATCATGTGAGATCAGTAGTACGTGAGTTCGATTCAACCGTAGTGAACGTGAGAGTGTGGATTGGTGGCTCAGATTCGAAGAGTGGCGCTGCCATGCGATTCAATCTGGTTTAGGTAAGGAGCGTTCCAATTCCAGTGCCGTGGAAAAGCCACCACCGCCATTGATGGTATGGGTGGCCTTGGCCACCAGCCAGTCAGTGCCATCAATTTCTGCCTTGAAGCCGCTGACGTTTACCGTCTGCTCCGGGTAGATATCGGCGCGTCCAACGGCGAGCCGATAGCTCAGCTGCGCGGTGCCTCGGTCCAGTCGCTTGAACTCGGCCTCGGCGTGCTGCCTTGCTTCGTCTGCGGTGGCATACGTCGCCTGCAGCTTCTTCTCGTTGTCGGACGTGCCCACCAGCACGCCCGTGCGGCGCGCTGCCTTGCGATCACCCCAGTAGGCACGAACGCCGGTGAACTTCTCACGGTCGGCGACGCTGTAGCGGTGCTGGTCACCCGATGCCCGCGTGATCTGCACGCCAGGCAGCGGCTGGCCGCTGGCTGTGGTGCCTGACCGAAGCCGCGGCCGGCAGTGGTGGCGCCCTGCAGCTGCTCGCTGGTGGCCTTGAAGGGGGTGAACAGCTTCTGCACCCACGCCCAGGCTCTGCCCATGGCATCTGACACCTGCGCCCACACCGGCCCCAGCGGTTCCAGCGCGGTCATCAGCTCGGCCATGATCGGGTTGACCACGTCCACCACGCCCTGCCACACGCCGATTATGAACGCCTTGATCGGCTCCCAGTATTTCCACACCAGCGCGGCGACCACCGCCACAGCGGCGCCAATGGCCAGCACCGGCAGGCTGATACCGCCGAGCATCGGTAGCAGCATGCGGCCGACATTGAGCAGCATGGGGAAGGCCCGGCCGCCCAGCGACAGCACCTGGCCAACCAGTCGGCCGATGCCCCCGCCACCGCTGAGCAGCATCACACCTTTGTGGATCTGCGCCAGCGCCATGGCACCCACGCCGCCAGCAACCAGCAAGCCGCCTAGCGCGGTAGCCAGGGCGGTACCGCCGATGGCCAGCTTGGCGATGGTGGCCACCAGCTGCGGGTTCTTCGATGTCCAATCGGCCATGCGGTCGGCGACCTTGGCCACACGCGCGGCCAGTTCCTTGACCGTCGGCAGCAGGGTCTTGCCCAGCCGCTGGGAAAGTACCGTGGCGCTGTTTCTGAGCAGCAGGCCGTTCTCTGCCGTACCCACGCGCGCGGCATACTCGGCGTTCATCGAACCGCCGTACTTCTGTTCGTCGGCGACCTTGCCGAAGTTCTCTTTCAACAGATCGAGGTTAGTCAGCAGTGGTGCGATCGCACCGATCGACTCACGGCCAAACAGCTGCGTCATCGTCGCTGCCTGCTCGGCCTTGGGCAGCTTCTTGAGCTTCTCCAGAACGTCGAGGATGGCGCCGTCGGCATCCTTCTGCATGGCCTGCGCCAGGTCACTGGTGCTGAGGCCCAGCTTCTTGAACGATTCCACCTGTCGCTTCGTGGCCGCATCGCCCGAGGACAGCGTAAGCAGCATGTTCTTGATGCCGGTGGCCGACACTTCCGATTCGATGCCCATGCCGGCGACGGTGGCGCCCAGCGCGGCCAGCGGGCCGCTTCCGAGGCCGGCCACCTCGCCCAGCGCACCGATGCGGTTCACCACCTCGCTGATCTTTTGGACGCTGGCCGGGCCGGTATTGCCCAGGTAGTTGATCTTGTCGGCCAGCACGACCACGTCGTCCTGACCCATGCGGAATGCAGTCCGCCACGTGGCCATCGTCTGGCCGGCATCTTCTGCGGTGGTGTCGAAGGCCACGGCCATCTTCGCTGCGTCTTCGCCGAACCGCACCAGCTCGTTGCTGGCAATGCCGGCCTGGCCGGCGGCCGCGACGATCTTGGAAATCTCGACAGGCAGCATCGGGAGGCGCCGCGATAGCTCCTCGACGTCCCTACCCATCTTCACGAAGCCGTCCGGCGTGTCGAAGTCCACCACCTTTTTCACATCGGCCATGGCCGACTCGAAGCTCATGGCCTTTCCGGCCAGAACGTGCCGGCAGTGAAGTTGGATTGCTTGGCGGCGGGCGATTCGTTGGCAACAAAGCTGCTCATGGTGGCCTCGTAGGTCGCCGGTGGTCGGGGCGTCACACCAAGGGAGAGATGTCTTGGTGATCGGCCCCGAACCGGCGGGGTTGCGGGGTACGCTCGGTGTGAAGTCAGCCTTTGGACTGGCTGGCCTCTAACTTCTTCATCAGGCGCTCGGCGCGCTTGAGGTCTTCCTTGCCGCCGCAGCTGTCATGCAGTCGGATGGCTTCGCGCAGATCCTCGACCGCCTGACCAACGTCCTCTGCGTTCGGCGGTGTCTCTTCGCTGCCGGGGGGCAGCAGGCAGCGAGCGCGGGCCAGCAGCAGCCGGGCGCGGACCTGATCGGGCATGTCGTGGCCTTTGGTCACTACGACAGCCCGATTCAGCACGCCCAGGTCGAACGCCGCACCCGTCTTCAACGCGTTGAGCGCGGCGATGCCGATTTCCTCAGCAACGACGCAGCCGGCGGTGCGCTCGAATCGGTCGGGCATCGTCAGGCCATGCGCCAGCACGTAGGCGGCAATGTCCAGCGCCGCTTCGTACAAGCCTGCGTCGATGTTCCACAGCATCAGCGTGGACACCACGTCATCTTGGCCACCCGCATCGGCGGCGAGGACACCCTCGATGTACGCATCGTAGGTCGGCAGCAGCGCGGCCTTAAGTTGGCCCTTGGCCTTGCTCAACTGGATCTGTTTCAGTCGAGCGCGGTAGGTGCCCAGCTGCAGCAGGGTCTGCTGATAGATCGGCGTGCCCTCCATCAGATTGCCGCCTGCCGTGCGCTTGGCCGCTTCTTCGGTCTCCACGCGCTGCAGGTGCCGCTTCGCGGGACTGTCGGCCATGGCCTCGTGCCGCAGAACAGCGGCGGGTTCGGCTCCATCCGCGAGGCGGCGACCGTGTGGACTGCGATGGAGCTATCACCACTGCAGACGCGGCTGACCGCGCTCAACGAATGGCTGGGCGATGATGTGATCCGCTTCAACCCTTTCGAGCTGGTAGACCACGTCCTGACCGCCCGTAGGCCGTAGCCCGCGGGTGGGGCAGGTGTTCGCTTGCTGGCCAAGGCAGTGCTATGGGCCGACATAAGCTTGGCCCGCACCTAGCTAGCGTTCGTCCAGACTCCGGTCGAGCTTTTCAATCTCCTGGCGCATCTTTTTGAAGTAATACTCTTCCGACAGATTTCCGAAAACGCGGAACGCTTCAGCTTTCTTGGCTGGATCTGGTGCATCGAGGTCGAGTGCTCTTCTGTTCATCTCCTGCGTTATCGCGTCAGCAGCCTCATCCATAACCTCTGGCATGCTCCTTGTGAGCATGCTGTTGTACTGTCGAAGTGCCGATGCGGTCAGGTGCGAACGAATTTGTGTAGTTCGGTCCGACAGGCGCGAACTCCACAGAAGTTCAGTGATTCCGGCACTAGCGGGGATCCCTCCGAGCATCAAAATGATGAATTGGACTATTGATGCGCTACTCATCATATGATCGGCCAGGGCAGGTGATCGACTTCTAACGTGCCTGATCAGTTGCTTGTCCGCAGAGACAAAGACTGAACGGTGACCGCGCTCAACATCGTCCTCTAGAATTCGAATTTGATGGACGTCATGCTCAATTAGGATTGCGGTCTTTCCGCGAGCAAGGTCGCTTGAATAGGCTTTCTGAAGATAGAGGCTAATGTCATTCCACAGGGTGTCCCTCCTCGGAGGGTCGCAAATTTCGAAGCCTTTGGCTGAAAGCCACCGGAACAGGTCGCTCTCGGTTTTATAGTTTGCAAATTCGTCGAAATATTGGTCCAGAGTGCAGTCTGGGTGCGATTCAAGGTGGTGAGCGAATCCAGCTATGTACACGTTCGAATTGGCGGGGCCGTGAAACATTGCCGCGTTCATTGCGGCGCCACGTGCATCCTCGCCGAGACGGTCATAGAAATCGGATGCTTGACGTTTATGGCTAATTATCTCGTTTAGATAACCCTTGCAGATCTTTAGTGAGATCGAATAGGCGCCTTCATGGGCGGCGGATTTCAATCTGCGGATGGTGTCGTTGTATGTGACGTGCAGTGGGTGGCCATAGACGCACGCAGGAAGGATTACGCTCGCGTCGAAGTAAATGGTGCGTGGAAGTGTTGCGCTTTGAAGGAGAGTAGTGTTTGGTAGGTTAAAGGCCATTTCAAGGCCAAAACTCACCATTCCAAGTTCCATCAATAGCTTAGACTCGTCAGCGGCGGGTCGTTGGAACATGATGGTAAGAACTCTCTCAAGACGCTCTCGATCGAGTGCATTCGGGCAGATGTCGAATTCTTCGATCAGTGTGGATATCGAGATAGGCTCTGGTGGAATTTTTTCGGCGAACGCCGCACCTAGGTCCCATCCTCTGGAGCGGACGATGTGCTCAAAGAGCTCCGGCAGCTTCTCTTGGATTGAGGCAGGGATTGTCCAGGCTTCTGTCACCATCGCTCGGTCTACCACTGACTCGGAGAGTCGACCAATTGCAGTGGCGAGTGTGTCGTTGCTCTTTGCCGGAGTAGACCAGACATATCCCTTGCCTCGCCCGCCCTCGATGGGAACTCTTTTGCAGAGATCGTCGGCGACCAAGGAATTGAGGGCAAGATCAACTATCTCCGCCGCACCTTGCTTAATTCCTAGTGCATCTGTAAGTCGCTCTCTTATTTTGCCTATCGCTAACGGTTTCGGATAGCTGTCCTGCAGAAGATAAGAGACAATTCCTTCCCCCAAGGCGTCCTTCAGTGCGCTGTTAGAACTCTTGGCTTTGAGTCGAGTGAAGCATGCGGCCAAATACTTTTTTGTTAGCTCTAATGGCGCGTTCGAAGCCTTGATCGACTTTGTTGCTGGTTGGAACTCTGCTATCGAACTCCAAAGATCGGCGTGGTACCCGCTCGGTGAGTACGCAATTACCTCAATGTTCAAAGCGCTCGCCTTGGCGAGGAACTCAGAGTTTATGTCGTCGGGGACGAGGGCCATGTGCCTGCCTGGGCTGGACGCACCGAAGCGCCGCTCTAGCTCGGTCATGATATGGCGAATTGCTGGGTCGTAGAACGAAAATCCTATGAAAAGTACATTTCGCTGGGTGAAGTTGACGCTTAATAAATCCCAGTAATGGGGGTCATCAAGAAGACGCCTGAAGTCGTTTTCACTAAGGACGATGGATTCATAAACCTCCATTCCGCCGTGTATGCGCGTTATGTGGAAGTCCTCAGACCAGACAGCGTTGGGCAGGCCAGAATCCCCATACCTGTATTCAACAGCGGCGGCCTGATGAGCGATCGCGTACGCGTCGTGTAGCACTCTGTCAAAATTTGTCGTCAAGCACGACCGAAATGGAAGCCGAATCAGAGGTACCAGTTCTTTAGCAAGGCCGCCTTTCAGAGACGCTCGGATGGAAGCGGCTCGGTCGTTGGCAGTCATACGGTGGTATGCCTGAATGTATCCAGCGGCAGAGGTCAGTTGGTTTTGCGCAATTGCGTCTGATACCAAGTTGTGGAAGGCGGGGTCCGTCAGCCTGACGGGTTCAACCATCTTCCGTAAAAGACTCGACCAAATTGGCAGGCCAGCTTGAACCGACACACCTGCCCCTGCAAAAAGCACGGGGTGTGCTGCATTCGCGAAGAAGCGCTCGAGCGCGCCCACTACTTCCTTGCTCATCTTCCTTCCAGTAGGCCGGCTTGTTCGCGCGATCTTAACATCAGCGAAAGAACGTTCGCGGCAGGGCGGTGGTCGATGCTGGACTGCGGTGGTTCCCAATGTCTATCTGCTGGTGGTTCGGCACTCGTCTCCCCGCCACGCCTGCGCACTTCATAGGGTGCTTTTTCTGCATTCCCTGCGGAACGGCCCAGCCTCGGCCCTGTATGGCGTTCTCCGGGATTCCTAGGCACTGGCTGGCCCTGCGGTTCCCTGCGCGACAGGGGGTGTTTGCGGGGCGCCCGGTGCCTCCTCTGGCTACCTTCGGCCGTCGCCGATTTTTCAGGTGACCACGGGAAGGAGGTAACCAGGTAACGCGCGGCGCCAAACGACAGGTGAGTGCTTGATAGGAGAGAGAAAAGGAAGGTTACCTTTTGGGGTGGTCTGAGGTAATTTCCTGGCGCCGACAAAGTAATGTCATTAATTTAAAAGGAGATTTTTGATCGCTGATGTTGCCTCTGGAAAAGGTAATGGGGTTACTCACAGGTTGCCCTATTGTTACCTTTATATATTTCATATAAAGCATTGATTCTATTGTTGAATTTGAGTGGTCTTCCGGGGTGGTTACCTTTATTGCCTCTTTCCCGTGGTCACCTCAAAATTTGCATTCAATCGCGTGTAAGGGGGCCATCAGCATCCCCGCCGCCGCACACGCTCACGCCTGCAGCCCGCTCCCTTGTCGCAGCGTTTGCGACGCCCGGCCGTATCCTGCCCGTCATGCCGCTGCCCCCCGACTTCTACTGGACGACGCGCTCTGCCAGCCTCCCCAACGATGCCCCCACAGTCATCGCTTGCAGCGGCGTGTGGGTGGTTTCGATGGCGCAACGGGTGGGCGACGGGATCTGGATCGCCAGTCTTGACCGACACCGGCATGGCCCCGGCGGGCCGTTCCCCTGGTGTACCAGCTACGAGCAGGGCCGCGCCGGCGCCGAGATATGGGTGACCAGGCACGAGGCGCGGTTGCGCGAGGATGTGGCCAAGATCAGTGCATACCGGGAGGCGGTACGTGCGAACCGGTTGGCCGGGCTGCACCTCAAGCCACCGTTCGGCTGGGAGGGGTAAGCGCTTGCCGGCAGTCGCTCAGCCGACCGGCTGCAGCAGCTGCTCGGTGTTGTTGCGCGGGGTGTTCACGGCTCGGCTGACGCGATACGCCTCCATCCCGGGCACATCGGACGCCAAGAGCATGGCCATCGCGTCCTGCGGCTCAGCGGTGAGCCACGCATCGAGCTGGCCAGGGTCGATCCAGACAGGCATCCGGTCGTGGATATCGGCCGACACACGGCTACAGCCGCCGGTGATGATGGTGAAGGTGCCCAGGTTGTCGTCGGCCAGCAAAGGGCTTGCGTCCTCCCGCAGTCCTGTAGCCCATAGGGGACCGTCGGCGTGGATGAACCATGGGTCTTTCTTCCCGTCCACGTCGCTGGTCGACCACTCGTAGTAGCCGGCCATCGGGACCAAGCATCTGCGCTTCTTGAACGCGGCCCTGAAGCTGTTCTTGGTGGCCACCGTCTCAATGCGGGGATTGATGGTGGAAGCCTGCAGGTTTTTGGCCTTGGCCCAAAACGGCAACAGGCCCCACGCGAGCAGGGACACCTGCCGGCCTGTTCCCCGATCGAGGATGACCGACGCCTGTTGTGTGGGCGCCACGTTGTAGCTGGGTGGGATCTCGGTCAGCGCCGGCGCGAGGTCGACCAGCGACGGCAGGCCGAAGTCGAGTACGGGACGTTGGACGAAGCGACCACACATGCGGCCAGACTATCGCTCATCAATGTGGGCGGAGCGTATACGGAAGACTAGCCAGTCGGCTCTGCGTTCATTTCATTGCCGGCCGGAGCTGCCTACCTAGCCGCATCCTGACACCGGCATGATCCAACTCGACCATGTGCACGTCGGCATGGGGAGGGGTAAGGCTTACCAGCGCTGCCGTCAGGGCTTCCGATGCGCGGCTACCGATAAGAACGCGCGTGAGCATACCGTTTGCCTTCACGTATTCGTCGGCGCTAATAAAGCGCCATTCCTGCTCGTACTCCCAATGCTTGGTTTTTCTGCCGAGTATCTCTTCCACCGTGGGATCTGAGAGCAACCCGGTGGCGATCTCGGGTAGCGCTTCGAGGTACTCGACACGGTGGAGGCCTGCGTGTGCCTCATCAACCTCAAATTCAAACGCGACACCGCGAGAGCTGTCGCCATAGAGTGCCCACATTCGCACGTCCTGCCATGCAGTGGTCAGGCTGCAGACGCGGCTCGGCTTCTCCGCCAGTACGTCCATCTCCTCAATTGCTGCGTACACCGGCATCGGGATGGTCACATTGAAAGTGGCCTTTCCCATCGTTAGGCCTCCAAGTAAGAAGTTGCGATTGATTAGCGTTTGAAACTGCCCTTCAAAAGGGTCATTGAGGTCACGATACTTCGCGCAGTAGAGCCGCTCGTTCATTGCAATATCGAGCGTGTAGAGCGCGTCCCCGCCACCCTTGAACTTGTACAGTTTCATTGTTCCTCGCTCTCGACTTCCGTGTGATCCGGCCTAGTTGGGACGCGGTGCAGCGACTCAGGACGCAGTTGTGTGTATCGCTTTAGCTCGTTCCATGACCTATGGAGAGTAACCGCAGCGACTTCGGGAATATCGTAGCCCTGTTCGAACAGCCGCGATTTGGCTTCGTGCCGCAGATCGTGGAAGCACAGATCCAATACTCCGAGCTTGCTGCAGGCGCGAGTAAACGCTGTCCCGACAGATTTCGAGTTGAAGGGGAAGATCCGGTCCTCCCCAGCGATCCGCGGCTGGCGCTGCACCAGGTCCCAGGACTCGCCAAGTAAGGGGAATATGCGGTGGTTACCGACCTTGGCTCGGGGGTGCTTCGCATCCCTCAGCATAGCGGTGCGGTTAGTGGCGTCGAGGTCCGACCACTGCAGCCGCGTGATTTCGCTTTCACGCTTCGCCGTGAGGATGGCGAAGGTGACGATATCGCTCATGGGAATAGTGGCCCGCCATTCTGCGGCTGCGAAGTGGGCGTGCAGCCGCTGTAGCTCCCCGGTCGTCGGGCGGCGGTCACGCTGCTTGGACTTCCCGACCAACTTCAACAGTCGCAGAACGGGGCGGGCTTCGGCCACCGGGTCGCTTGCCAGCTTCACGCCCTTCATTGGACCAGCCAGCTTCAGCAGCTCGGACAGGAATCCCAGCTCGACGTTCATGGTTGCGGCCGAACAACAGGGGATAATGTGCCCCTTGGCGTTCATGTGATCGCCTTGAACGCGCCGGCGGGCGTGCTCGATCACATCGTTGGCCGTCAGGTGCCTGGCCACGATGGTGCCCAGCCCTTCACGGAGTCGGGTCAGGTTACCGGTCTGGGTCGCGCCCGCAGCTTTCACCGAGGCCAGATCCTCGATCCGCCAGCTGATCAGCTGCTCGATGGTCAGGTTCTCTCCGGGAGTGCCGCCTCTGGCCTCGTAATCTGCGAGCTCGCGCTCGATGCGGTCGCCCCAGGTCTTCGCGGCAGTCTTGGTGGGGAAGGTCTTGCTCTGCGTCGGATGACCCTTTCGACGCACAATGGCGCGCCAGCGGCCGTTGCGCGGTTGTAGCGTTGCCATCGGTGTACCAGCTCCCGGTGTACCACGTTCCTGTTGGTACGCGGATGGTACAGATGAATGGGAATCAGCGGGAAAAACTAGGAAGAATCGGGCGCTTCTGTGTACCAATCGACAATGGTAAGTGTATGAAAATATTGAAAACTGAGGAAATTCGCCTGTCCGTTGCCCCGATGATGGACTGGACCGACCGCCACTGCCGCGTGTTCCATCGCGTGCTGGCGCCAGGCGCGCGCCTGTACACGGAAATGGTGCACGCCAACGCCGTCATCCACGGCGACCGCGAGCGGCTGCTTGGCTTCGACCGCAGCGAACAGCCGCTGGCGCTGCAGCTGGGTGGCAGTGATCCGGCGCTGCTGGCGCAGGCCGCACGTATCGCTGCCGAGTGGGGCTATGACGAGGTCAACCTCAACTGCGGTTGCCCGTCCGACCGCGTGCAGGCCGGGCGTTTTGGCGCCTGCCTGATGCGCGAGCCGCTGCTGGTGGCCGAGTGCGTGGCGGCCATGGTCGACGCGGTTGATATCCCGGTGACGGTGAAGTGTCGCCTGGGCGTGGACGAGGACAACGACTACGACGTGTTTGCCGGCTTCGTTGACCGCCAGGTTGCTGCCGGTGCGGCGATGGTGGTGGTGCATGCGCGCAACGCGTGGCTGAAAGGCTTGTCGCCGAAGGAGAACCGCGAGGTTCCGCCGCTGAAGTACGACTGGGCCTACCGCCTGAAGCAGGAGCGCCCGGCACTGCCGGTGGTGATCAACGGTGGCCTGGCCAGCATCGAGGCGGTGCAGGCGCAGGCCGCGCACGTCGATGGCGTGATGCTGGGCCGCGCGGCGTACCACGACCCCTATCTGCTGCATCAGCTGGAGGCGCTGCATACCGGCGCCCCGCTGCAGGCCCGTGGCGCCCTGCTGCGCGCGATGCGCCCCTATATCGAGGCGCGGCTGGTCGAAGGCCTGGCGCTGAAGCACATCACCCGCCACCTGCTCGGCCTGTTCCACGGCCAGCCCGGTGGCCGCGCGTTCCGGCAGGTGCTGAGCGAGGGCGCACACCGCCCGGGCGCCGATTGGCGCTTGATCGAACAGGCGCTCGCGGTCACCGAACGCGCATCTGATCGCGCCGTAGTGTGACCGAAGTCACATTCCTGACTTGACAAGGCGCGGCGATTCGGCCCGAATGTTCACTTAGCTGAACAACTTGGAGTTGGAGCCGGAAAAGTTCAGACCGGATTCACCGCTGTAAACCAAGAATTTGCAAAAGATTTGTAAAACGCTGGGTTTCGAACCCGGCGCCGGATTTACGACTTTTGAACGAATCGCCGTGCTCGGCTAGGATCGCACTGATGTCTTCCGCTCCCTTCCATCGCCGCATTGCCCTGGCCACCTGCGTGGTCCTGTCGGCTGTGCCGCTGTCTTCGGCGCTGGCCCAACAGCCGCCGCGCGGCGACCAGGGGCGGGCGGAGATGATGGAGCGGGGCGAGCGGGGTGGCCGCGGCGACGAGCGTTCGCTGTCCGATGCCGTGCGCCGCGTGCAGCGCACCACCGGCGGTCACATCCTCGGCGCCGAGCGCGTGCCGTTCGATGGTCGTGATATCAACCGGGTGAAGTACATGGACGATCGGGGCCGGGTCCGCTACATGGACGACCCCGCCCCGTCGCGTTCACAGCCGCGCACGCCGCGGTCGGATATGTCATCACTACGCGGCGATAACCCCTGAACAGGGATAGTTGTCGCTATCAACCCGTACCCCACAGGCCTCCGGGCCACACCCAGGACACTAGGGAGAGTTCATGCGTATCCTTCTGGTCGAAGACGAAGCCCCGCTGCGTGAGACCCTGGCAGCCCGGCTCAAGCGCGAAGGCTTTGCCGTCGATGCTGCGCAGGACGGCGAGGAAGGCCTCTACATGGGGCGCGAAGTTCCGTTCGATGTCGGCATCATCGACCTCGGCCTGCCCAAGATGTCGGGCATGGAGCTGATCAAGGCCCTGCGTGACGAAGGCAAGAAGTTCCCGGTGCTGATCCTGACCGCGCGTTCGAGCTGGCAGGACAAGGTCGAAGGCCTGAAGCAGGGCGCCGACGACTACTTGGTCAAGCCGTTCCACGTCGAAGAGCTGCTGGCCCGCGTCAACGCGCTGCTGCGCCGCGCTGCTGGCTGGAGCAAGCCGACGCTGGAATGCGGTCCGGTTGCCCTGGACCTCGCTGCCCAGACCGTCAGCGTGGCCGGCAGCAATGTCGACCTGACCAGCTACGAGTACAAGGTGCTGGAGTACCTGATGATGCACGCCGGTGAACTGGTCTCCAAGGCCGACCTCACCGAGCACATCTACCAGCAGGACTTCGACCGCGACTCGAACGTGCTGGAGGTCTTCATCGGCCGCCTGCGCAAGAAGCTGGACCCGGATGGCGAACTGAAGCCGATCGAGACCGTGCGCGGCCGCGGCTACCGTTTCGCGATTCCGCGCAACGAGGGCTGAGCCGGCTCACCCTGGCGATAACACGATGTCCGGCCGTCTGTGGTTCTTCCGACGCTGGCGGCCGCGCTCCCTGCAGGCGCGCCAGATGCTCGCCGCGTCCGTGGGTCTGGTCGCGTTCCTGGCGCTGGCCGGTTACGCGCTCGACGCCGCCTTCGCCGATACGGCGAAGGCAAACCTGCGTGAGCGCCTGAAGAACTACGCCACCGCCTACGCGGCCGGCATCGACTTCACCCGCGACCGCTCGCTGTACATCCGCGAGCAGCCGCCGGATTCGCGCTTCGATGTGCCGGGCAGTGGCCTGTACCTGCAGGTGGTGATGCCGCACGGCAAGGGCAATTCCATGTCTGCCGAAGGCCCGATGCTGCCCACCGTCGGCGGCGGCCTGCTGGCACCGCGCCAGGAAGTGTTCGAGGGCCCGCTGCCGATGATCCAGATCGACGGCAGCCAGGGCTCGGTGTACCGCTATGGCTTGGGCCTGGTGTGGGACGCCGATGCGGACCCCGCTACCGAATTTCCGTACACCATCTACGTGATGGAAGACTCGCGCGCGCTGGGCGCGCAGCTGCGCGTGTTCCGCGGCCGGGTCTGGTTCTATCTGGGCGGCATCGGCCTGATCCTGCTGCTGTTGCAGACCGTAATCCTGCAGTGGAGTCTGCGGCCCCTGCGCCGCGTGATCACCGAGCTGACCAAGGTGCAGCGCGGCGAAACTGCGCGCATGAGCGAGCGCCACCCGCGCGAGCTGGAACCGCTGACCGACAGCATCAACGCCTTCATTGAAAGTGAGCGCGAGAACCTCGAGCGCCAGCGCAATACCCTGGCCGATCTGGCGCACAGCCTGAAGACACCCATTGCGGTGCTGCGCACGCAGATGGACAGCGGCGCCGGCGATGGCGCGCTGCGCGAGGAGCTGGACGTGCAGCTGCAGCGCATGAACAACCTGGTCTCCTACCAGCTGGCACGTGCTGCGTCGTCGGGCCACAAGCTGTTCTCCGCGCCGCTGCCGATCGAATCCAACGCCGAGGAAATCGTGCGTGGCCTGGAAAAGGTCTACGCGTCCAAGGGCGTGCTGTGCGAATTCGACATCGACCCGGCGGCGCGCTTCCATGGCGAACCGGGCGACCTGCAGGAACTGCTCGGCAACCTGCTGGAAAATGCCTTCAAGTGGGCCAACCGCCGCGTGCTGCTGACCGCACAGCCGCTGCCGGCACCGAACGCGCGTCGCGCCGGCCTGCTGCTGGCGGTGGACGACGATGGCCCGGGCATCGCCCCGGACGACATCGGCAAGGTGCTGCAGCGTGGCGTGCGTGGCGACGAGCGCGTACAGGGCCACGGCATCGGCCTGTCGATCGTGCAGGACCTCATCAAGGATTACCGCGGTGAACTGACCGTAGGTCGCTCCGAAGAACTGGGCGGCGCCCGTTTCGAAGTGCGCCTGCCGCCGGGGCCGTAGGCCGCGCGCTCCCGTTCGCCGGGCATCGCCTGGCGCAATAACGCATGGTGTTCCGGTAGTGCCGGCCGCTGGCCGGCAACCTCATGATCTTCGATGGCATTGCCAGGTTGCCGGCCAGCGGCCGGCACTACCGTATTTCGATCTTCGGCGGCTCGCCATAGAACCGCCGCAGCTGCGCAGCCACTTCCGGCAATGCCTGCTGCAGCAGATCCGGCGCCGAGAAGTGATACTCGCTGGCTACCGCGAAGAACTCTTCCGGCGCTTCAGCCGCATACGGATCGATCAACGTCTCTTCGCCGGCATCCACCTGCACGCAGAAGGCATCGTAAGCCTGCTGGAACGTGGCCGCCCACGCGCGCTGCCATTCGCGCGGCAGCGGCGGCGTGCCGTCCATCGCGCCATCCAGCGCATCCAGCTTGTGCACCATCTCGTGCACCGCCACGCAGTAGCCCTCGTGCGGCGCCGCCAGGTCGGCCTGTACATCGGCCCAGGACAGGATCAACGGACCGCTGTCCCACGATTCGCCAATCAGTTCGTCATCCCACTCATGCAGTACGCCGGCCGCATCCATGTGGCTGCGGTGCACGCGGAACGCGTCGGGGTAGACGATCAGCTGCGACCAGCCTTCCAGTCCCACCTCGCCGAACTCCAGCAGCGGCAGGCAGCACAGCGCGGCCAGCAGCACGCCATCGGCGGCCTGCAGCTGCAGCTCGCCAATCGAGGTGATGGTCTTCTCATGCAGGAAGCGCGTGGCCAGCAGGCGCAGGCGCGCCCGACGCCCGTCATCCAGGCCGTGCAGCCACGCCGCGCGTTGGCAGGCGTCTTCCCAAAGTGCATCGTCGATCGGCCGCGGCGCAGGCCGCAGCCACTGCAGCAACGACTTGATCAGCGGAACATTCCCGGCAGGTAGCTGTGCCACTTCGGCGCGCGGATGCGCGGCAGCATGTCGTCATCGCTGCCACCGCCGCCGGTGGTGGTGCTGGCCGCCGGGCGTACCGGTGCGGCCTTGGTGCTGGCGGCCGATGCGCTGGCGGTGGGTGCGCGCTGCGAGGCGGCATCGCCATTGGAGGACACGCATGCCCCACGGCTGTCGTCCAGCGCTGCTGTGGCAGACGCCGCGAAGGGCATCGTCAGCAGGATCAGGCAATGGGCATAACGGCGCATTGACGACATCCACGTTAAGGGAGGGTGAGTTCCCGATTCTAGCCCGAACCCGGCGCCCGGTTGGAAGCCCCTGCGGCTCCGCGGTGGCGGGCGTCGCTGGCGGCTTTCCCGCATAATTCCTTTCTGACTTCGTGGAAGCTGCCGTGGACGATCGCCAATTGCTGGCCAAACTCGCTGCCGGTCGCCTGTCCGGCGACGCCCTGGCCCGTGAGCTGGGCCAGACCCGGGCGGCCATTTGGAAGCGTATTCAAGGACTTAGGGCCGCCGGTGTGGACATCGAGGGCCGCGCTGGCGAGGGCTATGGCCTGGTTCGCCCGGTCGACCTGCTGGACCCGGACGCGATCCGCGCCGGCCTTCCTGCCGACGTCCGGGCCCTGCTGCACGACCTGCAGGTGGCCTGGACGGTGGACTCGACCAACGCAGAATTGCTGCGTTGCAGCGCGCCCCAGCGCGGGGTGAGCGTCCTGCTGGCCGAACGCCAGACCGGTGGCCGTGGCCGTCGTGGCCGTGCCTGGGCCTCGCCGCTGGCCGCGCATATCTACCTGTCGGTGCTGCGCCTGTTCTCCGGTGGCCTCGGCCGCCTGGCCGGGCTGAGTCTGGTGGCCGGCATCGCCGTGGCCGAAGCGCTGCACGATCTGGGCTACACCCAGGCGCAGCTGAAGTGGCCGAATGACCTGATCGTCGATGGCAAACGCAAGCTGGTCGGCCTGCTCGCCGAAGGCGGTGGCGAATACGCCGGCCCGGCGCGCGCGGTGATCGGCATCGGCATCAACACGCACATGCCACCGTCGTTCGCCGAACAGATCACCCAGCCGTGGGTGGACCTGGACACGCTGGCCGGCAAGCCGGTGGATCGCAACGTGGTGGTTGCTGCCGTGTTGACGCGCCTGCTGCCGGCGCTGGAAGAATTCGATCGCGAAGGCCTGGCGCCGTTCCTGCCGCGCTACGCCGCGTTCGACATGCTGGCCGGCCGCGAAGTACGGGTGGAACTGGAAGGGCAGTGGCAGCATGGCACCGCGCTCGGCCTGGCTGATGACGGCGCCTTGCGCGTGCGTATCGATGGCCGCGAGCGCCTGCTGCACGCCGGCGAAGTCAGCGTGAGGGCGGCATGAGCGATTGGTTGTTCGACCTCGGCAACTCGCGCTTCAAGTTCGCGCCGTTGCAGGGTGACCATGCCGGTGACGTGCAGGCCTGGGCGCACGGCGCCGAAGGCATGGCCGGGCAGCCGCCGCACAGCCTGCCCAGCGGTACCACCGCGTTCGTAGCCAGCGTGGCCGCACCGTCGCTGACCAGCGCCATGCTGGACCAGCTGCAGCGTCGCTTCGAGCACGTGCATGTGGTGCGCACCAGCGCCGAATGCGCCGGTGTGCGCATCGCCTATGCCAAGCCGGAAAAGTTCGGTGTCGATCGCTTCCTGGCCCTGCTGGCTGCCGCAAAGGCACAGCGCCCGGTGCTGGTGGTCGGCGTGGGTACCGCATTGACGATTGATCTGCTCGACGCCGACGGCCAGCACCACGGTGGCCGCATCTCCGCATCGCCCACCACCATGCGCGAAGCGCTGCACGCCCGTGCGGTGCAGCTGCCCGCAACCGGCGGCAATTACAGCGAGTTCGCCAACGACACCGCCGATGCGCTGGCCTCCGGCTGCGATGGCGCCGCAGTGGCGTTGATCGAACGCAGCGCACAGCAGGCGCACGCGCTGCTGGGCGTGGCGCCGTCGCTGCTGGTGCACGGTGGCGGCGCACCGGCGCTGATGCCGTTGCTGCCCGGCGCCGATTACCACCCCTCGCTGGTGCTGGATGGCCTCGCCCGCTGGGCGGTGCACCAGCCCGCAGGCTAGTATCCGCGCATGCTGACCCGTGCCCTGATCGTCGTACTGGCCATCCTCAATCTTGGCGTCGCCTGCTGGTGGCTGCTGCGCGATGCGCCGCAACCGCCCGCACCGCCGCCGCAACCGGCCGGCGTGGCCGAGCTGCGCTGGGTGCCCGGTGGCGTGGATGCCGCTGCAGCCGCCGAAGCGACCGCCGCCGCCCCGACCGCGCCGCTGATGGAGCGCGAACCGGCTGAGAAGACGGCTGTGGCTGCCACGCCTGCGCCAGCCACGCCGGCCCAGCCGGAGGTCGCCAAGCCGCAGGTAGCTGAGGCTACGCCGGTTGCTGCTGCTGCCAAGCCGGTAACACCGCCTGCAGCGGCTCCGGCGCCGGAAAAGCCCGCAACGCCGCCCGTGGCTGCCGAGCCGCCGCGCTGTGTCGCGCTGGGTCCGTTCGCCGACCGCGCCGCCGCGACCAGCGCGCAAGGCAAGGCCGGCGCTGTGCTCAGCCAGGTGCGCCTGCGCGAACAGCCCGCTGCCAGTGGCAGCGCCCGTTTCCGGGTGATGCTGCCGGCCGCCGCCAGCCGCGACGAGGCTCAGGCCACGGTGAAGCGCATCGTCGCCGCCGGCCTGAGCGACTACTACATCATCAGCCAGGGCGAGGACATCAACGCCGTGGCGCTGGGCCAGTACCGCAACCGCGAAGGTGCCGAGCGCCGCATGGCGGCGGTGCAGGCCGCCGGCTTCCATCCGCGCCTGGTCGCCAGCGGCGACGCTGGCCAGTGGTGGTTGGAAGGGCAGCTGGCGGCGGGCACGCAGCCGGCCCAGGCCCAGCAGCGCAGCGGCGCGGCACAGAGCCGGTCGCTGGAATGCACCCGGTTGCGCTAGAATCCCCGGACCGCGGCGCTGCCGCCGGTGCACCACCCATGCCGCTTTAGCTCAGTTGGTAGAGCAACTGTCTTGTAAACAGTAGGTCATCCGTTCGATTCGGATAAGCGGCACCATTGGGCATCTGCTAATCCCCCCTTGCAGCGGCTGCGCGTTGGCCAGTCGGGCGCCGATCCCGGCCCCCCTCCTTCCTTCTTCGCTGTTCTCCCTAGCGGCGTGTGATGCGTCGCTGTGCACTTCCCTGCGCGCGATCCTGATTGTTGAAAGTATGTAGCCAGTAGGCTACATTCCTCCATGAAGATCCAGCGTACCCGTCAGTTCGCGACATGGATTGACGCTCTCAAGGACGTAACCGTGCGTGCCCGCATCCTGGCCCGCATCGGTCGGCTCGCAGAAGGCCATCCCGGTGATCACCGCTATCTGGCAGGTGGCGTTTCTGAACTACGCATCGATGCAGGACCCGGTTACCTCGTGTACTACACCCAGCGGGGCAGGAAGTTGTTGATTCTTCTGGTCGGAGGCGACAAGGGTTCGCAACAGCGCGATATAGAGAAGGCCAAGGAGATTGCGCGTGCCCTGCGAGCATCGAACTGGTTGTAGGCGAAACGACTCAATACCGAAGTACTGGAGCTGTCCCATCATGGCTATCAAGAAGAAAGTTGAACTCGAAGCATTTGATGTGGCCGAACACCTTCATACACCGAAGGAAATGGCGGCCTATCTCGATGCATGCATCGAAGAAAGCGGCGGCGATTCGGCATTCATCGCCAAGGCGCTGGGCGATATCGCGCGTGCCCAAGGGATGAGCAAGGTCGCACGTGCGGCGGGCCTGTCGCGGGAGAGTCTGTATCGTGCCCTGTCTGGCGAGCGCAGCCCTGATTTCTCGACCATCCTGAAGGTGACCCGTGCCCTGGGTGTGCGCCTGCGTGCCAGCGCTGCGTGAGCGTACGTGCGGACCTTGATGCGTTGGCACGTCGCTGGACGTAAAGCGCACGGAAAAGCATGAAAAAACCGCCTTTCGGCGGTCTTTTTCGTCCCAAGCCGGTGAGTCAACTCAATGACGCGGCAGAGGAGGAGTCGTTTGGCCATTCTGGCTCGATGCAGCTTGTGTGCCACGCGGCGCATTGGTGCATCACGCGTCTGCCGTTGCCAGATCAAGGCATTCGGCGCGAACAGGTTCAATCAAACCGGATGATGCGGATCAACCCTTTTGTCGATGATCCGTCTCCGAAGGCGGCCACCGTGCCACAGGGGAATACCTCTTTCGCACCGTCGTGGTTGATGAATGAGATCGTGCAGTGTGCCCGCGTTCCCGGCGTGATCCGGGTGATGCCGCGGTCATTCAAGACGAAGCCGTACCACATGAGTCCAGGGCTTATTGAAAGCGCCATGGGGCGCGCGGTGGAGGCGATCATCTCGGCAACAGCGCCGCCGCGCGAATCCACTTCGTCCAGCCGCAGCTCAACGAGAACAGGCTTCAGGTCTGGATAGGGTGTGCTCATTCCAGCTGCGGGTCTGCCTGATTCGCTAGCCGGGGCAGTGACGTTGTGAACCTGTGCATTGGGGATCTCAATGTTCTGCACTATTGAGCCCCACCCACCTGCAGCGCCACATACTCCGCCAGCCCCCGGCAGGCCAGCATCAGCCCTTCGCGCGTGCCGTCGCCGATATCGTCCTTCTCTTCCCCATCCACGCGCACGCGCTCTGCGGCGTGGTACAGCTCCAGCAGCGACACCAGGCCCACCGCGGCGCGATCCCTGCGTGCGGCGGCCACGGCGTCGCCAGGTGTGCCTGCCGGCCCCTGCCACGGCTGTCCATCGGCGGCGTCACCGGCCTGGATGCGCTGCAGGCAGCCGGGCAGGTTGATCGGCGCGGGCGCCTCGTTGGCGGCAGCGAAAGCGGCTTCCAACGGCTGCGCCAGTTCGGGCGGCAGGCGCAGGGCAGCCTCGCCCAGGGTTGCGGTCAGGTACGGGTGATGGGTCTTGGGCATGCGGGCGTCCTCGTCGGGAACAGAGGTGCCACCCGAAGAGGGTGGCGGGCGATGCGTGGCTTCCAAGACCGGAAATCGATGAGCCGGTGGGCACAGGGCCCCCACGCACCGCCCGCCGTCGATCGGCGAACGGATTGCCAGCCGGCGCCGCTCTTGGGAAGACGGCGCCGGCTGGCAAGCGTATACAGCTTCGATTAAACGGGCTTGGAAGTCCCGGCCACCCTTGCAGGTGGCGATTCATCATGCGCACGTGAAATCACCGCCTGCCAGTCGTTTGTTTCGATGGCATCGGGTGATCTGAAAGGAAAAATGAATTATCGCGATTGGCCTGTTTCGAGCATCGCAATGCCAGAAGCGACATATCGCGCGGGGCTGCAACCAACGACGAATCCTGGTGCGTCATTGCTGTCGCACGGCCCTTCATGGCCCAGGAAGCAAAGCTGGCTTAACTTCCCCGGCAGGGCTTCTAGAACACCCTACCAGACATGAATCCCCACGCGTGCGACCCGGATCTTGATATTCCTCACGGACAGCCCGCTGCACCTCACCGCATACTGCCGCCACACGCCCACCTGGGCCCCTTCGGGATCCGCACATGCGTCGCCACGCCCTGTCGCTCACCGTCGCACTGGTATCCACCGCTTTCGTGGCCCCGGCCATGGCTGCGGTGCCGTTCTTCAATGCCAGCTGCCCGGGCGGCATCGATGTGCACGCCGACGAAGGCGGGCCGGTCTACGTGCAGGGCCGCGAGGCCACGCTGAAGCGCTTCAACGACCGCTATTTCGAAGCACGCGATGCGAACTCCGGCATCACGCTGTCGATCAGCAGCAACGAGGACGGCACGCCGCAGATCAGCTACACCGGCCGAGGCGGCGCCAATGGCATCTGCCAGGTCAGTGCCAGCGGAGCGCCCGCACCGTCTGAACATCGCGACCACCGTCGCCACGATGACGACAACGACGCGGCGCTGCCGCGCGAAGTCACCTGCGAATCCACCGGCCAGCAGCAGGTGTCGTGCGACATGGATACCCGTGGCAACGTGGAAATCGTGCGCCGGCTCAGCCACACCCGCTGCGAACAAGGCCAGAACTGGGGCCTGTCGCGGCATTCGGTGTGGGTGAACGGCGGCTGCCGTGCGGTGTTCCGCAATGTGTCAAAGGCGGCCAACAGCGCGCCGCCGGGCGATACCGCGCTGGGTTCCTGCAACATGCGCAAGGGGGCGCAGGGCACGCTGGTGACCCAGCTACCGGTGGGCAGCGATTATCAGGAGTTGATCATCGATTATCCCGATGGCCGCTTCCTGTGCATGATGCGCAACAACGGCCAGGTGCAGAGCGTAACGCCGGTTCGCCGCCGCGGCGGTTGAGTTCGTCGCCGGCAGGGACCTCCGTCAGCCGCCCGATGTTCGCAGCAACACCCACGCCAGCATCAGGGCGAACATGCCGACGACGGTCAGGCCGAACCACAGCGCGGCCACCTTCACGTTGCCAATCAACGCCGTCAGCATCCGCTGCGGCTCACTCTTCAGGATCGGGTATTCAGCGTGTGCCTTGCGTACACGCTGCCAACCCAGCCCAAGGAACACCAGGATAGAGAGGGGCGCCATCAGGCAGGCCGTCTGGATTAGCCAACCGTTCGGCGACACATCGACCGTACCGTTCAACCAGAGCGCGAAAATCGCGATCGGCAGCGCCACGGTGAAAAAGCGTGGCCAGGCGGTGTTGATGAAGGGCGACATCGCAATCTTCCATGAAGGGCGGTTGGGCCCGCGCGGCATCATGCCATGCGGTTGCCCTGCTGCACCGCCGCGAGTGGTGTCACACAGCTCTGGCTAGACTGTGCTTCTTTTTCCACGCAGGAGGCACCCATGGCCCATCCCATCTCCGTATCCCTGATTGGCGTTCCCACCGATGTAGGTGCGGGCCATCGCGGTGCACGGCTGGGGCCGGAAGCGCTGCGCGTGGCTGGCCTGCCGGAGGCGCTGGAGGCGCGCGGCGTGGACGTGCGCGACCTGGGCAACCTGGATGGTCCGCGCAACCCGTGGACCGCGCCGGTGGAAGGCTACCGCCATCTGGATGAAGTGGTGGCGTGGAACCATGCGCTGATGGAAGCCAGCTACGCCGAACTGCAGGCCGGCCGCATGCCGATCATGCTCGGCGGCGACCACTGCCTGGGCATCGGTTCGATCACTGCGGTGGCGCGCTGGTGCCGCGAGCAGGGCAAGACCCTGCGCGTGCTGTGGCTGGATGCGCATTCCGATTTCAACACCAGCGATGTCACGCCTTCGGGCAACATCCATGGCATGCCGGTGGCCTGCCTGTGCGGCCTCGGCCCGGATGCGTTGACCCGCCTCGGTGGCACCGTGCCGGCGATCACCCCGGCGCAGATGCACCAGATCGGCATCCGTTCGGTGGACCCGGAAGAGAAGCGCCTGATCAAGACCCACAAGGTGGATGTCTATGACATGCGCTACATCGACGAGAACGGCATGAAGCGCACGGTGGAAGCGGCGCTGGCCGGCATCGACGAGAACACCCACCTGCATGTCAGCTTCGATGTCGACTTCCTCGACCCCAGCATCGCGCCGGGCGTGGGCACCACCGTGCCGGGCGGCGTGAACTACCGCGAGGCGCAGCTGGTGATGGAGATGATTGCCGACACCGGGCGCATGGGGTCGCTGGACATCGTCGAGCTCAACCCCTTGTTGGACAAGCAGAATGCCACCGCTGAGCTGGCCGTGGACCTGGTCGAAAGCCTGTTCGGCAAGTCCACCCTGATGCGTGATTGAGGCCCTGGCCTGAACGGATCGGTGATCCGTTCACACGCGCTCCACGCCACTCCCGCCAGATTGCACCTCACGCGGCGGTGG
Organism: Stenotrophomonas sp. ATs4; assembly: GCF_051861585.1. Lineage (NCBI taxonomy): Bacteria > Pseudomonadati > Pseudomonadota > Gammaproteobacteria > Lysobacterales > Lysobacteraceae > Stenotrophomonas > Stenotrophomonas sp. ATs4. Next base: position 66,468 of record NZ_JBLYPK010000004.1, on the reverse strand, counting down.
TGGCATTGGCCTCTCCCGCCGAGCGAAAGAATCCCATCCGCGAATGAAGCGGTGTAGCGGCAAACCCAAGGAGAAGCCCATGAAGCGCGTAGTTGCCCTGATGCTGTTGTCGATGTTCTCGGTGGCCCTGCTGGCCGGTTGCAACACCATTGCCGGTGCCGGCAAGGACGTGCAGAAGGCGGGCGAGAAGGTCGAGGACACCGCGAAGGGCCGTTGAGCCCTGCACGGAACGGAAAGCGAAAAGGCCGGGGACATCCCCGGCCTTTTTTGTGCGCGCTTTTTTCCGCGTGACTGTCGAAGCGGAGTGAACCATTCAAGCAGGTGAGCACGCATTTCATTGCGGGTTGACCGGTACTCAACAGCCACTGCGCGAAGCTGGAGCCACGGTAAGAATGCCGTTGCAACCAAGGACTCCCAGCAATGAACAAAGACATCATTTCCGGCAAGTGGTCGCAGCTGAAGGGCAAGGCCCAGGCCAAGTGGGGCGATCTGACCAACGACGACTTCGATGTGGCCGAAGGCAATGCCGAATATCTGGCCGGTCGCCTGCAGGAACGTTATGGCTGGGCCAAGGATCGCGCTGAGAAGGAAGTCCGTGACTTCCAGGACAGCGTGAGCAAGGACTACCCGGACTACAAGTAAGCGCTACGGTTTCCCCCATAACACGACGCCCGCACCGTGAGGTTGCGGGCGTTGTGCTGTGTGTACGGGCGATCAGCGCGCCGGCGGGTCCGGCACGTAGCGGTTGGGGAACGCCTGCGGCTCGCGCGGCAGGCGCGAGGGAGAATCAACGAGGATGCCGCGCGCGCGCAGGTTGCGGGCGCTGTCGTAGCGCAGCTGCAGGACTTGGGCGGGGCTGCGGCTGGCGCGCTCGAAGTCGGTATCGCGTACCGACGACTGTTCGCGTGCGCCGTGGCCGGTGCCCAGCGCTGGCGCCTGCGACTTGCTGGCGTAGCCCTCGATGCGGCTGCTGCTGGCGCTGGCATCGGCCGCGGCTTCAGCGGCCGGTGCCGGCAGCGGCAGGCCACGGCGCAGGATCGGCTGCGGGTACCAGCGGCGCGCCTCCTCGAACACCGCCACGCCGACCACGCCGATGTTGTCCGGGCGGCCGGTGCGGCTGGCATAGCTGCCGCTGGGGCTGCTGAACACGAACTGCGCCACTTCGTCCTGGCTCTTGCGCCAGCCGGTGATGTCGGCGTGCTGGCCGGGGTTGAGTACATAGCCGGTCTGCGAGGGATCGGCGTTCTCGCCGGAGATGGCGTTGACGCCGTCCACCGACAGCACCACCAGCACCCGGCGCGGGCTGTCGTTGTACAGGCGCACGGCGTAGCGGTGGCCGCGCTCGCCGGCCACCCAGCGCTGGCCATCGGCGGGGTAGCTGCGCAGTTCGGTACCGCGGTCGCGGTCGACCAGGGCCATCCGTACCGGACCATCGTGGTACACCGGCGGCGGCATCGGAGCGGGGCGGAAGCCGGCCAGGGGCAGGATCAGCAGCAGGGGCAGCAAGCGTTTCATCGGGCGTCTCCAGCGGGGTTGCGTGAATGAACGCGCCGCGGGCCCTGACGGGGTTGGTGGCGTGCAAGGTAAACTGGCCCCGTTCATCGAAGGTTCCCCCACACAGTCATGACGACCCGAGTCCTTACCGGCATCACCCCCTCCGGCACGCCCCACCTGGGCAACTACGTTGGCGCCATCCGTCCGGCGATCGCGGCCAGCCGCGCCCCGGGGATCGAGAGCTTCTTCTTCCTGGCCGACCTGCACAGCCTGATCAAGTCCCAGGACCCGCAGCGCACCCAGCGCGCGACCCTGGAGATCGCGGCCAGCTGGCTGGCCTGCGGCCTGGACGCGGAATACGTGTGGTTCTACCGCCAGAGCGACATCCGCGAGACCACCGAGCTGATGTGGTTCCTGACTGCCATCGCCAGCAAGGGCATCCTCAACCGCGCGCACGCCTACAAGGCGGCGGTGGACAAGAACCGTGAGGAAGGCGTGGACGAGGACGCAGGCGTCAGTGCCGGCCTGTTCATGTACCCGGTGCTGATGGCCGCCGATATCCTCATCTTCAAGGCCAACCAGGTGCCGGTGGGCCGTGACCAGATCCAGCACATCGAGATGGCGCGCGATTTCGCCCAGCGCTTCAACCACGTGTACGGCAAGGAGTACTTCCCGCTGCCGGACGTGGTGATCGACGAGCAGGTGGCGACGCTGGCGGGCCTCGACGGCCGCAAGATGAGCAAGAGCTACCACAACACCATTCCGCTGTTCGTGCCGCGCGAGGAGCTGAAGAAGCTGGTGTTCTCGATCCTGACCGATTCGCGCGCACCCGGCGAGCCGAAGGACACCGAAGGCTCGGCGCTGTTCCAGATGTACCAGGCGTTCGCCACCCCGGAACAGACCGCTGAATTCGCCAAGGCCTTCGCTGCCGGCATCAGCTGGGGCGACGCCAAGCAGCAGTTGTTCGAACGCATCGACAGCGAACTGTCGCCGCTGCGCGAGCGCTACAACGCGCTGATGGCCGAGCCGGAAAAGATCGAGGCGCTGCTCAAGCGCCGTGGCCAGCAGCTTCGCGAGCAGCTGGCGGCACCGCTGCTGGAAGAGCTGCGCCATGCGGTGGGCCTGCGCGACCTTTCCACCGCTGGCGACATTGCCAGCGAGGATGCCGGCGTGGCCCGCGTGGCACCGCCGCTGTTCAAGCAGTACCGCGAAAAGGACGGCCGTTTCTACTTCAAGTTGACCGCCGGTGACGGCACGCTGCTGGTCCAGAGCGAAGGCTTCGATTCGCCGCGCGATGCCGGCCAGTTGATTGCAGTGATCAAGCAGGCCGAGCAGGGCGACCAGCTGCAGAGCGAGCTGTTCAAGCTGGAAGCCGAAGTGGACGCGGTGCTGGCTGCCCTGGCCGTGCTGCGCGAAGCGTAAGGGGTAGTGCCGGCCGCTGGCCGGCAACTGCACAGAACCGCCGGCCAGCGGCCGGCACTACCACGGCATTTGCATAGGGAATGCCGGCCAGCGGCCGGCACTACCCAGGAACGAAGGCCGTGGCATGATGTCCGCGCGCCCCCGGCGCGATGACATGGAGTCTGCGATGGCCTGGTTGTCGCTGCTGCTGTTCCTGCCCTGGTTCCTGCTGCTGGGCAGCCTGTACTGGCTGTTCCCGCGCCAGCCGCGTACCGCGCGACGGCGCCTGTTCGATACCACCACCCTGGCGCTGGCCTTCGCTCTGAGCATCGGCTCGATGCTGTGGGGCTATCACATCGGCCGCGTGCAGCCCGGCGCCGGCCCGATCTGGCCGCAGGTGCTGGCCGTGCTGTATGCCTACGGCGCGTTCCTGGCGGTGCTGGTGCTGGCGCTGTTGCTGCGCCCGCGATGGCTGGAAAGGTAGTGCCGGCCGCTGGCCGGCACCTGCATTCTCCTGGCGATCCCAGGGTTGCCGGCCAGCGGCCGGCACTACCCGACCAAAGCCGCATCGAACCTGTCCCGGCTACGCGCCTACCATGGGCATCTGTTCCCGATCCTGCCAGGTGCGTGCCGATGACCGCCGACCCCAGCATCCATACCATCGATACCGGCTTCCAGCGTCCCGACTTCGACGCGGCCTACCTGATCGTTGAAAACGGCCGCGCGGCCTTCGTCGACTGCGGCACCGGCCTGTCGGTGCCGGCCATGCTGCAGGCGCTGGCGCACGCCGGCCTGGGCGTGGAGGCGGTGGACTGGCTGCTGCTCACGCACGTGCACCTGGACCACGCCGGCGGCGCGGGCCTGCTGATGCAGCACCTGCCAAACGCCAAGGCGGTGCTGCACCCGCGCGGTGCACCGCACATGATTGACCCGACCCGGCTGATTGCCGGTGCCACGGCGGTATACGGCGCCGAGGAGATCGCGCGCAGCTACGGCCGCATAGAAGCCATTGCCGAGGCCCGCGTGGTGGTGGCCGAAGACGGCCACCGCATCGATCTGGCCGGGCGCGAGCTGTTGCTGCTGCATACGCCTGGTCATGCGTTGCACCACTACTGCGTGTGGGATGCGCGCAGCCGCAGCTGGTTCACCGGCGATACCTTCGGCATCTCCTACCGCGAGCTGGACAGCGCGCAGGGTGCTTTCATCTTCCCCACATCGTCGCCGGTGCAGTTCGATCCGGAGGCGATGACGGCCTCGATCCAGCGCATGCTGGGCTACGGCCCGCAGGCGATGTACCTGACCCACTACGGTCGTGTGGAACAGGTGGAGAAACTGGCCGAAGACCTGTTCGAGCAGATCGATGCGATGGCCGCCATCGGCCGCCAGTGCGATGGCCGTCCGGACCGCCACCGCTGCCTGCTGGCCGCGCTGCAGGCGCTGTACCTGGAACGTGCACAGCTGCATGGCTGCGCGTTGGACGATGCGGCGGTGACCGCTGTTCTGGCGATGGACATCGAACTCAACGCGCAGGGCCTTGCCTGCTGGCTGGATCGCATCAGCAGGTAGATCCACGCCGCGCGTGGATGACGCGGCCCAAGCCGCGCCGCGAAGTCACCACCACGTTACACTCTGGTGACTTCCAAGCTAGCCGTGGTACTGCCGTGAATCCGATGCGCGTGTTGCTGCTGTCGTCCTGCCTGTTCGTGGGTGGGCTGGCCCATGCGGCCAATGACCTGCCGGGTGGCGGCATCGATCCGCAGGCGTTGTCGCGCCACGTGCGTGTGCTGGCATCGGATGAATTCGAGGGTCGCGCACCGGCCACCGAAGGCGAAGAGCGCACCGTGCAGTACCTGATCGAGCAGTTCCGCAGCTACGGCCTGCAGCCGGGTGGCGTGGATGGCAGCTGGGTGCAGCCGGTGCCGCTGGTGCGCGCGCAGCTGGACGGCCCGGCCAAGGCCAGCCTGTCGCTGAAGCAGGGCAGCCGCGCGCTGGCCAACGGCGTGGACGTGACTTTGCAGAGCCTGCAGCCGCGCAAGCGCGTGCAGATCAAGAATGCCCCGCTGGTGTTCGTCGGCTACGGCATCGACGCACCGGAACGCCAGTGGAACGACTACAAGGACGTGGACCTGCACGGCAAGATTGCCGTGGTGCTGATCAATGACGCCGATTTCGAAGCCGATGCGCCGGGCGCGTTCGACGGCAAGGCCGTGACCTACTACGGCCGCTGGACCTACAAGTTCGAGGAAGCTGCGCGCCGCGGTGCCGAAGGCGTGCTGATCGTGCACGAGACCGCTCCGGCCGCCTATGGCTGGGCCACGGTGAAGAGCTCGGGCACCTCGCCGCTGTTCGACATCGAGCGCGGCCAGGCCGAGGCGATGGCCCAGCACACGCCGCTGCGTGGCTGGATGCAGCGCGAGCTGGCCGAGGCGATCTTCGCCGACGCCGGCCTTGACTTCGATGCCGAGAAGCGCAAGGCGATGCGTGCCGACTTCCGTCCGGTGGCACTGGACAACGCGAAGCTGAGCGTTGATTTCGCGCTCAAGCGCGAGCAGGTGGTGACCCGCAACGTGGTGGCCAAGCTGCCCGGTGGCGAGCATGCAGACGAGGCGGTGATCTTCTCCGCACACTGGGATGCCTTCGGTATCGGCCAGGCCGATGCCAAGGGCGACCGCATCCGCCGTGGTGCGATCGACAACGCCACCGGCGTGGCCACCGTGCTGGAGCTGGGCCGTGTGTTTGCCGCCGGCCCGCAGCCGCAGCGCACGCTGTACTTCGTGGCACTGACCGCCGAAGAGAAGGGCCTGCTGGGTGCCAGCTACTACGCTGCACACCCGCTTGCGCCGCTGGACAAGACCGCTGCAGTGCTGAACATCGAGATGTTCAGCCCGGACGGCGCGACCCGGGACATCGCCTCGTGGGGCAAGGGCCGTGTCTCGCTGGAAGGCGACCTTGAACGTGTGGCCAAGGCCCGCGGACGCAGCTACAGCCCGGACCCGAACCTGGAGGCCGGCTTCTTCTACCGTGCCGACCACTTCGCCTTCGCCCGCCTGGGCGTGCCGGCAATCACCATCGGCCCCGGCCTGGACAAGCTGGACGGCGGTGTTGAAGCCGGCCGCGCGCTGCGTGAGAAATACTTCGCTGACTGCTACCACCAGGCCTGCGATGCCTGGACCCCGAGCTGGGACCCGGCCGGCCACGCTGCCGACACCCTGCTGGTGTACGACCTGGGTGCCGAGCTGGCCAACAGCCGCCGCTGGCCGACGTGGGAGAAGGAATCCGAGTTCCGCGGCGCACGCGACAAGAGCGAAGCCGCCCGCAAGTAACGGTAGTGCCGGCCGCTGGCCGGCAACATCATCAACCTTTCGAAGGGACGTGCAGTTGCCGGCCAGCGGCCGGCACTACCACGTCTTCAGCCACGCGCCCCAACCGGCGGCCACCGGCATTGCACCGGTGGCCGCGATCATGACAGCCCCCTTACTTGCGGGTGCCGTCGAGCCAGTTCGGGCCCTTGTTGGTGAGGAAGAACACGTAGACCACCAGCGACACTGCGATCGTCGCGGTCACGTAGATGGCGAACCAGTCGACATGACCGGTCTTCAGCGCGCCCTGGTACAGCAGCGGGGCGGTGCCGCCGAACAGTGAGTTGGCCAGCGCATAGCCCAGGCCTACGCCCAGTGCACGCACGTGGGTCGGGAACAGCTCGGCCTTCACCACGGCGTTGATGGAGGTGTAGCCGGTGAGGATGACAAAGCCCAGCGCCAGCGTCAGGAACGCCAGGGTGGCGTCATGCTGGTGCGGCAGCTGGGTGATCAGGTACCAGCTGTACAGCACGCCGCCCACGCCGAAGAACACCAGCAGCGTCTTGCGGCCGATGATGTCCGACAGCCAGCCGCCGACCGGTTGCAGCACCATCAGGAAGGCCAGCACGCCCAGGTTGATCAGGGTGCCGGTCATCGGATCATTGGCGGCGAAGGCACTCTGGATCATCTTCGGGCCGTTCACCGAATAGGTGTAGAAGGCCACGGTGCCGCCGGCGGTGATCAGGAAGCACAGCAGCAGCGGCCGCCACTGGTGCACGAAGAGTTCGTACATCGAGCCGGACTTCTGCGCCTTGCCCTCGCGTGCTGCCTCGATGGACGACTCCGACAGCGATTCGTCCATGCCACGGCGCAGCCAGAACACCACCACCGCGGCGATGCCACCGATACCGAAGGCGATGCGCCAGCCCCACTCGGAGATTTCCGGCTTGCCCCAGAAGGTCAGCATCAACAGCAGGGTCAGCTGGGCCAGCACGTGGCCACCGACCAGGGTGACGTAGTGGAAGGAGGACAGGAAGCCGCGGCGGCCCGGGATCGCAGCCTCGGACATGTAGGTGGCGCTGGCGCCGTATTCACCTCCGGTGGCGAAGCCCTGCAGCAACCGCGCGAACAGCAGGACCACGGCCGCCCAGATACCGATGCTGGCGGCGGTGGGGGTGATGGCGATGAGGAACGAACAGGCCGCCATCAGCGTGACCGACACGGTCAGCGCCTGGCGGCGACCGTGGCGGTCGGCAAAGCGGCCGAAGAACCAGGCACCGATCGGGCGCATCAGGAAGGTCGCGGCGAAGATCGCCCACACGTACATGGTGGAGTTCTTGTCATCCGGCGAGAAGAACTGCGATTCGAAGTACACGGCGAACACCGAGTACACATAGACGTCGTACCACTCCACCAGATTGCCGGCGGAGCCTTTGAGGGTATTGGAGATCGACCGCCGCAGTGCGGCGCCGTCGGTGGCGGGTACAGCAGGTTGGGACGTGGTGCTCATCTGGGTGGGAATCCTCGATGCGGCGCGTCCGTGCGCAGGGAATACGGCGCCCGGCCATCGGGGCGGCGCGGCCGGGCAAGCCTTCTTGGTACTGCATCAGCCGTCAACACGGGGTAGCAGACCAGAGCAGGGTGCATGGATGGGTGACAGCGTGCCACCGTATGGGGTCCCGGACCATACTCAAAACGTCCTAGAATCCGCCTTCCCCCGGCTCCTCTGGTGCGTCATGTCGGCTCCCCCTGTTCCGTCTGCGGCTGCCCCCCGGGGTGGCCTTGTCGCGCTGGCATTGCTGCTGGTCTACGTGGTCTGGGGTTCGACCTACCTGGGTATCGCCAAGGCCCTGCACGGCGGCGCGCTGCCGCTGACGATGGTCTCCGGCAGCCGCTTCATCATTGCCGGCGGCCTGATGTTCCTGGCCTTGCGCCTGTTCTGGAAGATGCCGAACCCAACCCTGCGGCAGTGGCGCAACCTGGTCATCATGGGCGTGACCATGCTGGTGCTGGGCAACGGCATGGTGGTACTGGCCGAGCGCGAGGTGTCCTCGGGCCTGGCGGCCACGGCGGTGGCCTCGGTGCCGCTGTGGATGGCGCTGTTCTCGGCGCTGCGTGGCCAGCACGCCAGCAAGGGCGAATGGCTGGGCATCGCGGTCGGCTTTGTCGGCGTTGTCTGGCTCAATGCCGGCAGCAGCCTGACCGCCTCGCCGACCGGGCTGGTGCTGCTGCTGATCGCGCCGATCGGCTGGGCGTTCGGTTCGGTGTGGGCACGCGGGCTGGATCTGCCGGGCCCGTTCATGACTGCCGCCGGGCAGATGATCTGCGGCGGCGTGCTGCTGGTGCTGATCGGCCTGGCCGTCGGCGAGCGGCCGACCTCGCTGCCCGACACCGGTGGCCTGCTGGCGATGGCCTACCTGTGCGTGTTCGGTTCGATCGTGGCGTTCACCGCCTATGTGTGGCTGCTGCAGAACGTGCGCCCGGCGCTGGCGGGCAGCTATGCGTACGTCAATCCCGTGATTGCCGTGCTGTTGGGCGCCGCATTGAATGGTGAACGTTTTGGATGGCGGGACTTCCTCGCCATGGCGGTGATTCTTCTGGGTGTGGTGGTACTGACAATGGCAAGGACGCGAAAGAAATGAGCATGGACGAGAAAGAACAACGCCGTGGCCTGCTGGTCACCGCCTCCACCTTCGTGATCTGGGGGCTGGTGCCGGTGTACTGGCACCTGCTCAACGAGGTGCCCTCGTTCCAGATCATCGCCCACCGCATCATCTGGAGCACCGTGATGGTGCTGGGCTGGCTGCTGCTCAGTTCGCGCCTGGGCTGGTGGCAGAAGATCGCCGCACAGCCCCGCGCGCTGTCGATCCTGCTGGTGTCGAGCCTGACCATCGCCTTCAACTGGGGCCTGTACATCTGGGCGATCAATGCCGGCCACGTCATCGAAACCAGCCTGGGCTACTTCATCAACCCGCTGGTGAACGTGCTGCTGGGCGTGCTGGTGCTGAAGGAGCGGCTGCGCCGCCTGCAGTGGGTGGCGGTGGCGATGGCGGCGGTGGGTGTGGCCTGGCTGACCATCGATGCCGGCACGCCGCCGTGGATCGCGCTGGGCCTGGCCTGTTCGTTCGGTCTGTATGGCCTGTTGCGCAAGCTGGTCTCGGTCGATCCGGTGGCCGGCCTTGGCGTGGAAAGCCTGTACCTGTTCCTGCCGGCGCTGGCGTTCGCGATCTGGGCCGAGAACGGCCATGGCGGCGCATTCTTCCACGGCTGGGGCTGGCGCAACGATCTGCTGTTGATCTTCGGTGGCGCGATCACCGCGGTGCCGCTGATCGGTTTCGCCTACGGCGTGAAGCGCATTCCGCTGTCGCTGGTCGGCATCCTGCAGTACATCGCGCCAAGCCTGCAGCTGCTGCTGGGCGTGTTCTTCTTCCACGAAGCGTTCGACACCGGCAAGGCGATCGGTTTCGCTGCGATCTGGGCGGGCCTGATCCTGTTCGTCGGCGACAACATCCGCACGATGCGCGCGAAGCGGTAGCGCCGGGCCAAGGGGGTCGGATCCCTCCGCAACGCGGAGGGATCCGACCCCGCTTCCCCGTAAAAAAGAACGGCGCCCCGAGGGGCGCCGTTCTGCTTCCATCCACAGCCAGGAGAGAGATGGCTGTGGCGGGAACGCGGTTGCAGGCTTAGAAGCGCTGCTGGTACTTCATGTACATGAAGCGGCCGATGTCGAAGCCACCGAAGTAGGTGAAGCTGCTGTTCGGCTGGCTGTACATGATCGGGCCCTGGTGGTCGAAGACGTTGTTCACGCCCAGCGACACGGTGCCGTCCCACGGCAGGCTGTAACGCACCTGCAGATCGTGGAAGGTGTTGGAGCCCACCTTGCGGCTCGGCTGCGCATCGGTATACGGCGAGACGAAGCCGGCCATGTTGCAGTCCGGGCCACCGCTCAGGTCGTACGAGCAGGCTTCCTTCATGCCCGAGTAGTAGCGGGCGGTCCAACCGATACCCAGATCGCCGTACTGCCAATCCAGGTTGAAGGTCGAACGCACGCGGAAGTTGCCCTCCCAGCCGGTCCGCTGTTCCACCGGCGTGGTGGCGGCGCTGTCGTTGCGCTGCTCCAGGTACTCGGTGTAGGTGGTGTTCCAGATGGCGGCAAAGCGGCCGAACGAGGTTTCCGGCAGGCGGTAGCGCAGGCTGAAATCGTAGCCAGCGGTTTCGCGGTAGCCGGCATTGACCAGCGAGCGGTCCAGCGCGGTCACCTGGCCCAGCGTCTTGGCGCTGGTCGAACGGGTGAAGCGGCCACAGGCCGAATCCACACCCTGCACGTAGCACTGGTTGAGGATGTCGGTAGCCGATTCACCCACGATCGCGTTGTCGATGCGGATCTTCCACCAGTCCAGGCTGACATCCAGGCCCGGCACGAACTCGGGGCTGTACACCAGGCCCACGGTCCAGGTCTTGGCGGTTTCCGGCTTCAGGTTCACGTTGGAACCGGAGTCGAAATCGGCGATGCCCTGCTGGCCCGGACGGTTGGCAACGTTGCCTTCCGAAGCGGTCTGCTGGCGGAAGTCCGCCGGCACCTTCAGGGCCTGGCAGCGTGCGGCCACGGTCGCGCTGCTGGCGGCGATGCCGAACGAGGTATCGCACGGATCGGTGAACGAATCACGGCTCTTCGTGCCACCGCTGTACAGGTCGTCCACGGTCGGCGCACGGAAGCCGGTGCCGTAGGTGGCTCGCACCAGCAGGCTGTCGATCGGCTTCCACTTCACGCCGAACTTGCTGTTGGTGGTCGAACCGAAGGTGTTGTAGTCGGTGTAGCGACCGGCCAGGTCCAGCGACAGCTCGCGCGCGAACGGCATGTCGGCCAGCAGCGGCACCTGCAGTTCCAGGTAGACCTCGTTGAGCGAGTAGTCGCCACGGGTCGGCTGGCCGGTGGTGCCGGTGATCTCGCCCTTCTGCACCATCATGTCCGGGGTATAGCTGGCTTCTTCGTTGCGGTGCTCGAAGCCCATCGCGGCCATGACATCACCGGCCGGCAGGGTGAACACCGAGCCGGAGATGTTGGCGCTGGCGACCTTGGTGGTGCTCTTCATCTTGTCGACGAAGCGGGTGAACAGGTAGTCCTGCACGTCCTGGTTGCTCAGCGAGCCCGGGCCCGTATAGCCCATCGGAGCGGCCGGGTTCCATGGCACGCAGCCGGCGATCACCGCGCCCGGCGCACCGCAACGGGCCACGTTGCCGTCCATGAAGGACGGGCCGACGGCCTGGTTGACGTGCGGCTGGTACAGGCTGCCGCTACCGATGCGCTCGCCTTCATTGCGGTTGTACATGTAGCTGACGTTCCAGTCCCAGTAGCGCGAACCGGTTTCGAAACTGCCTTCCAGGCCGAGGCTGGCACGTTTGGTTTCCAGGTTGTTCTCGGTCGCACGCGGCATTTCTTCGGTGCGGTGCGAGAACAGCACGTCCTGGCCCCAGTGGTTGAACGCGCTGTCCTTGGACAGGGCCGCACGGGAACCGTTGCGTGCCTGCGCGGTGGACACCGAGTAGGGGTAACCGGCCAGGTGCTTGGTCGACTCGCGCTTGCTGTACATCGCGTCGGCCACGATGCGCAGGTCATCGTTGATCGAGAAGCCGCCGTTGGCGAACACCGAGGTGCGCTCCAGGCCGCTCAGCAGGCTCATGTTGGTCTTGGTATTGGAGCCATCGGCCGGATTCGGCGCGTGGAAATTATCCTTGTTGCCCGGGTCGCCGCCCGGGCCGACGGTCAGCGACTTGCCACCGACGGTGACGCTGCCCCACTGCGTGGTCTGGTTCAGTGCCTTGACGTCGTCGGAATGGCGCGGGCCACCCGGGTAACGGCTGAACTCGCGCTCGCTGCCGAGGATCTCGTCTTCCTTGGTGCGCTCGGCGCCGACGCTGAACCAGCCGCGGTCGAAGGTCTTGCCGAAGGTGGCGCTGTAGGAGCGCTTCTGGCCGTCGCCTTCACCGTACTGGCCGACGTAGACGCTGGCTTCGCCACCGTCGAAGTTCTTGCGGGTGATGATGTTGACCACGCCGGCGATAGCGTCCGAGCCATACAGTGCGGACGCACCATCGGTCAGCACTTCCACGCGTTCGACGATGGCCGAGGGAATCGAAGCCAGGTCGGAGTAGCCGCCGGCACTGACGCCCATGCGGCGGCCATCGATCAGCACCAAGCTGCGTTCCGGGCCGAGGTTGCGCAGGCTGACGTACATGCCGCCGAAGTCGCGCGAAGAACTCAGCGACGACGCGCGGCTCAGGCTCGGTGCACCGGCGGCGGTGACGTCCTGCAGGATGTCGGCGACGTTGACGTAGCCCTTCTTCTCGATCTCGGCGCGGTTGAGCGCAACCACCGGCTGGGCGGTTTCGACACTGGCCTGGCGGATGCGCGAGCCGGTGATTTCGATGCGGTCGAGGTTGGTCGGGGTATCGCCGGCGCTCTGTGCGAAGGCGGGGGTGGTGCAGCTGGTGGCCAGCGCGATGACGATCGCGTTGCGCAGCGGATTGGTTTTCAGGGACATCCGTGAAATCTCGTGTTTCAGAAAAAACATGCGCCCGTTCTGTGGGCGCGTGGGGTGCTGCAAACCAACGTGGGGGCCGGGATTCTAGAGTGTTTCCATTCGTAACTGTTTGTCTCTGCGCTGTGGAGGTGCGCGAAAATGAATCGCAACCAACAATCCACAGATATGGTGTGCGCAACGTCACGCGCGTTGCGTATGCGATGAGCAGAGGCATCGATAGCGGCGGATTTCCCGCAATCTGTAGCGGCGCGTGTGCACAGGCATCCATCCACGCATGGCGTGGATCTACTGGATCCGCGCGTAATGCATCGGTCAATGCCATGCGTGGATGCATCACGCCAGTAGATCCACGCCACGCGTGGATGCGTCGCATCAGTAGATCCACGCCATGCGTGGATGCGTCGCATCAGTAGATCCACGCCATGCGTGGATGCGTCGCACCAGTAGATCCACGCCATGCGTGGATGCGTCGCATCAGTAGATCCACGCCACGCGTGGATGACGCTCAAACAAAAAAGGACGGAGCCTCCGCTCCGTCCCCTGCGCGATGCGCGTTGTATAACTGCGTGATGCTCAGGTTTCGCGCAACGCCGTGGTGATCGGCAATCGTGCCGCACGCAGCGCCGGGAACAGGCCACCCACCAGCCCAATACCCAGTGCCCATTTCAATCCCGTCCACAGCAGTTCCGGCGACACATGGAACTTGAACACCACCGCGCTGAAGTTGCTGCCGATGGTGGACACGCTGTAGCCATTGAACAGCAGCCATGCCACTGCGCATCCCAGCAGGCCACCCAGCAGCGCCAGCAGCATCGTTTCCAGCATCACGGCCGTCACCACCGGCAGGCCACGGAAGCCGATCGCGCGCATGGTCGCAATCTCTCGCGCGCGCGTCGCCACCGCGGCATACATGGTATTGAGCGCGCCGAACACCGCACCCACCGCCATGATCGTGCCGATCACCTTGCCGAGGATGTCGATCAGCTTGGTCAGGCCGCCGCCCTGCTTGCTGTAGTAGGTACGCGTGGTTTCCACATCCAGCTTCAGGCGCGGGTCGGCGGCGACGGCGGCCTTGAACTGCTCGAAGCCCGCCTTGCCATCGGTGCGCACGCTGATCGACTGCCACGCACTGCGCTGGTAGGTGGTGGCCAGCGTATCGGCGTCGGTCCACAGTTCCGAATCATGTGCATCGCCGGTGGCGAACACACCCACCACGGTCCAGGTCTGGTTGCCGAGCGTCAGCGTCTTGCCGACATCCAGATCGCGGAACTGGCCCCTGGCGCCCTGGCCGACCACGATCTCGCGCAGGCCGGTGGCGAACTTGCGGCCTTCGACGATCTTGACCTTGTCATGCACCGCCCACGCCTGCGGGCCGACGCCGCGGAACTGCGCATTGACGTCGGTGCCATCGGACTTGGACACCAGGTTGACCACCTGCGACAGCTCCGGCGACAGCAGCGGTCGACCTTCGGCATCGCGGGTGATGCCGGGCAGGGTGGACAGCGTGGGTACCTGCGCGCGGGTGATGACCGAATTGGTCTCGGCCTGCGAGCCGCCGCGCAGCACGATGGCGGTGGTGTCATCGCCGGTGTTGTTGAGCGTGGCCTGGAAGCCTTCGCCCATCGCCAGCATGGCCACCAGCACGCCGACCACGCCGGCGATGCCGACCACGATCACCGAGGACGCGCCCCAGCGCTGCGGCAGGCTGGCCACGCCGATGCGGGTGGCGGCCAGTGCCAGCCGGCCGCCGCGGGTCAGCAGCAGCCACAGCGCCACCAGCACGGCTACGGCCAGTACGCCAAACCATGGCAGGTTGATCCACAGCACCAGGCCGATCACCAGCAGCAGCATCGTCATGCCGTTGCCCAGCCACTTCTTGAGTTTGCTCTTGAACATGTGGGTGTCCTCCTCAGCGGCCGGCCAGTGCGTCGACGATCTTCAGGCGCTTGGCACGCAGCGCCGGCAGCAGGCCGACGATGATGCCGATCACCACGATCAGGCCCAGCCCCATCAGCCAGGTGGGTGTCGGCACGTGCGGTGGCAGCATGCCCATGCTTTTCGGCCCGATCGCCGGAAGGATCAGCGCGGCCAGGCCCATGCCGATCAGGCCACCCAGGCCAATCAGCAGCACCGACTCCACCATCACCAGGGTCAGCACGGTGCTGTCCTTGAAGCCCAGCGTCTTCAGCGTGGCCAGCTCCGGCACGCGCTCGCGCACCGCCTGCGCCATGGTGTTGCCGGTCAACAGCAGCAGGGTGAAGAACACCGCGCCCATGATCGAGGTGACGATCATGCCGATGTCGGCGAACTGCTTGACGAAGGCCTGCTGGAACGCCGACTCGGTCTGGGTCTTGGTTTCGTGGTCGGAGTTGGCCGAGATCGCATCGATGGCCTGCGCCACCCGCGAGGACTGGTCCGGGTTATCCAGCGTGACCGTGTACCAGCTCACCTGGTTCTTGATGTAGTCGTTGGACTCATCGAAGTACTTCCAGTTCATCATCAGCTGGCGTTCTTCGTTGGCGGCCAGCGCACGGTCCTTGGAACGGTAGATGCCCTTCAGTTCCAACGGCCAGTCGTTGCTGCCACCCCGCGGGAAGATCGTCGCCTGCAGCGGGATGGTGTCGCCGATCTTCCAGCCGAACTGCTTGGCCAGGGTTTCGCCGACGATCGCGCCGGTGCGGGTCTGCTTCCAGTCCTCCAGCTGCGCCGGGTCGATCTGCAGTTCGCGGTAGACATCGAAGTAGTTGGGCGATACCGAGAAGTTCGGGAAGAAATTCTTCGGGTCCTGGTAGATGCCACCGAACCACATGCCGTAGGCCACGTCGCGCACACCGGCGACCTGGCGTATCTGCGTTTCCAGGCGGATCGGCAGGGATTGGGTGATCGACAGCCGCGAGGCCACCACCAGGCGGTTGGCGCCTTCCACGCTGCCACCGGAAGAGAACGCCACGCGCACCGAATCGAGCATGCCGAACAGCAGGAACGCGGCCACCACCGACAACAACGTGAGCAGGGTGCGGGTGCGGCTGCGGAACAGCTGCGCCCAGACCAGCGAAAAGTATTTCATCGTTGCGGCCTCCGTCAGTGGGCCAGCGGCGCGTCGGCCAGCTCACCCTTGTCCAGGTGCACCGTATGGGTGGCGTACTCGGCGGCCTTCGGGTCATGGGTCACCATGATGATGGTCTTGCCGTGTTCGCGGTTGAGCTGCTGCAGCAGGCCCAGAATCTCCTCGGCAGACTGGCGGTCGAGATCGCCGGTGGGTTCGTCGCAGATCAGGAAGGTCGGGTCGGACACGATCGCGCGCGCGATGGCCACGCGCTGCTGCTGGCCGCCGGACAGTTCATTCGGGCGGTGACTGCGGCGGTCGGCCAGGCCCACCAGGGTCAGTGCGATCTCCGCATTGCGGCGGCGCTGGGCGGCATTGAGGTGGGTCAGCAGCAGCGGCAGTTCCACGTTCTTCTGCGCGGTCAGCATCGGCATCAGGTTGTAGAACTGGAACACGAAGCCGACGTGGTGGCTGCGCCAGGTGGACAGCTGGCCGCCGCTCATCTGGTCGATGCGCTCGCCCTCGATGCTGATCTCGCCGCCGCTGGGGTTGTCCAGCCCACCGATCAGGTTGAGCAGGGTGGTCTTGCCCGAGCCGGACGGGCCCATCAGCGCAACAAAGTCGCCGCTGGCGATGTCCAGGTCGATGCCGTGCAGCACCTGCACTTTCTCGGGGCCACGCTGGTAGGTCTTGGTGATGTTGCGCAGTGAAACCAGGGTCGACATGGGTGGTTCTCCACGGAAGGCGGGAAACGGGGAAGCGCACCTGCGGTGGCCGCGGGCGTGCGTCGAGCGGTGTTGCCGGCGGCGCCCATGGGCGCCAGGCCGTTACTGCGCTTGTTTCTGTTGCACCTTGGCGCCATCGCGCAGGGTGTCCGGCGGGTTCACCACCACCGATTCACCTGCGCTCACGCCCTTGAGGATCTGGCGGTCCTTGCCCATTGCCTGGCCAGCCTCGACCGTGCGCTGCTGTACGCGGTTCTCGTCACCCAGCACGAAGGCCACCGAGGCAGCATCGCGCTGGACCACTGCGGCGGCCGGCACCCGCACGCCCTGCGGCTTGGCCGCTGCCTGTGGCTGCGCCTGTTCCAGGAAGCTCACCCGCACACCCATTTCCGGCACGATGCGGGGGTCTTTCACCTTCAGCGCCACACGCACTTTCACCGTCGCCTTGCCGCGGTCGGCGGTGGGAATGATGGCGATCACCTCGGCCGGGATCTTCCATTCCGGGTAGGCATTGAGGGTGGCTTCCACCGGCATCTTCGGCTGCACGCGGCCGATGAAGGCCTCGCCCACTTCCACTTCGATCTCCAGCGATTCCATGTCCACGATGGTGCCGATGCCGGTACGGGTGAAGCCACCACCGGCTGACAGCGGCGAGACGATTTCGCCGGGCTGGGCTGCCTTGGCGGTGACCACACCGGAGAACGGCGCACGCACGATGTTGTTGTCCACGCCGAGGTCGGCGATGGCGAGCTGATCGTTGGCGACCCTGACATTGCGCTGCGCGGTTTCCAACTGTGCACGCAGGCTGTCGCGCTGGGCCACGGCCTGATCGTACTGGGAACGCGAGACCAGCTGCTGGCCGACCAGTGCCTGCAGGCGGCCTGCTTCGGCGGCGGCCTGCTTCTGCTGTGCCTCCAGCCCGGCCACCTGGCTGCGCGCGGCCTGCAGTTGCGATGCATACAGGCTGCGCTGCGCGTCCGCATCGATCGGGTCCAGCGTGGCCATGATCTGGCCCTGCTCCACGCGCATGCCTTCTTCGATCATCACCTCGCGGACCTTGCCGGTGATCTTCGCCGAGACGGTGGCCATGCGCCGGGCCACCACATAGCCGCTGGCATCGAGTACCGAACTGCTGGCACTGCCCTGCTGGATGGCCACCGCGGGTGCGGTTTCCACTTCCACGGCAGGGGCGCGGCCGAACAGGGCGTATGCACCGCCGGCCAGCAGCAGGACGATCACGGCCACGACAATCCACAACCAACGGCGACCACCGCTGCCACCCGGGGAAGCCGGCGGTGGCGACTTGCGGTCGATGCGGAGTTCCTTCAACAGCTCGGCAGAAGCGTTCATTCGTTCCATCACAGGCATTCGGGCGGGTGTGACCGGAAGGGCGGACTGCGGCGGTTCCGGCGGTGGAGCGTGCGGCACAGCATGACGGCAGGGACAACGACGACGGCAGTGACAGCTGTCATCCGAAGACATTGACGGTGGCAACTGCGAAATGTGACCACGGCGGCACAGGATGGCAACGTCCCCGCTACCGGTACTGCCCATGGATCCGATCGCCCCGTCGTTGGCCCACCTGCGGCAGGTGCAGGTGCGTTACCGCGACCATACCGCCCTGCACGGCATCGACCTGCAGGTACGCGCTGGCCAGGTGCTGGCGCTGCTGGGCCGCAACGGTGCCGGCAAGAGTACCGCGATCAGCGTGCTGTTGGGCCTGCGCCGCGCCGATGCCGGCCAGGTGGAACTGCTTGGCGGCGATCCGCAGCAGCGTGCCTGCCGCCTCGGCCTGGGGGTGATGTTGCAGAGCACCAGCCTGCCGCCGATGTTGCAGGTGGACGAGCTGGTGGCACAGGCCAGTGCCTGCTATGCCGATCCCCTGCCGCTGCCTGAAGTGCTGCAGCGCGCCGGCCTGCAGGACCTGGCCACGCGCCGCTATGGCCAGCTGTCCGGCGGCCAGCAGCGCTGCGTGCAGTTCGCCATCGCGATCTGTGGACGGCCGCGCGTACTGTTTCTGGATGAGCCGACCACCGGCCTGGACATCCAGGCACGGCAGACGCTGTGGCAGGCCATTCGGCAGCGGGTGGCCGAAGGCTGCGGCGTGCTGTTGACCACCCACTACCTGGAAGAGGCCGAGGCGCTGGCGCAGCGGGTGGTGGTCCTGGAGCAGGGGCGGGTGCTGGCCGACGCCCCGTTGTCCGAACTGCGGTTGGCCGACCGCCCACGGCGTATCCGCTGCCGCAGCAGGCTGGCGGTCGATGAGGTGCAGCAGTGGCCGGGTGTGCAGCAGGCGCAGCGGGAAGGCGATCATCTGCAACTGCTGGCCAGCCCGGCCGAGCCGGTGGTGGCGCGCCTGCTGGCGGCCGATGCGCAGCTGCGTGAGCTGGAAGTACAGGGAGCGGCGCTGGCCGACGCTTTCCTCGACATGACCCGGGAGGCCGCATGAACACCCTTGCCCGCACCACCAGGTTGCCGCTGCCTGTCTGGCGCCAGGCCCTGCGCCCGTACCGCGCTGAACTGGTGGCCGAACTGCGCCGCGCCTGGCGCACGCCAGCGTTCGCCGTGCCTTCGCTGCTGTTCCCGGTGCTGTTCTACCTGTTGTTCGGCGTGCTGCTCGGGCGCGGGCATGCGCCGCTGTACCTGCTGGCCACCTATTGCGTGTTTGGTGCGATGGCCCCGGCGCTGTTCGGCTTCGGCGTGCAGCTGGCGCTGGATCGCGAAGGCGGCCTGCTGACGCTCAAGCGCGCGCTGCCGATGCCGGCGGCGGCACCGTTGCTGGCACGGCTGGCCATGGCGGTGATGTTCGCGCTGCTGGTAGCAGCGCTGCTGATCGGTGTGGCGCGCGTGCTTGGTGGCGTGCAGCTGCACGTGCTGCAGGTGGTGCAGTTGATGGCGGTGGCCGGACTGGCGGCGTTGCCGCTGGGGGCGATCGGCCTGCTGATCGGCAGCCATGTCAGTGCCAGTGCGGCACCGGCGATGGTCAACCTGGTCTACCTGCCGCTGGCCCTGCTGTCGGGCCTGTGGCTGCCACTTTCGGCGCTGCCGAAGCTGTTCTCGACGATGGCACCGCTGTGGCCGACCTGGCATCTGGCACAGCTGGCGCTGCCGGTGGTCGGGCTGCCGTCGGTGGGCAGCCTCGCCGGCCATCTGCTGGTGCTGCTGGCGGTGACCGTGGTCGCGCTGCTGCTGGCGAGCCGCCGCCTGCGCCGGATCGGCTGAACTGGCATGATCGGCAGCGATCGTCCCCGCCTGGATTCTCCCGTGCCGTCGAGTTGGCTTGCGTCCCTGCTGCGCCCCGCGCCGGATTCGGCCGTGGCCGAACTGCTGCGACGTGGCAAGTCGCCCTGGAGCGGTGCGATCCACCTGCTGTGGTCGGTCTGGATCTTCCTCACCCCAGTACTCGGCAATGGCTTCACGCTGCGCTGGCTGCTGCTGACCCTGGTCAGCTATCCGTTGTTCCTGCTGCTCTATGCGAAGGTGATGCTGGCGCCACGGCACCACGCCTGGCGCTACGCGCTGGGCATGATCCTCATGGCCCTGGTACTGCTGCCGTGGTATCCGTCGGGACTGAGCTACTTCGTGTTCGGCAGCGTGATGATCCGCATGAGCAGCCGTGGTGGCTGGTGGGTGTACCTGCTGCAGCTCACCGGGCTGAATCTCCTGTTCTGCAGTGCCGCGCTGTATTTCGGCTACCCATGGCAGGCGATGGTGTGGATGCCGGCGGTGTCGTTCATCGTCGGGCTGGTGGTGAATGTGGAGGCCTTGAGCCAGCAGCGCGACGTTGCCCTGCAGCTGTCACAGGACGAAGTGCGGCGGCTCGCCACCACCGCCGAGCGCGAGCGTATCGGCCGCGACCTGCACGATCTGCTGGGCCACACGCTGTCGCTGATCACGTTGAAGCTGGAGCTGGCGCGCAAGCTGTACGACCGTGACGACGCGCGTGCGCGGCAGGAGATCGGTGAAGCCGAGGCCATCGCCCGCGAGGCGCTGGCACAGGTCCGCAGTGCGGTGACCGGCATCCGCGCCAGCGACCTGGCCGGCGAGCTGGCGTCGGCACGCCTGCTGCTGGAATGCCAGCAGGTACACCTGCAGTACACACCGCCGCCACCGATGCCGGTCGACGTGGAACGTGGACTGGCGCTGGTGCTGCGTGAGGCAGCAACCAACATCGTGCGCCATGCACAGGCGACCCGCGTGCAGGTGGATTTCAAGCTTGAGGAGCGACAGTTGGCGATGCAGATACGAGATGACGGCCGCGGTGGGGTACAGGCCGAGGGCAATGGATTGTGTGGCATGCGTGAGCGGGCGGCGGCGCTGGGTGGTCAGTTGACGCTGCAGTCGCCGCGCGGGGAAGGCACGGTGTTGACCGTGCGCGTGCCTCTGGTGGCCGCGACCACGCCGCTGTCGCCAGCGTCACTGGCGCAGGATGGTGCCGCATGATCCGCATCCTGCTGGCCGAAGACCAGGCGATGGTGCGCGGCGCGTTGTCGGCACTGCTGGGTCTGGAGCCGGACATCGAGGTGCTGGGCAGCGCTGCCGATGGCGAGGCGGCGTGGCGCATGCTGCAGCAGCTGCAGCCGGATATCCTGGTCACCGACATCGAGATGCCTGGCCTTAGCGGGTTGGAGCTGGCACAGCGCATCGCCCGCCACGAACTGCCGATCAAGGTAGTGATCGTGACCACCTTCGCCCGTGCGGGTTTCCTGCGCCGCGCGCTGGAAGCCGGCGTGCTGGGTTATCTGTTGAAGGACGCACCGGCCGAGAACCTGGCCGACGCCCTGCGCAAGGTGAAGCAGGGCATCCGCGCGATCGACCCGCAGCTGGCGCTGGATGCGTGGTCGCAGGCCGACCCCCTGACCGACCGCGAACGCCGCGTGCTGCGGCTGGCGGGCGAGGGCCGCACCGCCAGCGAGATCGCCGAACAGCTGGGGTTGTCGCACGGCACGGTGCGCAACTATCTGTCCGAGTGCATCGGCAAGCTGGGCGTGGCCAACCGCATCGAGGCGTACCGGCTGGCGCGGCAGAAGGGATGGTTGTAGAGGCGTCCTGCTTTTCCCGGTGATGTCATTTCCGCGGTCGCGGAAACGATCCGCCGGGAACGCCCGGCGAATCCGATCAATCCTTCCCGCGCGCCATCGCCTGGAACACCCCATCGCGCCGCACCCACAGGTGGAACAGCGCCGCGCCCACATGCATCAGCACCGTGGCGAACAACACATACGCCAGCAGGCTGTGCGCATTACGCAGCGCGGCATACAACGCCGGTGTATGTGGCACGATCGGTGGCAGGTGCAGGCCGCCCCACAGCACGATCGGGTAACCACCGGCCGACAGCATCGCCCAGCCGATCAGCGGCATCGCCAGCATCAGCGCGTACAACATCCAGTGCGAGGCCTTCGCAGCCAGCACCTGCCAGGCGGGCAGGTCGGAAGGCAGCGGCGGCGGGCGATGGCGCAGCCGGTTGTACAGACGCAGCAGCACCAGTACGCCGATGGCGATGCCCAAGGGGCGGTGCAGATCGATCAGCATCGGCCGCAGGTGCAGCGAGGCGACCATGGTCACGCCGACGAACAGCATGGCGATGATCATCAGTGCCATGGACCAGTGCAGTACCCGCGCCAGCAGGTTGAAGTGGCCGTTGCCGTTGCTCATCGTGCGGCCTCCTTCGGTTGCTCGACGTTGCCGGTGGCGCGCTCGCGTTCGCGGCGGTTGAAGGACTGCGAATACACCGCCGAGCGGGCGGCCAGGATCGGATCGTCACTGCCGCGCACGCCGCTGGGCAGGATCAGCGGATCGAAGTTGATCTGGCCGCACGCGCCTTGTTCCTGCGACTGCATGCGGTCCAGGCTGAGCACGCCGGCCACTACCTGATCACGCGACTCGGGCCACGGTACCGACGGATCATCGATGGCATCGCCGGGCTCGGCGGTGGTAACCACCAGGTTCCAGCGCACCGGGCCGCTGGCCAGGCGCTGCTGCAGTTCCTGGCTGAGGAAGTCGACGCTGGCCTGCTTGCGCGTTTCCGCATCCATTTCCACCACCGGCGCCTGCGGCTGCCAATGCCAGCGCACCGCGCGCTTCTGGCCCTGCGCATTGGTGAACCAGAAACTGTTGACGCTGTTGAAGGTGGTGTCGGCCCAACTGCTGGTCCACGGTGCCGTCTTGGCCCACTGCTGGAACGCTTGTGCACTGGGGTATTTCGCCAGCACTGCAGCCATTTTCTGCGGGTCGGGCTTGCCGGTGGCCGGGTCCTGAATGGAGGCGCGCGTCTGCTCGTAGAAGGCCTCGGCATCGGGCACGGCGAAGAACGGGAAGCTGTTCATCGCCATCCGCCATTCCTGGCCGTCATCGCTGACCATCTGCACAGCGAGGCTGCGTACGCGTGCGGTGTTGTCGGCACCGTAAGGGTCGCCGCCACCGATCGACAGGCGGCCCATCACGGGTACTTTCTGCTGCGAAAACACGCGCGCACTGGATAGCGTCGGGGCCTGTGCGCTGGGTTCGAACCAGCCGCTCACGCAGATGCCCTTGCTGTGCGCGCGGCGGAAGCCGGGATGGGCCGGGCCGGTGGCCTCGATGGTGTCGGTGAAGCGCTGCGCGGTCAGGCGGTTGCCGATCCAGCCGGCCAACCAGGCGAAGGCCAGCGCGACCGCACCCAGAATGAGAGCGATCAATGCGATCCAGAGCAGCGGTGAATGCTTGCGCGGTGCGCCCGGTGTCTGGCCGGCGCGGGTGTAGCGGAAGAGCGACATGGTCGGAGTCCTGCCTTCACGGAGCGTGTGGGTGGTCGACCCACACATCCTCGCAGAACCCGGCCGGGGCCGAAATTCAATTTTTCGTCAGATTTGCCGGCGATGCAGCGCCGACCAAGGCCGGCACCCATCGGGAGTGCGGATCGGTACCCGCACCGGCATCGGTAGCGCCGGGCGATGCCCGGCGCCTCCCTCAGGCGTAACGCGCCTTCAGCATTGCCCACGCCGAACGCAGCGCCAGCGCTTCGCCGCCGGCCGGACGGCCCGGGCGTTCGCCGTCGTTCCAGGCGTAGACGTCCAGATGGGCCCAGCGCTGGCCATCTTCCAGGAAACGTTCCAGGTACAGCGCGGCGGTGACCGAGCCGGCCATGCGCGAACCGGCGTTGGCCAGGTCGGCGATGCCGCTGCTCAGGTAACGCAGGTACGGGCGCCACAGCGGCATGCGCCAGACCGGGTCGCGGGTTGCGTCGCCGGCCTGCAGCCACTGCTGGGCCACGCTGTCGTCATTGCTGAAGAGCGCCGGCAGATCCGGGCCCAGCGCGATGCGCGCAGCGCCGGTGAGGGTGGCGAAGTCCAGCACCAGGTCCGGTTTCTGTTCGCTGGCGAAGGTCAACGCGTCGCACAGGATCACGCGGCCTTCGGCGTCGGTGTTGTCGATCTCCACGCTCAGGCCCTTGCGGGTGGCGATCACTTCGCCCGGGCGGAAGGCATCCGGACCGATCGCGTTTTCCACTGCTGGCACCAGCAGGGTCAGGCGCACCGGCAGACCACGTGCCATCACCAGGCCGGCCAGGGCCAGCGCGTGGGCAGCACCGCCCATATCCTTCTTCATGTTGCGCATGCCGTCGGCCGGCTTGATGTCCAGGCCGCCGGTATCGAAGCACACGCCCTTGCCGACCAGCACCAGTGCAGGGTCGGTTTCCTTGCCCCAGCGCAGTACCACCAGGCGCGGCGCACGGTGCGAGGCGCGGCCCACGGCGTGGATGGCCGGGAAGTTCTGCTTCAGCAGTTCATCGCCGGTGATCGCCTCGACCTGCGCGCCATGCGCCTCGGCCAGGGCACGCGCGGCGTCTTCCAGCTGCTGCGGACCCATGTCTTCGGTCGGCGTGTTGACCCAGTCGCGCACGCGCAGGCTGGCGGCGATCAGATCGGCCACTTCGCCGGACGGCGCCGCCACCAGCTGTGCCGGGGCGCGATTGCGCTTGCGGTAACGGTCGAAGCGGTAGCTGCCCAGGCCCCAGCCCAGCTGCAGCAGTGCCTGTTCGTCGGCCGGAAGTTCGCTGGCCAGCTGCCACACGCTGCCTTCCGGCAGGGCATGCGGCGCATGCGCATAGCTGTAGGCATCAGCGCGGTCACCGACACCGATCACCGCACCGGCCAGGCCATCGGTGCCCGGCAGCAGAGCCACGCTGTGCGCGCCGGCGGTGAAGCCCTGCGATGCCAGCCAGGCCTGGGTAGCGGCCGGCTGGCCATCCTTCCAGGCTGCGAACTGCTCGCGGCCCAGCACATGCAGCGGCAGGGCTGCGGCGGTTTCGGCGGTGAAACCAGTGATCTCGCTCATGCGTCAGATACTCCGGGGTGCGGCGGCATCGAGGTTGTCGTCCAACCAGTCGGCCAGGCCGGTGAGGGTGTCGAACTGCAGGTCCGGCTGCAGGTTCGGATGGGTCCAGGTGGCGGCTTCGCGGTTGATCCAACAGCCGCGCAGGCCAGCGGCGATCGCCCCGGCCACGTCCATCTCGGCGTGGTCGCCCACGTGCAGTACCTGTGCCGGCGCCACACCCAGTCGGGTGCAGGCGGCGTGGAAGATGCTCGCGTCCGGCTTGGCCGCGCCGTGTTCGCGCGCGCCCAGCTGGAAGGCGAAATGATGGGCCAGGCCGATCCGCTCCAGATCGGCATTGCCGTTGCTCAGCGCTGCGACCGGTACCCGCGCGGCAATCCGCGCCAGTGCATCGATCGCATCGGGATAGCACTCGACCTGGTTGCGTGCGGCGTAGAACGCTTCGTAGGCCGGCTCCAGCAACGCCAGGCTGGCACCACTGTTCTGCAGCGCCTCCTGCAGCGTCAACCGACGCAGCGCGCTGAGGTCATGGTGAAGGTGTGGATTGTCTCGGAACGAGCGCTCGCGCAGTTCGCGCATCGCCGCCAGCGGATACATCGCAGCGGTGGCAGGGCTGTGTTCACGCATCCACTCGTGCAGGACCAGGTCGATGCGGGCGCCGATCGGAGCGAACGGCCAGAGCGTGTCGTCGAGGTCGAGGGTGATGGCAAGGACAGGGAATTTCACCCCGCCATTCTACCCCGCCCGCGCGGGCTTTCATTCCAGCAGGCGCGCCCAGCCCTGCATGCCGTCCAGCCGTGCCAGCACCAGCTTGATGCACACCAGCAACGGCACCGCCAGCAGCAGCCCGATCATGCCCCAGGCCCAGCCGAATACCATCAGTGCCAGGATCAGCACCAGCGGTGACAGCTTCATGCGCCGGCCCAGCACGACCGGGGTCACCATCTGCCCTTCCAGGGTATGCAGGCCCAGGTAGGCGGCGGCCGGCAACAGCGCCTGCAGTGGGTCGCGGAACTCGACAAAGCCCATCAGCAGCATCAGCGCCACGCCGATCAGCGGGCCCACATAGGGTGCGAAATTCAGCAGTGCGGCCACCGTGCCCCACAACAGCGCTTCCTGCAGGCTGATGCCCAGCAGCATCAGCACGCCGGCGAACACGAGGCCGACCAGCGTATTGATCACGCTGATGGTCAGCACGTAGCGCGAGACCTCGCGTTCGATCGAGCGCAGGATGTCACTGGTGAAGCGTTGCTGCTGTCGGTTCGGAAACAGGGCGATGGCCGCGCGCTGCAGGCTCTGCCCGTAGATCATGAAGAACAGGGTCAGCAGCACCACGGCCAGCACCGAGGCGGCCAGCCGCGGCGCGCGGGTCAGCATGCGGTACGGGTCGTCCAGCTGGGTGCGGATCACCTGCACCTTGCGGTTGCTGTCGCCGCCGGCAACGCGGGCGAAGTTTTCCGCGGCCTGGTTGGCCTGCTGCACCGGCTTGGTCAGGTCCTGCACCTGGCGGGCCACTTTGCGCAGCTGTTGCGGGGCTTCCTGCGCCCATTCCATTGCGGGTCCGATCAGCTGCACCGCCAGCGACCCGGTCACGCCGAGGCCGGCACCGAGAATCAGCAGCGCGCCCAGCGCACGGGGGATCCACAGCTTCTGCAGCAGGCGCAGGATCGGGTTGCCGACCAGCGCGAAGAACATCGCCAGCAGCACCGGCAGGATGATGTCCTGGGCCGCCCACAAGGTGTAGCCCACCGCCAGCGCGGCCAGCACCACCAGCGACATCGGCCCACGCGGGCGCGAGGTGGGCGGCAGTGGCGCCTCGGGCAGTTCCGGGCCGGCTGGTGACGGGGACAGAGGGAACTCGCTCATCGACGCACCAACCGGGAAGGGATACGCATTATCCGCCGGCCGCGATCGGCGCGGCGGATCCCGTGAATCAACGTTCGGACAGCTCAGTGGCTGCTTCGGCCGGTCGCGGTTCGCGCACTTCCGGTTCCGGTGCTGCCTGCGGTTGTGGTGCTGGGGCCGGTCGAGCGCCAGCCGCTGATGCTGCCGCCTGTGCCTGTTCGCTGGCATCGTCGGCTTCTTCGGCTGCATCGTCGGCGGTGGCCGCGGCCTGTGCTGCCATCGCCGTGGCGAACGCTGCCTGTGCACTGGCGAACAGGTTCGAGACCGAACCCACCATCTGCAGCCAGCGCGCACCGTTCACCCGGCCCGGCACTTCCAACTTGCCGGCGATGAAGCCACCGGCCAGGCCGACCACGATGATGCGCATCGGCGACCACCCCTGGCGCCAGACCTGGCTGAGCGTGCCCCAGTGGTCCTGGGTTTCGCCCAGGCGGACGGTCACCACCTGTTCGCAGCGCTTTACCCGCCGCTGCAGCGCGCCGAACTTCATGGCTTGCCCTCCGGCAGCTGTACCCCGGCATCAGGGTCGTCCTCGCTGGGCTCGTCGAACAGGCCCAGGCGCGACAGCTGGCGCCGGGTGGCGTGCATGCCGGTGTGGTGGAAGAAGTAGGACACCCGCCAGATCGCGTAGCCGGTCACGGCCAGGCTCAGCAGCGAGGTGATCAGCAGGGCCTGCAGCCAGCTCAGGCCCCAGCTCTGCAGCAGGGCGATGAGGGTGGCGGCCATCAGCAGCCAGGCCGAGGCGCCGAACACGATCGCCACGCCGGCCCAGGCCAGCGCGCGACCGAATGCGCTGCGCGCCAGCGCGAAGTCGGCCGAGGCCAACCGGCGCAGGGAACGTACCGTGTGCTTGGCAGAATCGGCGGCGGCACGACCGGCCGCGCCGACCTGGCGGATGCTCTCATCCAGCGGCGGTGTGGCCGCTGGATCAGGCGCTTGCGCGTTGTCTTCGCTCACGCTGCGGCTTACTTGTCGCTGCTGCCGCGGGCCAGCTTGGCGATGATCCAGCCGGCAGCGAAGGCGACGCCGAACGAGGCCAGCGGACGTTCGCGGATCAGTTCAGCGGCGCTGTCGATGAGGTCCTTGCCCTTGTCCATCAGTGCATCGACCTGTTCCTTGGCGGCGGCTCCGCCGAATTCGGCGGCGGCCAGGCCGGACAGCGCGCTGTCGGACAGCTCAGCCTTGACGTTGGCCTTGCCGATGCGAAGTTCGTCGGTTGCTGCACCGGTTGCGCCCTTGATCGCACCGCCGGCAGCGCTGGCGGCCTGCTTCAGGTGGGAACCGGCTTCACCCAGGTGGTCCTTCAGGTTCTCGGTATTGGTGGGGCTCATCGAATCACTCCTGTTGCGATGGGGGAACGGGGGGCGGCGGTGCCGACCTGGACTGACAGCAATAGCATTGCCGGGGTATAGGGGGTGTTACGGCTGGGCGATCAGCGCATCACGAGCTGGCCCTGCTGCTGGCCATTGTTGCGCAGCACGCGCAGCACCAGCGTCGGTGGGCGCTGCTGGAAATTGGCGCGCCAGCTGGCCAGGTCGGCGAATTCACCTACCGTTGCATCGGTGATGATGTCGCCCTGCTGCAGCCCGTTGGTGGCCGCGCGGCTGCCGCGCTTGACCTCGCTGACCAGCACACCGCCAACGCCGGACTGGCGCAGCGACTCGGGCAGATCGACGAAGGTGGCACCGCCCAGGCGGGGGTCAAGGCTCTCACCGGTGACCGCGCGTGCCTGTTCCTTCAATATCGCTTTGATCTGCAGCGACTTGCCCTCGCGGCGCACGTCCAGGGCCAGTGGGCTGCCCACTGCGGCCAGGCCTTCCACGTTGTGCAGCGCCTCGGCGCTGTCCACGCGCTGGCCGTTGGCCGACACCACCACGTCGCCCGGCTTCAGGCCTGCAGCGGCCGCGGCCGAACCGGCCAGCACGCGGGTGACCAGCGCGCCGCGGGTTTCGCCCAGGCCCAGGCCCTGCGCGATCTGTGCGGTCAGGTTCTGGCTCTCCACGCCCAGCGTGCCGCGCACCACCACGCCATGCTTGACCAGCTGGTCGACCACGCTGCGCGCCAGATTGGAGGGAATCGCCAGGCCCAGGCCGATGTTGCCGGCCATGCTGCCCTGCGGGTTGAAACTGGCGGTGTTGATGCCGACCAGCTGGCCCTGCAGATCGACCAGTGCGCCACCCGAGTTGCCGGGGTTGATCGACGCATCGGTCTGGATGAAGTTCTGGTAGCCCAGGCCGCGGATGCCGCTGCGGCCCACCGCCGAAACGATGCCCGAGGTGACCGTCTGGCTGAAGCCGAACGGGTTGCCGATGGCCACCACGAAGTCGCCCACGCGCAGCTGGTCGCTGTTGCCGAGCTTGATGTCGGTCAGGTTCTGCGCCGGAATGCGGATCAGCGCGATGTCGGTATCGCGATCCGAACCGAGGAACTCGGCCTTGACCGTGCGGCCATCGGCCAGCGTCACCTGCACGTCATCGGCGTTGTCGATGACATGGTGGTTGGTCAGCACCAGGCCCTCCTTGGCGTCGATGATCACGCCCGAGCCCAGCGATTCGTTGATGCGTTCCTGCGGAATGTCCGGGAACAGGCGGCGGAAGAACGGATCGTTGAAGAAGGGGTTGCGCACGCGCACCACCTGCTTGGTGTTGACGCTGACCACCGCCGGCATCGCCTTCTCCAGCATCGGCGCCAGCGACGGCACCGCCTGCCCGGCGACCGAGGCTGGCAATGCGGCGGCGGTGGGCAGTACTGCCGGCAGCGGCGCAGCGTCGGCACGGTTGTCCAGGTGCGCATTGAGGCCGGTGGCAACGAAGCCACCGAAGGCGGCGGCGATTGCGAGCGTAAGCAGGGTGGGAAGCGGTCGCATGGGAGTCGGTTCGCTGGCGTGGGTGGGGGCCGTTCGGCTCTACGGTAAAACAAGCTGAATGAGTGTGTCGCGATCTGGATAAATGCGCCATGAAAACCGAATGCCGGGAAGCGGGTTGGCCGGCGTCATCTTCGGGTCGGGCATGGCATCAGCAGAGGGACTGCGTACGCGTTCTTCCTCCATCGGATGCGCTGCGGATACAGGCCGGGACTTGCGCAGTTCCGCGCAACCTGGTGCCGCGATGCGCCATTGCGCACACCTTCGCCTGCATTCGAGCAGGCGCGTGCAGTGATCGCCTGCGGCAGCTGGGTCAGGGCGGCGCAGTACTGAAAAGAAGGGGTTTCCTGCACACATGCATCGCCTGCAAGGGTGGCGTGCTACACCATTGGCGTCGCAACAGATGCGATAGTTGGCGCATGCCCCGTTCCACGATCGTCAATGTCGGTATAGCATCGCCCCGTTTTGATACTTAAGGCCCCCAGGAGGGCAACATGAGCAACGGTAATGGTGTGTCGGTCGTGACCGACGCCGTCGAGAACGTGAAAGAAGCCGCCACCAATGTCGGCGAGACCATCGCCCACGCCGCCGAAGACGCCGTGAAGTCGGTCAAGAAGACCGTCAAGCGCGCCACCAAGGCTGCCGGTACCCGCGTTGCCAAGGCCAAGAAGGCTGTGGCCAAGGTCGAGAAGACCGTTGCCAAGAAGGCCGAGAAGGCTGCCAAGTCGGTCGGCAAGACTGTTGCCAACGCCAAGAAGAAGCTGGAAGCCGCCAAGAAGAACGCCAAGGCTGAAGCCGCTGCCCTGAAGAAGGAAGTGGCCAAGAAGAAGGCGGCTGCAGGCAAGGCTGTGACCAAGAAGGCCGCTGCTGCCAAGAAGACCACCAAGGCCGCCACCAAGGCTGCCGGCAAGAAGGTTGCCACCGTGAAGAAGGCTGCCACCAAGAAGGCTGCCGTCGCGAAGAAGACCGTTGCCAAGAAGGCCGCGGCCGCCAAGAAGGTTGTCGGCAAGAAGGTCGCCACCGCCAAGAAGGCTGTGGCCAAGAAGACCGTCGCCGCCAAGAAGGTCGCTGGCAAGAAGGCCGTGGCTGCGAAGAAGGTTGTCGGCAAGAAGGTTGCCGCCACCAAGAAGGTCGCCACCAAGAAGACCGCGGCCGCCAAGAAGGTTGTCGGCAAGAAGGCTGCCGTCGCCAAGAAGGCCGTCGGCAAGAAGACCGCCGCTGCCAAGAAGGTTGTCGGCAAGAAGACCGCCGTTGCCAAGAAGGCAGTTGGCAAGAAGGTTGCCGCCACCCGCAAGACGGTCGCCAAGAAGGCTGCGCCGCTGAAGAAGGTCGCCGCCAAGAAGGCTCCGGCCAAGAAGGTTGTTGCCAAGAAGGCACCGGCCAAGGCCGTGCGCAAGGTCGCCAAGCGCAAGTAATCGCGCCGTGACCGAAGGCCCTGCCACCCACCGGGTGGTGGGGCCTTTCGCGTATCTGGGGCACGGTCTGGGGCAAGATGCAGGTTCTTCCTGCCGGAGCTCCGACGATGCGCGGTATCGACTTCAGTTCCTGGCAGGGCGTGCTGTCCACCCTGGCCGGCCTGGTCCTGATCACCCTGCTGGGCGTGGGCATCCGCCTGCTGGTGATGCAGACCCTGCAGCAGCGCCGCGAGCGCGAGAACCGGCAGATCAACGAGCGCCTGCGCACGTTGATGGCGGCCTACAAGACGCTGGGCGGTTCGTTTACCGGCGAGTTGGGCGTGGATCCCAGCCACCGCCGTGACCTGCGCCAGCGCGAAGATGCCGAAGGTATCGCCGAACCGCGCTCGGACCGTGCGCGCCGCATCCGCGATGCCGTCGAGGCGGCATTGTCGGACATCCTGCTGCTGGGCACCGACGAACAGGTGCGGCTGGCCGCGCGCGCTGCGAACGAACTGGCGCAGGGGCGGCCGGTACACACCCACGAACTGGTGGTTTCGCTGCGCGACTTCGTGCGTGAAGCACTGGACCTGGCGCCGATCCCCGCCGACCTGCAGATTCCACCGCAAGGCCCGACCCGGCCGGGCGGTGCCAGTGGCGGTGGCAAGGGCCGCGCCGACGGTGATGCGAAGGGCGGCCGCACGGGAGGCGGCGGTGGTGGAGGCGGCGGTGGCGGAATGGGGGGCCTGGGTCTCGGCGCCGGCGCCGCACTGGGCGCCGGCCACGCCTCTGCCAGCGATGAAACGGACGCGCGCTGAGCGCGCGCGCCGCGCTCAGCGCGTGAGTTCGTAGATCGGTACGAAGCCGCCGTAAATCATCCGCGCGCCGTCGAACGGCATCGGATTCGTCGCCGGATCAAACCTTGGGTCTTCCATCATCTTCTTCATGCCGGCGTCGCGGGTCGCTTTGTCCGGCCACTCGATCCAGGAAAACACCACCGTTTCGTCCGGCGTGGCTTTCACCGCGCCGAAGAAGTCGGTGGTCTTGCCGTGCGGTACGTCGTCACCCCAGCACTCGACCACGCGCAGCGCGCCGTACTCGATGAAAACGGGATCCCCTGTGCGTGCATGGGCGAGGAACTTCTCTTTGTTGGCGGTCGGCACCGCCAGGACGAAACCATCGATGTAGCTCATTGCCTGCCTCCGGATGGACCGTGCTGCATGCACGGCCTTCAAGTACCCGACGAACCAGGGCGTCGTGGATCGACATCCTGTGTGCGCCTGTTCAGCCCGGGCCACCGGGCAGCGGCGCGAGCACCACGTCCGGCGGCTGCTGGCCGGCCAGGTGGCGCACGAAGTAGTCCCACATGCGGTGCGTGTAGGTGGCGTCATTGCGGAACAGCTCATGGTCCTGCCGGGCCAGGTACAGCAGGTCGTACTCACGCTGGGCCTTGTTCAAGGCGGCGGCCAGCTGCAGGGTCAATGCCGGCGGCGCGTTCTCGTCCAGTTCGCCATAGACCAGCATCAGGTGTCCGCGCAGGTTGCCGGCCAGCGCCGCATTGTCGAGTCCGGCAAAGGGTGGGGGCACACCATCGGCGATGGCCGGGGCTGGCAGCACGCCGCCGAACAGCCGGTCCATGCCATGGATGGCACCGCCATACATGCCCTGGAAGTTGTGGCTGCCGGCCGAGGCCACGCCCACCTTGTAGAACGCCGGGTAGCGCAGCAGGGCGCGCGCGGCGCTGTAGCCACCGAACGAGTGCCCGTAGATGCCGACCCGTTGCAGATCGATGCCGCGGTAGCGCTCGCCCAGCTGGCGCAGTGCCGCCACGTGGTCATCCAGCTGTACATCGGCGCCGTGCAGGAAGCTGCTGTCATGGAACGCCTTGTCACGGCCACCGGTGCCACGCGCGTCGATGCTGACCACCACGAAGCCGAGTTCGGCCAGGCTGGCGCGTGACACCGGATTCAAGGCCGACACGGCCTCGGCATAGGTGACCGGTGCATTGCTGATGAAGGAGCCGCCGTACATCGCATCGATCACCGGGAAGCGCCCGTCATCGCGATAGTCGCGTGGCAGGTAGACCGTGGCGAAGATCGGCGTATGCCCATCGGCGGCCAGCAGCCGCTCGCGCCGTGGTGGCCGCCAGCCTGCAGCAACGATCGCACTGTCATCCGCTGTTTCCAGCACCATCACTTCGCGGCCGTCATCGCTGGCACGCAGTACCGTGCGCGGGGGCTGCGCTAGGCTGGAGACGGTATCGACCAGATAGTCGCCCCGTGGTGACACGGCCTGTGGCGAGCGCCCTCCGAACAGCGCGCCGCTGCCGGCATCGGCCAGATGGTCGTTGTCATCGGCGGCCAGGCGCTGGATCGGACCGCCCCGCAGCGATACCCGGTACAGGCCGCGCACGTAGGGGTCGCCACCGTCGACGCCTCCGGCGCTGAAGTACGCCCAGCCACCCGCAGCGTCCACACCCAGCAGGTCGCGCACCGCCCATTGGCCGCGGGTGAGCTGGCGCAGCACCTTGCCATCGGACAGACGCACCCGGTACAGATGGCCCCAGCCATCGCGCTGCGAGAACCATACGGCCGTGTCCTGGCCGGGCAGGATGGCCACCGCTGGCCGGCTGTACGAATACACGTTGAGCTGCAGGCGGGTGTCGCTGGCTTCTTCCAGCACAGTGCGCAATGCACCGCTGCTTGCATCGATCTCCACCAGGCGCAGCCTGCGCGGTGTGCCGAAGTGCGCAATCGCGGCATACAACCGGCCGCCGTCCCAGCCGAGTACGCCGCCTTCGCTGAGGGTGTTCCAGCCTTCCGGCAGGGCGATGTCACGCTGCTGGCCGTTGCGGCTGTCGATCACGTACAGGCTGTCGCGCACCTGCCGGGTGTCACCCAGCAACCCCAGCTTCACCGCATGCACGCGCGGCCGCGCGCTGTCGGTCGGGCTGCTTTCCAGATAGGGATAGTCCTGCAGCGCACGTTCGTCGTAGCGGATGCCGGCGACAAAGTGGCCCTCCGGCGACCAGCTGACCGCGAACGGCCGCGTCGGCATCCTGCCCTGGCGGCGTGGGATACCGCGCAGGCTGAAGTCGGGCAACACACCATAGCCATGCCCGGCTTCACCGCCGGTGGTCAGTGCCTGCGGCGCCGTTCCAGCGCGTTGCAGCCACAGGTTGTGGTCGCGCACCTGCAGCCAGGCCTCGCCATCGGGTGAGGGCAGTGCATCAGCTGGAGGAGTTGCATGCTGCGATCGTGCGCAATGCCAGCGTGGCCATTGGCAGTCGATGGCTGCCTCACCACTGAACCGCAGGCGCAGGCCTTCGTCCAGCACCTGTACGCTGGCCAGCCGCAGGCGCGGCCCGCTGGTACCGAGAGATGCAACCGCCGCGTCCAGCGCAGTGGATTCGAACAGGATCTGGCGCGTAGCGTGGGCTGGATCCACCAGTACTGCCTGGCGTCGGCCCTGCGCGTCTTCGCGTTCGTACCAGAAGCGGCCATCGGCCAGCCAGTTCGGCAGCACCGAGGCATTGCGCAGCGCGCCACGTAGATGACTGTCGTGCACGCGTTCGGCGCGCTGGTAGTCGGCGGCCTGCAGCGCGTGGGCAGGCGAGGATGAAAACAGGGCAGTGCAGATCATGGCTGCAGCGCAGACAGCGCGCCGCAGCGGTTCGGGCAGGTGCAAGGCAACCTCCTGTTGCAATCGTCGATGGATGACAAATGCACGCGCGCGGCGCGCGTATGCCAGACGCAGCCTGAATCAAGCCAAAAAATTCAGCAATGCGAAGACCGCTGTTTTCAGGGAGCGTTGTGGCGAATAACGGAGAATTTACATTCCCGATGCGATGGCGCCCTGGCGCTGCTGCACACCATAAGAAAGTAAAGGTGTACCCCCATGAAGAATTCGCTGATTGCTCTGGCCCTGGCCGCTGCCCTGCCGTTCACCGCCTCGGCTGCTGAGAACCTGTCCTACAACTACGCCGAAGCGGACTACGCCAAGACCGACATCGATGCGTTCAAGGCCGACGGCTGGGGCGTGAAGGGTTCGTACGGCTTCCTGCCGAACTTCCACGCCTTCGGTGACTACAGCCGCCAGGAAATCGACAACACCAACATCAAGCTGGACCAGTGGAAGATCGGTGCCGGCTACAACGTTGAAATCGCGCCGACCACCGACTTCGTTGCCCGCGTTGCTTACCAGAAGCGCGACCAGAAGCACGGCCTGGACTTCAACGGTTACAGCGCTGAAGCCGGCATCCGCACCGCCTTCGGTGCCCACGCCGAGGTCTACGGCATGGTCGGCTACGAAGACTTCTCCAAGAAGCACGGCATCAATCCGGAAGGCCAGTGGTACGGCCGCCTGGGTGGTCAGGTCAAGCTGAACCAGAACTGGGGCCTGAACGGCGAGCTGAAGATGAACCGCGACGGCGACAAGGAATACACCGTCGGCCCGCGCTTCAGCTGGTAATTGCTTCCTCGGCGCGCATGCGCGCTTGAAGATGCCTCGACAGGCCCGGCTCATGCCGGGCCTGTTGCGTTGTGGGCATCCGGAACCGCGGCTGAGCGCGAATGTGGGGTTTTGCTGCGTTGCAATAAATTGGATTCCGCTGCCTGTGGCGCCGGCCTACGGTGGACGCTTCGTACTGCTGGATCCGCCCTGATGTCGCCTGCCGTTCTCGCGCTGCCTCTCGATCGGCCCCGCCGCCTGGCAATGCTGGCCCCGCATCCCGTACTGCGACTGGGGGTGGAGGTGGTGCTGGCCCAGCATGGGGCCGTGCAGGTCTGCGGCAGCTTCGCCAACGAAGGTGATCTGCTGGATCTGCTGCACCTCCAACCCGGCAGCATCGATCTGTTGCTGATTGACGTGCTGGCGCCGTGCGGACCCGAGGGAGGATTGTCGCTGCTGCGTCTGCTGTCGCATCGCTGGCCACGCCTGCCGGTGCTGGTGCTGTCCGCCCACTGCAATGCCAGCACGGTAACTGCAGCGATGCAGGCCGGCGCGCGGGGATTCCTGCCCAAGGGCACTTCGCCAGCGATGCTGATGCGGGCGATCGACGTGCTGGCCCGTGGTGGGCGCTTTGTTCCCCCGGAGCTGCGCACGCAGTTGAACCGGTCTCGGATGCGGCGTACGCCGGCGCCGATGCTCGCCCCCTTGAGCCGGCGCGAGCGCGAGGTGCTCCGGCTGGTCCTGCAAGGCTGCACTACCGGCGAGGTCGCGCGGCGTTCCGGGCGCACGGCCAGCACCGTCAGCACGCAGAAGCGTACCGCCTACCAGAAGCTCGGGATCCAAAGCGACGGCGAACTGTTCCGCATCCGGCATCTGCTCGAATGCGGATAAACGGGCTTATTCGCCCTGGTACTGCTTCTCTTCCACCAGCGCTGAACCGGCCACGCGGTTGATCTCGTTCTTCACCTGCACGCGCTCGCCATTGGTGCCGTACACGCCACGCGCGAGCTGGATGAACGCATCGTCGAACACCTGCGCCGCTTCCTTGTCGCGCAGCTGGTCCTGGATGTCCCACATGCGTTCGTTGATCGCCTTCAGCTGCTGCTTCAGCACGGCCAGCACCGGTTGTGCCTGCAACTGCTGCTGCAACAGCGGCAGCAGTCCGTCCAGCTCGGTGCGCACGTTGGCCAGCTTGGCGGCATCGTCGATGCGCTCGGCCTTGATCTCGAGAATGGTGATCTTGTCGATCAGCTCGCCGATCGATACCGGGGTCAGGATGGCGTCCACGCGATTGGTTCCTGGAAACAGGTGGGCATGATACCGCGCCGGCACCCGTGGACCCTGATCCGCGGTGTTTACGCCGAATTTGCGCTGCGGACCCGGCATCGCCCTCGATCCGTTACGGCCACGCCCTCGACACTGCCGTCCCGGCGGCGCGACCGCCTTCGACGAGGAAAACAGTGCAGTGAACAGCAAGGGGATGATGGCGGCGATGGTGGCCGCGCTGGCAGCGGTACTGGGCATCGGCAGCGCGCAGGCGCAGACGCAGGTGAGTGGCAGTGCGGCATTGACCAGCGATTACGTGTGGCGCGGCAGCTCGCAGAGCGATGGCGATCCGGCGGTGCAGGCGGGCGCGAAAGTGGCAGTCGCATCCGGTTGGTACGCCAGCGTGTGGGGCTCCAACGTAGCGTTCAAGCCGGACAACGGTGCGCGCAGCGAGTTCGACCTGGTCGCCGGTTGGTCCGGCGCACTTGCACCGGACTGGACGCTGGATGCCAACCTGACCCGCTACATGTACCCGGGCACCGGCCGCGCGCTGGACTGGACCGAGCTCAACACCACGTTGACGTGGAAGCAGCGCGCCTGGCTGCAGGTCGCACATTCCAACGACGCGCTGGCGGGCGGCCATCGCGGCACCTATGCCCAGTTGGGCGTGCGTGTGCCGCTGCACGAGCGGTTCCGCCTGGAAGCGGCGGTGGGCCAATACTGGCTGGCCACCGCACAGGGCCCGGACTACCTGCACGGCCAGATCAGTGCCATTGCCACGCTGACCCCGGCGTGGGAGCTGCGGGCCACCGTGCATGACACCGACAACGCGGCCAAGCGCTTGTTCCCGGGCAACGCCGGGGGGCGTTGGGAGCTGGCACTGCAGGGCAGCTTCTAGTTGGCCGCCGAGGCCTGGCGCGCACGCAGCGCGCCGAGCAACCACAGCAGCAGGGCCAACACGGCCACCGCAGCACCGGCCACGCAGACGCCGGTCCAGCCGAAGCGCTGGTAGACCTGGGCCGACAGCAGCGAACCCAGCGAACCGCCGATGAAGTAACCAGTCATGTAGCCGGCATTGAGGCGGTTGCGTGCCGCCGGCTGCAGCGCATAGATCAGGTTCTGGTTGCTCACGTGCAGCAGCTGCGCGGCCAGATCCAGCACCACCACGCCGACCAGCAGCGCCAGCAGCGAGTGCGCCGACAGCCCCAGCGGCAACCACGACAGCAGCAACAGCGCCAGCGCGATGGCAGTGGCGCGGCCCGTCTGGCCACGGTCGGACATGCGGCCGGCAAGGCCTGCAGCCAGCGTGCCGGCGGCACCGACCAGTCCGAACAGGCCGATGGTGGCGTCGCTGTAGGCGTAGGGCGGCTGTGCCAGCAGGAACGCCAACGGCGTCCAGAAGATCGCGAACATGGCGAAGCTGCACGCACCCAGCAGCGTGCGGAGGCGCAACACCGGCTCCTGCACGAACAGGGAACCGATCGAGCGCAGCAGGGCGAAATAGCCGAGGCCGGCGCTGTGGTGGAAGCGCGGCAGGCCACGTTGCAGCGCCAGCGCCGTCAGTACCAGAGTACCGGCGGCGATGGCGTAGACCAGACGCCAGTCGCCGAGGCTCGACAGCAGTCCGGCCACGGTGCGTGCCAGCAGGATGCCCAGCAGCAGCCCGCTCATCAGCGTGCCAACCACGCGGCCACGATGCTCTGGAGCGGCCAACGTTGCCGCGAACGGCACCAGCACCTGCGCCACCACCGAGAACAGGCCGGTGATCGCGGTGCCCACCAGCAGCCAGGCCAGCGACGGTGCACAGGCACTGATCACCAGGCCGCTGGCCGACAGCAGGCTCATTACCACGATCAGCCGGCGGCGCTCGAACAGGTCACCCAACGGCACCAGCAGGATCAGCCCGGCGGCATAGCTCAGCTGTGCCACGGTGACCACCATGCCGACCTGGCCGAACGGCACACCGAAGGCATCGGCAATGGTGTGCAGCAGCGGCTGCGCATAGTAGTTGCTGGCCACGGCCACGCCGGTGGCGACCGACATCAGCAGCACCTGCCAGCGGTGCAGAGGGGGGAGGGACGGGCTCACGCGATGTACCAGGATGCGGGGTGCACAGTGTCCGCCCGCTGCAGTCATGATGGAAATGAATCATCATCATTCCTGTCATCTGAAAATGAGATGGATGCGTGAATCTCAAGCAGCTTGAATTCGCCGTGGCGCTGGCCGAGGAGGGCAACTTCACCCGTGCCGCCGAGCGCTGCCATGTGGTGCAGTCGGCGCTCAGCCATCAGATTGCCAATCTGGAACAGGAGCTGGGCACGCCGTTGTTCGAGCGTCTGCCACGCCAGGTACGCGCCACCGCCGCAGGCGAGGCGCTGCTGGTGCACGCGCGGCAGGTGCTGGCCAGCCTGCGCCACCTGCGTGCCGACGTCGCTGCAGTCAGTGGCGACGTGCGCGGCCTGTTGGCGATCGGACAGATTTCCTCGCTCACCGACATCGACGTGGTGGCGATACTGGCGGCCTTCCAGCAGGCACACCCAGAGGTGGAATTCCAGCTGCGGGTGGACAAGAGTGAGGACCTGATCGCGCAGGTGCAGTCGCGTGAACTGGATGCCGCACTGGTCGGCTTGGCGCCCTCGGCGGGCCTGGATGGCGTCTGCCACCAGATGCTGCAGGAGGAAGACCTGGTGGCGGTGCTGGCACCATCGCACCGGTTGGCCAGGCATACGCAGCTGCCATTGACCGCGTTGCAGGATGAAGCGCTGGTCGACTTCCCACGTGGCACCGGCGCGCGCCGCCAGACCGATGATGCGTTCGCTGCCGCAGGCCTGCCGCACACGGTGCGCTTCGAGGTCAACCTGATGGAGCTCGTCGAGCGTTTCGTCCGCCATGGGCTGGCGGTCGGGATCGTGCCGGCATTGATCGCCGAAGGTTTCGAGGGCGTGGTACAGATACCGCTGCAGCCGACCCCGACCCGCCGCGTGCACCTGGTCTGGCAGCGGCTGCCGACGCCGGCAGCGCGTGCCTTTGTCGAGGCCGTACTCAGCCGCGCAGGCGCAGGCTCAGCCCTTTGAGGAAGTTGCGCAGCATCTGGTCCAGGCAGCGGCGGTAGTTGGTGTGGCCGGGCTGGCGGAACAACGCACCGATTTCCGACTTGGAGACGTTGAAACCCGCATTGGCGAAGATCTGCATCAGGTCCACGTCACGTAGCTGGAAGGCCACGCGCAGCTTCTTCAGCACCAGGTTGTTGTCGATGCGGGTTTCCACTGCACGCTGCGGCTGGCTCTCGTCGCGACCGCGAAGGTGCACGATCAGGCCATCGAGAAAGTGCGCCAGCGCGCTGTCGTTCATCGCCTCGAAGCCGGCTTCGTCATCGCGCCGCAGCCAGGCCTTCACCTGTTCGGTATCCACCGCGAAGGCCGGATCGGCCATCTGGCACAGGGTCACCACGTGGTGGTCGCCCAGGTCCAGGGAGTAGCGCATGCTGCGCAGGACATCGTTGTTGATCATGGCCCAATTGTACCGGTCGCCCGGCAGGTGGGGCCGGATCTGGCCGATCAGGCAAGGCAACCCCCGGCCGACGGTGCCAGAATGGGGGTCTGGTTTTCCCCCTGGAGTTGCCTGATGACCCGCACTGTCCTGATTACCGGCGCCACCTCCGGCTTCGGCGCCGCTGCCGTCCACCGCTTCGCCCAGGCGGGTTGGAAGGTGATCGCCACCGGCCGACGCGGCGAACGCCTGCAGCCGCTGGTCGACCGCTACGGCAAGGACGTGGTGCATGCCGCTGTCTTCGACATCCGCGATCCTGTGGCGATGGAAGCGGCGTTGCTGGCGCTGCCACCGGCCTTTGGTGAGATCGATCTGCTGGTCAACAACGCTGGCCTGGCGCAGGGCACCGCGCCGGCACAGAGCGCAAAGCTCTCCGACTGGACCACGATGATCGACACCAACATCACCGCGCTGGTGACCCTGACCCATCGCCTGCTGCCGCAGCTGGTCGAGCGCAAGGGCGCGATCATCAACATTTCCTCGGTGGCCGGTGTCTACCCGTACCCGGGTGGCAATGCCTACGGAGGCACCAAGGCCTTCGTCAGCCAGTTCTCGCTGGGCCTGCGTTCGGACCTGCACGGCACCGGCGTGCGCGTGACCACGATCGAGCCGGGCATGGCCGAGACCGAGTTCACCGTGGTGCGTACCCACGGCGACCAGGCTGCGTCGGACAAGCTCTATACCGGTGCCAACCCGATGACCGCTGAAGACATCGCCGAACAGATCTTCTGGGTGGCCAGCCTGCCGCCGCACCTGAACATCAATCGCTTGGAGCTGATGCCGGTCAGCCAGTCCTTTGCTGGTTTCCAGGTGGCACGCGAAGGCTGACGGTCGTTTGTAGAGTCGAGCTTGCTCGACTGTTGTTCTACCCCCAGTCGAGCATGGCTCGACTCTACAAAAAACCAGTCGAGCCAAGCTCGACTCTACGGAAACAAAAAAAGCCGGGCAATGCCCGGCTTTTTCATTCACAACGGCAGATTTACTGCGCCTTGATCGCCATCGCCTGCAGGCCGGTACCGTCCAGCTTCTGCTTGGCTTCGGACAGCTCGCCGGCACTGCCATACGGTCCCATGCGAACGCGGTACACGGTCTTGCCGTTGATCTGCGCCGACTCCACGCGTGCCGCCAGGCCCATCATCGCCAGCTTGGCCTTGGTCGCCTCGGCATCGCCGGAGGCACCGAACGCGCCGGCCTGCAGGATGTAGCGGGCATTGTCGGCGGCAGCCGGTGCAGCAGCAGCCGGAGTGCTGGCAGCGGCCGGCGCGGTTTCCGCGCGCGATGCTGCGGTAGCGGCAGCCGTATTGGTCGACGCCGTCGAAGCGCTGGCCGGCGGCGTTGCCGCAGCCGGACGCTCGCTCAGCGGCGCCGGCAGCGGACGGCTGGTGGCGGTTACCGGTGCGGTGCTGGCCACGCTGGCGGTTGCCGTTGGTGCCGGCGCAGCGGCTGCGGCCGGAACCGGCTTGCCTTCCAAAGCGGCCTGCGCGCGCTGCGCTTCTGCCTTGGCCCGGCGCTGGTCTTCAGCACGCGCGCTGGCAGCCAGCTCGGCGTCGGACA
The DNA here is from genome assembly GCF_051861585.1 of Stenotrophomonas sp. ATs4. Taxonomy (NCBI): domain Bacteria; kingdom Pseudomonadati; phylum Pseudomonadota; class Gammaproteobacteria; order Lysobacterales; family Lysobacteraceae; genus Stenotrophomonas; species Stenotrophomonas sp. ATs4. The sequence goes on along the minus strand of NZ_JBLYPK010000004.1, from coordinate 24,668 downwards.
TCTCGACTTCCTTGCCCGGCAGCAGGGTGTAGAAGTCGTACTGGGTGGCGGCCGGCTTTTCCGGTTCGGCCGGCTTCGGCGTGGCTGGCTGCGCGGCCGGCTGGGTGCCGACATCGCTGTCGGCATCAGCGACCGGGGCCGGTTGCGCGTTCGGGTTCGGCTGCGGACCGGCGCGAAGGAAGCCATCGCCCTCGCCCTTGAACAGGTTCGGCGCCGCCAGGAACACCACGGCAGCAATCGCCACGCCAGCTACCAGCCACACCCATCCGGGTGTGCCCTGGCTGCTGCTGTTGCGTCGTGCCTGGTTTTTGCCGCGTCGTGCTGCCATGTGTACTGCGTCTCCTGATGCTTACATTTTTTCCGGGGCGCTGACGCCCAGGAGTTCGAGGCCGTTGGCCAGCACCTGGCGCGCGGCGCAGGCCAGGGTCAGCTTGGCGTTGCGGTCCGCAGCGTCTTCCACCAGCACCGGCGTCCCGTGATACCACGTGTGGAACGCGTGCGCCAATTCACGCAGGTACTGCGCCACCAGATGCGGTTCCAGCGCCACGCCGGCCGCTTCCACCACTTCCGGATACCGCGAGATTTCGTTCATCAGCAGCAGCGAGGCGTCGTCGGACAAGCGGCTGAAGTTGGCCAGGCCACTGCCCTGTTCGTACACCAGGCCTTTTTCCTGCGCCTGGCGCAGCAGACTGCAGACGCGGGCATGCGCGTACTGCACGTAGAACACCGGGTTGTCGTTGCTCTGCTGGCGGGCCAGGTCGATGTCGAAGGTCAGCTGCGAATCGGGCTTGCGCGCGATCAGGAACCAGCGGGTGGCATCGCGGCCGGCTTCCTCGATCAGGTCGCGCAGGGTGAAATAACTGCCGGCACGCTTGGACAGCTTCACTTCCTCACCGCCGCGCATGACGGTGACCATCTGGTGCAGCACGTACTCCGGCCAGCCCTGCGGGATGCCCACTTCCATCGCCTGCAGGCCGGCGCGCACGCGCGCCAGCGAGCCGTGGTGGTCGGCGCCCAGTTCGGTGATCGCGCGCTCGTAGCCGCGCTGCCACTTGGACAGGTGGTAGGCCACGTCCGGCACGAAGTAGGTGAAGGTGCCGTCGGACTTGCGCATCACGCGGTCCTTGTCGTCACCGAAGTCGGTGCTGCGCAGCCACAGCGCGCCACCTTCTTCATAGGTATGGCCCGACGCCTGCAGCTTGGCCACCGCTTCGGCCACCTTGCCGTCGGCGTACAGCGAGCTTTCCAGGAAGTAGATGTCGAAGTCGACGCCGAACGCAGCCAGGTCCAGGTTCTGCTCGTTGCGCAGGTAGGCCACGGCAAAGCGACGGATCGCCTGCATGTCCTCCGGGTCCTTGGCACCCACCACGAGGGTACCTTCCAGGTCGACGCTGGCACCGGTCATGTAGGCGCGTGCGACGTCGGCGATGTACTCACCACGGTAGCCGCCTTCCGGCCAGCCTTCCTGGTCCGGGGCAATGCCCTTCACGCGTGCCTGGGTCGACAGCGCCAGGTTCTCGATCTGCACGCCGGCGTCGTTGTAGTAGAACTCGCGCTTGGCGTTCCAGCCATTGGCGTCGAGCACACGGGCCACGCAGTCACCGATCGCCGCCGCGCGGCCATGGCCGACATGCAGCGGGCCGGTCGGGTTGGCCGACACGTACTCCACGCCCACCGTGCGGCCATTGCCGGACAGGTTGCGGCCGTAGTCGTGGGCTTCCTTGATGACCGACGCGGCTTCGCGCTGGTACGCGGCCGGGGCCAGGTAGAAGTTGATGAAGCCGGGACCGGCGATCTCGACCTTGCTGACGTCCTCGCTGCGTGGCAGCGCCTCGACCAGCGCCTGTGCCAGTGCGCGCGGATTGCTGCGCGCAGCCTTGGCCAGCAGCATCGCGGCGTTGGTGGCGAAGTCGCCGTGGTCGCGGGTCTTCGGGCGCTCGACCACGAAGTCCGGCGGCAGGGAGTCGGCGGGCAGGGTGCCATTGGCGCGCAAGGCTTCGATGCCTTGGCTGATCAGGGCGCGGAGGAGATTTTTCACGAGGCCTGCTGTGAGAATGAGCGGCGGAATCGCCCATTTTAGCGCAGATGCCAGCAGCCACGCTGACCGGAACCTGCCTGTGGGGCACCCCGCCAACTGCGGCCGGGCGGTAGTCAGCCGAACAAACGAGGCTGCGGCGCTGACAGCAGGCCTCGTTCAGCAAACGAAACGGGGCGCCCCTCGCCCACCACGAAGTGGTCCAGCAGGCGCACGTCCACCAGCGCCAGCGCCTGCTGCAGTTCGTCGGTGATGCGGGTATCGGCGCCAGAGGGTTCAGGGTCGCCGGAAGGGTGATTGTGGCTGAGGATCACTGCCGCCGCGTTGTGCAGCAGGGCGCGCCGCACCACTTCGCGGGGGTAGACCGGGGCGGCGTTGATGGTGCCGTGGAACAGCTCCTCGCAGGCGATCAGGCGGTGGCGGTTGTCCAGGAACAGGGCCATGAAGATCTCGCGGGCCTGCCCGCGCAGGCGGTGCTGCAGGTAGCGGCCGACCGCGGCCGGGTTGTTGCCGACCGCCTCGCCGTGCTCCAGCTCGGCGGTGAGGTAACGGTGCGCCAGTTCCAGCCCGGCGGCCAGCGTGCAGCTGCGGGCCGGGCCGAGCCCGGGCAAGCGGGCCAGTTCGCCTGCGGGACGGTCGAGCAGCACCCGCAAGGGGCCATGTGCCTGCAGCAGGTCGCGCGCGGTCTGCACGGCATCGCGGCCACCGAAGCCGGAGCCGAGGAACAGGGCCAGCAGTTCGGCGTCGGAAAGTGCGGTGGGCCCGCGGGCGATCAGCTTCTCGCGGGGGCGTTCCTGTTCGGGCCAGTCATGGATGGGCATGCCTGCATCATCGCCAGCCCCGGCGGCCTCTCCCATCGGGGCTTGCCGCGGGTGCGGGTCGGTTGATGCCTCAGTCGCGCCGGGTCTGCAGGTAGTCGAACAGCTCCTGGTTGTTCTGCAGGCCCAGCTTGCGCTTGGCCTCGGCCTTCTGCCGGCTGATGGTCTTCGGGCTGCGCCCACAGCGCTCGGCGACTTCGTTCACGTTGAGGCCGGCCGCCAGCAGCTCCAGCACTTCCTGCTCGCGCGCCGACAGCGGCGCCGGTTCGCGTGGGAACAGCAGGTCGCGGGCCTGCAGGTGGTGGCGTAGCTGCTGGGAGACGAACACCTGGCCGGCCAGCGCGGACTTCAGTGCCTGCGGCAGTTCGGTGAAATCGGCGCATTTGTCGACCAGGCCGCTGATGCCCTCGCGCAGCAGGCCATCAAGCAGGCCCGGATGGCGCGCGCCGGTCAGCACCACCACCGGCAGGCCGGGGTGGCGCTGCCGCAATGCGTCGATCAGTTCCGGGCCGTCGGGGCCGGAACCCGGCATCGACAGATCGGTCAGCACCGCATCGCAGTCGTGGTGGTCCACCAGCTGCAGCAGCCCGGCGCCGTCACTGGCGCTGCCGACGATCTCCATCAGGTGCGTCTGCAGCACGATGCGGATGCCGTGCAGGACCACGGGATGGTCGTCGGCGATGATGATGCGTGGGTGCACGCGGCTCCTTGCAGATCGAACGGACCGCTGCATGCAGCGGCCAACGCCTGATTCTGCAAAATGCCGGGGCCGCAGAGGTATAGGAAAGGTCCGAAACCGCTACCGGATGAGTCCCAGGTCAACGTAGGCGGACTCCATCTGCTGATAGCCGCCCGCTATGTGCGCCCTGCACCGGGACATTACCGACCATCGGGTAAGCTAACGCCCTCGTTTGCACAGGAATTCCAGGTGGCTGACTCCCCCAACGCTTCTCCCGCGCCGGTCCGCGCGCTGGAAGGTCAGAAACTGCTGTTGTGCGTCGGAGGTGGGATCGCGGCCTACAAGAGCCTGGAACTGGTGCGACGCCTGCGCGACGCCGGTGCCCAGGTGCAGGTGGCAATGACCGCCGGTGCCCAGCAGTTCGTCACTCCGCTCAGCTTCCAGGCCCTGTCCGGGCAGCCGACCCGCACCACGCTGTGGGACAGCGCCGCCGAACAGGCCATGGGCCACATCGAGCTGGCCCGCTGGGCCGACCGCATCGTGGTCGCCCCGGGTACCGCCGATCTGCTCGCACGACTGGCCCAGGGCCATGCCGATGACCTGGTCAGCACCCTGTGCCTGGCCAGCACCGCACCGCTGACGATCTGCCCGGCGATGAACCATCGCATGTGGCTGCATCCGGCCACTCAGGCCAACATCGCCCTGCTGCGCCAGCGCGGCGCGCAGGTGATCGGCCCGGTGGATGGTCCGCTGGCCGAAGGCGAATCCGGTCCTGGCCGTCTGGCCGAACCCGGCGACATCGTGGCCGCGCTGGCGGCCAATGGCGGCGCCGCTGCGACGGTTGCTGCGCCGGAAACCCGTGCCCTGCAGGGGTTGCGCCTGCTGATCAGTGCCGGTCCGACCTACGAAGACATCGATCCGGTGCGCTACGTCGGCAACCGCAGCAGCGGCAAGATGGGCTTCGCCCTGGCCGCTGCGGCCGCCGCACTCGGCGCCCAGGTGGTGCTGGTCAGCGGCCCGGTACAGCTGCCGACGCCGCCGGGCGTGCAGCGCATCGATGTGCGCTCGGCCGCGCAGATGCGCGATGCCGTACTGAAATCGCTGCCGGCCGACATCTACATCGGTGCGGCGGCCGTTTCCGACTACACGCCGCGCCAGGTCGCCGCGCAGAAGCTGAAGAAGACCGCCGAGAGCCAGTCGCTGGTGATCGAGCTGGTACGCACGCCGGACATCCTTGCCGAGGTGGCTGCGCAGACGCAGTCGCTGAAGCTGGTGGTCGGCTTCGCCGCCGAGACCCACGACGTGGAGAAATATGCGCGTGGCAAGCTGGTCGACAAGCGCTTGGATCTGGTGATCGCCAACCAGGTTGGCATCAGCGGCGGCGGTTTCGAGAGCGACAACAATGCCGCCACTGCCTTCTGGCAGGACGGTGAACAGGTATTCCCGGCCACCTCCAAGCGCGAGCTGGCCGAACAACTGCTGGCGCTGATCGCGCGGAGACTCCAGGCATGACCCAGGCATCCACTTCCCAACCGCTGCAGGTCAAGCTGCTCGATCCGCGCTTCGGCGACAGTTGGCCGCTGCCGGCCTACGCCACCGAAGCCAGCGCCGGCATGGATCTGCGCGCGGCACTGGAAACCGCGCTGACCCTGCAGCCCGGCGATACCGCATTGGTGCCCAGCGGGCTGGCGATCCACATCGCTGACCCGCACCTGTGCGCGGTGATCCTGCCGCGTTCGGGGCTGGGCCATCGCCACGGCATCGTGCTCGGCAACGGCACCGGCCTGATCGATGCCGATTACCAGGGCCCGCTGCTGATCAGCGTCTGGAACCGTGGCCGCGAGGCCTTCACCATCGAGCCGGGCGATCGCATCGCGCAGCTGGTGGTCGTGCCGATTGCCCGCGTCAGCCTGCAGGTGGTGGATACTTTCACCGACAGCGTGCGGGGAACGGGTGGATTCGGCCATACCGGGGTGCGTTGACAGGGGACATCGATGAGCGGCATCGGGGAAGGACAGCGGGGACGGTCGTTGGGTCGCAGTGCACCACTACTGGGGGTGCTGCTGATCCTGCTGGCCGGCTGGTTCGGATGGAGCGCGGTGCAGCAGTGGCGGCAGGAAGCCAACGGGCAGGCGCTGGAAGAAGCGCGTGACCAGGCCGTGCAGGGCCTGCAGCAGGCCGCTGCGGGACAGTTGCAGCAGCTGCAGCAGCAGTTGAAGAACGATCGCGTGCAGCAGGCGCTGCAGGCCGGCGATGCGGCTGCAGCGGCGCTGACCGTGCGCGAGAGCTGGACCGGCGTGGAACAGGTTGAAGTGCTGGTTGCCGATCTGGCCAGCGCCTATGCGGACCCGGCCACCTTCGGCTATGCCCGCCTGGCATTGCTGGAAGCAGCGTTGGCCGAAGGCAAGCCCAGCCTGCGCGTGGTACGCGATGGCGGTGGCAACCGTCTGGGTCTGGCTGCACCGGTGCAGCTGGGCAGCCTTGGGCCGGCGGTGCTCTATGTGCGCCAGCCATTGCTGCGGCTGACCGCGCCGCTGGACCAGGTCAGTGCGCCGACCACGGGGTTCCTCGGTTTGCGCCAAGGGATGCATGATCTGGTCACCCAGGGCGATGCCAGCCTGGCCGAGAGCGCCGAGGCACTGGCGCGACCGATTCCGGGCACGACGCTGCGCCTGGTGGCTGCGGTACCCAATGTTGAAGCCGGTCCGCTGGGCCTGGGCGCGCTGGCCAGCGCCATCGTCGCGCTGTTGCTGGCGTTCATCGCTGTGCTGCTGGTGGTCGGCCGTGGCCGCCTGCCGAAGACCCTGCCGCTGCCGCGTCGCGCCGCTGCGGTGAATGCTGACCATGGCCCGACCCTGAGCGAGAGCCTGCAGCAGGCACCACCACCGGTGGCTACCGTGGCCGGCAGTGGCGATGCCACGCCACCGCCGCCACCGCCGGTGCCGGCCGAGGAGCTGGCCGCCGGTATCTTCCGCGCCTACGACATCCGCGGCGTGGTTGGCAGCGAACTGACACCGAAGACCGCCGCGCTGATTGGCCAGGCCATCGGCACCGTGGCGCTGGAACAGGGCCTGCGCGAGGTGGTGATCGGCCGCGACGGCCGCTTGTCCGGCCCGGAACTGGCCGCAGGATTGGCCGAGGGCCTGAGGCGCGCCGGTTGCGCGGTGATCGACATCGGCCTGGCGCCGACCCCGGTCGTGTACTACGCCGCCTTCCATCTGCGTACCGGCACCTGCGTGGCGGTTACCGGCAGCCACAATCCGCCCGAGTACAACGGCTTCAAGGTGGTCATCGGCGGCGAAACGCTGTCCGGCGATGCGATCACCGATCTCTACCATCGCATCGTCGAAGGCAGGCTGGTGCAGGCCGCCGAACCGGGCGACTACCAGCAGCGCGACGTTGCTGCCGACTACATCCAGCGTATCGCCGACGATGTGCAGCTGGACCGCCCGTTGAAGGTGGTGGCCGATGCGGGCAATGGTGTCGCCGGTGCGCTCGCACCGCAGCTGCTGGAAGCGATCGGCGCCGAAGTCATCCCCTTGTACTGTGATGTCGACGGCACCTTCCCCAACCATCATCCGGACCCCAGCGAGCCGGCCAACCTGGAAGACCTGGTAGCGACGGTCAAGCGCTTCGGCGCCGACCTGGGCGTGGCCTTTGATGGCGACGGTGACCGGCTGGGCGTGGTCACCGGCGAAGGCAGGATCATCTACGCCGACCGCCTGCTGATGCTGTTCGCCGCCGATGTGCTGATGCGCAATCCGGGCGCGATGGTGATCTACGACGTGAAGTGCACCGGCAAGCTGTCCGATCACGTGCTGCGCAATGGTGGCAGCCCGTTGATGTGGAAGACCGGGCATTCGCTGATGAAGGCGAAGATGCGCGAGACCGACGCGGAACTGGCCGGCGAGATGAGCGGCCACTTCTTCTTCAAGGAGCGCTGGTTCGGTTTCGATGATGGCCTGTACGCAGCCGCGCGCCTGCTGGAGATCCTGGCCCAGCGCGAGGAAACACCGGATGAGGTGCTGGCCGAGCTGCCGGACATGGTGGCCACGCCGGAGCTGAAAGTGCCGGTGGCCGAAGGTACGCCGCACGCGCTGGTGGCGATGCTGGTGGCGGCGGCGCAGTCGCCGGACAACCCGTACGTGGGTGGGCGGCTGTCGACCATCGACGGCCTGCGCGTGGACTTCGCCGATGGCTGGGGCCTGGTGCGTGCCTCCAACACCACGCCGGTGCTGGTGCTGCGTTTCGAAGGTAACGACGAAGCGGCGCTGGAACGCATCCAGGCGCTGTTCCGCAGCCAGCTGCAACCGGTGCTGGGCGACACACCGCTGGGGTTCTGATCGGTCGTGGTGGGGCCGGGCTGCGCCCGGCACCGCAATCCACGTTGGTGGGTGCCGACCGTTGGTCGGCACGGGGTCGGATCCCGTTGCTTCGCAACGGGCTCTGACCCCAGGTTCCGGATCGACGGCATCCACGCATGGCGTGGATCTACTTGTCGGGTAGGCGCCGCCATATCACCGCTCTGGTGGGTGCCGACCGTTGGTCGGCACGCCTCACCCCTTGAACCGCAGTCCCACGCCCGGTTCGGTGAACAGGTAGCGCGAATCCAGCGCCGAATCGCCCAGCTTGTGCCGCAGCTTGCCGACCAGGATGCGCAGGTAGTGGGTGTCGTGCTGGTGGGTCGGCCCCCAGATTTCCTGCAGGATCTGCGGCTGGGTCACCACGCGCCCCGCGTTGCGCAGCAGCAGCGACAGCAGCGCGTACTCCTTGCGGGTCAGTGCCACCGGCTCACCATCCAGCGTAACCTCGCGGCGCACCAGGTCCACATGCAGGTGGCCGTCGTCGAATACCGGCGGCGTGCCGTCACTGGGCACACTGCGCGTACGCAGCAGCGCTCGTACCCGCGCCATCAGCTCCTGCGTACCGAACGGTTTGGTGACGTAGTCGTTGGCGCCATTGTCCAGTGCGCGCACCTTCTCGGTCTCGCCGGCACGCACGGTCAGCATGATCACCGGCACCTGGCTCCACTCGCGCAGCTGCTGCAGCACTTCGTGGCCCTCCATGTCGGGCAGGCCGATATCCAGGATCACCAGGTCCATGTCTTCGCTGGCCGCCATCTGCAGGCCTTCCTGGCCTGTGGCCGCCTGCCGCACCTGGTAACCCTGTGCGCGCAGGCTGATATCCAGGAACCGGCGGATCTGGGTTTCATCGTCGATCACCAGCACGCGCGCGGCCGGGACGCTGGCATCAATCGGGGTCGGACTCATCGTGGGAGGCTGGCTTGAGCAGGGGCAGGGTGATGCGGATCAGGGTACCGCGACCGTCGCGTCCGGGCAGCGCCTGCACGCTGCCGCCATGCGCGCCGATCATGCCCTGGCAGATGGTCAGGCCCAGGCCGGTGCCGTGGCGGCCGCGATCGCCGCGTTCCACGCTGTAGAACATGTCGAAGATGCGCGCACGCTCGTCATCGGGGATGCCGGGGCCGGCGTCGATCACATCGATACGCAGCTGGCCGTCCAGTTCGCGCGCCTGTACCTGCACGGCGGCATCGGGCGGCGAGAACTTGGCCGCGTTCTCCATCACGTTGAATACCGCCTGTTCGACCAGTGCCGGATGTACCCAGATCGGCGCCAGCGTTGCTGGAATGTCCAGCTCCAGTCGCACGTTCTGCTGGTAGCGCTGCAGGCGCCGCGCGGCCGAACCAATCAACTCATCCACACCGATCCAGTCGCGGTTGATCTTCAGGCCTTCATGGCCCAGCCGGGTCATGTCCAGCAGGTTCTGGATATAGCGGTCCAGGCGCTCGCCTTCGACCAGGATGGTGTCCAGCAATGCGCGGCGATCAGCCAGATCCATGGCCGCGCCGTAGCTGGCCAGGCTGTCGGCAGAGCCGATCATCGCTGCCAGTGGCGAACGAAGATCGTGCGATACCGAAGAGAGCAGGGCAGAGCGCAGGCGCTCGGTCTCGTTGCTCACGTGCGCCTGTTCCAGCTCGGCCACCAGCCGGGTGCGCAGCGCGGCCTGGGCGATATCGTCCACCATCGCCTCGGCCAGCTGGCGCTGCTCGGGTAACAGACGCGCCTGCGTGCCGGGCAGGTACAGGCCGGCCACGCCAATCGCACGATCCTCGCCATCCAGCAATGGCAGGAACCACCACTGCGCGCCGGCCAGCGTATCGGTGAAGCGCCCACTGGGCTGGCCGTGGCGCAGCGCCCAGTCGGCGGCGGCCAGGTCGGTATCGCCGGGCTGGCTGCGGCCGCCGGCCGCGGTGTCGGTGCCGATCCGCAGCCACGCGGGAACATCCATCGCCTGTTCCAGCGCCAGTCTGCCCGCTTGCGCGACTTCGCCATTGCCGGCCGCACTGGCCAACTGACGCCCCAGCTGTTGGCGCGCACGCGCATGGCGGTTGGCTGCACGCAGCGCGATCACCTGCATGCGCAGTCGCGAGGCCAGGCGTCCAGCCACCAATGCGGCGGCCAGGAACAGAAACACGGTGATCACGCCCTGGCGTGCACCGATGGCGAAGGTGAAGCGTGGCGCGATGAACAGGAAGTTGTAGGCGAGGAAGCACAGGATCGCCGCCATCACCGCCACACTGGCGCGGGTGCGTGCGGCTACCAGCACCACCGCCACGATGAACACCATCGACAGGTCGGCCATGCCCACCCAGCGTTCGGCCAGCCATGCCACCGCACAGGCCAGTGCAGTGGCGATCAGTGCCTGTGCCGGCTCGTAGCTGATGCCGCGCATCGGTGGCAGCAGGCCCTCGCGGCGCGAGCGCGCTCGCGCCTGCGGGGTGCTGATGATGGTGATCTCGTAGTGTGCGCCGCGCTGGATCAGCTGCTGGGTCAGGGTGCGGTTGAACATCCGCGCCAGCGGCCGTTCGCGGGTGCGGCCCAGCACCAAGGTCGAGACACCATTGTGTGCGGCGTGGTCGAGCAGGGCATCGGCAATGCTCGAACCATGCAGCAGTTCGGCCTCGCCACCCAGGCGCCGTGCCAGCGCGAAGGCGGCATCGATCTCGCGCCGGGTCGCCTCGTCCTGGCGACGGCCCTGCACGGTCACCACCGTCCACGGCGCGTCGCGACGTTCGGCGATGCGCCGCGCCACGCGCACCAGGTATTCGCTCTGGCCACCGCCGTCGATGGCCACCAGCACGCCGCGACGCAGGGGCAGGTTGCTCTCGCCGCGTGCGGCACGTGCTTCACGCAGGCTGTTGTCGACGCGGTCGGCCGCCTCCTGCATGGCCAGTTCGCGCAGCGCGGTCAGGTTGGCCGGCGAGAAGAACGCCTGAAGTGCCTGCGCGGCCTGCTCCGGCACATAGACCTTGCCCTGTTGCAGGCGTGCGATCAGTTCGCGCGGCGGCAGATCGACCAGCACGATGTCATGCAGGCGGTCGAGCACGCCGTCCGGCACGGTCTCGCTCACACGCACGCCGGTGATCCGCATCACCACATCGTTGAGGCTTTCCAGATGCTGGATGTTGACCGTGGTCCAGACGTCGATGCCGGCATCCAGCAGCTCCATCACATCCTGCCAGCGCCGCTCGTGGCGGCTGCCCGGTGCATTGCGATGGGCCAGTTCATCCACCAGCACCAGCGCTGGATGCCGCGCCAGTACGGCATCCAGGTCCATCTCCTGCAGGGCGTGGCCGTGATAGGCCACGTCCTTCAGTGACAGCTGCGGCAAGCCTTCCAGCAGTGCCTGGGTATCGGCGCGGCCATGGGTTTCCACCAGCCCCACCACCAGATCGACACCGCGGCGCAGCTGTTCCTGCGCGCGGGTCAGCATGGTGTAGGTCTTGCCCACGCCCGGCGCTGCACCGAGGAAGACCGTCAGTTTGCCGCCGGCTTCGCGTTGCAGGCCTTCAACCAGGGCATCGGCCTGGCGGGTACGCGCATCAGTCATGGGTGCCGCTGTCATGGCTGCCATTGTGCGCGCAGCCGGTGCAGGCCGGCATCACGGTGCCTTGGGCGCATGGTCCAACGCGAAGTTGAGCGTCACAACGTTCACCCGCGGCTGGCCGAACAGGCCCCACTGGCGCCCTTCGGTATGCGCCTGCACCAGTGCCCGCACCTGTTCCACCGGCAGGCCACGGGCACGCGCGACACGAGCTACCTGCAACTGCGCTGCAGCCGGGGAAAGCTGCGGGTCCAGACCACCGGCGGACTGGGTGACCAGGTCCGCCGGTACCTGTGCAGGCGCAACGCCTTCGCGTGCGGCCACCGTGGCAGTACTGGCGGCAACCCGTTCGGCCAGGGCCGGGTTGCTGCGCGCCATGTTGGAACCGGCCGCGGCCATCGGGTCGTAGTTGGCCGCCGACGGCCGTGCCTGGAAATAGCCATCGCCGGTGAACGGCTGCGACAGCCATGCCGAGCCACGCACCTGGCCGTTGCCATCGCGCAGCAGGCTGCCTTCGGCCTGGGTCGGGTAGGCCAGACCGGCAAAGCCGGTAGCGATGCCGGCGTAGACCGCGCCGGCCAGCAGCAGGGTGGCAAGCCCCAGGCCGATCGCCGGTCGCCAGCTGGCGCCGTCCTGCAGGCTGGCCACGTGGGCCTCGACCTTCGGTTCGCGCGAAAGGGATGACGTAGTGGAAGCAGAACGGTTCATGCGCCGAATACCAGGACAAGAAGGAGGTCGATCAGCTTGATCGCCGCGAACGGCAGCAGCACGCCGCCGAGGCCGTACACCAGCATGTTCCGGCGCAGCAGCGCCGTTGCGGTGGCCGGGCGGAAGCGCACGCCACGCAGGGCGAGCGGGATCAGGGCGGGAATCACCAGGGCGTTGAAGATCAGCGCCGCCAGCACCGCGTTGCGCGGGCTCGACAGCTGCATCACGTTCAATGCGGCCATGGTCGGCACGGCAGCGGCGAACAGCGCCGGCAGGATCGCGAAGTACTTGGACACGTCGTTGGCCAGCGAGAAGGTGGTCAGCGCGCCGCGGGTGATCAGCTGCTGCTTGCCCACTTCCACCACCGCCAGCAGCTTGGCCGGGTCCGAATCGAGGTCGACCATGTTGCCGGCCTCCTTCGCCGCCTGGGTACCGGAATTCATCGCCAGGCCAATGTCGGCCTGGGCCAGCGCCGGTGCATCGTTGGTGCCGTCGCCCACCATCGCCACCAGGCGACCGCCAGCCTGTTCAGCACGGATGCGTGCCAGCTTGTCTTCCGGGCGGGCCTCGGCGATGTAATCGTCGACGCCGGCCTCGGCAGCGATGGCGGCGGCGGTCAGCGGGTTGTCACCGGTGATCATCACCGTGCGGATGCCCATCGCCCGCAACTGCGCGAACTTCTCGCGCATGCCGTGCTTGACCACGTCCGACAGCTCGATCACGCCCAGCACGTGGCGACCCTCGGCCACCACCAGCGGGGTGGCACCATTGCGTGCGACCTGCTCGACACGCCCGGCCAGTTCAGCCGGCACACTGCCACCCAGCGCCTGCACGTGGGCACGGATCGCATCGGCCGCGCCCTTGCGGATCTGCCGGCCGGGCTCCTGACCAGGCTGGGCCAGATCCACGCCGGACATGCGGGTCTGCGCACTGAAGGCCAGGTACTCGGCATGGTCCGGTTCGGCTGTGGCGCACCCCTGCTCACGCGCCAGGCGCACGATCGACTTGCCTTCCGGGGTCGGGTCGGCCAGCGAAGAGAGCAGTGCTGCTTCGCGCAGCTGGCTGGCATCGATCCCGGCCAGCGGGTGGAAATGGCTGGCCTGGCGGTCGCCGTAGGTGATGGTGCCGGTCTTGTCCAGCAGCAGCACATCGACGTCGCCGGCCACTTCCACCGCCTTGCCCGACTTGGCCAGCACGTTGGCAGCCAGCGCACGGTTCATGCCGGCGATGCCGATGGCCGGCAGCAGCCCGCCGATGGTGGTCGGGATCAGGCACACCAGCAGCGCGATCAGCAGCAGCGGATCGACCTTGACGCCCACCGAAGCGCCGATCGCCGGCAACGTTGCCACCACCACCAGGAAGGTCAGCGTCATCGCCGCCAGCAGCAGGGTCAGCGCGATCTCGTTCGGGGTCTTCTGGCGGTTGGCGCCTTCCACCAGCGCGATCATGCGGTCCAGGAAGCTGTGGCCCGGTTCGGCGGTCACCCGCACGATGATCTGGTCGGACAGCACCTTGGTGCCGCCGATCACGCCGGAACGGTCGGTGCCGGCCTCACGCAGCACCGGCGCCGATTCACCGGTCACCGCCGCTTCGTTGATGGTGGCCAGGCCCTGCACGATCTCGCCATCGGCCGGCACCAGTTCACCGGCACTGACGATTACATGGTCACCCGGGCGCAGCTCGGCGGCCGGCACCTGGGCTTCGGCCGCCCCCGGCTGCGGCGCCGACAGGCGGCGCGCCACCAGATCCTGGCGGGCACGCCGCAGCGAGGCGGCCTGGCCACGGCCGCGTGCCTCGGCCACCGCTTCGGCGAAGTTGCCGAACAACACGGTCACCAGCAGGATCACGGTCACCGCCAGGCCGAAGCCCAGCGGCGCATTGCCGGTCAGGGTGACGATCGCGGCGACGATCGTACCGGCCATCACCACGGCCATCACCGGGCTGCGCACCAGATGCATCGGTGACAGCTTGCGCACGGCTTCGATCAGCGCACGGCGCAGGCCGGCGCCATCCAGAAGGGCAGGGCGCGGAGCAAGGGAACTACGGGTGGAACTTGCTTGGGTACTCATCAGGGTGTCCTTAGTGCAGTCCCAGGCTCAGGTGGTCGGCGATCGGGCCGAGCACCAGCGCCGGCATGAACTGCAGCACGGTCAGGATGACGATCACCGAGACCAGGGTCAGGGCGAAGGTCGGGGTTTCGATCTGCAGGCTGCCGGCAGACTCCGGTGCCTGGCGCTTGGCGGCCAGCTGTGCGGCCACCACCAGCGGGATGATCAGCAGCGGGAAGCGGCCCAGCAGCAGCACCAGCGAGCAGCTCAGGTTCCACCACAGCGTGGCGTCACCCAGCCCTTCGAAGCCCGAGCCGTTGTTGGCGTAGGCCGAGACGTACTCGTAGAACACCTGGCTGATGCCATGGAAGCCCGGGTTGGAGGTACCGGCCAGGCCGGGCACCGCCAGGGTGATCGCGGTGAACACCAGCAGGGTGATCGGCTGCAGCAGCACCAGCAGGGCCAGCAGGCGCACCTGGGGTGTCTCCAGCTTGCGGCCGAACAGTTCCGGCGTACGCCCGGTCATCAACCCGGCCAGGAACACGCCCAGCAGCAGGTACACGATGAACTGCTGCAGGCCACAGCCGATGCCGCCCCAGATCGCGCTGACCAGCATGTTGACCATCGCCAGGCCGCCACTCAACGGGCTCAGCGAATCGTGCATGCCGTTGACCGAGCCATTGGACACCTGGGTGGTTACCGCCGCCCAAAGCGCGGTGCCATCGGCACCAAAGCGTACCTCCTTGCCTTCCATCAGCAGCGGTGTGGTGGCGCTGGCACTATGCCCTTCGCTCCACACCATCGCGCCGGTGGACAGCAGCGACATGCCCAGCATGCAACTGAACACCAGGACGCCGAAACGGCGCCGGCCGGTGAACGCGCCGATCATGAAGATCACCGCCATCGGCACCAGCAGAATGCCGACGATTTCCAGCGCGTTCGAAACCGGCGTCGGGTTCTCCAGCGGGAAGCTGCTGTTCGGGCCGTACCAGCCGCCACCATTGGCGCCCAGCTGCTTGGCCGCGACCATCGCCGCCACCGGGCCCAGCGGCAGTTTCTGCTCGGCCATGCCGGCACTGGCATCGATCGGCGTAGCCTGCGGCCCGCCGGCCATCGTCGACGGCACGCCTTGACTGGTCAGCAGCAGCGTCCAGACCAGGCACAGCGGCAACAGGAAGCGCACGCACAGGCGCACCACGTCCACGTAGTAGTTGCCCACCGCCACCTGGCGGTCATCGCCGCTGCCGGTGGCCGCCGCAGCCTGCGGCGCACGCGCGAACAGTGCCCGCAGCGTGGCCACCGCCAGCGCCAGGCCCATCATCGGCGTCACCACCTGCAGGCCGGTGATACCGGTCATCTGCGAGAAGTAGGACAGCTGCGCCTGGCCGGAGTAATGCTGCTGGTTGGTGTTGGTCAGGAACGAGATCATCGTGTGCAGCGCGGTGTCCCAGCGCATGTTCGGGATCTGGTCCGGATTCAGTGGCAACCAGGCCTGGGTCATGAATACCGCCTGGGTCAGCACCGCCACCACCACGTTGCTGAGCACGAAGGCCAGCACGTAGCCACGCCAGGACATCGAGCGCGATGGGTCAACGCCGAACACCCTGTACAGCGGTTTCTCGATCCAGTGGAAGAGCACGTCGACCTTCATCGGCGTGCCGCGCATCACGCGCGCCAGGTACAGGCCCAACGGCCAGGCCAGCAGTACGCTGGCGGCAAGAATGGCAAGAATCTCAGTCATGGCAGTCTCCGCTCAGAACGACTCGGGCCGCAGCACGACATAAAGAAGATAGGCGGCGGCGACCAGCACCACGACGCCACACAACAACGACAGCCAGGGGGACATTGCAATAGCGTCCTGGTGGAACCCCTCCACCTCAGGCCGTCATCGTCGTCCTGCCCCCCATAAACGCACTACGCGCCGGACCGGGCCGACGCGTAAAGAGTGCATAAATTCCGTGTGCAAACCCGTAACCAGGCCCCGGGTAGCGCCGGGCCATGCCCGGCGGCAGGGGCGTCGTCAGCCCGCCGGGACAGCCGGCGCCACACCCTTCAACTCGCGATAACGCTGCAGGCTGCTGTCGATCTCCGCCTTCAACGCCTGCTGCTGCTGCAGGAACCCGGCCTGCAGGCGTTGCTGCGCCTGCAGCTGCACATGCCGCTTGCGGATGGCCTCGGCCTGCTTGTCAGCCACCTTGCCGCCGGCCAGCTCGCGGTCTCCCGCAGCCGACAGCAGCGCCACCAGCGACTCACGCAGGCTGGTGACGTTGTATTCGGCGGTCTTGAGGTTGTTGTCGAGTACTTCCTGGCGCTCGGCGAAGACCCGGCGCAGGTCGTCCTCGCTGCCATAGGTGGCCAGCATCGCCTGCTCGGTACGCTGGCGTGTCTGCGTGGCCATCAGGTCCAGTTGCTGCTGCTGCGCCACCGTGCTGGCAGCGGCGCGTTCCTCGTCGGTCAACGCGCGCTGGACCTGCGCATTGCGCAGGCCGCTGTTCGCGTTGAACTCCTCGCGGGCGTGGTTGACCGCATCGGCCGGCAGCGAATCACTGCAGATCCGCTCCTTGCCCTCGTTCCAGCAGTACAGCTTCTTTTCCGCCTTGCCGCTGTCGCGCGACTGCGCCGGCACGGTGAACGGCACGGCCAGCAGCAGGCCGGCAAAGAGAACAGCAGGAACTCGGGACATGACCTTTCCCCTGGGTCGGTCAGCGGATCGAACGGACGCCGTACTGGGCCCGGTAGGCTTCCAGCGGCTGCCGGTACCCCACAAGTTCCGGGTTGCCGGAGGCGAAATCAAGCAGGTCGGCCAGCGATGCCACGGCGATGACCGGAATGCCGGCCTCTTCGGCCACCGACTGCGCCGCCGAACGGCGATCGGCTTCCGAGGCGATCTCCTGGCGGTCCAGCGCCACCACGATGCCGGCCGGGGTGCCACCGGCGTCGCGGATGATGCCCAGCGCTTCGCGGATCGCAGTGCCAGCGGTGATCACGTCATCGACGATCAACACGCGCTTGCCGTTCATGTCGGCGCCGATCAGCTGGCCGCCTTCGCCGTGGGCCTTGGCTTCCTTGCGGTTGAACGACAGCGGCAGGTCACGGCCACGCTGGGCCAGCTCGCAGGCCATCGCGGTGGCCAGCGGAATACCCTTGTAGGCCGGGCCGAACACCACGTCGTACTTGATGCCGGTGGTGTCGATGGCATCGGCGTAGCACGCGCCGAGCTGCGACAGCAGCGAACCGGAGTCGAAACGACCGGCATTGAAGAAATAGGGGCTCAGCCGGCCGGACTTGAGGGTGAACTGGCCGAAGCGCAGGGCGTCGGCGGTCAGGGCCAGCTGCAGGAAACGGTGACGGTGGTCGCTCATCAAAACTCGATTCATCTTCATTTGGAGCACAAATCCTAATCCAGCTGGGCGTTTCGCGCTCGTCCAGCCCCTCCTGAGGGGCGCCCGGGCGGTGCCCGGCGGACTGCGCAGCCCGGCAGGCAACCGGTATGCTTGCCCGGTTTCCCGCCGTAGGTCCCCCGCATGCGCATCATCAGTTTCAACGCCAATGGCATCCGTTCCGCCGCGACCAAGGGCTTCCTCGACTGGTTCCGTGCCCAGGACGCCGACGTCCTGTGCATCCAGGAAACCAAGGCCCAGGAAGACCAGCTGTCCGACCCGATGTTCCGCCCGGACGGCCACCACTGCTTCTACCGCGATGCCATCACCAAGAAGGGCTACAGCGGGGTGGCGATCTACAGCAAGCGCGAGCCGGACCAGGTCATCACCTCGCTGGGCTGGGCCCCATTCGACGACGAAGGCCGCTACATCGAGGCACGCTACGGCAACCTCAGCGTGGTCTCCTTCTATATCCCGTCCGGCAGCTCGGGCGACCTGCGCCAGGGCTTCAAGTTCGAAGTGATGGAATGGCTGCGGCCAATCCTCGAGGAATGGGCACGCAGCGGCCGCGACTACGTGCTGTGCGGCGACTGGAACATCGTCCGTTCCGCGCTGGACATCAAGAACTGGAAATCCAACCAGAAGAACTCCGGCTGCCTGCCCGAAGAGCGCGACTGGCTCAACGCCCTGTGCGCCGACCATGGCCAGGCCACCGACGTCGCCACCGGCCGCGGCTGGGCCGATGCCTATCGCCTGCTCAATCCCACCGGCGAGGATTACACCTGGTGGAGCAACCGCGGCGCGGCCCGTGCCAACAACGTCGGTTGGCGCATCGACTACCAGTTCATCACCCCGGGTCTGCGTGACCGCCTGCGCAGCTGCTCGATCTACCGCGACGAGCGCTTCTCCGACCACGCGCCGTTCATCGTGGACTACGACCTGTGACTGAGGCGGCCAAGCCGCGCCGGCCGTGGCAGCGGGTATTGTCCAACCTGAGCCAGCGCAAAGTGCTGGCAATGCTGCTGCTCGGTTTCAGCTCGGGCCTGCCGATTTACCTGGTGGGTAACACGCTCGGCTTCTGGATGCGCAAGGAAGGCATCGAGTTGAGCACGATCGGTTTTCTGTCATGGGTCGGCCTCGCCTACACCATGAAGTTCCTGTGGGCACCGATCGTCGACAAGACCGACGTGCCTCTGTTCGGCCGCTTTGGCCGCCGACGGGGCTGGATGCTGTTGTCGCAGCTGGTTGTGGTGGTGGGCCTGATCGGCATGGCGCTTGTCCAGCCCAAGGGCGGTCAGATCCAGTTCCTGGGTATCGCATGGCAGCACATCGTCGTGTTCGGCGTGATGGCCGTGATCGTGGCGTTTGCTTCGGCCACCCAGGACATCGTCATCGATGCCTGGCGGATTGAAAGTGCCGACAACAGCGAGCAGCTTGGACTGCTGACCTCATCCTCGGCGCTGGGCTACCGCACCGCACTGCTGGTCACCGACGCGCTGATCCTGATCATCGCGGCGCGTGTTGGCTGGCAGGTCTCGTACGAGATCATGGCCGTGCTGATGGCGCTTGGAGTGGTGGCTGTGGTCATGGCCCGTGAACCCGCGCGGGAAGTGGCTGCAGTGCAGGCACAGGCGACTTCCTTGTGGACGCCGCGCGGACTGTTCGACGCCGTGGCGGGGCCGTTCATCGCCTTTGTCCGCGAGCATCGCAGCGGCGCGATCCTGATCCTTGTGGCCATCAGCGTCTATCGCATGGCCGACTTCGTCATGGGACCGATGGCCAACCCGTTCTACGTCGATCTCGGTCTGGACGAGGACACCGTTGGCGCAGTACGTGGCTCGGTGGGCCTGGTCGCGACCTTCGTCGGTATTGCTGCGGCGGGCCTGGTCTCGGTGCGCTGGGGCGTGCTGGCGGCGCTGATGGTGGGTGCCGTGCTGGGTCCGGCCTCCAACCTGGCGTTTGCCTGGCTGGCCTATTCGGGCCCGGACACGACCCATTTCGCCGTGGCCATGGCAATCGACAACTTCGCCAGCGGTTTCGCCGGTACGGCGCTGATCGCCTATATGTCGAGCCTGACCAGCATCGGATACACCGCAACCCAGTACGCGCTGCTGAGTTCGTTCTACGCGATGCCCGGCAAGGCGCTCAAGGGGCTCTCGGGGTGGTCGGTACAGACGCTCGCACAGGGCCGGACGCTGCTGGAAGGCTACGCGCTGTTCTTCGTCGGTACCGCGCTGGTGGCGATCCCGGTGGTGATCCTCTGCGCTCTGCTGATCCTGCAGCAGCGTCGTCGCCAGGCCGCCAGCTCGACCTGATTGCCTGACCGCCCCGTCTGCGGGATCATCGCCCCCGACGCGCCGAGGGGGCGGTGCCTTGCGAACGGGGAAGTGAGCATGGCCGACGTTGTGCTGCGGGACCTGGACCCGCTGCTGCTGGAACGCATCCGACGGGTCGCGGTTGCCCGCGGATGGACCCATGAACAGACCTGCGAGGCCTTGCTGGAGCAGGGCTTGTTCAGCAGTGAACTGGAAGTCCGCTCCGGCTTCGGTGATCCCGAAGTGGACGCCCTGTCCGATGCAATCGCGGCCCTGCAGGCGCTGCCCGCAGGGCAGGGCTTCGATTAGCACCTTTGTGGAGTCGAGCCATGCTCGACTGCCGTTCCCGGTAGATCCACGCCATGCGTGGATCGCGCCACCTCACGCCAGGTGGATCGCGCCCAGGATCCGCGGGCCGTTCGCCCCGGTCACGCTCGGCAGGTTGCCGGCCAGCCCGTCCATCGTCCGCTGCGCCAGCCAGGCAAAGCCCATCGCCTCAACGTACTCCGGGTCCAGCCCATGCACCGCGCTGGACTCCACCTGCACTCCCGGCAGCCGCGCCGCCAGCCGTTTCATCAGCTGCCGGTTGCGCACGCCACCACCACAGACCAGCAGGCGCCGGGTCTGTGGCTGCTGCGTCAGCAGCGCGTCGGCCACCGTGGCCACCGTCAGCTCCAGCAGCGTCGCCTGCACATCGGCGGCGGCGTACTCGCCTTCGCCCATGTGCGCCTCGGCCCAGGCCAGGTGGAACTGTTCGCGGCCCGTGCTCTTTGGCGGCGGCAGCGCGAACCACGGGTCCGAACGCCAGCCGGCCAGCAGGCCCTCGTCCACCGCGCCGCTGGCGGCGTAGGCGCCGTCGGCATCGAAGGTGCGGCCGGTGTGGCGCTGGCACCACGCATCCATCAGCGCATTGGCCGGGCCGGTATCGAAGCCACGCACCGCGCCCTCGCGCGGGATCAGGGTCACGTTGGCGATGCCGCCCAGGTTGAGCACCGCGCGGTCTTCGTCGGCTGTGCCCAGCATGCCTACATGGAAGGCCGGCATCAGCGGCGCGCCATGGCCACCGGCTGCTACGTCGCGGCGGCGGAAGTCGCAGACCGTAGTGATCCCGGTCAGCTCGGCGATGCGGTTGCCGTCGCCCAGCTGCACGGTGAAGGCGGGGTCGGCCAGCGGGCGATGGCGCACGGTCTGGCCGTGCGAGCCGATCGCGCGGATCTGGCTGCGGTCCACCCCGGCCTCGGCCAGCAGCTGATTGGCGGCCGCGGCGAAGCTGATGGCGATCCGCGCATCCAACTCGCCCAGTTCTTCCAGTGAATCCAGTGGGCCGCCTTCGCCCAGTGCCACCAGCCGCGTGCGCAGCACCGGCTCCCAGCGGGCGGTCAGCCCATGCACGAAGCGGCAGCCACCGCCGGCGGGGAACTGCACCAGCGCGGCGTCGATGCCGTCGGCGCTGGTGCCCGACATCAGGCCAAGGTACAGGGGGGCGTCGCTGTCGGCAGTCGTGTTCATGGCAGGCATAAAAAAAGGACGCGGCAAGCTTGGGCTGCCGCGTCCTTCTTCGTCAACGCAGGGGCTCAACCGCGCTTGCGGCCGGTGGCCTGCTTGTCCTTGGCACTGGCGACTTCGGGGGCGGCTTCGTCGCGACTGGTCGGTGCCGGGCTGGCATCGGCGTAGATCAGCTTCTCCATGCCCTGGATGCGCGCCATTGCCGGTGCAGTCTGCGAGCGGAAGGCGACCAGCTCGGCGCCCTTCAGCGGCTCCGGCGGCGGCATGGTCACGGTCAGCGGATTGCGATGCTCGCCGTTGACGCGGAATTCGTAGTGCAGGTGCGGGCCGGTCGCCAGGCCGGTCGAGCCGACATAGCCGATCACCGTGCCCTGGGCCACGCGCTGGCCGGTCTTGATGCTCGCAAAGCGCGACATGTGCCCGTACAGGGTGGTGTGGCCGCGGCCGTGGTCGAGGATCACGACGTTGCCGTAACCGCGCTGCACGCCGGCAAACTGCACGCGGGCGTCGCCGGCGGCCATGATCGGGGTACCCGTGCGCGCGGCGTAGTCCACGCCCTTGTGCATGCGCATCTTGCCCAGCACCGGGTGCTTGCGCGCGCCGAAGGTCGAGCTCAGCCGCGCGAACGGGATCGGCATGCGGATGAAGCTCTTCTTCAGCGAACGGCCGTTGATGTCGTAGTACTCGGCCTTCCCGTTGCGATCGAAGCGGAAGCCGGAATAGGTCTTGCCGCCGGTGGTGAAGGTCGCCGCCAGGATCTTGCTGGTATCCACCTTCTCGCCTTCGCGCCAGGTCTCGTCCATCACCACGCTGAAGCGGTCGCCCGGCTGCAGGTCCTTGGAGAAGTCGATGTCGTACTTGAATATGTCGTCGGTCATCGTCGCGATCGCCGACGGCGACAGCCCGGCCCGTCGGGCCGCGGCATACAGCGAGCTGGTGATCTCGCCGCTGGTGACCACGGTGCGCGTGGAGGTCTCGCGCTGGGTCACCTTCTCCTTGATGTCATCGCCGGCCAGGCTCAGCTCTACCCGGTTGTCGGCATCGCGGTCGAAGCGGATGCTGCGCAGGTCGCCGGACAGCGGCATGTCGAAGGCGATCTCGGCGCCCGGACGCAGCCTGGTCAACGCCTCGCGTGCACCGGGATGGTCCAGCACCCGGTGCAGGGTAGTGGCCGGAATGCCGGCCTTGTCGAACAGGTCGCTCAGGGTCTGGCCGCGCTGCACCCGCAGCACCTGCCAGCTGTCACCGGGCACCTGCTGCTGGCGGGCCATGGTCAGCGGCGGCAACGGCAGCGCCAGGCTGGTATGGCTGTCGGCGAAGGGCGCGTCGATGGTGTGCGAGAAGCCGGGGACGATCGTTGCCACCAGCGCGCCAATGGTCGCGAACAGGCTGGCGTGCACCCAGTGGCGACGGGTCCAGCGCTCACTGAAGGCGGCGGGAAGGTGTTGCCTGAGCTTCCGATGCAGGGCGTTGTCGTGCAGGACGTGGAGGCGTTCCTGGAAGCGCTGCTTGCGTGCGCGCCCTTGTTCGGAATTGTGCATCGGCGGTTCTTTCCTGGCAGCCCGGGAGCGCGGGCCTGATCGCCGGTTACCATAGACACCTGAGAAAACCGCGTCAAACCCTTGTGCCCATTGGCTTTTGTGAAGCCAATCGGGTTAACTTTGCTTTAACACCCCACACAAGAATCGGCGTAGCCGGGAGTAGTCACGTGTCCTCGATTGAAGAAGCCCTTGCCCTGATCGGCCGTGGTGCCGACGAGATCCTCAAGCTTGAGGATCTGCGTGCGCGCCTGCAGGAAGGCCGCCCGCTGCGGATCAAGGCCGGCTTCGACCCCACCGCGCCCGACCTGCATCTGGGCCACACCGTGCTGCTGAACAAGCTGCGCCAGTTCCAGGACCTCGGCCACCAGGTCATTTTCCTGATCGGCGACTTCACCGGCATGATCGGCGACCCGTCCGGCAAGAGCCTGACCCGCAAGCCCCTGAGCCGCGAGGACGTGCTGGCCAACGCCCGTACCTATGAAGAGCAGGTCTTCAAGGTGCTGGACCGGGAGAAGACCGAAGTGCGCTTCAACTCGGAGTGGTTCGGCAAGATGGGCGCGGCCGACATGATCCGCCTGGCCGGCCAGCACACCGTGGCGCGCATGCTCGAGCGCGACGACTTCGCCAAGCGCTATGCCGCCCAGCAGTCCATCGCCATCCACGAGTTCCTGTACCCGCTGGTGCAGGGTTACGACTCGGTGGCCCTGGAGGCGGACGTCGAGCTCGGCGGTACCGACCAGAAATTCAACCTGCTGATGGGCCGTGGCCTGCAGGAACACCACGGCCAGAAGCCGCAGGTGGTGCTGACCATGCCGCTGCTGGAAGGCCTGGACGGCGTCAACAAGATGTCCAAGTCGCTGGGCAACTACATTGGTATCAGCGAACCGGCCATCGACATCGTCACCAAGACCATGAAGGTGGACGACACCCTGATGTGGCGCTGGATCGAGCTGCTGTCCTTCGACATCAGCCAGGCCGAAGCCGTGCAGCTGCGCGAACAGGTGGCCGATAGCGGCCTGAACCCGCGTGTGGTCAAGCTGCGCCTGGCGCGTGAACTGGCGACCCGCTTCCACGACGCTGCGGCGGCCGAGCAGGCCATTGCCGGCTGGGAAGCGGCGGTGACCGGGCAGGGCGACATCACCCAGCTGCCGCTGCAGGACGTGGCGATCCCGGCCGAAGGCCTGCGTATCGCCGCACTGCTGACCGCCGCCGGCCTGACCCCGAGCAATTCCGAAGCCAACCGCAAGCTCAAGGAGCGCGCGGTCAAGGTCGACGGCGAAGTAGTGGAAGACGGCCAGCAGGTGCTGCAGCCGGGCTTCGAAGGCCTGCTGCAGGTCGGCAAGCGCACCTTCGCCCGCGTGCGCCTGGTCGCTGCCTGACACCAGGGAAGGGCCGGCGCAGCCGGCCCTTCCTTATGCTCTTGTAGAGCCAAGCCCACGCTTGGCTGCTCTTCGCGGGATCCTCCCGCAGCGCGACGGATGAACGGATGCAACATCCGTTGAAAAAAATCGCCACACCCCCTTCACAAACGATGGAAATGGGGACATACTTCTCCTCCCCCGTCGCAGGGGGCGCCACCAAGGGGCTTCAGCGACACCAGGGCGCCCACCACCACCGCCGAACGAGATGATCGAACGAAGGTGTTGACGGACTGAAAAAGTCTGGCATAATGGGCGGCTCGCTACGAAGGAAACTTCGCAGCACACGGGAACGGCGCTGAGGCCACTTCCCAA